>NZ_JBJYZK010000001.1:0-819441 GCF_048654275.1 Candidatus Pseudomonas auctus | reverse complement strand
AAACGGCGGGTTTAGTCACTTGGGCAAAAGAGTCATGATCCGTGCATGACACATGGGTCGAGCCTTGGTTGGGGAAATTGCTGGAAACGGCGGGTTTATTCATTGTTATTTACCTCTGAAACCGGTTTCATTTTTGTTCAAAAAAAATCAGCCAAGGCTGTGTTGTTCTTTTTGGCCTCATCGCTGGCAAGTCGAATCGTCGCACCGCAGCTCCCACAGATAGCGGGTCGCTCACAAATCTCAGGTACACCCCAATACCTGTGGGAGCGGGCTTGCCCGCGAAGAGGCCGTATTAGTCACTACAAAACCCACGGGTCGAACCGCGCTCAATAAGCACCGGCGCAAAATCCAGTGTCCGCGCCGCTTCATCATTCCCACGCAACCGCTTGAGCAAACACTCAAACGCCTGCGCCCCGATCTCGGCAGTTGGCTGGGCAAGGGCAGTAATCCCGCTGCCCACCAACGGATACCAATCCAGATCATCCAGGGCGATCAACCCGACATCCTCGAACAATCGGCAGCCAATCTCGCGCAGCGCCAGGGTGCAAGCCAGCGCCGCCACGCCATTGGCGCAGAACAGGGCTTTCGGGCCGTTATCAGGTGTGTTCAAAAAGGTTTGAAGATCGTTCACAAGGCTAGAGTCAGTTTCCAGTACCGCGCCACGCATGTCTTTGCGCTGGCCAATCTGCTGCTGAAAGCTGCTGACCCGCTCGATCCGCGAACTGGTGCCGTCATAGGGTTCGGTCACCAGCAGTACATCTTGATAGCCACGTTGCTGAAGATGTTCGAGCGCCATCTCGATGGCTTGCGGGTTGTTCAGCCCGACCATGTCGCTTTCCAGCCCATCGACTTTGCGATCCACCAGTACCAGCGGCATTTCCCGCTTCAACTCATCCAGCTCATCCCGGTGATGGCCCAGGGTGTTCACGATCAGCCCTTCGATGTTGTACGAGCGCAACAGCGCCAGGTGCTGGCGTTCCTGCTCGTCATCGCGGTCGGTGTTGCACACCACCAGGCTGTAACCGTGTTGGCGGCAGGCGGTTTCCACCCCGTGCATCACGGCAATCGAATAGGGGTTGCGGATATCGGCCACCAGCATGCCGATCAGGCGGGTGCGGCCGCGCTTCAAGCCTCGAGCCATTTGATTGGGACGGTAGCCGAGTTCGGCAATCGCCTGCTCGATGCGCTGGGCAATCGCATCGGAGAGCAGGGCGCGGTCGTCGCCGATGAAGCGCGAGACGCTTGCCTTGGACACGCCGGCGTGTTCGGCGACGTCTAGCATGGTGACGCGGCTGCGCTGGGCGCTGGAGAAGTCATTCATAGGGGGTGGACCTTGTTGTTATGCCATGAAACCGGTTTCAGGAAAGCCGTTTCTCGGCTCCTCGTCAAGTCAGAAAAACCGCTTCCTCACAAGAAAAACCGACCGACGGTAGAAAGACCTGTCAGATCTGACAGTTGGCGATCGCTTCGACACGGCGCTTAATCTGGTCAGCGCCCAGTCAATGCAATATCTGACATTCAGCCATGTTCAAGAAGGGTTTTGCTCATGATCTCAAGTGATCCGTTGGATTTCGATCCGCCGCAGGTCGACGGCGTAGACGATCCGGTAATCGATCCGGAGGGATGGATTCCGCTCGAGTTACTCCTCACGGGGATTGACGTTGTCGTCCCCCTCTGGAAAGAGCCGGCCACCGATCCCGGGGAGCGGGATATTCTGACTGTGAACTTTGAGCAGCCCGGCCAAACCCCGGTAAAAATCCAGAACATCTACCGCCCCGAAGATATGCGGCCTGAGTTCAGGATACATATCGGCCCCGAGCACTTGTTGAATGATGGCGTCGGAGAACTCTGGTATGACCTTTTAGACACGGCCGATAATCCATCCAAATCACAGCGGCGGAACCTGACGATTGATCGCACGCCTGTACCGGTCGATCTGGAAGGTGTCGAATTTTTGAATACCGATATCTGGGGTTACTACAACTGCCAAACAACTCCGCCGATTTGGGAAGGCATACATATTCGTGTTCCTCCATTAACTTTATTTAGAACAGGCGATCGATGTGAAGTGACCTGGCGAGGCTATTCTTCGCCAAATGGCAGCGGCCTGGAGATCGTTCGCGCGAGATGGAGAAATGTACGGACTAGTCTGACTGACAAGGACATTCGTGAAGGATATTCGCTCTTGGTGGAGCCCTACGATGTACATATAAAACCCATGGAGAGGGAGTCCTCGGTCACTGTTATTTATCGAATGTATCGTGGAAGAAGACTAGTAGGAACGTCCGAGGTCGCACTGGCAAAAATTGACAGAATTCTGCCGGGTCAAGAACTGCCCTGCGGCCCTTGAAGTTCGACGGTGAGTGAGTTTTGAGCAGTACTGTGGGGAAAGCGGTAATCGAAAATATAACGTCTTGATAAATTTAATAGCGGGAGTTTTAAAATGAACAGTCGGGTTGAAAAAGCTATATTGTCCAGGAGGGTTTTACTTCAGAAAAGTTATGGCGCATCTGGAGCGTTCGCAGATCCTCCAGCCGTTACCATTCCTGCACAAACGCTGCCTGGCGGCGACTTGCGTATTCCGGTGGCAGCGCTTGCCGCGCCACTTGTGTACACCATCCCAAAGCCAACTGAACCAGAAGATGAAGATGATCTGATCGAGTTCAAAATTCGTGTAAAAGGCACAACCCCCTGGCTCGACATCGAACCCATGCAAATACTGGGGCCGATTGCCGCTCGCCAATGGCCTTTGCAAAAAAACATTCCGTTAGGGGAATGGATGAGCGAGAAAACGACACCGGAGACTCCAACAGAATACGAAGTTCAATATATCTACTGGTACGGTGCAGTCAATGAAGGCCATTCGGATATTAAGACATACATCATTGACCGGACGGCGCCTTACAGAGTCAAAGAGCCGGCTTCCAATCTTTCTCCCAAGGCGGCCAATTACCCGGCCTCCATCCCGCCTGGCAGCGTCATCGACGAAGCCGTCATCGCGAATAATCCGAACGGTATCAATTTGACTGCTGCGGCTTACGGCAATTATCACGCCACGGACGAATTGTGGGCCTGGTTTGGCAAGGCTCCGGTTCCGGAGATTGACGAGCCGGTACTTAAAGTCACCTTGCCTGCTTCCCGTGAATTTACGATACCCATCCAAGCCTACGTTGACGCTGAAGAGGGTAATAACTCGGTTATCTATCAAGTAAGGGATCTTGCCGGTAACGTGGGAAAAAAATCGAGTCCCGTCACCCGCGAAATCAGACGGATTGCCGATCCGACGGTGTTTGAAATTCCGGTAGTACCACTGGCTGCAGACGATCTGATTGATCTGGCTGACTGCAATCAGGGCGTTACTCTTAAGGCCGAAGTGCCTGTTCCGAATGCGCCAACAGACACCTTGGCGGCTTATTGGGGTAGTGAGGAGTTGGGTGAGAAACCCGTCAGTGGCGCCGTTGGTGGAAAGCTGATCTGGGATGTACCCTATGCCACGATCAAGAAGGTATACGGCAATACCGACGGTGATGAAACAACCGAATTCAGTTATGCCATGTTCAGAGGCAATCGACGTATTGGTGGCAACAAGGACACGACCCTTGTCAATATCTTCTACATCGGCCCTGTCAATCCCAATGAGCCCGATCCGGACAACCCTGATCTTAAGCAACCTGTATTGCAGTTTGCGGGCGGTAGTACAGACAAGGTAGAGGAATCGGACTACGGGAATGATGCGACGCTTTCTGTCGAACTGTTCGCCGCCCCTCCTACCGAAGAAGGTTGGAAAGCTTCGATCTACTATGACGGTGAGTTGGTGAGAACTTTCGAACTGAAGGACGGTGATGAGGGCACAATACTACCGGCGCCTTTACCCTGGAGCACTATATTCACTCAAGGTCCAGGCACCAAACCTGTCCACTGGATACTTCATAGTGATAGCAATCCCAACCCGATTTCCTGTACTCCAAAAGATATTCCTGTTGCTGCGTTTCCAATCCAGACACCGGCACCTGAAGTGCAAAATCTTGCTGGTCCACTGAAAAGAATCGGTTGTGCGACATTGAACTGGGGAGCCGGTGACGGAACTTCTCGGCGGAACTTGCGTGTCATCATTCCGAAAAGTGCCTACACCGTTCCTGGCGAAAAAATTACGTTGAGTTTCGCAGCGTATACTGATACCACTCCTCCAGTACTGGTTCCAGGGACGGATACTGAAGCAGAGCTAGACGTACCTGATCCTTATCCGGATGCAGGCGCACCCATTGACATTGGTACATATGCAACACACTTCAAACCAGCCAACCGGGCAAACGGAGTGCTGTCTTATACCATTACTCGTTCGGGTACAACACCGACTCCCGATTCAGCAAAGGCGCAGCATTTCATCCTGCTGACAAACAGTGAGGCGCAGTTCTGTGACGAGGTTTACCCCGCACCTTGAAGCGGGCGGCAGACAGTGCGACCGGTGAGTCGGGCGTGCTGTCTGCTGTTACTTTGTTCACCGTATAAAAGTTTTATGGTGGACCTTTCCGAAGAAAAAAAGAGATTAATCCTACATAAATTGGCGCTATTTCAAGCTAGCTTAGCGAGCCTCGTTTTCATGGCCCTTTCTCCGTGGCCTGCCTTAAATAACAGGTGTTCACTATGCAAAGAACAGTATTGAATTTACTTCTACACGATATCCGTTGGGGGCTAGTGCTTTCATCGGTTCTGGCTCCGTTTTCGCAAATGGCCATCGCAGGAACTCTGATCGGAGGGACCACAACGATTACTGGAGGCACTCCCGAGGACTGGACGCTCACTTCCAATGCAACCTTGAATGTCAATGGTGCTGACACCTTGTTTATCAACACGGATGCTTCAGTACTCAATGTCAACGCGGGTAATACCCAACAAATTGCTGCCCGCAATGGTTCACAAGTTAATCTGAGCGGCGCGAACGTTTCAGGTGTAAGTGGTTTGGCAGCGGTGACACTTGTCAACAGCGATGGCAGCATTAAAAACAGCACGATCAATGGCAATCGGATCGGGCTCCAGGTTGTGCGTGACGCAAGTACCCTGACCGGATCGACTGCCACCGTAAGCGGCAAAAGCGTCATAACCGGCGTGACGGGCGGCGCATTGGTTAGCGCGTTCAGTCGTCTGGATATTGTCGACTCAACCCTTCAAGCAACGGGTGCCAGCAGTTATGGGTTGCGCCAGGCCAGCGGTCAGGCAACGGCAACGGACAGCACAATCAAAGGAGGACAAACCGGTGTAATCGTTGGGCTGGACGGTAACTCCATCCAGCCTGCGACACTGAGCCTTGCCAATACAACCGTTGAAGGCGTAACGGGCTCCGCCATTCTGGTCGACTTTGCCAACGCTGGATCGTCCAGAGCGACCATCACTCTGGACAATGCGAATCTGGTGGCAGGCAACGGCACGATACTGGATGTACGGGGCGGTGCAACGGCCTCGATGACGGTGAATAACAGTACCTTGAATGGCAATGTCATCAATGAAGCTGGCAGCACGGCTGAATTGGTATTGCAAAACAACTCGGCGCTGACCGGGCGTTTGGAAAACGTTTCTCATGCAACCATCAACGACACATCTCGTTGGGTTCTGGTGGGCGATGGCCAGATTGAAAACCTTACTTTGAACGGTGGCACCGTGCGCTTCGGCGCTGACAATGCTTTTTATCAATTGAACGTCGGGCAACTGGCGGGAGCTGGCCGTTTCGAGTTGGGCACTGACTTCACCACGGGTCAGACAGACTTGCTGAATGTGACGGGGACAGCGACGGGTCGCCATGAGCTCGCAATCAGCAGTTCCGGTGTTGATCCGGCGGCCGGTCAACCGATCCGGGTGGTTCAGACTGCCGGGGGCGATGCGGAGTTCTTCATGAATCGTCCTGTCGACCTTGGCACCTACTCATACGGTCTGGAAAAAAACGGCAATGACTGGATTCTTGACCCCACAACCAAAACGGTCAGCCCTGGAGCGCGTTCGGTGTTGGCGCTATTCAACACTGCGCCGACCGTGTGGTATGGCGAACTTGCCTCACTTCGTTCGCGCATGGGCGAGTTGCGTTTCAACGGTGGGCAAGGTGGTGCCTGGGGGCGTACCTATGGCAACAAATACAATGTCGCCGATGCCTCAGGTGTCGGCTACCAACAAACCCAGCAGGGTTTTACGTTAGGCGCTGATACTCCACTGCCATTTGGAGACGGACAATGGCTGATCGGCGTGATGGCAGGGCACAGCAAGTCGGATCTGAACCTGGATGGCGGCACTTCCGGCACGGTTACAAGCAATTATCTGGGAACCTACCTCACTTGGATTGACCCGCTCAGCGGTTATTACGTTGATGCTGTGCTCAAGGTGAACCGCTTTCGCAACGACGCAAAAGTCGGCTTGAGTGACGGTGGCAGGGCCAAGGGCGATTACGACAACACGGGACTGGGTGGTTCAGTCGAGCTGGGGCGGCACATCAAACTGGATGATGGTGTTTTCATTGAGCCCTACACCAAGTGGTCCGGCGTGGTCATTGAGGGCAAGCATTTCTCCCTGGATAACGACATGCAAGCCGATGGCGACCGTACTCGATCACTCCTGGGTGAGGCCGGCATGACCGTGGGACGCACATTTGTGCTCGAACGCGATTTGAAAGTTCAACCTTACGCCCGTGTCGCGATGGCACACGAGTTCGCGAAAAACAATGAGGTCAAGGTCAACAACAATGTATTCAACAATGACTTGTCGGGCAGTCGAGGTGAACTGGCCGTTGGCGTGGCAATTGCCATGACCGACCGCCTGCAGGTGCACTTTGATGCGGACTACAGCAACGGGAAAAATATAGAGCGGCCAATAGGCTTGAATATTGGTGCCCGTTATAACTTTTAGACGACTCTGTAATAAGAGATCAATAAAAAAGGAAGCAATGCTTCCTTTTTTATTGCGTGCCAATATTCATGCGTCTCAAGCAACCTTCGAATTCTTATTGAATCCTGCGTTATAGACATCACCGCGTGCACTGAATTTTAGGTTGACCAGCAGCTCCACGTCTTCTTCGTCCTGATTCAGCAATACGACATTTGTCAATTCTCCCGAAAAAATGCTTTCTTCACTGTCAAATGCCAACGTTGCGACTCCGCTTTTCTGCGAATAAATCAAAGGCTCCGTCGATACAGTGTTATCGACAAAGGTGATACGGACCTGATTGGACTCTGGTGTGACAATGTATTCATCATTCGCCAAACTTCTACCGAACGAAATATAGATTTCTTTTGTTTTGTAGCTCGGGTGTGGTTCGCGATGCCTGGCAAACATGACCAAAGCTGAACCAAATGGAGGGGGAAATACTTTCGATGTCAGCTCTACCAGTTGAGCATTGAATGGCTTGTCAACGCCAACGGTTCCAGAGCAATTACCGGCCTTGGCCATGCTTTTGATATTTTTCATAAAAGTTGTCTCTGCATTGATGACATTTTGGATATCCAGGTAATGGAACTTCCCGGATTCCCTATCAGAGCGCTTAAGACCGGCGTTTGTAAACTGTCATACCTGACAGTTTACAAACCGAGAAAAAGGTGAAGCATGAGTGCTGTTCATGGAGTATTTTTTGTCAACCAAACAACCCTGCCGCAATGTTGATCGAGAACCCGAGAATCGCCGTGTTGAACACAAACCCGATCAACGACTGTGCCAGCACGATCTTGCGGATCTCTCGCGTGGCCACGCCGACATCTGCCGTCTGCACAGCGACGCCGATGGTGAACGAGAAGTACAGAAAGTCCCAGTAATCGGGTGTCGTCAGGCCTTCGGAAAAGCGTAGCGCCGGCTCCTTGCCGTCCCAGGTGTAAAACAGACGGGCGTAGTGGACGCAGAAGATCACCCCGATCAGCAGCCATGAGCCAATCACGGTCAATGCGGTAAAACCGTAGTGCAGGAGTTTTCGGGTGGTTTCCAGGTCCTTGCTGCCAGCCAGTTCGACAGTAATGGTCGCCAGGCTGGCCAAAGCGGCGATACAGACGACGAACAGCACCAGCCCGGCATTTTCATCCTCGACTTCGGCGATGCGTTTGACGTCCGGCGCTTTGGCGCGGATGGTCAGCCAAAGCATCAGGATCAGGTACGTCCAGATCCCGGCATTCCAGCCGATGAGGATTTTGCTGATGACGGAGTCGGCGGGTGTGAGCAGGCCGACGGCAAGCCCAAACAAAGCAGCGGCAGACAGGCGAGGGTGGGTACGGGCGAGGAAGCGCATGGGGACTCGATGGGCCAGGGCGGTTCAGACACCTTAGCCCAGCGCGGCGACCTCTGGCCACCGCGCCGGGAGCGCTCTATCAATCAGGCTTGGTGAACCGGCGTACAAGCTTGATTACGACAACGAAAAACACCGGCACGAAAATCACCGCCAATGTTGCGGTAATCATCCCGCCAATCACCCCGGTACCAATCGCCTGCTGGCTCGCCGAACTCGCGCCGGTGGCAATCGCCAGCGGCACCACACCCAGAATAAACGCGAGCGAAGTCATGACAATCGGCCGCAACCGCAGACGCGCCGCTTGCAGCGTGGCATCAATCAGATCGTGACCTTCGTCATACAGGCTCTTGGCAAACTCGATGATCAGGATCGCGTTCTTCGCCGACAGACCGATGATGGTGATCAGCCCGACCTTGAAGAACACGTCGTTGGGCATCCCGCGCAAAGTCACCGCCAGCACCGCGCCAAGCACGCCCAGCGGTACGACGAGCAGCACGGATGTCGGAATCGACCAGCTCTCGTATAACGCCGCCAGGCACAGAAACACGATCAGTAGCGACAGGCCCAGCAGAATCGGCGCCTGACTGCCGGACAAACGTTCCTGCAGTGACAAACCGGTCCATTCCTGACCCAGGCCTGTCGGCCCCTGGGCCACCAGCCGCTCGATTTCCGCCATGGCTTCGCCGGTGCTGTGGCCGGGTTTCGGCTCGCCGGAAATCGAGATCGCCGGGTAGCCGTTGTAACGGGTCAGCTGCGCCGGGCCTTGAGTCCATGTGGCTCGCACGAATGCCGACAGCGGCACCATTTTCCCGGCGTCGTTGCGCACGTGCATCTTCAGCAGGTCATCGACCTGACTGCGACGGTCGCCTTCGGCCTGCACGACAACCCGTTGCATCCGCCCCTGATTGGGGAAGTCATTGACGTACGAGGAGCCGATGGCGGTGGACAGCACGTTGCCGACGTCGGCGAAGGAAATCCCAAGTGCATTGGCCTGCTTGCGATCCACTTCCAGCTGCACTTGCGGCGCTTCGGCCAGCGCACTTTCACGCACGTTCATCAGGATCGGGCTTTTCTCGGCGGCCGCGAGCAACTGGGTGCGAGCCTCCATCAAGGTCGCATGACCGAGGCCGCCGCGATCCTGCAGGCGGAACTCGAAGCCGCTGGACGTACCCAAACCATCCACCGGCGGCGGCAGCACGGCGAACGCCACGGCATCCTTGATCTGGCTCAGGGCGATGTTGGCGCGGTCGGCAATCGAACTTGCCGAGTCGTCGCTGCCGCGCTGTGACCAGTCCTTGAGCGTGGTGAACGCCAGCGCGGCGTTCTGCCCGCTACCGGAAAAACTGAAACCGAGAATCACGGTGCTGTCGCCCACACCCGGTTCGCCGGCGTTGTGCGCTTCGATCTGCTCGACCACCTGCACCGTGCGGTTCTTGCTTGCACCGGGTGGCAGTTGAATGTCGGTGATGGTGTAACCCTGATCCTCGACCGGCAGGAACGAGGAGGGCAGGCGCGCGAAGCACAGGCCTAGGCCGACCAGCAACACAACGTAGATCAGCAGGTAACGACCGGTGCGTTTCAGCGCGTAACCGACCCAGGCCTGATAGCGATCGGTCAGTTGCTCGAAACGGCGGTTGAACCAGCCGAAGAACCCGGTTTTTTCGTGGTGTTCGCCCTTGGCAATCGGCTTGAGCAAGGTGGCGCACAGTGCCGGGGTCAAGGTCAGGGCGAGGAAGGCCGAAAACAGGATCGAGGTGGCCATCGACAGCGAGAACTGGCGGTAGATGACACCCACCGAACCCTGCATGAAGGCCATCGGAATGAACACCGCCACCAGCACCAGGGTAATGCCGATGATAGCGCCGGTGATCTGGCTCATCGCCTTGCGTGTCGCTTCTTTGGGCGACAGGCCTTCGGTGGCCATGATCCGTTCGACGTTCTCCACCACCACGATGGCGTCGTCCACCAGAATGCCGATGGCCAGCACCATGCCGAACATGGTCAGCACGTTGATCGAGAACCCCAGCGCCAGCATGGTGGCGAAGGTACCCATCAGCGCCACCGGCACCACCAGGGTTGGAATAAGGGTGTAACGGATGTTCTGCAGGAACAGGAACATCACCGCGAACACCAGCAGCATGGCTTCGCCGAGGGTATAGATCACTTTGGTGATCGAGACCTTCACGAATGGCGAAGTGTCGTAGGGGATCTTGTATTCCACGCCCGCCGGGAAGTAGCGCGACAGTTCATCCATCTTTGCCCGGATCAGCGTGGCGGTGCTCAAAGCGTTGGCGCCCGGCGACAGTTGCACGCCGACGGCGGTGGACGGCTTGCCGTTCAGACGGGTGCCGAACTGGTATTCCTGGCTGCCGATCTCGACCCGCGCCACATCCTTGATGCGCACGGTGGAGCCGTCCGGGTTGGCCTTGAGCACGATGTCGGCGAACTCTTCCGGCGTCGACAATTGGCCCTTGACCAGAATCGTCGCGGTGATTTCCTGGGTGCTCGGGTTCGGCAGATCGCCGATGCTGCCGGCAGACACCTGGGCGTTCTGCGCGGCGATGGCGGCGTTGACGTCAGCGGGTGTCAGGTTGAAACCGATCAGCTTCTGCGGATCGACCCAGATCCGCATCGCCCGCTCGGCGCCGTACAACTGGGCCTTGCCGACACCGTCGATGCGCTTGATCTCGTTCATCACGTTGCGCGCCAGGTAATCGCTGAGCGCCACGTCGTCGAGCTTGCCGTCGCTGGAGGTCAAAGTGATCAGCAACAGGAAGCCGGCGGAGACTTTCTCCACCTGCAAACCTTGCTGATTGACCGCTTGCGGCAGGCGTGACTCGACTACCTTCAGGCGATTCTGCACATCAACCTGCGCCAGCTCCGGGTTGGTGCCCGGCTGGAACGTGGCCTTGATCGTGGCGCTGCCGAGGCTGCTTTGCGATTCGAAGTACAGCAGGTGATCGGCGCCGTTGAGCTCTTCCTCGATCAGGCTGACCACGCTTTCATCGACGGTCTGCGCCGAGGCGCCCGGGTAAACGGCGTAGATTTCGATCTGCGGCGGCGCGACGTCGGGGTATTGCGCCACCGGCAATTGCGGGATGGCCAGCGCACCGGCCAACAGGATGAACAACGCGACGACCCAGGCGAACACCGGGCGGTCGATAAAGAACTGCGGCATAGAAGAGCGTCCTGCTTACTGACCAGAGGTCTGGGCAAGTGGAAGAGGGGTGTCGTCGATCTGCACCACTTCGCCCGGACGGGCGTGTTGCAGGCCTTCGATGACAATGCGGTCGCCGGCCTTCAGGCCACCGGTGACGATCCAGCGGTCGTTCTGCACAGCGCCAAGCTGCACCGGCTGCTGGGCAACACGCATCTGATCGTCGACAGTCAGGACTTGCGCCACACCGGCGCTGTCACGCTGTACCGCGCGTTGCGGCACGGTGAGACCGTGCTGGATCACGCCTTGTTCCAGGCGCACGCGAACGTAGCTGCCGGGCAACAGATCGAGATCCGGGTTGGGGAACTCGCTGCGCAGGATGATCTGCCCGGTGCCCGGATCGACCGTGATGTCGCTGAACAGCAACTTGCCCGGCAACGGATAGAGGCTGCCGTCGTCCTGGATCAGCGTGGCCTTGACCTGATCCTGACCGACCTGCTGCAACTGGCCGGAACGGAATGCCCGGCGCAGCTCATTGAGTTCGCGGGTCGACTGGGTGAGGTCGGCGTGGATCGGGTTCAGTTGCTGGATCAGCGCCATGGGCGTGGTTTCGTTCTGGCCGACCAGCGCGCCTTCGGTCACCAGAGCACGACCGACGCGCCCGGAAATCGGCGCGGTGACGGTGGCGTAGCCCAGATTCAGCTTCGCCCGCTCGACGGCAGCCTTGTTGGCGGCCACGTCGGCGGCGGTCTGCCGGGCGTTGGCGCGGGCGTTGTCATAGTCCTGAGCGCTGATGGCCTTGTCTTCGATCAACTGGGCGTAGCGCTGCTCCTGCAGTTTTGCCTGGAACGCGTTGGCCTCGGCCTTGCGCAGCGCGGCTTCGGCGCTATCGAGGTCGGCCTTGAACGGCGCCGGATCAATGCGGAACAGTACGTCGCCCTTTTTCACGTCGCTGCCTTCGCGGTAGGTACGTTGCAGTACCACGCCGGCGACCCGGGCGCGGACTTCGGCAATGCGCGGCGCGGCAATCCGCCCGCTCAGTTCGCTGCTGATCGACAGGGGGCGCGCCTCAAGGGTTTCGATCCGCACGGTGGCCGGCGGCGCCTGTTCCTCGGCGTTCGAGGATTTATCACAGGCGCTCAGCGTCAGCGCCAATGCGATCAGGCCGAGCCCGGCCAGCAGATTCTTCGACATGTACAACCCCCAATATTGATCTGCGCATCCTACGGACAGTCGCCGAGGGTAGCGGTGAAGCTTTGTAGGTGCTGTGTGAAATTGTGTAAGGGTTTTGCTCAGGGACGGGTGAGGGCGTATATCCTTTACGCCTTGATATTTATTGCGACAGATAAAGCATCGCGAGCAGGCTCGCTCCCACAAGGGATTGCATTCCAAATGTGGGAGCGAGCCTGCTCGCGATAGCGGACGATGGGTCGCCACTGTATTTCTGGATCACCTCAATGCCCAACATCCTCCTGGTCGAAGACGACACCGCCCTCGCCGAACTGATTTCCAGCTATCTGGAACGCAACGGTTACTCCGTCAGCGTGATCGGTCGTGGCGACCATGTGCGCGAGCGGGCACGGCTCAATCCGCCGGACCTGGTGATTCTCGACCTGATGCTGCCGGGCCTCGACGGTTTGCAGGTCTGTCGCCTGCTGCGCGCCGACTCGGCAACGCTGCCGATCCTGATGCTCACCGCCCGCGACGACAGCCACGATCAGGTGCTGGGCCTGGAAATGGGCGCCGACGATTACGTCACCAAACCCTGCGAGCCGCGCGTCCTGCTGGCTCGGGTGCGCACATTGCTGCGGCGCAGCAGCCTCGGCGAGCCGATGACCGCCAACGACCGGATCCTGATGGGCAATCTGTGCATCGATCTGTCGGAGCGCACGGTGACCTGGCGCGAACAACCGGTCGAGCTGTCCAGCGGCGAATACAACCTGCTGGTGGTGCTGGCCCGTCACGCCGGTGAAGTGCTGAGCCGCGACCAGATTCTGCAACGTCTGCGCGGCATCGAATTCAACGGCACCGACCGCTCGGTAGACGTAGCGATTTCCAAACTGCGGCGCAAGTTCGACGACCACGCCGGCGAGGCGCGGAAGATCAAGACTGTGTGGGGCAAGGGGTATCTGTTCAGCCGTTCCGAGTGGGAATGCTGATTCGATGTTCAGAATCCTGTTTCGCCTCTATCTGGTGACGATCGTCTCCTACAGTGCGGCGATCTATCTGGTGCCGGATCTGGTGGTGATGGCGTTCAAGCAGCGATTCGTCACCTACAACCTCGACTATTCCCGTGGCCTGCAATCGTTGATCACCAAGCAGTTTCGCGCGGTGCCGCAGGACCAGTGGCCGGCACTGGCGGCGTCGATGGACAAGGATTTCCAGCCGCTGCACATCGTGCTCGCCCGTATCGATGACCCCGGCTTCACCGCCATCGAGCAAGAACGCCTGCGGCGCGGCGAGAACATGGTGCGGGTGGGCGACTGGGGCTGGCGCACGCTGGCGGTCACGCCGCTGAATGACGAAATGGCGGTGCAGATGGTGGTGCCGCCGGATCCGATGGACGTGAACCTGTTGTACTGGAGCATCAACGTGCTGATCGGCGCGAGTCTGCTGGCGTGCCTGTTGCTCTGGTTTCGTCCGCACTGGCGCGATCTGGAACGCCTCAAGGGCACGGCCGAACGTTTCGGCAAGGGCCATTTGAGCGAGCGTACGCAGATTGGCGCAAGCTCGAACATCGGCAGCCTGGCCAACGTGTTCGACACCATGGCCGGCGACATCGAAAACCTGCTCAACCAGCAGCGGGACCTGCTCAACGCCGTGTCCCACGAGCTGCGCACGCCGCTGACCCGTCTGGACTTCGGCCTGGCGCTGGCACTGTCCGACGACTTGCCGCAAGCCAGCCGCGAACGCCTGCAAGGGCTGGTCGCGCACATCCGCGAACTGGATGAGCTGGTGTTGGAGTTGCTGTCTTACAGCCGTTTGCAGAATCCGGCGAAGTTGCCCGAGCAGGTCGAAGTGTCGCTGGACGAGTTCATCGACAGCATTCTGGGCAGCGTCGACGAAGAGCTGGAATCCCCGGAAATCGTCATCGATGTGCTGCTGCACAATCAGCTGGAGCGCTTCACCCTCGATCCACGCCTGACAGCCCGGGCGATTCAGAACCTGCTGCGCAACGCCATGCGCTATTGCGAAAAACGCATTCAGATTGGCGTGCAGGTCTGCCCGAAGGGCTGTGAGATCTGGGTGGATGATGACGGGATCGGCATTCCGGAAGACGAGCGGGAGCGGATTTTCGAGCCGTTTTATCGACTGGATCGCAGCCGGGATCGGGCGACCGGCGGGTTTGGACTGGGGTTGGCAATCAGCCGTCGGGCGCTGGAAGCGCAGGGCGGGACGTTGACGGTGGAGGGTTCGCCGTTGGGTGGGGCGCGGTTCAGGCTATGGCTGCCAACCCCCGTTTAGCACTCGTGATGATCGTTCCCACGCTCTGCGTGGGAATGCCGCCATGGACGCTCTGCGTCCACTGTGACGCGGAGCGTCACGGTATGCATTCCCACGCGGAGCGTGGGAACGATCAGTGTTCTGGATTAGAGGATCTCAGTCGACTGGATCAATCCAACCCCGGCCACTTGCATCCGTTCGATCGCCGCCGCCAGTGATCCATTCAAATCAATCGCCCGGCACGCATCCAGCACCACAAACGCATTGAACCCAGCCGCCCGCGCATCCAGCGCGGAGAACATCACACAGAAATCCAGCGCGAGACCGACCATATACACCGTGTCGATCCCGCGTTCCTTCAGATAACCGGCCAGACCCGTAGTCGTGACGCGGTCCGCTTCCAGAAACGCCGAATAGCTGTCGATGTCCGGGTTGCAGCCCTTGCGGATGATCAATTGCGCATGGGGCAGATCAAGTCCCGAATGAAACTCGGCACCGCGTGAGCCCTGAATGCAATGGTCCGGCCACAGAGTCTGCTCGCCATATGGCAGTTGAATCAAGTCATACGGCTGGCGGCCAGGATGGCTGGAAGCAAACGAAGCATGTCCGGCCGGGTGCCAGTCCTGGGCAATGACCACTTGCGTGAACTGCCCGGCGAGCCGGTTGATCAGCGGAACAATCAAATCACCTTCCGGCACGGCCAGTTGGCCGCCGGGAATGAAGTCGTTCTGCACGTCGATGACCAGCAGGGCTGTGCGTGGCGAAATCGGCATAAATCCATCCTTCTTGGAAAATCACCCGAGCAGCATAGTGACAAAATTCTTTAAACGTTCAGCCGGGTCTTAAACATTTTCGCCATGTCTTCCAGCTCGGTAGCCGGGTGATGGCCGATCAGCATCCAGGCGTGCTCGCGTTCGGTCCAGTACACCACGTTCATCCCGTGACGGCGCTCATGGGCCAGCGGCTGGCTGCCGCTGTTGGTGCGCGTGACGCACAGCGCCAGCGGGCCGTGGGTGGCGTCGAGCCAGGTCATCTGGGCGATGGGCACGCCGTCATACTCGAGCAATTGCGCGCGTTTGAACTGCGCGCCGGGCAGTTTGAGTTTCGCCGGCGACAGGCTTACACCCAGCCGCGCATCGAGGGTTCGCAACTGCGCCAGTTGCGAGGCTTCATCGGTGGGCAGATGTTCGAGGGTCTGCGGCACATACAGCGCCATGTAATCGCCCACCAGTTCGCGCCAGTTGTGCGATTGCTGCGCTTGCCAGGCCAGAAACAAACGGTCCGCCGCAACAGCTGCGAGCGCCACGCCCGCTGCCGCCGCGCCGATGAACCAGCGCCGGCTGAAACCGGGTTTCTGCGGTGACGGCGCGGCATCGAGCCGGGCCTGCAAACGGTCGAGCGGCGCCTGTTGCGCCTGTTCGTCATAGGCGGCCTTGAACGGCAGGGTGCTGCGGCTCAGCCATTGCACCCGCAAACTCAGCAGCGGATCGTCGGCGATGAGGCCGTCGAGTTGGCTGCGCTGTTCGCGGTCCAGTTCATCGTCCAGATACGCCACCAGTTGCTCGTCGGAAGGCGTATTCATTGCCGGTCTCCTGCGGGGGTGTTCGGTACCGCTTGCAGCGGCGGGTATTCGGCCAGCTTCAGGCGCGCGGTGGCCAGGCGGCTCATGACCGTGCCGATCGGCACTTGCAGGATCTCGGCGACTTCGCGGTAGGACAGGCCTTCAACGTAGGCCAGATAAACCGTTTCACGTTGAGTTTCCGGCAGCGCATCGACGCGGCGGATCACCTGCGCGGCCATCACATGAGTCTGCGCGGCGTATTCGCCATCGAAGGTCAGCTGCCTGTCGGCTTCCGTCACGCCTTGGCCCTGGCGCACCCGGCGGGCGCGCACTTCGTTGAGCCAGATCGAATGCAGGATGCTCAGCAGCCAGCGATCCATGCGCGTGCCGGCCACGTACTGGCCCGAACGCTCCAGCGCCCGCACGCAGGTGGCTTGCACCAGATCCTCGGCCACGTGCCGATTGCGCGACAGCAGCAAGCCGTAACGCCACAGGCGCGCCAGGTGTTGCCCGAGTTCGGCTCTGAAGGCCTGATCGCTGAAAATGTTCGCCTCCGCGTGTCGTGTCAGGTTTTCGATGAATCGTTGATGGCTTCGGCCAGGTCCCGGTATTCCTCGCAGGTCGTGCCGCAGATCTTCTGGATGTGCTGCAACTGTTCCTGCGCCAGATCGACGCGGCCCTTGATGACGTAAGCCTCGCCCAGGTATTCGCGGACCTGCGCGTACTGCGGATCAAGCTTCACCGATTGCAGGTAATAACCGATGCCTTCGTCGGTGCGCCCCAGTTTGCGCGTCGCGTAACCGCGATAGTTGAGAGCCTTGGCAGTGTTCGGTTGTTCCAGCGTATCGAGCAGGGCCAGGGCTTCTTCGTAACGGCCGGCCTTGGCCAGGCGGTAGGCGTAATCGGTCCGGTCGGCGTCGGGTACGAGGCTGCTGGTCTGCATCACGCACTTCTGGGTCTTGGTGTCGAACACCTGGCCTTTCGGGCAGTTGGGTTTCTGTACCGGTGCCTCTTCATCGCCATTGGCGAAGGCGAGGGGGTTCGCGAAAACGGCGGCTACCAGCAACGGGGCGGCGAACATAACGGAACGGATAGTCATGGGCAAGGCTCCACAAGGGGTCATGTTTCACTTTGAACACCGCAGGGTGAACATTTATTCATTGCTTTGTCAGGCTTTGTTAAAGGAAAGCCGTTTTTCCGGCGCTATGCTGGTCAGCGTTCGTCGTCGATCTGCAGTTCTACCATGGGAGTTTGGCCATGAAAGATCAGGTTCACCACTCGGCCGCCAGCGGCTACAAAACCGCCGCCGACACCTACGTCAAAGGCCGGCCCGACTACCCGCCGGCCGTCAGCGAATGGCTGACCGGCACACTGGGCCTCGATGCCCACAAGACTGTTATCGACCTTGGCGCCGGCACCGGCAAGTTCACCGGACGGCTGGTGACGACCGGCGCACAGGTAATCGCCGTGGAACCGGTGGCGCAGATGCTGGAAAAGCTGTCGCTGGCCTGGCCGCAAGTGCTGGCCGTTAGCGGTACGGCGACGGATTTGCCGCTGCCCGACGCCTCGGTGGATGCTGTGGTGTGCGCGCAAGCCTTTCACTGGTTTGCCCGTACCGAAGCCCTGGATGAAATCGCCCGGGTCCTCAAGCCGGGTGGCAAGCTGGGCCTGATTTGGAACCTGCGCGACACCCGGATCGACTGGGTGCCCAGACTGGATGCCATCGTCAACGCGCTGGAAGGCGACACGCCACGCTTCTACACCGGCGAATGGCGCAAAGCCTTTCCCCATCCGGCGTTCGGGCCGTTGCAGGCGCAGCATTTCCAGCACGGGCATACCGGCGCGCCGGAGGATGTGATTTTCAACCGAGTGCGCTCCACCAGTTTCATTGCCGCGCTGAGCGATCAGCAGCGCGCGAAGATCGACGAGCAAATTGCTCAACTGATTGCCGGCGAGCCGCAGCTGCGGGGCAGGGAGATAGTGACGGTGCCTTACGAGACCGCCGCCTTCGTGGCGGTGAAGAACGGCTAGAGTCCCGCATTTGGCCGAACCGCCGTGCTGATGCCTTGTTATAGTTCGGGCCTCATTTACAGCCCGGTAAAGGATTTCTGCCATGACTCAATACACCGCCTTCAGCGTCGAACTGGCCGACAACATCGCCCATGTGCAGATCAATCGTCCGGAAAAGATCAACTCGATGAACGCCGCGTTCTGGAGTGAAATCGTCGAGGTGTTCCAGTGGATCGACGACACCGACGAAGTGCGGGTGGTGGTGCTCAGCGGTGCCGGTAAACACTTCTCCTCGGGCATCGACCTGATGATGCTGGCCGGTGTGGCCAATGAGCTGGGCAAGGACGTCGGCCGCAATGCGCGCCTGCTGCGCAAGAAGATCCTGAGCCTGCAAGCGTCCTTCAATGCGGTCGACAATTGCCGCAAACCGGTACTCGCGGCGATCCAGGGTTATTGCCTGGGCGGCGCCATCGACCTGATCGCCGCCTGCGACATGCGCTACGCCGCCGAAGACGCGCAATTCTCGATCAAGGAAATCGACATCGGCATGGCGGCCGACGTCGGCACCCTGCAACGGTTGCCACGGATCATCGGTGACGGCATGCTGCGTGAGCTGGCTTACACCGGTCGCACCTTTGGCGCCGAAGAAGCGCGCAGCATCGGCCTGGTCAATCGCGTCTACAGCGACAAGGACAGCCTGATCGAAGGCGTGATGGACATCGCTCGGAACATCGCCGGCAAGTCGCCGATCGCGGTCACCGGCACCAAGGAAATGATCAGCTACATGCGCGACCATCGCATCGACGACGGTCTCGAGTACGTTGCCACCTGGAACGCCGCCATGTTGCAATCCACCGACTTGCGCGTGGCCATGGCCGCCCATATGAGCAAACAGAAACCCGAATTTCTGGATTGAGAAACCATGACATCTCGCTGGACCACTGCAGTACTGGACACCGATCAACCCGGCGGCTGGGCCGTGGCGCGCAGCCCCGAGGGTTTCCTGTTCGATGACAACGGCGCGCTGTTCCCCCGGGAATGGCTCAAGCGCCAGGACTTGTCGATCCTGGCCGAGCACGGTATCGGTCATCTGGATGGCGAACCGGTGTATCTGCTGGAACTGCACAGCACCAGCGAGGTGCCGGGG
The DNA here is from genome assembly GCF_048654275.1 of Candidatus Pseudomonas auctus. Lineage (NCBI taxonomy): Bacteria > Pseudomonadati > Pseudomonadota > Gammaproteobacteria > Pseudomonadales > Pseudomonadaceae > Pseudomonas > Candidatus Pseudomonas auctus. The sequence goes on along the minus strand of NZ_JBJYZK010000001.1, from coordinate 799,871 downwards.
TGCAACTGGAAAGGCCTGCGGGCGTTCATGCTCGACGGCGATCACACGATCTACAAAGTGCTGGGTTACGCGGCGCAAATCGGGACCTGGGCCCGTGAGCACCGGTTCTGCGGCAATTGTGGTCAGGCCATGACCCAGGTGCCGCGGGAGCGGGCGATGTATTGCCAGCCCTGCGATCTGCGCAGTTATCCGCGGATTTCGCCGAGCATGATCGTGCTGGTGACCCGTGGCGATGAGATCTTGCTGGCGCGTTCACCGCGTTTTGTCACCGGGGTCTACAGCACGCTGGCCGGGTTTGCCGAACCTGGGGAGTCGGCCGAGGATTGCCTGATCCGCGAAGTGCGCGAGGAAGTGCAGATCGAGGTGAAGAACATTCAGTACATGGGCAGCCAGTGCTGGCCGTTCCCGCACTCGATGATGCTCGGCTTCCATGCCGAATATGCCGGTGGCGAGATTGTCTGTCAGGAAGACGAGATCGAAGACGCCAAGTGGTTCAACGTGCACGCTCTGCCGCCGTTGCCGGCGTCCAAATCGATTGCCCGTTACCTGATCGACGTCTACGTGGCGCGGCGCTTAGGCCACGCTGAACCAGTGCTGCCAGGCTAGGCGCACGGTCAACCCCAACACCACGGTGATGAACACCGGACGAATGAACTTGGCGCCGCCGCTGATCGCGGTGCGCGCCCCGAAGAATGCGCCGACCATCACCGACAGGCCCATGCTCAGGCCGATGATCCAGTCCACCTGCCCGGAAAACACGAACACCGACAGCGCGGCAATGTTGCTGACGAAGTTCATGCTGCGTGCCACGCCGCTGGCCTTGACCAGATCGATCGGGTACAGCAGCAGGCTGCTGACGGTCCAGAACGCGCCAGTGCCGGGGCCGGCCACGCCGTCGTAGAAACCGAGGCTGAAGCCCTGGGTCGATTGCCACTTTTTCTTGATCGGCGCGTCGCTGTCCAGCGGCGCTTTCGGCGTGCCGCCAAACAACAGGTACAGGCCACAGGCGAAGACGATCACCGGCAGCATCTTGTTCAGCCATTCGGCGGGCAGGTAATGGGCGACGATGGCGCCGGTCAGCGCGCCAACCAGGGTGCCGACGATGGCATGCATCCACTGCCGTGGGTGAAACAGCTTGCGTCGGTAGAAAGTGAAACTGGCGGTGGCCGAACCGAAGGTCGAACTCAACTTGTTGGTGCCCAGAACCAGGTGCGGCGGCAGGCCGGCGGTGAGCAACGCAGGCGTGGTCAACAGACCGCCACCGCCGGCGATGGCGTCGATGAATCCGGCAATGAAAGCGACAAGGGCCAGAACGGCCAGGGTGGTGAGGTCAACGCTGAGTTCGAAAGGCATGGAATCGGCTTATTCGGCAGGTTGCAGAGCTGGGCTGCGGGGAGGGCAGCCATGTTACCTGTATCCAGCTTTTGCGGCGACCTGTCGGACGCCTTCGCGAGCAAGCCCGCTCCCACATTCTGGAATGCGTTCCCCTGTGGGAGCGAGCTTGCTCCGGGCGGCGATCCGACGAAGAGGTCAGTCCAATCCGCACATATCTCAACTGTTGCCCCTAGAACAGCCAGTCAACAAATCACCCTCACACAACGCATCCTGATTATCTGCAAGCCCAATAAAACCGGGCTATCGAGGCTGGCACGCTTGCTGCTCTGGCTTACTCACCTTCATCAACTGTCCCGAGGACACGCCAATGAGTCAGCAAGCCGTGAAATTTGCCTACTGGGTACCGAACGTCAGCGGTGGGCTGGTGGTCAGCAAGATCGAGCAACGCACTGATTGGGGCATCGACTACAACCGCAAGCTGGCGCAACTGGCCGAGGCGGCGGGTTTCGAATACGCCCTGACGCAAATCCGCTTCACCGCCGGTTACGGCGCCGAGTTCCAGCATGAATCGGTTGCTTTCAGCCATGCGCTGCTCGCGGCCACCAGCAAGCTCAAAGTCATCGCCGCCATTCTGCCCGGGCCGTGGCAACCGGCGCTGGCGGCGAAACAGTTGGCGACCATCGATCAACTCACCAACGGCCGGATCGCGGTGAACATCGTCAGCGGCTGGTTCAAGGGCGAATTCCAGGCGATTGGCGAGCATTGGCTGGAGCACGACGAGCGCTACCGTCGCTCGGAAGAGTTTATCCGTTCGCTGCGAGGGATCTGGAGTCAGGACAATTTCACCTTCCGTGGCGATTTCTATCGCTTCGACAACTACAGCCTCAAGCCGAAACCGCTGGGCCGGCCGGAAATCTTTCAGGGCGGCAGTTCTCGTGCCGCGCGGGACATGGCGGCACGGGTGTCGGACTGGTATTTCACCAATGGCAACAGCGTCGAGGGTATCAAGGCGCAGGTCGATGACATTCGCGCCAAAGCGGCAGCGAACCAACACTCGGTGAAAATCGGGGTAAACGCGTTTGTCATCGCTCGGGATACCGAGGAAGAAGCCAAAGCAGTGCTGGCGCAGATCATCGATCAGGCGGACCCGGAAGCGGTGAATGCCTTTGGGGATGCGGCGAAACAGGCGGGCAGGGCGTCGCCGGAAGGTGAGGGTAACTGGGCCAAATCGACCTTTGAAGATCTGGTGCAGTACAACGACGGCTTCAAGACCAACCTGATCGGTACGCCACTGCAGATTGCCGAGAGGATCGTGGCGCTGAAAGCGGTGGGTGTCGACCTGGTATTGGCGGGATTCCTGCATTTTCAGGAAGAGGTGGAGTATTTCGGCCAGCGGGTGTTGCCGTTGGTGCGGGAACTGGAAGCCAAAGCGCAATCGATCCAGACCGCTGAAGTTGCTTGAAAATCCCTCCTGCACACTATGCAGGAGGGATCGGCTACTTAATTACAGACCCAGTTCGGACAACCCCGGATGATCATCCGGGCGGCGACCCAGCGGCCAGTGGAACTTGCGTTCGCTTTCCTTGATCGGCATGTCGTTGATGCAGGCATAACGCTGGAACATCAGGCCGTGCTCGTCAAATTCCCAGTTCTCGTTGCCGTAGGAACGGAACCAGTTGCCCGAGTCGTCGTGCCACTCGTAGGCGTAGCGCACGGCAATGCGGGTGTCGGAGTAGGCCCAGAGCTCCTTGATCAGGCGGTAATCCAGTTCCTTGGCCCATTTGCGGGTCAGGAAACCCTTGGCTTCTTCGCGGTTGTTGGCGAATTCGGCGCGGTTGCGCCATTTGGTGTCCAGGGTGTAGGCCAGCGACACGCGCTCCGGGTCGCGGGAGTTCCAGCCATCCTCGGCCAGACGAACTTTTTCAATGGCTGATTCACGGTTGAACGGTGGCAATGGCGGACGAACTTCGGCTGCAGTAGACATGTTTGTCTCCCGATCTGTTAACAGTTAAACAACTTGTCAGGCTTATTAAGGCGTTACAGGTCCAATAACTTTCGCGCCATGCATTGCGCATTATCGGCGGCACTGTGATCACCCATCACAAGCGCTACGGTAATGGCGCCGTCAATCAGGATCAGCAACTGTTTGGCCAGCAGTTGCGGGTCCACGGCCCCATGTTCGGTACACAGCTCGCACAAGTAGTCGAGCAGTTTCTGTTTGTGGTCTTTGGCGACCTGGCGAACCGGATCCTCGGGATCGCCGGTCTCGCCACTGGTATTGATGAAGGCACAGCCCCGGAAGCCTTCCGAGGCGAACCAGCCCTTGAGCACGGTGAACAGGTTGAGCAGGCGGTCGGCCGGGGTCTCGGCCTGATCGACGGCGCTTCTGTACCAGTGCATCCAGCGCACGTCGCGGCGTTGCAGGGCGGCGACGGTCAGCTCCTCCTTGTTGGCGAAGTAGCGGTAGATACTCTTTCTGGAAACGCCGGCGGTTTTCACCAGAAGATCCATGCCGGTGGCGGCGATGCCACTTTTGTAGATCAACTTTTCGGTGACATCCAGAATGATGTCTCGGGTTGTGTCGTTGCGTGTGATTTCGTTCATGTGGTGAACAGTAGAACGATCGTTCTCCTTGGTCAAGCGGATATTTCTTTCATCTGGAAGATAGCGATCGCCAGCAGGCCGGCTCCCACAGAAAAAATGCATTTCAGCCGAGGGAACCTGGCGGCTGGTGATGAAGTCATTACAGACACTCACAAGACCCGAAGGAGTTGATGGTGTAAGCTCTCGGGTTCTTCGGATTCGACCCATTGCGAGCCCTATGCCGTTGCTTTTCAAACGCTCTCTGCTGCCCAAACTGCGCAGCTTTCCGCTGACCGCCGAGGCCGTGACGATCCTGCCCGGCGCCGCCGATTTCCGTCGTTGCCTGCTGGAGAAAATCGCCCAGGCGACCCGGCGCATCTACCTCGTCGCGCTTTATCTGCAAAACGATGAAGCCGGCCAGGAAATCCTCGATGCCTTGCACGCCGCCAAACTCAAGCGTCCCGAGCTTGAAATCGCGGTGGTCGTCGACTGGCTGCGGGCCCAGCGCGGCTTGATTGGTGCCGGCAAGCAGCCGGGCAATTCGGCGTGGTATCAGGAAATGACCCGCACCCACCAGAGCATGGTGCCGGTCTACGGCGTGCCGGTGCAGACCCGCGAGCTGTTCGGCGTGCTGCACCTCAAAGGCTTCGTGATCGACGATTGCGTGGTCTACAGCGGTGCGAGCCTGAACAACGTCTACCTGCACAAATTCGACAAGTACCGTTTCGACCGTTATCACGTGTTGCAAAGCCGCGAACTGGCGGACTCGATGCACCATCTGGTCAAGCACGGCCTGATCGAATCGAAAGCGGTGCATCGCCTCGACCTGCCGAACCTGCCGACCACCCGCAGCCTGCGCAACGACATCGGCGACCTGCGCAGCCGCCTGAAATACGCGGCGTACGACACCAGTGCCGGCAGCACGGCGCACACTGGCCTGTCGGTCAGCCCGTTGCTGGGTGTGGGCAAGAACAATCCGCTGAACCGGGTGATTCTCGAGCTGATCGCCAGCGCCCAGAAGCAACTGACCATCTGCACACCGTACTTCAACCTGCCGCTGGGGGTGATCCGCGAGATCAACCGCGCACTGGCGCGCGGCGTGAAGATCGACATCGTGGTCGGCGACAAGACCGCCAACGACTTCTACATTCCGCCGAGCGAGCCGTTCAAGGTGATCGCCGCGCTGCCGTATCTCTACGAGATCAGCCTGCGCCGCTTCGCCAAGCGGCATCAGCGCAACATCGACAGCGGCCAGTTGAACCTGCACCTGTGGCGTGAAGGCGACAACAGCTATCACCTCAAGGGCATGTGGATCGACCAGCGCTACACGTTGCTGACCGGCAATAATCTGAACCCGCGGGCGTTCCGTCTCGATCTGGAAAACGCCTTGCTGATCGATGACCCGAAAGGCGAATGGCTGGAGCCGCGCCGTCTGGAGCTGGAGAACATCTTCGAACACACCACGCGGATCGAGCGATTCCAGGACCTGGAAGCCCTGCCGGATTACCCGGCCGGGGTGGCCAAGTTCCTCAAGCGCGTGAGCCGGGTGCGGGTCGAGCGGTTGCTCTATCGCATTCTCTAAGACACAGAATTTTCGGCGCCGCTAAAAATGCCTTCGCGAGCAAGCCCGCTCCCACACAGGGTCTTTGTTGAACACAAAATTGTGCTCAGCGAAGATCCAGTGTGGGAGCGGGCTTGCTCGCGAAAGGGGTAGAACAGGCGCTACACGTCTCAGTTCAAACCCAGTTTCCCACGCAATGTGGAAAGGTCTTCAGCCAGGGTATTGACCGGGCCGACCAACGCCTTGCGGTCGTTGTCCTTGACCTTGTCGTAAGTCTCGAAACCACCGTCCCTGGTCTTGTACTTGGCCAGGATCTTGTCCACGGTGGCGAAGTTCTTGTCGACTTTGGCGACGAAGGCTTTGTCCTGTTTCTCGATCTGCGGACGGAACAGGTCGACGATTTTCTTCGCGCCGTCGATATTGCCCTGGAAGTCGTAGAGGTCGGTGTGGCTGTAACGGTCTTCTTCACCGGAGATCTTGGTCGCGGCAACTTCTTCGAGCAGTGCAGCGGCGCCGCCGACGACTTTCTCCGGCGGGAAGGTCAGGCCGGCGACGCGGGTTTGCAGGTCCTTCACGTCCTTGTTCAGGCCGTCGGCCAGGGCGTCGAGATCCTTGGTGCTCTTTTCCGAGAACAGCGAGTACTCGATGCGGTGGAAACCGGTGAAATCTTCGGCTTTTACGCCTTGCTCGTGGTCGTCGACGCGGGAGTCGATGGAAGCGTCGAGGTCACTGAACAGCTCGGCGATCGGCTCGATCGACTCGTAATAAACGCGGGTCGGCGCGTAGAGCTTTTGCGCGGTGGCCAGGTCGCCTTTTTTCACCGCGTCGGTGAACTGCTGGGTGTGGCTGGCCAGTTCATCCAATTGTTCGGTGACATAGATCTTGTAGTCCGACACCGGCCCCACCAAATCCAGCGGCGCGGTCGCGGCGAACGCCGACAGCGGGGTGTTGAGCAAACCAAGGGTCAGCAATAACGCGAGTGGCGTCTTTTTCATGGGGGCGGCTCCTGTTGAATGCTATGCAGTTGTTTTTGGTTGAGTAGCGTTGAGCAGCGAGCGACCGATGAAGTCCTTGTCGCCCGTGACACCCGGCAGGGTGAAGAAGTAACCGCCGCCGACCGGCTTGAGGTATTCCTCCAGCGGCTCACCGTTGAGGCGGGTCTGCACGGTGATGAAGCCTTTTTCCAGATCGGCCTGGTAGCAGATGAACAGCAGGCCCATGTCAAGCTGGCCGTTCTTGTTCACGCCGTTGGAATAGTTGAACGGCCGGCGCAGGATCAGGTTGGCCTGGCTCGCGGCGGTGCGCGGATTGGCCAGGCGAATGTGCGCGTCGAGCTTGGTCAGTTTGCCTTCCGGATCCTTGCTGTAATCCGGGACTTCGGTCTCATGGCTGGCGCCCATCGGCGCGCCGGTGGTTTTGACTCGGCCGATGATGCTTTCCTGTTCCTGCAACGGCGTGCGGTCCCAGCGTTCGACGAAGTTGCGGATGATCCGCACCGCCTGATAACTGCCGTGGGTGGCCCAGGCCGGTTCATCACTGCCCGGTTGCACCCAGACGATGCGGTCCATGGCTTTGCCGTCGTTGGAATCCGGGTTGGCCGAACCGTCGCGGAAACCCAGGAAGTTACGCGCCGATTGCGCCGGCACACCAGGCTTGGCCGGGGCTTGCGGCGGCACGCTGCCTTCCTGTTTCCAGCGCACCAGCAGCAGGTCCGGCAGGTTCTTCACGATGTCGCGCAGGGCGTGGATGTTGGTGTCGGCGGTGTTGGAGCAGAACTGCAGGCTCAGGTCGCCGTGGCAGCAATCGGCTTCCAGCGCATCGTTGGGGAAACCGACCATGCGCACCAGACGCTTGGGTTTGGCGGACGCGAGGCCGAAGCGCTCATCGAACAACGATTCGCCGACGGACACGGTGATGGTCAGGTTGTCCGGTGTCACCACCGGGCCGAGGATTCCGGAATCCGGCGGCGGCAACTTCGGATCGATCTGCGCCACCGGGCCGCCCTTCATCAGGAACGCGATGCGCTCGTTGAGGGTGCGGAACAGCCGCTCCAGGTCTTCACGGTCGCTGGCCAGCACATCGAACGACACCAGCATGCCGGCCGCCGGACGCGGGGTGACGATGCCAGTCTGGTGCACGCCATGGAAATCGTGGTGATCCTGGGTCTTGTCGCTGCTCGGCGCTTCGGTGACTTGCGCAGGGGCGGCGGCCATCGCCGGGCAGCTCAGGGCAGTGCCGGCCAGTGCGACACCGGCGGCGCCCATGCCCATCAGTACGCGGCGACGTTGCAGGTTGAAGTGTTCGGAATCGTTCATCGGTATTCGTCTTCTGCTTACAGGCCGGAGAGGCCGAGGGCGGGATCAATGGCGTCGAGGGCGTCGGCCAGGGCCTTGGCCTTGTCGGCGATCTGCTTGCGTTGCTCACCGTTGACGGTGTCGTAACTGGCGTAGCCGTCCTTGGCCTTGAAGCCGTTCAGCGTGGTATCGAAATCAGCCATCGCGCCGTCGATTTTCGGCAGCAGGTCGGCGGCGGATTTGCTCAGCAGCGGGCGCAGCAATTCGACGACTTTGTGCGCGGTTTCCTGATTGGCTGCGAAGCCGTTGAGATCGCTGTGGCTGTAGCGTTCCTCTTCGCCGCTGGCGGCGCGAACGTCGGCGAGGGTGTTGAGGTTGCGCACGACGATTTCCACCAGTTGCTCCGGCGGCAGCGATTGGGCCAGCAGCTGTTGTTTCAGCGTGGTGACGTTGTCGAGCAAGCCCTGGGCAATCGGTGTCAGCCCGTCGAGTTTGCGTTGCTGGAACAGCGCGTATTCGAGGCGGTGGAAACCGACGAAGGCCGGATCCAGCTCGCGTTTTTCGAAGTAATCGGCGCGGGCGTTGATGCTGTTGTCCAGTTCCGCCAGGCGTTGTGCGGCGGGGGCCAGACGCTGATACGCGGCGCGGGCCGGCAAATACGACGCCTGGGCCTGGGCCAGATCGCCGCTGTCGATGGCTTGATTCAGCGCCGTCACGGCTTTGATCAGCGCGCTGCCCTGGCTGGCCAGATAGACGCGGAACTCAGACAGCGGCCCGACGAAGGCAACCATCGACGGCTTGGCCTTGGCGGCGGCATCCGAAGCGGCGGTCGGCGTCACGTGCAGGGTGCCGCGCGGGTTGCTCAGCAGGCCGCAGGTGATGGCGTAGTCGCCGGGTTGCAGGTTGGCGTTGATCACCTGGCTCAGGCCCGGCGCGATGTTCTCGCGCTCTTCGATCACCAGCACGCCGTCGAGAATTTCCCACTCCACCGCCCGGTCGGAGCGATTGACGATGCGGAAACTGGCGCGGCCAGCCGGCACCGTCAGGGCGTTCGGTTCGCAACTGTGCGGATGGATGTTGACCACCACTTCGTCACGGTTGTGCTGACGTTTGGCGGCGGCCAGTTTCGAGGCGTAGTAGAACAGGCCACCGGCGGCGATCATCACGACCACCGAACCGGCCACCGCCCAGCGCAAGGCGCGGGGAGGCGAGGCCTGAGGAGTATTAGGCTTTGACATGACGGCCCTTATTGGCTGGAAACGGAAGACGATTGGGCAGCAGGCTTGGGCGCCGGCATGAAGAACATGACCAGAGCCACCAGCAGATAAATCAGGTACGCGCCGAGGGTGCTGACGGTCGGTGCATCCTGATAACCGAACATGCCGGCCAGCACCGAGCCCAGCGGGCCGTCCATCGGCAGCGTCGCGCTGAAGTCGAAGAGCACGGTTTGCAGGTGGTTCCACACCCCAGCTTCATGCAGGGCCTGCACCGAGTTGGCGAGAATCCCGGCGGCGACCACGAGGATGAACAGCCCGGTCCAGCGGAAGAACGCCGATAGATTCAAACGCATGCTGCCGCTGTAGATCAGGAAGCCGACGACGATCGCCAGAATCAGGCCGAGCAGGGCGCCGATCGGCGCGGCCGGGCCTTCGCTCTGCTGGAACACGGCGAGCAGGAAGAACACGGTTTCCAGGCCTTCCCGGGCCACGGCGAAAAACACCATGGCGATCAGCGCGATGACCTGATGCTTCGACGCGGTCAGCGCTTGGTCGAGAGAGGCTTGCAGCGAATGCTTGATCGAACGCGCCACCTTGCGCATCCAGAACACCATCGAACTGAGAATGCCCACGGCCACCAGCCCGACCACGCCTTCGAACAGTTCCTGCTGCTTTTGCGGGAATTCGGCACTGACCAGCTCCAGGCCACCGCCGACCAGCAACGCCAGCGCAGCAGCGAGAAACACGCCTATCCACACCGCCGGCATCCACTGGCCACGGCCGGTCTGTTGCAGGTAGCTGGCGATGATGCCAACGATCAGCGCGGCTTCGATGCCTTCGCGCAACATGATCAAAAAGGGAACGAGCATTCGGCGGTCACTGTGTAACGAAATGAGGTTACAAGTTGTAACATAATGAAAGTCATTCTCACATGGCATTCATTGACATTTAGCTGAACCTCAGCTGAACGAGTCTGAACATCCACGCCGCCCAGCCAGCTGCGCTAAGATGCCCGCCACTCGAACAACAACAGGATTGCGCGCGTTCCATGTCGGAAAAAGACACCATCGCCATTCAACTGGTGCGCGAAGCACTGCTGCAAAGTTGTGCCCCGGGCGTGGCCACGGAAGAAGTCTTGAGCAAGGTCGGGATCGATCCGGCGTTGCTGCCCACCGATGACGCCCGTGTGCCGGCCAGCCAGTACGCGCGGTTGTGGCGCCTGTTGGCGCGGCGCGGCGATGACGAGTTCTTCGGCATGGACCCGCGCAAGCTGAAATCCGGCAGCCTCGAATTCCTCTGCCGCAGCGCAATGGCCCAGCCGAACCTGGCGGCCGGGCTGAGCAGCGGTTTGAATTTCCTGTCGTTGATGCTTGAACGCCTGCCGGCGCAACTGGTGCACCAGCAGAGTCTGGCGGAAATCGTGCTGCTGGAAGACGATCCGGAACCGCGTCGCGCCTTCACCTATTTCACTTACTGGATGATCGTCCACGGCGTGGCGTGCTGGCTGGCGGGGCGACGGATTCCGATCCTGGCCATCGAGCTGCGCTGCCCGGCGCCGGATTTTTGTGATGACTATCGGGTGATGTTCTCGGAAAACCTGCGCTTCGACCGGCCACGCACGCGGATGATTTTCGCCGCCGACGTGCTGGATCTGCCGATCAAGCGCAGCGCCGAGGAGTTGAAACGCTTCCTGGCCCATGCCCCGGCCAACATTCTGGTGAAGTACCGCGACCCGGAAAGCCTTGCCAGCCGGATCAAGCAGGATCTGCGGCAGTTGCCCGCCGAACAGTGGCCGGAAACCGACGCGCTGGCCCAGCAGTTGTGCATGTCGGCCTCGACCCTGCGCCGACGTCTGGCGGAAGAAGGGCACACCTATCAGGGTTTGAAGGACAGCGTGCGCAAGGAGCTGGCGATTACCTGGCTGGCGGAGCCTTCGATCAGTTTCGTCGAAATCGCCGCGCGCTTGGGCTTTGCCGATGTCAGCTCCTTTTATAAAGCGTTCCGCAAATGGGCGGGTTCCAATCCAGGGCATTACCGTAATCTGATCCTCAGCCAGCCAGCCGAAGCTGGCTCGACTGAGGCGTGAGTCACAATTCTTTCACGTTGACTAACGAGGTGGTGCCGGTACCGAACGCCGAGGCCTTGATGCGCAATTGCAAGTCATTCTTGGACCCGCGCAAGACGTAGATATGATCCGACAGTTTCGGGCTTTCGAGCTTGAACAGCTTTACAGTGCCCTCTGGATAAAGCGTGGGATCAAGCTCCAGAACCGCGTGGATCTTGTTGGCACGGGATGAGACGTTGTAACGGTTTTTACCGAACAGGGTTTCCGAAAGCTGTTGCAGCGGCATCGAGTCTGGAGCGAGATCCGTCACATACAGTCCAACGATATTGCGTTGCGGTCTGCCGTAAGCATCGTTGGATGAGTTGTCGATAAACGCGCTTTTTGTGGCTCTGATTGTCGCCAGTTTATCCCTGTTCACGTAGTGATACAGACGCTTGGGCAGGGACTTGATTTCGGTTTCGACAACCGTCGGAAACCCGCTACTGTCAGCGATCAACCGGCGTGACGGCGCGGGTGCATCCGCGTTGGAACCGTCGTGGCCGCGCTTGCTTGGCGCGCCTCCTTTCAGATACAACCCCTTATCGAATGTCCATCGTCCCCGACCGTCCGACATCAGGAAGGGGCCGGGCCGCGGGTTATCCACCGGATCAATGATCAGCACCAGCCCCTCTTCAATCGAAACCCGAAAAAACTGCCCTTCAACCAAGGCATGCCACTTGTCGTTGTATCGATAAAGTCCTTTGTTGCGTCCTTGCGCTACTGGTTCTCCGAGATCTGCCGGCTTTTCCAGCGCGAAGCTGTCGAGTATCGCTTTTTGCGCCCGGGAATAGGGTGAGCGTGGCGTAGCCCAGGTGTTTGTGGTGACTGATAGGTCTACCTGCGGATGCTGTTCACTCGGTAAGCCATGGTTTTCGACAATCGGTAAATCGGGCGTAGGGGAGGCGGGCCTTTCGACGGAATATTCGAATCCTTCCGTTTCGATAGACAGCTGCGCAACAGGTTCGGCGTTTTGTAAGCCCGTCGTGATGCGTCCGGCGTGCATGAGCACTGCCGCCAGGTTTAGCAGCATGTCAGCCACGGCAAAGGATTTGTCCTGACCGTCCGATTGCGCCAATGCTGCAAGGTCGGCCTTGAGACTAACTGCCAGTTGCACCAACCATCCGGCAGTGGCTGCCGGCCCGGTCACGAGCGGCAACAACGACTCGAATATCAACCAGCCGAGCGTCTTGAAGTGGGCCCAGCGATTTTCAGCGTTGGACACCGATTGCCGGTCTGCCAACTCAACGAGCGCCCGACCGTTCGCCTCATACCAGTTCTGAAAAACATCACCCTGCAGTGGGGATGCGTTCTCCAGTTCCCAGCGCAGACGTATTTCGTTGGCGCCCAGTAGCCCGGGGCGCCTGACCACGGCTTTGTACCAGGCATGGATGTTTTTTTGCAGTGTAGAGTCGGATTGAATTGCCTGTTGCAGATGGCTGCGCGAAGGGTATTGGATCAATGAAGGTGAATAGAAGGGTTGATAGAGGATGACGGGAGCATCGCTCCGGTCGCCGGCAGTAATGACGAACATATTCAGAACCGGCCCGAGCCGCAGGAGCAGAGGGCTGACAACGACGTCTTGAGTGGCCTCGCCGCCGTCAGCCAATGCGACGATCAGACGCACACCTTCCTCGTCAAAACCATGGGCGCCTGTCAGTTTGGCTTCCAGTGCCTGGAGCGGCAGTTGATTGCGCAGGTGAACCGTAAACAGATTTTGCCGGAACGACGCCTCGGTAGGATTATCGAACAGATGCTGTTGCAGATACGCCGGGAAGGTACGGCCAATGTCCACCGACTGGATGAGTGCCTTGACATAATCGTTTGTCATCCATGCAGGTATTTCGCGCTGGTTCAGGCTTTTGACGGTTATCGTGCCCCATGGCAGGCCAGCGAGATTTTCCAGTGCAAAATCGATAATGCCCAGGCGAATCGTTTCCAGGCTTCCCCACCCACCAGGTACACCTCGAGCAACCTTGATGTTGAGTTCAATGTCATCAGGATCGACCGGCTCATGCCCGTCAAGGCTCATCTGATTGATGAGCGCTTGATAGGCAAAATCGCGAATGGAATCGAGATGAGTGAAAAACGTCGCGCCATCATGCTCCAAGTGAGTTGCCGCCATGGCCAACACATAGCGCCGATAGGTGCATCTTTCGCCGGGATCCGCATTCTTCAGCCATCGTGGCAAATGCTTGTCGACATTTTCCGCTTGGGAAACAGGCGACTGTTTCCCGGCCAACAGGAGTAGTGGATCGGTGGCCTGGTCGAACTGCTGCTCAGCGCTCTCGAACATTTCGTCGACCGGAATCTGTATGCGTTCAAGTTCCAACAGTTGCTGATCGATCAAGACCCGCACCAATTCATCAAAAATATCCGCATCAGGTTCATAACGTTCAACACTCAGGGACGTGACATCCCAGCGACACTCCAAGTGTCGGGAGATATTCTGTATGCAGTCTGACTCGGAGTTGAATCGCTCCCAGGCTCCCGAGGGTTGAATCAATACTGTTCCTGACTTATCCGTGACGAGCAAGGCAGGATAAACCAGCGAAAGACTATCCGTCCCGTTATTCAAAGTGAACTTCAATAGATAGGTCGGGGGTCGCAAATGCTCATTGAATAGTTGTCGATGTTGTTTTTGGGATTTTATGACCAAGCCAGTTAAAGCGAAATACAAGTCTTGATCTGTCTGGTGAAGCGACTCGTTGATATTCGATGCACAGGCATCTTTCAATGCCTCCGACAACCACTGCCAACGGCTCATGCCGTTATCGGTGGGTTGCTGCCAGTAGTCCAGCAACTGCTGCTGCAATGTGGTGATCAGTGTTTGACAGAGTTCTTCCAGGCTCAATTGGAAAGCGGCAAGATCGAAACGAACGCCGCCAGGGATATCCAACGGAGTGATCAGGTTATCCTCGTTTACAACAATACAGCGCCCTTCACAGAAAGCCTGGATAAACGTATCCAGTAAAGGTGCCGGCTCAGAGCTCGGGCCAAACCGGGTATCAAGATAGAGTATCGTCTCAAGCAGCAGTGGCTGCGATCCAAGACAGTGCTGTAAATAATTCTCCAATTGCGATCGGGCAACACTGCGCAATGTAGGGCGGTCTTGGAATTTAGTAATTACCGATTGTTTGAAGATGAAATTATTATGATTGAACGACTTTTTTTGGGACGGCATGATGCGCTCCTTGCATGAAACAAAACCGTGGTTGTTTGTCATTGGACGCTATCAAGAAAACCAACTTGCGACTAATGGTTATAGTTATCTATATGTAAGGAATCGGTTGTGCGAAAGTCATGTTTGGCCAAACCAGTCATCCACTTTGAGGGCTTTGACCATTGCCGCAACCGGCGTGCGGCGCGAGTATTCCTCTGTTGTTTACGGTTCCCCAACCTAATAAGAACAGAGGGATTCTGGCAATGCGCGATTACTTGTCTGCCACCGCACAGTTTGATTATCAGCACACCGTGGACGCAGCGCTCAGCGGCACGCTCGAGGCGCTCAACGCTTGCGTCGAATGTTGTGACCGCCACGCCTTGCCGGGGCGCATCGCCCTGTTCTGGGAAGGCCGCGATGGCACCAGTGCGACGTACACCTTCAGCGACCTGCAGGACAAAGCCGCGCGTTTCGCCAATTTCCTTCTCGCCCAGGGCGTGCAGAAGGGCGACAAGGTCGCCGGCCTGCTGCCGCGCAATATCGAATTGCTGATCACCGTGTTCGCCACCTGGCGCATCGGCGCGGTGTATCAACCGCTGTTCACCGCGTTTGGCCCCAAAGCCCTCGAACATCGCCTGAACAGCTCCGGCGCCAAAGTGGTGGTCACCGATGCCGCCAACCGGCCGAAACTCAGCGAAGTCGCCGATTGCCCGACACTGGTCACCGTCGGCGGCCCGAAAGGCCAAGGCATCGTCCGTGGCGATTTCAGTTTCTGGGCCGAGTTGCCCAACCATTCCAGTGTCTGCGAACCGCTGATGCTGACCGGCGAAGACCCGTTCCTGCTGATGTTCACCTCGGGCACCACCGGCCCGTCGAAAGCGCTGTCGGTGCCGCTCAAGGCCATCGTCGCGTTCCAGAGTTACACCCGCGATGCCGTCGACCTGCGCCCGGAAGATGCGTTCTGGAACGTCGCCGATCCAGGCTGGGCCTACGGCATTTATTTCGGTGTCACCGGCCCGTTGTCGATGGGCCACCCGATCACGTTCTACGATGGCCCGTTCACCCTCGAAAGTACCTGCCGGGTGATCAACAAGTACGGCATCACCAACCTCACCGGTTCGCCGACGGCGTATCGTCTGCTGATTGCCGGCGGCGACGAGTTCGCCAAGTCGATCAAGGGCAAGCTACGGATCGTCAGCAGCGCCGGCGAGCCGTTGAACCCGGAAGTGATCCGCTGGTTCGCCGACAACCTCGGCGTGGTCATTCACGACCACTACGGCCAGACCGAACTGGGCATGGTCCTGTGCAACCACCACGGCCTCGAACACCCGATCCACCTCGGCGCTGCCGGTTTTGCTTCGCCGGGCCATCGCATCGTGGTGCTCGACGAGCAGAACAATGAACTCGGCGTCGGCCAGCCCGGCATCCTCGCCATCGACCGCACACAGTCGCCGATGTGCTGGTTCGCCGGCTACGAAGGCGCGCCGACCAAAGCCTTCGTCGGCGATTACTACCTGAGCGGCGACACCGTCGAGTGGAACCCGGACGGCAGCATCAGCTTCGTCGGCCGCAGCGATGACGTGATCACCACGTCCGGCTACCGGGTCGGCCCATTCGACGTGGAAAGCGCATTGATCGAACACCCTGCCGTGGTTGAAGCCGCAGTGGTCGGCAAGCCCGACCCAGAGCGCACCGAGCTGGTCAAAGCCTTCGTCGTGCTCAACCCGCAATACCGCGCGGAACCGGCGCTTGCCGAAGAACTGCGCCTACACGTGCGCAAGCGTCTGGCCGCGCATTCGTACCCCCGTGAAATCGAATTTGTCAGCGAGTTGCCGAAAACCCCGAGCGGCAAATTGCAGCGCTTTATCTTGCGCAACCAGGAAATCGCCAAGGCTCAAGAGGCCGCGGCGCACAACGTTTCAGCTTGAATCAGGAAGGCAGTCATGCAGATCGAGAACAAGGTTTTTATCGTCACCGGCGGCGCGTCCGGCCTGGGTGCCGCTACCGCTGAATTGCTGGTGAACGCCGGCGCCAAAGTGATGCTGGTGGACATGAACGCCGACGCCGTCTTTGCCCAGGCTCAGCGCCTCGGCGCGCAAAGCGTGGTTGCCGACATCAGCAACGAAGCCGCCGCCGAAGCCGCCGTGCAGGCGACCGTTAAAGCCTTTGGCAGCCTCAACGGGCTGGTGAACTGCGCCGGCATCGTTCGCGGTGAGAAGATCCTCGGCAAGAACGGCCCGCACGCCTTGTCCAGCTTCGCTCAGGTGATCAACGTCAACCTGATCGGCAGCTTCAACATGCTGCGTCTGGCAGCGGCAGCGATTGCCGAAAGCGAAGCCAACGCCGACGGCGAGCGTGGTGTGATCATCAACACCGCGTCGGTTGCGGCGTTCGACGGCCAGATTGGCCAGGCGGCGTACTCTGCATCCAAAGGCGCCATCGCCAGCCTGACCCTGCCTGCGGCCCGTGAGCTGGCGCGCTTCGGCATTCGCGTGATGACCATCGCTCCGGGCATTTTCGAAACCCCGATGATGGCCGGCATGACCCCGGAAGTGCGCGACTCGCTGGCCGCCGGAGTGCCGTTCCCGCCGCGTCTGGGCAAACCTGCCGAATATGCCGCGCTGGTGCGGCATATTATTGAAAACAGCATGCTCAACGGCGAGGTGATCCGTCTCGACGGTGCCTTGCGCATGGCCGCCAAGTAAGGAGGATTTCCCATGACCATCTCCAATGATCCGATTGTCATCGTCAGCGCCGTCCGCACCCCGATGGGCGGTTTTCAGGGCGAACTGAAAAGCCTGACTGCGCCGCAACTCGGCGCAGCAGCAATCAAGGCGGCGGTTGAACGCGCCGGTGTCGCCACCGATGCGGTCGATGAAGTGTTGTTCGGCTGCGTATTGCCGGCCGGTCTCGGTCAGGCGCCTGCGCGTCAGGCTGCGCTGGGCGCCGGGCTGGACAAATCCACCCGTTGCACCACGGTCAACAAGATGTGCGGCTCGGGCATGGAAACCACCATCCTGGCCCACGACATGTTGCTGGCCGGCAGCGCCGATGTGGTGATCGCCGGCGGCATGGAAAGCATGTCCAACGCGCCGTACCTGCTGGACCGCGCTCGCGCCGGCTATCGCATGGGCCACGGCCGGGTGCTGGATTCGATGTTCCTCGACGGCCTCGAAGACGCCTACGACAAGGGCCGCCTGATGGGCACCTTCGCCGAGGATTGCGCTGAAACCAACGGCTTCAGCCGCGAGGCTCAGGACGCTTTCGCCATTGCCTCGACCACCCGCGCCCAGCAGGCGATCAAGGACGGCAGCTTCAAGGCCGAGATCGTGCCGCTGACCGTGACCGTCGGCAAAGAACAGGTTGTGATCAGCAACGACGAGCAGCCACCGAAGGCCAAACTGGACAAGATCGCTTCGCTGAAACCGGCGTTCCGCGAGGGCGGTACGGTAACTGCGGCCAACTCCAGCTCGATTTCCGACGGCGCCGCTGCGCTGGTGCTGATGCGTCAGTCGCAAGCGCAGCAACAAGGTCTGAAACCGCTGGCGGTGATTCACGGCCACGCCGCGTTTGCCGACACCCCGGGCCTGTTCCCGGTGGCGCCGATTGGGGCGATCAAGAAGCTGATGAAGAAAACCGGCTGGTCGCTGGATCAGGTCGATCTGTTCGAGGTCAACGAAGCCTTCGCCGTGGTCGGCATGGCGGCGATGACCCACCTGGAAATTCCTCACGACAAGCTCAACATCCACGGCGGCGCCTGCGCCCTCGGCCACCCGATCGGTGCGTCCGGCGCGCGGATTGTGGTGACCTTGCTCTCGGCCCTGCGCCAGAAAGGCCTGAAACGCGGCGTCGCGGCGATCTGCATTGGCGGCGGCGAAGCCACGGCGATGGCGGTCGAGTGCCTCAACTGAGGTAAACACCAAATCCCTTGTGGGAGCCAGCCTGCTGGCGATAGCGGTGTGTCATACAAGCAAATATTGACTGACAGACTTCAATCGCCAGCAGGCTGGCTCCCACAGGTTTTATGTTTTAAGGATTTGCCATGATTCCCAATGACGACCAACAACAAATCCGCGACATGGCCCGGCAGTTTGCCGAGGAACGGCTCAAACCGTTCGCCGCCGAGTGGGATCGCGAACACCGCTTCCCGAAAGAAGCCATCGGCGAAATGGCCGGGCTGGGCTTCTTCGGCATGCTGGTGCCGGAGCAGTGGGGCGGTTGCGACACCGGTTACCTGGCCTACGCCATGGCCCTGGAAGAAATCGCCGCCGGCGACGGCGCCTGCTCGACGATCATGAGCGTGCACAACTCGGTGGGTTGCGTGCCGATCCTCAAGTTCGGCAACGACGACCAGCGCGAGCGCTTCCTCAAACCGCTGGCCAGCGGCGAGATGCTCGGTGCTTTCGCGTTGACCGAACCGCAAGCTGGCTCCGACGCCAGCAGCCTGAAAACCCGCGCCCGGCTGGAAGGCGATCACTACGTGCTCAACGGCTGCAAACAGTTCATCACCTCCGGGCAGAACGCCGGGATCGTGATCGTGTTTGCGGTCACCGACCCAAGCGCCAGCAAGCGCGGGATCAGCGCGTTTATCGTGCCGACCGACTCGCCGGGCTACAAAGTCGCTCGCGTCGAAGACAAGCTCGGCCAGCACGCCTCGGACACCTGCCAGATTCTGTTCGAAGACGTGAAAGTGCCGGTGGCCAACCGGTTGGGCGAGGAGGGCGAGGGCTACAAGATCGCCCTGGCCAACCTCGAAGGTGGCCGCGTCGGCATCGCTTCGCAATCGGTGGGCATGGCCCGCGCCGCGTTCGAAGCGGCACGCGATTACGCCCGTGAACGTGACACCTTCGGCAAGCCGATCATCGAACATCAGGCTGTCGCATTCCGCCTGGCGGACATGGCCACCCAGATCGCCGTGGCGCGGCAGATGGTGCATTACGCCGCCGCCCTGCGCGACAGCGGTCAGCCGGCACTGGTCGAAGCGTCGATGGCCAAACTGTTCGCCTCGGAAATGGCCGAAAAGGTCTGCTCCATGGCCTTGCAAACCCTCGGCGGTTACGGTTACCTCAACGACTTCCCGCTGGAGCGCATCTACCGCGACGTGCGGGTCTGCCAGATCTACGAAGGCACCAGCGACATTCAGCGCATGGTCATTTCGCGCAATCTTTGAGAAGGAATCTGCACATGAGTTACGAAACGATTTTGCTGGAAACCCATGGCCGCGTCGGCCTGATCACCCTCAATCGTCCACAGGCGCTGAACGCCCTCAACGCGCAACTGGTCAGCGAAGTGAACCGCGCGCTCGATGGTTTTGAAGCCGACGCGAACATTGGCTGCATCGTCATCACCGGTTCGACCAAAGCCTTCGCCGCCGGTGCCGACATCAAGGAAATGGCTGATCTGACCTACCCGCAGATCTACATGGACGATCTGTTCAGCGACAGCGATCGGGTGGCCAACCGCCGCAAGCCGATCATCGCCGCCGTCAACGGTTTTGCCCTGGGCGGCGGCTGTGAACTGGCGCTGATGTGCGACTTCATCCTGGCCGGCGACAACGCCAAGTTCGGCCAGCCGGAAATCAACCTCGGCGTGCTGCCGGGCATGGGCGGCACCCAGCGTCTGACGCGGGCGGTGGGCAAGGCCAAGGCCATGGAAATGTGCCTGAGCGGCCGCATGATCGACGCGGTGGAAGCCGAGCGCTGCGGCATCGTCGCGCGGATCGTGCCGAGTGCCGAGTTGCTGGACGAAGCGCTGAAAGTCGCCGCAGTGATCGCCAGCAAATCGCTGCCGATTACGATGATGGTCAAGGAAAGCGTGAATCGTGCATTCGAAGTGAACCTGACTGAGGGCGTGCGCTTCGAGCGTCGGGTGTTCCATGCGGCGTTTGCGACGCAGGATCAGAAGGAGGGGATGGCGGCGTTTGTGGCCAAGCGGCCTGCCGAGTTCCAGGGCAAATAACGCGGCGCCCTCAAGAGCCCCCTCACCCTAACCCTCCCGAAACGTCGGACCGCCCGGAGGGAGAGGGGACTGACCGGGTTGTACTCGGGAGTTACGCCGACCTGAATTACCAAGTCGAACTCAGGCTGTAAAAAGCATGTAGTCCGCTATCCATAATCGACGCGATCTTTCAGGTCGATGTATGACGCCAGACACCTCGGTCGGCTCCCTCTCCCTCCGGGAGAGGGCTGGGGTGAGGGAAAGGGGCCGACACGGTCACAACTGATAGTTCTTCAACTCCCGAGCAATCACCATTCGCTGTATCTCGCTCGACCCCTCATAAATCTGGGTGATCCGCGCATCCCGGTAGTACTTCTCAACCGGGTAATCCTCCAGATACCCATACCCGCCATGAATCTGAATCGCTGACGAACACACCTTTTCAGCCATCTCCGACGCAAACAGCTTGGCCTGCGAAGCCTCCGACAGACACGGTTTGCCCGCCGTGCGCAGCCGCGCCGCGTGCAGGATCATCAAGCGTGCCGCGTTGATCTGCATCTGCATGTCCGCCAGCAGGTTGGCGATGCTCTGGTGCTCGACGATGGCCTTGCCGAACTGCACCCGATCACGGGCGTAACCCAACGCCGCCTCGAACGCTGCACGGGCGATGCCCAATGCTTGCGCGGCAATACCGATGCGTCCGCCTTCCAGGTTGGAAAGGGCAATCGCCAAACCTTTACCGCGTTCACCCAGCAGATTGGCTTCAGGAATGCTGCAATTGTTCAGCGTCACGGCGCAGGTATCGGAAGCGCGGATGCCCATCTTGTGTTCTGTGCGATCGACGATGAAGCCCGGCGTGTCGGTCGGCACCAGAAATGCCGAGATGCCACGCTTGCCCAGATCCGGATCTGTCACCGCAAACACGATCGCCAGCTTCGCCCGCTTGCCGTTGCTGACAAATTGCTTGGCGCCGTTGATCACCCATTGCCCGTCGCGCAGTTCGGCGCGGGTGCGCAGGTTGTGGGCTTCGGAGCCGGCCTGGGGCTCAGTCAGGCAGAAGCAGCCGATCACCGCGCCGCTGGCCAGATCCGCCAGCCAGGTCTGTTTCTGTTCTTCGCTGCCGTAGTTCAGCACCGGGCCGCAGCCCACCGAGTTGTGGATGCTCATGAACGCGCCGGTGGCGCCGTCACCGGCGGAAATCTCTTCCACCGCCAGCGCATAAGCCACGTAGTCGACGTAAGTGCCGCCCCATTCTTCCGGCACTACCATGCCCAGCAAGCCGAGTTCGCCCATCTTTGCCACCAGGGCGTCATCGATCCAGCCGGCCTTTTCCCAGGCTTGTGCGTTGGGCGCGATTTCGCCACGGGCAAAGTCCCGGGCCATGTCGCGGATCATGACCTGGTCTTCAGTCAATTCGAGATCGTGCATGGCTCAGCTCCCGCTCTCTGCGAAACCGTGGAAGAAACTCGCGACCTGTTCGGCGTGCAGCGCGGCCAGGGTCGGCGGATTCCAGCGTGGTGATTTGTCTTTGTCGATCAGCAGGGCGCGCACGCCTTCGATCAGGTCGCCACGTTCGAACCACTGGCGATCCAGATGCAGTTCGAGGGCGAAGCACTGTTCCAGGCTCAGGTGACGGCCGCGACGGAGCATTTCCAGGGTCACGCCCATGGCCAGCGGCGAGCGGGTTTCCAGCAGGTCGGCGGTGGTGGTCGCCCATTCGTGGCTGTCGGCGACGGTTACGGCGCGCAGTTGCTCGACGATGCTCGGCACATCTGGCAAGGCGAAGAAGTGGTCGATGGCCGGGCGCAAGGCTTCGAGCGGCGCATCCGGCAGGGTTTGCACGGCGTGGCGGGCCAGCAGGCTTTGCAGGTCTTTGAGTGGCGTGTCGTGCCACTCCAGATGATCAAGCTGTTCGTCGAGGATGCCGAGTTTGCTGCTGTCCAGATACCAGTCGGCGAGGCCGCAATACAGCGCATCCGCTGCACGGATCTGCACGCCGCTGACGCCCAGATAAATCCCCAGCTCGCCGGGAACCCGTGGGAGGAAATAACTGCCGCCGACATCCGGGAAATAGCCGATCGCCACTTCAGGCATCGCCAGACGGCTCTTCTCGGTGACCACCCGCAGATCCGCGCCTTGCACCAGACCCATGCCGCCGCCGAGAACGAAACCGTCCATCAGCGCCAGCACCGGTTTGCGGTAGTGGTGGATCGTCAGGTCGAGGGCGTATTCCTCGACGAAGAAATCTTCGTGCAGCGTGTCGCCGCTTTTGAAGCTGTCGTACAGCGAGCGAATGTCGCCACCGGCACAGAAGGCTTTCTCGCCGGCACCGCGCAGTACCACCGCGTGGATATCGGCATCGGCGGCCCAGACGTCCAGGTGCTGCTGGAGCTGGCGCACCATATCGAGGGTCAGGGCATTGAGGCCGGCGGGGCGATTGAGGGTCAGATGACCGATGTGGTTGCGAACCTCGGCCAGCACTTCGTGTGGCGTGGCGTCCATGGACGAAGTCCGCGGGGATGAAACCTGAGCAGTCATCACTAACTCCCTGCTTTTATTGTCTTTATTCGAGAAACTCGCGCGCGAGCGTTAGCGGATCGTAACAGTGCAAATTTGCCGTGTACAACGGGGATATGTGCATGGGCTATCTGCATTTTTGCCTGATCTTGACCGGGGGAACTCCCGCGCAGAGAAGCACTGGCTGTCACTCCCCGCGAAACTGTGCCTGCAGCGAGCGGACGCATGACAGCAGTGCCTGCCGAGCCTCATCATGCGCCGCGGGATGGTTCATGAAACCATGGCGCATGCCTTTAAATTCCAGGTGTTCGACGCTCACACCTGCTGCACGCAATCTCGCTGCATAGGCACGGCCTTCATCCCGCAGAATGTCGAGTTCGCTGGTGATGATCAGCGTCCGCGGCAGTCCGTGCAACGCGTCGTCGAGCAGGGGGGACAACCGCGGATCGGTGCGCGATGTGCCGGGCGGCAGATAGTGTCCGAGATACCATTCGAGCATCTGTGTGGTAAGGCCATGTCCTTGCGCGAACTGCTCGTGGGACGGGTATCGGGTGTGACAATCGAGCAAAGGGTAAAGCAGCAGCTGAAAGCCGAGACACGGTCTTTGCTGCGCCGAGTCGCGCTGACAGATGACCGCGGCCATTGCCCCTCCGGAGCCACCGCCGGCGACCGCGATTCTCGAAGTATCAAGGCCATGCTCGCGACCCTGCCGTACGACCCACTGCAAAGCTGTCCAGCAATCATCCAGGGCTGCCGGAAACAGGTGTTCCGGAGGGCGGGCGTAATCAACGGCGATCACCGCACAGCCAGCCCAGTCACACATCAGTCGGCAGAAACCATCATGGGTATCCAGGTCGCCCGTGACCCAGCCGCCACCATGGAAGAACACCAGCACGGCAAAAGGCCCCTTGCCCGCAGGCCAGTAAAGGCGCAGCGGCAACCGGCGACCGTGACTTTCAATCGCCATGTCGTGAACACGGGTCACTTGTGCCTGACGCAACGCTGCTCTGGCGTCCTCTACGGTCAAAGAGGCCTCATTCATGACCGCGATCCCGGGTCGAGCGCGCCTCTGCCTCAATCTCTATAACGAATTCAGGGCCGATCAATCGTGCGACTTCCAGCAGCTTGGTGGTGGGTGGATGTTGATCAAAGAATTCCTTGTGGGCCTGGGCGATTTTCGGCCAGAGATCCATATTGCTGGTGTACATGCTGGTTGCAATGATGCGCGTGCGATCCGCGCCCAGTTGTTTTAGTGCCTGTTCGATGATCTCCAGGCACCGCAGCGTCTGGGCATAGGCGTCGCCGGGCTTGAAGGGTTTGCCGTCATCATCGAACGCCACCGTGCCGCCTACCAGAAGGGTATCGCCAGCCTTCAAGGCTCTGCAGTCGCCGGCGATGGATTCCCAGGGGGCGGCAGAAAACACACGTTGAAACTCCATGGTTCAGACTCCTTTGCCAAGATTGATCGGAAGTGCCTTCAAACCCCGGAATTGAAGGTTGCTGTTGCGCCAGGTCGCAGGGCTGTCCACGACAAGACCCAAATCGGGAAAGCGCTTGAGCAGGGACGTAAAAACGATCTCGGCCTCCAGGCGGAACAGCGCCGTGCCCATGCAGAAGTGCTGTCCACGGCCAAATGCCAGATGGTCATGGTCAGCTCGACGGATATCGAAGGTGTCAGGGTCAGTGAATTTCGCAGGATCGCGGTTGGCGGAGGCTCGTATCAGATAGACCAGGTCTCCTGCCTTCATCGTGACGCCTTCGATCGTGACGTCTTCGGTCAGCACTCGATGGCTCAAGGAACCGGCGGCATCGAAACGCAGCATTTCCTCCACGGCCGGGTTTACCAGGGCCGGATCGTCTTTGAGGGCCGCATGCTGCGCAGGGTGTTCGAGCAAGTGCAGCAGGCCGATACAGAGTTGGTCAGCGCTGGTGGTGTAACCGGCAACCAGAATGAAGACAATCTGCGCCAGTACCTCGTCATCGCTTGCCGCACTTTCCAGACTCGACTCAAGCACCCGACTAACCAGATCGTCCCGGGGTTGGCGGCGGCGCTTTTCAATGAGGTCGGCAAAGTAGGCGTACATTTCTTCAATCCCTGCCAGCGCCTGTTCAGGCCCATAGTCGGGATCGTGGCTGCCGCCGACAAACATCACGATGTCCCTCGTCCAGCGCCGCAGTTTCAGGGCGTCTTCGCGATCGATGCCGTACAGCTCGGCGAGGATCAGCGCGGGAATCCGGTCGAAAAGGCTGGCCTTGAGGTCGACCTGGCCTTGCAGGCCGGACAGTTCTCGATCGGTGATGTCCTGAATGATCTGGCGCAACGACTCAATGGCGCGGGGTGTGAATGCCTTGCCCAGCAACTGACGACTGGCCTTGTGCGCGTCTCCATCCTGGGAATACATCCATTGCGAGGCCAGGCGGACGAAGACGTTCAGCTGCTCGCGTTGTTCTTTCGATACGCGGGTGTCCACCAGTTGCCGCATACGGTTCGAGGAGTAACGTCGGGTATCGGCCTGGGCGGCATGGACATCGCCATAGCGGGTCAGAAACCAGGCATGCAAGTGATCGCACCAATAGACCGGTTGATGATTTCTCAGGTACGCATACGCCGGATAGGGGTTCTGGATGGTGTAGCGGTCAGAGAAGTCCGGAAAGGAATGAATGGCCATGCTCACGCGTCCTCATAGAGTGCAGCCGTGAAACGCTCCGCGTAATCGGGTTTGTCGATGGGGGCGCTGACCAGCTCCGGCGGTGGCTTGAGCAGATCGTCGATCTCGCCGAGCCGGGCTTGCGTCGCGTGCAGTTCCAGTTCGTCGCCAGCGACCGACAGCCCCCAAGGGTGCAACACCGGGGAAAAGACATGGAGCATGTCCTGAAGCGTTGCGGGCGAAACGAGCCGGTCGCGTTCGCCTTCGACCAGTATCAGGTCCAGCGCGCGGGCGTAGGTGAGTGCCACGGCCTGGCGGTGGGAAAATTCAGCACTGGCGCGGCATTGATCAACGATGAGCGACTCGATGCGCTGGGCGATGTTATGGGAGGCAAACCGTGGTCGGGTGATGGCGTCCCTGGCGACCTGAGCACACAGGATGCTGTTATCACCGGCGAACGTGGTGCTGATCTCGTGATCCATGCACAAGGTGACGATCTGATTGTCATGGTGAAACCCCTGGGACCCACAGAGCTGCCGGGTTGCCCGGATGACGTCCAGCCCCAGCCAGGTGCCGACGCTTTTGGCGATGGCGGCGAGAATATGCAGCTCGGTGCGCTTTTTCGGCTGGCTCCACATTCCCTCGAACCGGGCCAGGACCGCCTGTTCCAGCAGCTTCAGGGCCAGGACCTTGAGTTGCTCGACATACAACCGTTGTCGAAACAGGGCCCGGCTCAGCAGTGGCTGGTTGTTATCGGCATTCTTGACCAGTCGATGGCAAGCGAAACGATACCCCAGGTGGACACACAGGCTGGCGGCCCCGCAAGCGGCCGCAATAAGGAACAGGCGTTCCTGAATGAATGTCTGCATCGCGCACGTCAGGCGCTCCTTGCGCATGATGTCGCTGCTGAAGACGCCGTCTGGCGAGAATCGGGCATAGCGTTGCATCATCGCTTCCAGCGGTAGTTTCATTGCACAAAAGCGGATGCCGGCAACCTGATTGGCATGAATGCCGCCCTTCGGATCGCAGGTGGTAATGCGCACGCCCGGCAGCAATGGGCCGTTCTCGTTCTCGCGAATGCGCACTCGGAACCAGTGAAGTCCCTCATCCACGCCATTGACGATCAGACGTCCCAGTACCATGACCACCTGGGCCGCGTGCAGGGCGTTGCCGATCCAGAACTTGCAGGCTTGCGCAGACGGTGAGTCAAGGATCAGGCAATGGTTTTGCGAGTCGTGGATGACCGTGGTCTGCAGATTGCCGACTTCCGAACCCCTGGCGATTTCCGTGCAACCAAATGCATAGACGGCACCCAGTCGGTTGATTTCTTCACGGTAGTCACGCACCTGACGATCATCGCCATGAGCAAGCAAGGCATCGCCGGCAATCATGTGATCGACGATGCTGGCAATCAGGGAATAGTCATAAGCGCCCAGGTAGGCGGCGCGTTGAAGCAGCAGTCGGAAATCGGACTGACAGGGTTGGCCCAGCCACATGCCGTTGGTCATGTGGCCGCCGCCTAAAATGGCGCGCATACGATCGATGTTCAGATCCATGTATTCGCGTAAGGAAAGACGATGGCGCTTGCCGGGGTCGAACAAGGGCGTGCGCAGCAATTGCAGCAGTGGGTCGCTCATGAAACGTTCCTCTCGCAGATCTCGAAATCAGGGATTCGAAAACCACCAGATTTACGGAGCTGGCGAAGAACACATGTACCTGTGTACAACAGGCGGGGCATCGAGCGGACAACAGGTTACGCAGGCAATGCGGTGTTTTTTGAAGTGAACGGTTCAATCAAAGCGCAAAGCCAGCTCGCTTCTCAACGACGTTGAGCGTTTCTCCATGGCCAGACTTCCGATGTCATCGCTACTGGGCGTTACAGCGAGCCAGACTTCTTAGTGAAAGGCAGACAACTCTGTGCGGTACAGAGATGAAATCTAGTGACTCCCGATCATTTGGCAAGGTTGGCGAAGGGCCTTTTGTCGGAAGCACGCACAAGCGCACGCGCACAGTCTCTTCAATCGTCGAGGCGGGGAGCGATTCGGTCAGCTGAATACCTGACCAATGCTGCGCCGCTTGGCATGCAGCTCACTGGCATGAATCAACCGTTCCAGATCCTCCGGCGTGACATCGATGAATGCCTCCATATCGGCCATTGCCCGTTTCAGATCCTCGGCCGTGATGGCCTGAATATCCACCGGTGCCATGGCCGGCGCCGGTTCGGCGGGGCGTTTCGGGTAGCGGATGCGAGTCAGGTTGTTGTAGGCCAGGGCGGCCAGCAGCAGGCAGGCGGCGCTGAGCATCACCGGTTCCAGGGCTTTCCAGTCCATGGCGATGGTCAGCGGGTCGGCCAGCACCATCGTCAGCGCCACGGCGCCGGCCGGCGGGTGCAGGCAGCGCAGCCAGCACATCAGGATCAGCGCCATGCCCGCCGCTAGGCACGCACTGCCCAGGGATCGGCCGAGCACGTGGGCCACCAGCAACGCGACGACACCGGCGCACAGGTAGCCGCCGATGATCGACCATGGCTGGGCGAGGGCGCCGGAGGACACCGCGAACAGCAGCACCGCCGAGGCGCCCAGCGGGCCGATCAGGTGGTAGGCCACTTCAATGCCGAATACCTGACTGCACGCCCACACGCTGAACAACGTGCCCAGCGCCATGCCGATGGCGGCGCGGCTCCATTCGGTGGGACGGGTGTTGATGGCGGCGGGCAACCAGCGAGCGAGCATGCAGAATCGATCCTTTGCGAAATGCAGGGCAAAAAAAAGGACTTGTCCGTAAACGCGGAAAGTCCTTCGAAGTGTTCCAACTATTGGGGGAGGAACGCGCACAGTGTGCCAAGCAATCACGATGCTGACAAATTCATATAAATGCAGTTTCAGTGCATTATTTATGCAGTAAAGCCACGCGCCGCCCACTCATGAAACACAGAAACCCGCCCATCGCCGTCAGTGCGCTGAGGGCGTAGAACATGGTCGGCGCCGGCGTATGCATCAGCAGAAAGCCGCAAATCACCGGGCTCAGCGCGCCGCCGAGGGCCGCCAGGTTCTGCGCGCCGTAATAGCTGCCGCGCAGTTCTTCCGGGGCCAAAGTGTCGACGAACAGGAATTCCGACGGGTAAATGATCATCTCGCCGAGGGTGAAGATGAACATCGCGATGCACCAGGTCACCAGGCTGTCGGCCAGGCTGAAGCCGATCAGGCCGAGGATGAACAGGCTGGTGCCGGCGGCGATCCAGTAGCGCAGTTTTTCCCGGTTGAGGAAGCGACCGATCTGGTATTGCAGCAGGATCACCGCGATGGCGTTGCAGGCGAGCAGGGCAGCCATGGTTTGTAACGCCCGTTGCGAGTCTTCGACCACCAGCAGGTATTGCGACAGGTACAGGGTGAAGCGGCCGTGAACCACGGTGCTGAGCAGACAGCCGCAGGTGAACATGATCAGCGTGCGGTCGTTTTTCAGGGTGATCAGGGTTTTCAGGAAGCTTTGCGGCTGGCCGATGGCGGCGACCGGGCTGGCATCCTTGGGAATCCCGATCATCAGGAAGATGCTGCCGAAAGCGATGCCGGCGGCAATCAGGAACGGCGCAATCGGGTAGACCCCGGCGATTACCACGCCGAGCATCGGGCCGGTGGCGTAGCCGATGTTGGTCAGCGTATAGCGCAGGGAAAACGCCTTGGCCCGCTGGCCCATGGGCAGGTTTTCACTGAGGATCGCCTTGGAGCCGATCAGGAACAGCGCAGAGGCGGTTTCGGTGATGACCAGGGTGGCGGTCGTCAGGTACAGGTCTTTGGCGAAGGTCAGCAGCACGAAGCCGATGGCGCTGGAGAGCATCGCCAGAATCAGCAACCGGCGCTTCTCGAGCCGGTCGATGATGTAGCCGCCGTACAGCGCAAGCAGGGTAGCGATGAACACCGCGATGCCCAGCAACAGCCCGACATCCTGTTGGTTGAGGCCGAGCTTGTTGCTCAGAAACAGCGTGAGCAACGGACTGGTGATGGCGCGGCTGACGACGATGGTCAGCGAGACGATCATCAGGCGGCGGATAACGAGCGAGTAGGTGGCCACGGAAAATCAAATGTCCTTATTCGGTTAACAGGTGCTCAAGATTGCGCACGGAATCCAGCGTTTGCAGTTGCCGCAGTTGCGCCAGTAACGGCTCAACCTTGACCGGTGAAATGACTCGCAGCGCCAGACTGAAAAACTTCTCCTCCAGCGCCGCCTCGCTTAGCGGATTGCCCGGCGCACCCAGCGGCACCTCGACGCACAGCCTCGCCTGACGCCCGTCGCGGGTTCGAACAATGACCAGCGGCTCGCCATCCTCCGACAGTCGCTCATCCACTTCAAGGCGAATGCGCGTCAGCCAGTGGGTGATTTGCGGATCGTTGCGCGGCTGCTCATCGTAAGCCTCGAGGCGGCAATGACCATGCACCAGTCGCGCGGCGAGGGCGTAGGGCAGGCTCATTTGCGCGGCGGCCAGACTGCGGGTGTCGCGGCCGCCGCACATGTCGAGCAGAAACCCGCACAGGTTCACCTGGACGTCTTCCACCTGATCGGCGCCGACCTGCAATTGCTCCAGCAACAAGCCGAGTGCATCGATGGCCGAATGGGTGCCACGACACGCGGCATAGGGTTTGATCGAACAGCGCGCGAGTTTCCACACACGCCCCAATTCGGCATCCAGCGCATCCGGTTGCGCGCTGCCCGGCGCCAGGGTCTTGAGAAATCCACCCCAGACATTCTCGAACAACACCGACGGCCCACTGACGCCTTCACGGGCAAAACGCGCTGCGAGCAAACCACCCTCGGCCGCCCGGCCGCTGTGCAGTTTCTTGCTTTGCGAACCGTCATGGATGAACGCCCACAACCCGCCGCTGAAACTGCCGGCAATGCCCAGTGCCGACACGGTTTGCCCGATATCCAGCGCAAAGACCCGCGCACAGGCTGCCGCCGCGCCGAACACGCCGCAGGTGGCGGTTGAATGCCAGCCGGCGCCGTTGTGCGCCGAATAACTGCCGCAGGCTTCCAGCACCCGCCGACCAATTTCGTAGCCGATCACCACGGCGGTGATGAATTCGCGACCGTCCACCGGCCGATCCACCAGTGACAGCGCCGCCATCACCGCCGGCAACACCACCGCGCCCGAGTGATCGCAACCGCCGGTGTCGTCCAGCTCCAGCGCATGGGCGGCGATGCCGTTGAGCAAGGCCGCATGCCCTGCGCCGACTCGCAGTGACGAACCCCAGACCAGCGCGTTGCCCGGCTCCGCGCCGAACACCTGCCGCGCCTGAAGCGCCACCGCACTGTCAGCCCCGGCCAGCGCTGCGCCGAAGGTGTCGAGAATGTGCCGCTTGGCCTGTTCCACCAACGCTGGCGGCAGGTCTTCAAAGCGGGTCTCGACGCAAAACTGCGCCAGCCGCTGCATGCGTTCGGTCATACGAGGTAGTCCCGATAATGGCGCTCATATACCGACGCCGGATGATCCTGCGTGACCGGCGCCGCCGTTTGCGCCCACCACTGCGCGACTTCGGTGCCGCTGGCGATCCACACGTCGTCATGCTGCTGAATGCTTTGCAGCAATTCGCGCAGCACACCGATGCGTCCTGGCGTGGCGATGATTTCCGGGTGCAGGCGCAGCACGTAGCACAGGCCGAAGCGGTGAAATCCGGCGAAGTCCATTTGCAGGTTGCCCAGGGTGTGGCTGTAGGAAGCGATCCGCGATTGTGCCGGCGGCACGGCCGGGCTCAGGTTGAAGGCGAAATAAGGCTCGTCTTCCAGTTCGTAATGCAGCGGCAACTCGACCACTTCGGGCGCGGTCGGGTGCAAGAACGGCAGGTCATCGCCGCGCCATGAGGAAGACCAGTGAATGCCGTGGTCTCTCAAGGCTTCAATGAATCCCGGCGCGCCGTTGCCGGCGGGAATCCGGAAACCGGTCGGACGCACGCCGGTCAAGGCTTGCAGCGCTGCGCAGCCTTTGGCGACTTCCGCACTCAGCGCCGCCAGATCCAGCGTGTCGTAATTCTGATGGCGGTAACCGGCGCAGGCGATTTCATGGCCGTCAGCCTGAATCGCGGCGATGTGCTGCGGGTTTTCCTCGGCGACGATGCCGGGCACGAACCAGCTGCTGCGCACCCCGAGTTCCCTGAACAGGCCGAGCAAACGCTCGACGCCCCGTTGCGTGCCGTAGCGCCACACCGACAGCGTCTTGTCGCGCCCGGCGACTTCCGGGGCCTGGGTGAGAATGCCGTGGATGTCGTTGTAATCGACGGTCAGCACCACCGCGCAGCGTTTGCCGGCGGGCCAGAGGTTGTCAGCGTCAGCCATGGTGATGCTCCTTCAGCCACCAGCGGGCGACGTCGCGGCAGGTGGCGAACCACACGTCATCGCGCTGGCGCATGTGGTCGAAGAGTTTCTCCAGCAACAGGATGCGCCCCGGTTTGCCGGTGATTTTCGGGTGGAACAGGGTGGTCAGGCACAGGCCTTCGTCCATCGCGCCGTCGTACTCGCGTTGCCAGTTGTCGAGGGTCAGCTCGTAGCTGGCGGTGCGGTCGAGCCCGGACGGGAAGTTCGGTGCGCGGGTGTAGGCGAGGGAGGCGTAGTCGTCCATTTCCCAGCGGCCGGGAATCTCCACCAGCGGCGTGTCATGGCCGGGGACGTTGACCAGATACGGGCGATCGTCGCCGCGCATGCTGCTGGAATAGATGACACCGTTGTCGGCCAGCATCGCCGGCGTTTCCGCGCGCCAGTCACCCGACGGGGTGCGAAACCCCTCGGCGCGGATGTGCAGGTATTGCCAGAACACGTCGCGGGACTTGTTCATCACGGCCTGCTGCTGGTCCAGCGTCAGGGCGTAGAAGGATTCGTGTTTGTAGCCGTGGTAGGCGACTTCATGACCGCGCTCGACGATGGCCTGGCACTGTTTTGGCCAGTTTTCCACGACCCAGGCGGGGACGAAGAAAGTGGTCGGGATCTTGAAGGTGTCGAGCAGATCCAGCAGGCGTGGCAAGGCGCGGTAGGGGCCGTAGCCGCCGAAGCCGAAGTATTCGGGTTTGTGCCAGATCGAGTTGTTGAGCATGGCATCGCCGGTCGGGCCGTCGAGGTCGAAGGCGAGGGCGAGGCAGGCTTTGTGCTGGTCGGGCCAGGTGGGTTGTTGAGGGGCGGACATGGGGGTGACGCTCCGATGGTATTTACAAGCTTTCCCTCACCCCAGCCCTCTCCCGGAGGGAGAGGGAGCCGATTGAGGTGTTTTGGAGGGTTGCCTCGACCTGAAAAATCGAGTCGAACTCAGGTTCTGAACAGCACGCAAATCGGCTCCCTTTCCCCCTCGCCCCCTTGGGGGAGAGGGCTGGGGTGAGGGGAGGCGATCTTGACCGTTACTTGCCGGCGTTGACGGTCACCGTCTTAATGGCACCCAACTCCAGATCCCACTTCTTCAGGATCGCGCCATAGCTGCCGTCATCCACCATGCTCTGCAGCGCCACTTTCACCGCTTCACTCAGCTCAGGCTTTTTCTTGCTCACGCCCAGCCCGGTGAACTGCACGGAGATCGGCTGGCCGACCGTCTTGTACATGTCCTTTTCCTGGGTCTTGAGGTACGACAGGGTTTCGCTGCCCTGCATCGCCGCGTCGATACGGCTCTGGCGCAGTTGCGCACGGGCGTCGGCCGAGCCTTCGGTACCGATCACGTTGATCGCCGGTTTCCCGGCGGCTTCACAGTTGGCCTTGCTCCACTCGGCGATTTCCGCCGGGAACGTGGTGCGGCGGCTGGTGCCGACTTTCTTGCCGCACAGGTCGATGATCTCGTTGGTCGCGGTGTTCTTCTGCAAGGTGTAGAACTGCGGGCCGCTGGTGAAGTAGTCGACGAAGGTCACGCTGGCCTGGCGCTCGGCGGTGTCGGTCATGCCCGACAGGACCATGTCCACGCGGTCGGTGGTCAGGGCGTTGATCATTTGCTCGAAGCCGGTTTCCTGCCACTTGATCTTCACCCCGAGACGTTCGGCCAGGGCGTTGCCCAGGTCGTAGTCAAGGCCGGTGAGCTTGTTGGTGGCCGGGTCCTTGAAGTCCATCGGCGGATAGTTGGGCATGATCGCGACGACGATCTCGCCTTTTTCCTTGATGCTGGCCGGCAACTCGGCGGCCACGGCGACACCGGAAGACATGAGGGAGGTGAGTACTGCTGGAATGACGAAGTTCTTCATGGACGTTCTCTTATGAGTGTTGTGAAGGCCAAAGGGGCCTCAGGTTCGAACGGCAGAAATGAAGCTTTGGGTGCGCGGGTTTTGCGGACTTATTAGTATTTCTTCGGGGCTTCCAGCCTCCACGATCTGCCCGCCGTCCATGAACACCATGCGGTTGGAAACCTCCCGGGCGAAGCCCAGTTCATGGGTGACGACGATCATGGTCATGCCGGTCTGCGCCAGATCGCGCATCACCGACAGCACCTCACCGACCAGTTCCGGGTCGAGTGCCGAAGTGGGTTCATCGAACAGCATCAGCTTGGGTCGCATGGCCAGCGCGCGGGCAATCGCCACCCGTTGCTGCTGACCGCCCGACAGTTCGATCGGGTAGCTGTTGCGTTTGTCGGCTAGGCCGACCCGGGCCAGCAGTTCCAGGGCTTCTTCGTGCGCCTCCTTGGGCGAACGCTTGAGCACCTGACACGGGCCTTCGATGATGTTTTGCAGCACGGTCATGTGCGGGAACAGGTTGAAGCGCTGGAACACCATGCCGGTGGCCAGGCGCTGGCGGGCGATCTGCGACTCGTTGAGTTCGTGCAGCTTGTGCCCGACCACGCGGTAGCCGACCAGTTCGCCGTCGACCCACAGGCCGCCCTTGTCGATCTTTTCCAACTGGTTGACGCAGCGCAGCAGGGTGCTCTTGCCCGAGCCGGACGGGCCGATGATGCACAGCACTTCGCCTTGCTCGACCTCGATGTTGATGTCCTTGAGCGCGTGGTACTGGTCGTAATATTTGTTCAGGCTCACGGCCTTGACGATGTTTCTCATGTTCGACTCCTCAAGAACGCTTGCCGGCGCCGCGAGCGAAACGACGCTCCAGACGGCTTTGACCAAAGGACAGGACGGTGACGGTGGCCAGGTACCAGATACCGGCGACGATCAGCAGCTCCATGACCCGGGCGTTGGCGTAGTAAATGTTCTGGGCGTTGTAGAGCAGTTCCGAGTACTGGATGACGCTCGCCAGCGAGGTCATTTTCACCATGCCGATGAATTCGTTGCCGACCGGCGGAATGATGATCCGCATGGCCTGGGGCAGGATGATCCGGCGCAGCGCCTGCAGGCGCGGCATGCCGATCGACTTGGCTGCTTCGTACTGGCCGGTGTCCACGGACAGCAGGCCGGCGCGCACCACTTCAGCGGTGTAGGCGCCCTGGTTGATGCTCAAGCCGAGCAGGGCGGCCACGAACGGGGTCATCAGGCTCACGGTGTCGAGTTCGAACAGGCCGGGAATGCCGATGGTGGGGAAGATCAGCGCCAGGTTGAACCACAACAGCAGTTGCAGGATCAGCGGCGTACCGCGAAACAGCCAGGTGTAGGTCACGGCCACGTAGCGCAGGATCGGGTTGGCCGACATGCGCATGATCGCGGTGATCACGCCGAACACGATGCCCAGCGCCATGGCGAGTACGGCCATGATGATCGTGTTGAACAGGCCCCACATGATCGCTTCGGAGGTGAGGAACTGGCCGATGTACGACCATTCGATCTTGCCTTCGGCGAAGGCGCGCACCAGACCGATGATCGCGATCACAATCAACGTGGCGAAAAAGATCCGCCCGTAATAACGCCGTGGCACGTGCTGGTACTGGGTAATGTCGAACTGGTTTTCCGCCAGTTTGCGCTCCGCCTGGAGTCGTTCTGCCTGAGTCTGGCTCATGGTGTTTCTCCGAACTGTACTTTCAAATCCACCGCATTCCACTGTGGGAGCGAGCCTGCTCGCGATTGCTGTAGCACTCTCGACATCTCTGCTGGCTGATCCATCGCCATCGCGAGCAGGCTCGCTCCTACAGGGTTTGCGTATTGGCCGTTAGAGGCGGAAGCCCTGGTAGTTTTCGGTCCACTGCCGCTGTGCGGCGAGGGCGGTTTTCAGGCGGCCGATCTGCTCGCGCACCTGTTGCGGTGCGGTGCCGCCCCAGCCGCTGCGGGCTGCGATGGCGGCCTCCAGGGTCAGGCTGTCTCGCACGTCTGCCGTGAGGCGCGGGTCGATCTCGGCCAGCAGCGCCGGCGAGGCTTCCCACAGTTCGATGCCGTGTTTCTCGCAGGCCTGCACCAGCGCGCCGGTGATTTCGTGGGCTTCCTTGAACGGCACACCGCGCACCGCCAGCCAGTCGGCGACTTCGGTGGCGAGGGTGAAACCCAGCGGTGCCTGACGCCGCAGTTCCTCGACGTTGACGGTCATGGTCGCGACCATCCCGGCCATGGCCGGCAGCACCAGCAGCAGGGTGTCGACGCTGTCGAGCACGCCATTCTTGTCTTCGCTCAGGTCGCGGTTGTACGACAGCGGCAGGGATTTGAGGGTCGAGAGCAGGCCGGTCAGGTTGCCGATCAGACGGCCAGCCTTGCCCCGCGCCAGTTCGGCGATGTCGGGATTTTTCTTCTGCGGCATGATCGAGCTGCCGGTGGCGTAGGCGTCGTCCAGATCGACCCAACGGAACTGGCGCGACGACCACAGGCAGAACTCTTCGGCCAGACGCGAGATGTTGATCCCGAGCATGCTGGCGATGAACAGGAATTCGGCGACGTGATCGCGGCTGGCCACAGCGTCGATGGAGTTTTCGCAGACCCCGGCGTAGCCCATTTCCCTGGCCGATTGCTGCGGCTGGCGAGCAATCGCGGAACCCGCCATGGCTGCGGCACCGAGGGGCGACAGCGAAGTGCGCGCGTCCCAATCCACTAGGCGTTGCACGTCACGCAACATCGATTGCGCGTGGGCCAGCAGGTGATGGGCGAACACGATCGGTTGCGCCTGCTGCAAGTGAGTGAAACCCGGGCAGATGCTTTCGATGTGCTGCTCGGCCTGATCCACCAGCGCCGTTTGCAGGGCCAGCACTTCCACGGCCAGGGTGCGCACGTGGTCACGCAGGAACAGGCGCAGGTCGTTGGCGGTCTGGTCGTTGCGCGAACGGCCGGCGCGCAGCTTGCCGCCCAGTGCGCCGAGGCGTTCGGTCAGCAGGCGCTCGATGAAGGTGTGAACGTCTTCGTCGTCCAGGGTCGGGGCGGTGCGCCCGGCAGCAAAATCGGCACCGATGCCGTCCAGGGCTTCGATCATCGTGCGGGTTTCCTGCTCGTCGAGCAGGCCGGCACGTTGCAGTTCCCCGGCGTGGGCCTTGGAGCCGGCCAGATCGTACGGCGTCAGGCGGAAATAGCGCTCGGGGCAACGGGACAGGGCCGCCAGGGCTGCGGACGGGCCGCTTTTGAAACGGGCACCCCAGAGACGGTCGGTGGTTTGAGACATTTGTTGTTTTCCTCGTCGGTAACGCGAACTGAAATCGGTGTGCTGGGCCCTGAAAAATCGTGCCGGCCAATTAGTGGACAGAAGCGGCAGACAGAATCAGGCCAAAGCAGTTTTCAAGAGGGCAGTTGCAAAGAGACAAGAGCTGATCGAAGTGTCAGCTTTTAATGTTTGGCGATCAGTGAGTTGGCACTGATGTTCGGGATTTTCTGGCGGTTGCCAAGGCTGGTTTTCTGTGATCATTATTATTAGCCGGCGATGTTTTTGTTGTTGGACACAGATTGTTGAACATTGCGCCAGAGGTAAATCAGCATTATGGAAACCCCACTTTCCAATTCCGGAAACCCACCGGTCAAAACCGCTCACCGGGCACCGTTGGCCCTCAGCGGACTGGATTTCAAACTGCTCAAGGTGTTCAAGGCGGTGGTCGAGGCCGGC
Organism: Candidatus Pseudomonas auctus; assembly: GCF_048654275.1. NCBI lineage: Bacteria > Pseudomonadati > Pseudomonadota > Gammaproteobacteria > Pseudomonadales > Pseudomonadaceae > Pseudomonas > Candidatus Pseudomonas auctus. The sequence continues at coordinate 762,611 of NZ_JBJYZK010000001.1, read as the reverse complement.
GGCTTCAGCGCGGCGCAAAACGAGCTGAATGTGGGCCTGGCCGCGATCAGCAAACAGATCTCCGACCTGGAAATCCGCATCGGCATGCGCCTGTGTACCCGGGGGCGCGAAGGGTTTCACCTGACCGAAGAAGGGCGTCTGGTGTATCAGGCGTCGATCGATCTGTTTGCTTCGGTCGACAACTTTCGTGACCGGCTTAGTTCAGCGCAGAACGAACTTATCGGCGATCTTGGAGTGGGGGTGATCGACAATACGATTAGCGACGATAATTCACCGTTAGTTGCCGCGCTTAGAAAGATAAATGAACATTCCCCGAAAGTAAGGTTTCAACTTCAGGCGACCCAGTTGGATGAAGTGGAAAGAGGCGTGGTGGAAGGTCGCTTAGTTGCCGGAATAGTCCCGGTTTATCAAAAGCGCGAAGAGTTCGATTATTACCCGCTCTATGAAGAACGCTCGCAGGCTTACTGCGCCGTCGGCCATCCGTTGTTCGAGATGCCGACGGAGCAGATGGGCGGCAACGTGCTGCAGGATTACGAGTGCATCAACCACCGCTACGCGATCCATCGCGACAAGCTCAACTTCGCCCGCTACGACAGTTTTTCCGCCTCGGCGACCCAGGTCGAAGCGGTGGCATTGTTGATCAAGACCGGGCGTTTCGTGGGCTTTCTGCCCCAGCACTACGCCGCCACGCTGGTGGCCGCCGGGCAGTTTCGCGCGGTGTGCCCGGAACTGATCCACTTCGTCACGCCGTTCAATTTGATCCTGCGCCACAACACCGTGCGCAGTCCGTTGGTCAAGGCGTTCGCCCAGGCGCTGGGGGTCGATCTCAAGGCGACGGCGTGAGCATCAGGCGCATGGCGCAACGTCGCTCGCCGGGCAATCCGTGAGCGATTTCATCGCGCAATACATGGTTCAGACGCGCGTCCTTTTCCTCGGCGTTCAATAGCGCAAAACCCATGCGTTGATAGAACGGCGCATTCCACGGCAGATCGCGAAAGGTCGTCAGCGTCACCGCCCGAAGTTGCCACAGGCGTGCCTGTTCAATCGCCGCCAACAGCAACTTGCGACCGACACCCCGGCCCTGAAAGTGTTGGCTGACGGACAGTTCCTCAATGTGCAACTGTTGGTCGACCGTCACCGCCCTTAAAAAACCTGCAAGTTGCCCGTCGTTGTTTTGCGCCACCCACAGTTCACCCCGTTCAATGGCCGGCAAATGCGCCGAAGCCTGCGGCACAGCGGCATCCGCCAGCCAGGCCAGTGAAGGGTCGAGTCGAAACAGCGCGGCGGCCGAACGCTCGATGGCGGGGAGGGCGATGGCATCAGCTGCAAGGGCCTGTCGCACGGTAAAGGTCATCAGTCAGCGGTCCCTGTGGAAATCACGTCGCGCAGGTTAAGGCGCCAGCCACAGCAACACATAATCGTTTTTATCGAAACGGCCGCTCAACGCAGGCTGCAACGCCCCGAGCGGCGTGCCTTGCAGCGCTCGATAGTCGCTGCGATCCATCATCAACCATGCCGGCCCCTTGAGTGCTTCGAGCGCTTGCGTGGTTTCGCTGAACTGCGGTTGCAGATCCTGATCGACGTTGACCATGAACTTGATGGCCTTGGCGTCCTTGCCCATGCCGTGCAACACCAGCGGCGCGGGTTGCGCGTGGATTCGCGCAAGCGCAGCCTGGCTGAAGGTTCGCGTGTCGTAGAGCAGCCGTTCCACCGGCTCGAACACCAGAACGTAGGCCGACCAGACCGCCAGCACAGCGCTGAACGCGAGGACTTCGGTTCGCCAGCGCGGTCGCCACAACCGTGACAAAGCGGCCAGTTGCAGCAATCCCAGCACGATCATTACCAGCGTCAGATCGGTCAACGACTCGGGAAACCGCCGCTTCGCCACCCACAACAAAGCGATCAACAACGCGGGAATCAACAACCACAGCCCCTGCATGCCGACGCGCAGCCAGGCAAACACCCGGCCATGCACCACCTGAAATGGATACGCCGCAATGATCGCCGCCATGGGCAACATCGGCAGCAGGTAACGGGCCTTTTTCGCCTGTGGAATCGACAGCCCGACCATGACGATCAACCCCGCAGCGGCGCAATACTGCACCAGTCGCAGGGCCGGGCCGCGTTGCCGTGGCTTGCTCAGCCACGCCGCCGCCAGCGCGAGCAAGGCCAGCGGATACGCCAGCGCATAGTTGCCCAGAGAACTGGTGAAGTAATACAGCGAACCGCTGACGCCTTCGCTGCCGTCCATGCGCCCCATGAACTGCATGCGGATCACGTCCTGCCGAAACGCCGGCCCGCCGCTGACCTCCGCCAGCCACAACAGCAGCCCCACGCCGGCCGCCAGTAGCAGCGAAGCCAGCACGCCGAAGGTCAACAGACGCGACCACTGGCGATCCAGCAGGTAGTAACTGCAGAGCATGCCGCTCGGCACCACCAGCCCGATCGGCCCGCGAATACCGAACCCCAGCAGCAACAGAAGGAACACCAGCGGCCAGCGCCGACCGGCAGCGAAATGGTCGTGGGCATAGCCGAGGTAGAACACCGAAAACGCCACGGCGGCGAGCATCAGGTCCTGCGACACCGCGCGGGTCTCGGTGATGAAGGTGCTGGTGAGCATCAGCAGCGCGATGCTGACCACCGCCCAACGCACGGATGAGGGCGCAAGCAAGCGATACATCAACGTCACGATCACCGCGCCGGCAGCCGCGCTCGGCAACCACGCCGTCAGGCTGTTGACCGTGCCGAACGGCAGCGACAACAGCCAGATGAACAAGGTCGAGAGCGCCGAATAATCGGCGTACGGCTCACCGTAAGTGGTGGGAAATACACTGGGCCCGTGCCGGAGCATTTCCTGCGCGAACAACACGAAGCGCGAGTCGAAACCGATGGGCGCCTGCCCGTACACGCCAGTGATGAACAGCAGAAACGCCAGCAGCCCTGCGATCAGGGACTGCCGGCGCAGGGCGGGGGTTAACCCCATCAAGCCACGTCCGAGGCGTGCGGCCACTGCTGCAAAGGAATCGGCAGGGAGCGCGATTCGCCACGGCCCATCGGGAAGTAATGGAAGCCGTTGCGGGCCAGGCGTTCGGCGTCGTACAGGTTGCGTCCGTCGAAGATCACCGGGGCCTTGAGGCGTTGTTGGATCAGGTCGAAATCCGGCGCCTTGAACTGCTGCCATTCGGTGCAGATGATCAGCGCATCGGAACCGGCGAGTACCGATTCCGGGGTGCCCATCAGCATCAGTTTCGATTCGTCCGGGTACAGATGCTGGGTTTCCTGCATCGCTTCCGGATCGAACGCGCGCACATTGGCGCCGGCGGCCCACAGCGATTCGAGCAGGACCCGGCTCGGCGCGTCGCGCATATCGTCAGTGTTGGGTTTGAAGGCCAGGCCCCAGACGGCGAAGGTCTTGCCGCGCAATTCGCCCTTGTAGAACGCGTTGATGCGCTCGAACAGTTTGTGTTTTTGCCGCTGGTTGATTGCTTCCACCGCTTGCAGCAAGTCGCTGGAGCAGTGCGCCTCTTCGGCGCTGTGGATCAGCGCGCGCATGTCTTTCGGGAAGCACGAACCGCCGTAGCCGCAACCGGGGTAGATGAAGTGATAGCCGATACGGCTGTCGGCGCCGATGCCCTGGCGCACCGACTCGATGTCCGCACCAAGGTGTTCGGCCAGTTCGGCGATCTGGTTGATGAAGCTGATCTTGGTCGCCAGCATGCAGTTGGCGGCGTACTTGGTCAGCTCGGCGCTGCGCAGGTCCATGAACATGATGCGGTCGTGGTTGCGGTTGAACGGCGAGTACAGGTCGCGCATCACGTCGCGCACTTCTTCGCGTTCGCAGCCGATGACGATCCGGTCGGGCCGGCGGCAATCGGCGACCGCCGAGCCTTCCTTGAGAAATTCCGGGTTGGAGACGATATCGAACTGCAGCAGGCGTCCGGCCTTGACCAGGGCTTTGTCCAGGTGCGTGCGCAAGGTGTCACCGGTGCCGACGGGTACGGTGGATTTTTCCACCAGAATCAGTGGCTGTTCACGGTGCCGGGCCACCGCGTCACCCACCGACAGCACGTAACGCAGGTCGGCCGAACCGTCTTCTTTCGACGGGGTGCCAACGGCAATGAACGCGACCTTGCCGTGCTGCACCGCGAGTTTTTCATCGCAGGTGAATTGCAGGCGCCCGGCGTCCAGGCCTTCGCGGACCAGACTGGCCAGCCCCGGCTCAAAGATGCTGACGTGACCCTGGCGCAGCAGCTCGACTTTTTTCTCATCGATGTCCATGCACACCACGTCATGGCCGACTTCGGCCAGCACAGCGGCCTGCACCAGACCGACATAACCGCTACCAAACACTGTGATTTTCATGGCGAACTCCTCAATTCGGGCGCACGGGCCGGACGAGTGTTGATGGTGATGACCCCGAGCATGACCAGCGCCACACCCAGTGATTTAGAGAAACTGAAGGATTCGTTGAACAGCGGCAGGCTGGCCGCCAGCAGGTACACCAGCGCATAGCTGATGCTCAGCAGCGAATAGGCCCGGCCCAGCGGCAGATCGCGCAGGGCGGCGAGCCAGCAGAGCATCGACAGCGCATAGGCGAAGATCGCCGCGAGCACCACGGCCAGCGCGGTTGAATCGACGCTGGGCACGGACAGCCACTGATCCGGCCGGGGCAGGCGCGTCATGCTCCAGCGCATGCTCAATTGCGCCATGCTGACCAGCAGCACACTGGCGAGGGCGAAGACGATTCCACGACGCGAGTTCATGACTGTTGCCCCAACAAAGCCACGCCACCAATCACCAGCAACACGCCGAACCAGTGCTGAACGTCGACGGGCTCCTTGAATGCGAAGCGGGCGATCAGGGTGATGATCACGAAATTGAGGCTGAGCATCGGGTAGGCGATGCCGACCGGCAGGCGCTGCAACACCAGCAGCCACACCAGCAGACCGGCACCGAGGGCAAACAGCGCCAGCCACAGCCACGGCGAGCGCACTTTGCGCGACCACGACAGGCTCGCGCCGCGCCAGCGCTCGACGGCGAATTTCTGCGCGACCTGGCCCAGGCAGGTCAGCAGGCAGGCGAGCAACAGCAACCACAGACTCATGACGCCTCCTGCGGAAGAATCATGATCACCAGGTTGCCTTGCTCATAACGAACGCCGTCCTTGGGCAGTCTGTCGAGTTCGTCCAGTTCGTCTTGCCCCTTGACCCGCATCACCACGCCGACCGAACCGGTCTTGCGGGCTTCGCGCATCCACTGTTGCACCTGATCGGGATCGACCCGTTGGTGAATGCCGTCAGGATAGGCAAGGCCATATTTCAATTCGCCTATCGTGTTGTACAGCGCCACCTGCGGGCGTTTGACCCGCCAGGACAGGGCCGACGCGGCGCCCAGGTCGTTGCTCAACAGGTGCGTAGTGGTCGCCAGTTCCGATTGGTGGGCGAGGACGAACTGGTCCGGCATCTTGTTCGCCACCACCGATTTGGGCAGTGCCGCCGGCAGCAATGCGATCAGCAGCAGGCTGCCCACTGCCGGCGCCGCCCAGCATTGCAACGGGCGGAAGGCCTGCAGCAGGTTGCTGATGATCCAGCCGGTCAGGGCGATGAACACCAGCACCAGACTGTGTAATTCGTGGTCGTACAACGGACGCTTGAGCTGCACGTAAACCAGCCCGATCAGCGTGACGATGCCCAGCAACAGATTCAGTAGACCATTGAGGCCCAGCGCCCGGCCGTGCTCCAGACGCAAGCGATCGGCCAGCGCGTGGCCCAACAGCAACGCCAGCGGCAGCAGGCACGGCAGGATGTAGGTCGGCAGCTTGCCGTTGCTCAGGCTGAAGAACAGCAGCGGCATCAGCAGCCACAGGCCGAGAAACGCGATGCTGGTGTCGCGGCGGGTCTGCCACGCCTGCTTCAGCGCCACCGGCAGCATCCCGACCCACGGTAGACTGAAGGCCACCAGCAGCGGCAGATAGAACCACCACGGCGCGTCATGCTGGGCGTCGTCACCGGCAAACCGACGAATGTGCTCATGCCAGAAGAAGAACCGCCAGTAATCCGGTTCCTGACCATGAACCGCCAACACCCACGGCAGGCTGACGATGATCGCCACCGCAATGGCCACCGGGCCGTACAGCAGCAATTCCTTCCAGCGTTTTTGCCAGAGCATCCACGGCAACGCGATCAGCACCGGCAACAGCCAGGCGAGAAAACCCTTGGTCATGAACCCCATGCCGCAGGCCAGACCCAGCACCGCCCAGCCGGCGATCCGCTGACCATTGGAACGGCTGTCGAGGGCAAACCACAGCGCCACCAGACTCAGGTTGACCCACAAAGTGAATTGCGGATCGAGGTTGGCGTAACCGGCCTGGCCGGTTACGATGACGAAACTCATGTAGAGCAGGGCGCAGACGAAGCTTTTGCGCGGGTCGTTCCACAAACGGCGGGCGATGAGGAAGCACAGCAGCACGCTCAACCCGGTGCTCAGGGCCGAAGCAAACCGCACGCCAAACAGGTTTTGCCCGAACACGGCCTGCCCGATGGCAATCATCCAGTAACCGGCTGCCGGTTTTTCGAAGTAACGCAGGCTCATGAAATGCGGCGACATCCAGTTGCCGCTCAGCAGCATCTCCTGGCTGATCTGCGCATAACGGGTTTCATCGGGAATCCACAAACCGTGGCTGCCCAACGGCAACAGATAGGCCAGCAGGAAAATCCCCAGCAACAGCGGCAATGCCCAGCGTTTGCTCATGCGCCTTGCACTCCCAGCCAGCCTTCACGGCCTTGGAGAGTGCCGCGTTGCACACGGCCGACGGGCAGGGTGTTGAGAAATTCGGGCAGCAAATCGCCCAGGGGCTGAAAGTTGATATGTCGCTGGCGCGCGTCGGCCAGCAGTCGACGAAAGTCTTCGGCCATCAGAATCCCTTCTACTTCGGCGTGAATGGTGTAGACGTTGAGGTTTTCAGGGCGGAACCGTTCGAGGATGAAGGCGTTGAAATCCTTCGCTGTCACGCTCGGCCCTACCACTTCATCGAAGGTCGGCAGGTCCACCGGAATCTGTGGCGCACCGACCGAGCCATCGGCCAGCAACGGCCGGAACAGCCGCTGCCCTCGGCAATCGCTGTTGTAGCGAAAGCCGAAGGCCTGCTTGGCTTCGATCACACGCTCGTCCGCACGCCAACCGGCGGCGGCCGAGCACGTGACCTTTTCGCCAAGGATGTCGCCCAAAGTGTCGACGCCCTGACGGATCTGCTCGACCAGTTGCGCATCGCTCCAGCGCCCGGCATTGGCCTGCCAGCCGTGGTGATCCCAGGCGTGCAGGCCGACTTCGTGGCCGGCGGCCCGGGCCTGACGCATCAGGTGCCCGAGGTCGCGGCCGATCGGCTTGCCCGGCCAGGCCGTGCCGGCCAGCAGGATGTCCCAGCCGTACAGGCTGGCGGCGTTGGAACGCAGCATCTTCCACAGGAACTGCGGACGGATCAGGCGCCACAGATGCCGGCCCATGTTGTCCGGGCCGACACTGAAGAAAAATGTCGCCTTGATCTGCGCCTCGTCGAGGATGTCGAGCAGACGCGGCACGCCTTCACGGGTGCCGCGAAAGGTGTCGACGTCGATGCGCAGGCCGGCCTGCATTAACGCTTGCTCTCGATTTCGGCCATGGCCTCACGCAGGAAGAAATCCAGCGTGTTGCCGATGGTCTCGCGCATTTCCACGGTCGGCGTCCAGTCCAGCAGGCGCTTGGCGTTGGCAATGCTTGGTTTGCGGTGCTCGACATCCTGATAACCGGCGCCGTAGAACGCCTTGCTTTCCACGTCGCGGAAACCGGCGAACGGCGGGAAGTTGCTGCGCAACGGATGTGCCTCGAACTGGCGCAGCAGTTCCTCGCCCAACTGGCGAATGCTCGCTTCGTTGTCCGGGTTGCCGATGTTGATGATCTGGCCGTTGCAGACGTCGTTGTCGTTATCGATGATCCGCGCCAGTGCTTCGACGCCGTCGGCGATGTCGGTGAAGCAGCGTTTCTGCTCGCCGCCGTCGAACAGGCGGATCGGCGTGCCTTCCACCAGATTGAGGATCAACTGGGTGATGGCGCGGGAGCTGCCGATGCGCGCCGAATCGAGGCGATCCAGCCGTGGGCCCATCCAGTTGAAGGGGCGGAACAGGGTGAAGTTCAGGCCCTTGGCGCCGTAGGCCCAGATCACCCGGTCCAGCAGTTGCTTGGACACCGAGTAGATCCAGCGCTGTTTGTTGATCGGGCCGACGATCAGGTTCGAGCTGTCTTCGTCGAAGTGCTTGTCCTGGCACATGCCATAGACTTCCGAGGTCGACGGGAAGATCACGCGCTTGTTGTATTTGACGCAGTAGCGCACCAGTTTCAGGTTTTCTTCGAAGTCGAGCTCGAACACCCGCAGCGGGTTGCGCGTGTATTCGATCGGCGTGGCAATGGCCACCAGCGGCAGGACCACGTCGCATTTCTTGATGTGGTACTCGATCCACTCCGAATGAATGCTGATGTCGCCTTCGACGAAGTGAAAACGGGGGTGGCTGCGCAGGCGGTCGATGGCATCGGAGCCGATGTCCAGGCCATAGACTTCATAGCGCTCGTCACGCAGCAGACGCTCGGACAAATGGTTGCCGATGAAGCCGTTGACGCCAAGGATCAGCACCCGTGTACGGCGCGGGCCACGGCCGGATTCGGCACCGCGCAGCAGCGAGCCGTCCACCAGACCCAGTTCATTGGCCAGTTGCGGGCCGCTCAGGTACAGGCCGTTGTCGTTGCGCTGGCCGGCGTTGATCACCAGCGAATCTTCACCGCAGGCGATGCGCAGCGGATCGACGCTGATGACCCGGCCCGGCGCCTGGCCTTCGTTGCCCTTGACGACTTCGGCGCTCCACACGATCAGCTTGTGCTCGCCCACGGCGCAGAAGGCGCCGGGGTAGGGCTGAGTCACGGCCCGCACGAGGTTGAACAGTTTTTCGGCCGGTTGCGCCCAGACCAGTTTGCCGTCCGCCGGGGTGCGACGGCCGAACACCGTGGCCTGGGATTCGTCCTGCGGGGTTTCCCGCAGTTTGCCGTGCAACATCGCCGGCAATGCATCGCGTAGCAGGTCGCTGGCGGTGATCCGCAGTTTGCCGTGCAGGCTCAGCGCGGTGTCGCTGCGTTCGATGGCTACACGTTGTTGGGCGAGGATGGCGCCGGCGTCGGCGCGTTTGACCATACGGTGCAGGGTGACACCGGTTTCGGTTTCGCCGTTGACCAGCACCCAGTTGGCCGGCGCGCGGCCACGGTAGCGCGGCAACAAGGAGCCGTGCAGGTTGAACGCGCCTTTTTTGGCCAGCGCCAGCAGCGGCTCGCTCAGCAGGTTGCGGTAGTAGAACGAGAAGATGTAATCCGGGTCGAGCTTGGCGATCCGCTCGATCCACAGCGGATGGTTGGCGTCTTCCGGTGCGTGAACCGCGATGCCTTTGTTGGCGCACAGTTGTGCAACAGAGGCGTAGAAGGTGTTCTCCTTCGGGTCATCGGCATGGGTAAATACCGCCGCAATGTCATAGCCACTGTCGAGCAGGGCTTGAATGCCGGCGCAGCCAATATCGTGGTAAGCGAAGACAACGGTTTTTGCGCTCATGAGAGAACCTGATCGGACGTGGAGTTGGAAGTGAGGCCGTCAACGGTGATGGCGGGGGCCGGCGTGGCGGGATGGCCGCGCAGGACTTTTTCAATGAAGAAACGTGGACGAGCGCGCACGTCGCTGTACATGCGGCCCTGGTATTCGCCGAGCAGACCCATGCCGATGAACTGGCCGCCGGTGAACACGAACAGCACGGCGAACAGTACGAACAGGCCGTCGCCGGCCCATCCGGCACCAAAGGCCAGGCGCATGACGATCAGTGCCGCCGCGAACAGCACGCCGAGCCCGGCCATGGCAAAGCCGACGATGCTCAGCAGCCGCAGGGGCGTGGTGGTCATGCAAGTGATCAGGTCGAACATCAGGTTGATCAAACGCATCGGGCTGTATTTCGAATCACCGTGCTTGCGCTCGGCGTGGGCCACGGTGATTTCCGTGGTGTGGCGGGCGAAGCTGTTGGCGAGGATCGGAATGAACGTGCTGCGCTCGCGGCAGGCGAGCATTGCGTCGATGATGGTGCGGCGGTAAGCGCGCAGCATGCAGCCGTAATCGCTCATGGCAACGCCGGTGGAGCGTTGCACGGCGAGGTTGATCAGTTTCGAGGGGTAGCGACGCAGCGCCGAATCCTGGCGATTGCCGCGCACGGTGCCGACCACGTCAAAACCTTTTTCGGCCTCGGCCACCAGTCGCGGGATTTCTTCCGGCGGATTCTGCAGGTCGGCGTCGAGGGTGATCACCACGTCGCCCTTGCACTGCTCGAAACCGGCCATGATCGCTGCGTGCTGGCCGTAGTTGCGGTTGAGGATGACGGCCACAAACGGGCTGTCATCGACCGAGGCAGCGTCTTCGAGCAATTGCGCGGAGGCGTCACGACTGCCGTCGTCGACCAGCACGATTTCGTAGTCATGGCGCAATTGCTGGCAGGCGGCCTGGGTGCGGCGCAGCAGTTCCGGCAGGCTGTCTTCTTCGTTGTAGACCGGGATGACGATCGACACACAATGAATCGGATAAGGTCTCACGGGCGTTTCCCCATCAGGTGTTCAATGGCTCCGACGACCCGGTCCAGATCCTGGTCGGTCATGTCGGGAAACAAGGGAATCGAGCACAGCCGCGCCGAGTTCCACTCGGTGTCGGGCAGGGACAGATGCGGCTCACGCTGGCGATACCAGGTGTGCAGGTGGGTGGCGATGAAGTGAATGCCGGTGCCGATGCCCTGATCCTGCAAACCCTTCATGAAGGCTTCGCGGTCCATGCCGCAGCGTTCGCTGTCGATGCGCAGGATGAACAGGTGCCAGGCGTGCTGTTGCGGGTAGTTCGGCACGGCCAGCGGTTGCACGGGCAGGCCTTCGAGTTTTTGCAGGTATTGCGTGGCCAGTTCGGTGCGACGGGCGTTGATCGCGTCCAGACGCTCCAGTTGCACCAGGGCAATCGCGGCGTTGATGTCGGCCAGGTTGTATTTGAAGCCGGGCTCGATCACCTGGGCCTGGGGTTTGCGGCCATGGGTCAGGCGGTCGTAGGCATCGACGCCCAGGCCATGAAACTTGAGCATGCGCACGCGGTTGGCCAACGCTTCATCATCGGTGACGAACATCGCGCCTTCGGCGCAGGTCATGTTCTTGATCGCGTGGAAAGAAAAGATCGCGGTGCCTTGCGAACCCACGTGGCGGCCCTTGTAGCGGGTGCCGGCGGCGTGGGCAGCGTCTTCGATCACGGCGATACCGTGCTTTTCGGCCAGGGCGTAGAGCGGGTCGAGATCAAACGCGGCGCCGGCGTAATGCACCGGAATGATTGCTTTGGTGCGCGGGGTGATGGCGGCTTCGATGCGCGCGGCGTCGGTCATCAGGGTGTCGCGGTCGACATCGACGAACACCGGCGTGGCGCCGAGCAGGGAAATCATGTTGGCGGTGGACACCCAGGTCTGCGACGGGGTGATGACTTCATCGCCGGGGCCGATTTCCAGCGCCAGTAAAGTTACATGCATGGCCCCGGTGGCCGAGGAAAGTGCCACGGCATGCCGACTACCGACATAGTTGCCGAAGTGTTCTTCCAATGCCTGATTCTTCGGCCCGGTGGTGATCCAGCCCGAACGCAATACTTGTTCGACGGCGGCAATTTCTTCTGCACCGATACTGGGCCGGGAAAACGGGAGAAACGCTTGACTCATAAGAACCTCGGGGCGACAGCCATCCTTCAGCCAATTGTCTGAAAAACACGTGTTTTCAAGGGTTTGAAGTACCGCCCGGGGAATGCCTGATTGACTTTTGCGTCCCCGGACGGCACGTTGTGAGCCATTCGGGGCCCACTGGATGCAATTAAGGTTATGCGCGTTTTTGTGAAAGGAACATGAAAAAGCGGTTGGCGAATCGTCTATCTGAAACTTATACAGCCACCGTTCAGACTTCTTCCGTTCATCGGCGTTTTTAGTAGAAAAGTCCTACAGAAGTGCCCCGTCTTATTTAAGTTTTGTTACCGTTTTTAGTTGTTTTGTTGAACTGTTTCTTATTCAAGGCCGTTTCGTTTGATTGACTTGTCGAGTACTGAATCCTCACCCTCCAACAGCAATCCGCTGACTGTTTATCTGGCGCGCCTGGCGCCCTCCAGCCAACTGACCATGCGTTACGTGTTGCAGGACGCTGCCGACCGCCTCGGGTTCGAAGACGTGAACCTTGAGGACATTCCCTGGCACGGGCTGCAACCGGAGGACGTCGTTGCGCTAGTCGCTGCATTGCGCGCGGACAACTACGCACCGAACACTTCTTCGCTGTATGTAAACGCCATTCGCGGTGTAATGAATGAAGCCTGGCGCATGAGCCTGATCAGCCAGGACCATCTATTGAAGATGCGCTCGGTCAAAGGCATTGCCGGCACGCGACTGTCCCAGGGGCGCAATCTGAAGCGCACGCTGATTCATGAATTGATGGAAGTCTGCGCGGCCGATCCGCGACCGCAAGGTTTGCGCGATGCGGCAGTGATTGCGCTGTTGTACGGCACCGGCATGCGCAAGTCGGAGTCGGTGGATCTGGACTTGAATCAGGTGGATTTCAGCGAACGCAGTCTCTGTGTCACCGCCAAGGGCAACAAACAGCTGATCAAGTACGCGCCGGCCTGGGCGTTCGCCAAATTGAATGCGTGGCTGGAGTTTCGTCGTTCGGAACTCAAGGAGGGCGAGAGCGACGATGCGTTTCTGTTCAACCGCATCCGCCGTGGTAGTCACATCACACGCGAGCGCATCACCAAGCACGCGATCTATTACATCGCCCGCCAGCGCGGCACCCAGGTCGGGGTGAAGATCATGCCCCATGACTTCCGCCGTTCGTTCATCACCCGGGTGATCGAGGAGCATGACCTGTCGATTGCCCAGAAGCTCGCCCACCACAGCAATATCCAGACAACCGCCAACTACGACGTGCGCGACGACAACGAAAGGCGCCGCGCGGTGGATCGTTTCGACTTGTAGGCAGTGCGTTTCGCTCAGGAGGCGGGCGGGCAGCCGCGTGAGACGGTGGAAGCCTGACTGATCAACGCGGCCAGACGCTTGACGTTGTTCTGCTGGGCCACCACCAGATCATCAATGGTCGGCCCGGACGGGGTTTGCAGCAGCGAGCGACAGGCGAGCAGCGCGTCGTCGCCGGTGTTGGCCTGGCGCAGGCGCCATTTGACGTCGATCAGCCCGTATTGCCCGGGAATCGAATCGAAGCGTTGCACATCGATGCGCACCGAGGTTTTGCGCGGGCCGCCGGCATTACTGAGCTGATCCACCAGTGCGCTGCGCAATTCATCGCTGAGGCTGGCGCCCCACCATTCGGTCTCAAGGATCGCCAGGCCGCTGTTGCCCTGGCGGATCACGATTTGCGGCCGGTCGACCTGGGGCGGCACGCTGATGCCTTCGATGGTGATTTCCGAGCCGGCGCGGCCGGTCATCGGTTGCGTCGGCGTCAGGGTGTGAAAGCTGATCGGGGCGCTTTTGCAGGCGCCAAGCAGCAGGCCGATGGCGAGCACGGTGAACTTCAGCTTTAAAGCCATGGGACAGCTCCTGTGCTCAATTACGCGGCGGCCCTTTGAGGTCCAGCGGCGGGGCGTTGTCGGGGCGGCCGCGAATCAACGATTCCGGATGACGGCCCAGGTAATCGGACAGTTCACGCAGCGAACGCGACATGCGCCCAAGCTCGTCGAGGGTCTCGGTCAGTTGTTCGCGTTGCGGCGAATCTTCGGCCAGGGTCGAGCTGGCCGACTGCAGGGTCTTGCTCAGGTCGGCGAGGGTGTTCTGTACGCCGGGCAGGGTCCTGGCATTGAACTGGGTCAGGCCTTTGCGCAATTCCACGAGGTTGCTGTCGAGGTTGCCGGCAATCCGTTCCACCGGCAGTTTGTTGAGCTTGTCGATCATCGCTTCGAGTTTTTCCTGCAACTGTTCGAGGCTGCCGGGGACGGTCGGAACGCTGATCGGGCGGGCGGTCGGGTCGAACGCGACTTTTTCGGCTTTGGGGAAGAAATCCAGCGCGATATACAACTGCCCGGTCAGCAGGTTGCCGCTGCGGGCCTGGGCGCGCAGACCGTTATCGATAAAGGTGCCGATCAGGCGCACGGCGGCGGCTTCGTCGTCCGGATTGTGCTCGAGTACCTTGAGCATCTTCACGTGAGCCTGACCGAGGCGTTGCGGGTAGATCACGATGCCGACGTTGAGCGGAAAGCTGCGTTTTTTCGCATCGAAGTCCAGATTGACGCTCACCACCCGGCCGATTTCGATGCCGAGAAACTCCACCGGTGCGCCGACTTTCAGCCCGCGCAGGGCTTGATCGAAACGCAGGGTCAGGTATTGCGCCTTGCCGTTGGGCGGGGCGAGGGCGGTTTGCTGGTCGTCGAACAGGTCGTAAGTTCTTTCTTCGGCGGCGGCAACGTCGTTGGGGCTGTACTCCGGCGCGCGGAAGGCGATGCCGCCCACCAGCAAGGTCGACAACGATTCGGTTTTCACCGCAAACCCGTTGGCGCCGACGTTGACGTCAATGCCGCTGGCGTTCCAGAACCGGGTGTTTTCGGTGACGTAGGCGTCGTTCGGCGCATGGATGAACACCTCGATGTTGACCCCTTTGCCATCGGCGTCCAGCGCATAGGCCACCACTTGGCCCACCGGGATCTTGCGGTAATAGACCGGCGAGCCGATGTCCAGCGAGCCGAGGTCCGAGGCGTGCAGGTTGAAGCGTTTACCCGGCTCGCCGTAGGTGATAGGCGGTGGATTCTCCAGGCCTTTGAAGTTTTTCGAGCGCGAGTTGGACTGACCGATGTCGGCGCCGATGTAGTCACCGGACAGCAACGTATCGATGCCCGAGACACCGCCCGCACCGATGCGCGGCCGGACGACCCAGAACTGCGAGTCTTCGCGGGTAAAGGTTTCGGCCTGCTTGGCCAGTTTGATCGTGGCGTTGACGCTTTTCTGGTCGTCGCTCAGCTCGACATCTGTCACCTGGCCGATCACCACGTTGCGGTATTTGACTTCGGTCTTGTTGGCGGTCAGGCCGCTGCCGGTCTTGAAGGTGACGGTGATGGTCGGGCCTTCCTGCATCAGGTTGTGCACCACCAGCGAGAGGCCCACCAGCACCGCGACGATCGGCACGATCCACACCAGCGAAATGCTGAAACGCCGGGTCTTGACCGGCGCCTGGCCGGGCGCTCGCGGTTGATCGGCGGCTGACGACTCCATCCATGACCTCCAGGGTGTGTTGGGCACTGAGCGTCAGGAACGCAAAAGCACTTCATCAATATAGAAGTGCTTCGCGATAGAGCAAATGCGCAGGCCGCTTTAACCGGGAAGCGTCATCCCAGCAGTTCCCTCAGGCGATACCAGAACATGCCCAGTGCCAGCAGTGGCGAACGCAGCGCCGGGCCGCCGGGGAAGGTCATGTGCGGCACGCTGCTGAACACATCCATGCCCTGACTGTGACCGGCATGAATTGCTTCGCCCAGCAGCTTGGCGCACCAGTGGGTGACGTTCAGGCCATGGCCGGAATAGCCCTGGGCGTAGAACACATTCGGGTGCTGTTTCAATCGACCGACCTGCGGGAAGCGGTTGGCGGTGATGCCGATCTTGCCGCCCCACTGATAGTCGATGCGCACATCCGCCAGTTGCGGGAACACCTTGAGCATCTTTGGTCGCATGTAGGCGGCGATGTCCGTCGGATCCCGCCCCGAATAATGGCAGGCGCCACCGAACAGCAAGCGTCGGTCCGCCGAGAGCCGGTAGTAATCGAGGCCGACTTTCTGGTCGCACAGCGCCAGGTTCTGCGGAATCAGCTCGGCGGCGCGTTCCGCCGGCAGCGGTTCAGTGGCGATGATGTAGCTGCCGGCGGGCAGGACCTTGCCGCTGAGTTGCTGTTCGAGTTCGTCCAGATGCGCGTTGCAGCCGAGTACCAGACTGCCGGCGCGCACGCTGCCGCTCTGGGTGCGGACTTGAACGGTCGGGCCGTGGAGAATTTCCAGCACCGGGCTCTGGTCGAAAATCCTCACCCCGAGGGATGCCGCCAGCCGCGCTTCACCCTGCACCAGATCCAGCGGATGTAGATGGCCTGAGCCCATGTCGATCAGGCCGCCCTTGTAGACCCCCGCGTTCACCACTTGCTGACGAATCAGCTCAGGGGCAACCAGCCGCGTTTCATGGCGGTAGCCCAACTGCGCCAGGCTGTCCTGCTCGGCCTTGAAGGCGTCGAACTGCGCTGGCGTGTTGGCCAGTTCGCAGAAGCCCCAGCGCAGGTCGCACTCGATGGCGTTGTCGGTGATGCGCTGGCGCACCAGCTCCACCGAGTCGATCCCGGCTCGGTGCAGGTAGCGCACGCCTTCGCTGCCGACATGCCGGGCGAAGCCTTCTACGTCATGACCGATCCCGCGAATCAACTGCCCGCCATTGCGCCCGCTGGCGCCCCAGCCGATGCGCCGGGCTTCAAGCAGAATCACCGAGAGTCCGCGCTGCGCCAGTTCAATGGCCGTGTTGACACCGGTGAAACCGCCACCGATCACGCAGACATCGGCGATCAGGTCACCCGCCAGTTGCGGATAAGGTGTGCCGGCCCGGGCCGACGCGGCGTAATAGGAGCGGGCGTGTTCCTGGGTGTACTGATTCATTTGTTCGACTTCACTTTGCTCCAGGACCGGGTCATCAGACGCATGATCGACTGGGGCGGGGTAGAGGAGATGTAGAGCTTGTCCAGGACTTCCTGAGACGGATAGACCTCGGGATTGTTGACCAGCTCGGGATCCATGTATTGCTTGGCCGCCGGGTTCGGGTTGGCGTAGCCGACCGAGGCGCTGACCTTGGCGATTACTTGCGGATCGAGCAGGTAATTGATGAAGGCGTGAGCTTCCCTGGTGTTGCCGGCGTCGGCGGGAATCGCCAGCAGGTCGAACCACAGGTTCGCGCCTTCCTTGGGAATCGAGTAGGCGATGTTCACGCCGTTTTTGGCTTCCTTGGCGCGGTTGGCGGCCTGGAACACGTCGCCGGAATAACCGAAGGCCACGCAGATATCGCCGTTGGCCAAGTCGGACACGTATTTCGAGGAGTGGAAATAAGTGATGTACGGCCGGATGCTCAGCAGTTTTTCTTCGGCCTTCTTGTAGTCCTCGGGTTTCTCGCTGCGCGGGTCCATGCCCATATAGTTGAGGATCGCCGGGAACACTTCATCGGCCGAGTCCATCATCGACACACCGCACTGGGTGAGTTTCTTCAGGTTCTCCGGTTCGAACAGCACGGCCCAGGAATCGATGTGATCGATGCCCAGCACCTGCTTGACCTTGTCGACGTTGTAGCCGATGCCATTAGTGCCCCACAGATACGGCACCGAGTGCTCGTTGCCCGGATCGTTTTTCTCAAGCAGGGCCAGCAGTTTCGGGTCGAGGTTTTTCCAGTTCGGCAGTTGCGAGCGATCCAGTTTGAGGAACGCGCCGGCCTTTACCTGACGCGCGAGGAAGTGGTTGGACGGCACCACCACGTCATAGCCGGTGCGGCCGGCGAGCAGTTTGCCTTCGAGGGTTTCATTGGAGTCGAAGACGTCATAAATCACCTTGATCCCGCTGCTGGACTGGAAGTCGGCGAGGGTGGTTTCGCCAATGTAATCGGTCCAGTTGTAGACGCTGACCTGGGGTTGGGCGAAGGCACCGGCACTGCACGCCAGGGCCAGCGCGGCGGGGATCATGGATTTCAACAGACGCATATCGACACCTCTTCGAATTATTGGGTTTTTCAGGTGAGCACGTTCCCTTGTGGGAGCTGGCAAGCCAGGTCCCACAAGGGCGGGTGTTGGTTACACGCTCAGCAACAGGAACTCCCGCTCCCAGGAACTGATCACGCGCTTGAAGTTTTCATGCTCGGCGCGTTTCACCGCGACGTAGCCGCGCACGAACTTGTTGCCCAGGTATTGCGCGACGGTGTCGCACTCTTCCATCTGGGTCAGGGCTTCTTCGATGGTGATCGGCAGGCGCAGGTTGCGGCGCTCGTAGGCCCGACCTTCGACGGCAGCGCTCGGTTCGATGCCTTCGACCATGCCGATGTAACCGCACAGCAGGCTCGCGGCGATGGCCAGGTACGGGTTGGCGTCGGCGCCCGGCAGACGGTTTTCAACCCGCATCGCCTCGGGCCCGGAGGTCGGTACACGCAGGCCGACGGTGCGGTTTTCTTCGCCCCATTCGACGTTGACCGGTGCCGAGGTGTCCGGCAGGAAGCGGCGGAACGAGTTCACGTTGGGCGCGAACATCGGCAGCACCTTCGGGATGTACTTCTGCAGACCGCCGATGTGATGGCGGAACAGGTCGCTCATGCTGCCGTCGGCATTGGCGAAAATCGGCTGGCCGCTGGCGATTTCGACCACGCTCTGGTGCAGGTGCATGGCGCTGCCGGGCTCATCGCCGATCGGCTTGGCCATGAAGGTCGCGGTGACGTTGTGCTTGAGGGCGGCTTCACGCAGGGTGCGCTTGAACACGGTGATCTGGTCGGCCAGATCCAGTGCATCGCCGTGGCGGAAGTTGATTTCCATCTGCGCCGGGCCGTCTTCGTGGATCAGCGTGTCCAGGTCCAGGCCTTGCAGTTCGCACCAGTCGTAGACGTCTTCGAACAGCGGATCGAATTCGTTGGCGGCGTCGATGGAGAACGACTGACGACCGCTTTCGGCGCGACCGGAACGGCCCAGCGGTGCTTTCAATGGCAAGTCCGGGTCTTCGCAGCGCTGGGTCAGGTAGAACTCCATTTCCGGCGCCACGATCGGCTTCCAGCCTTTGTCGGTGTACAGCTGCAGGACTTTCTTCAGCACGTTGCGCGGCGACAGTTCGATCGGGTTGCCGAACTTGTCGAAGGTGTCGTGGATGACGATGGCGGTCGGCTCGATGGCCCACGGAATCACGTACACCGCGTCGCTCACCGGCTTGCAAACCATGTCGATATCGGCCGGGTCGAGCAGGTCGTAGTAGATGTCGTCGTCGACAAAATCCCCGGTTACCGTTTGCAGCAGCACACTTTCCGGCAGGCGCATGCCTCGCTCATGCAGGAACTTGTTGGTCGGTGCGATCTTGCCGCGGGCGATGCCGGTCAGGTCGCTGACCACGCATTCCACTTCGGTAATCTTGTGATCTTTCAGCCATGTGAACAGCTGATCGAAAGGGGCATTCATAAAGACCTCGTCGTTGGTTTTATTGACGCGGGGGAACGCGATTTCATCTTTCGCAGGCTTCCCCTGTGGCGCGTTGACGACTATCTTGGGCGGGCCTTGCCGTTCCATCTATCCACTTTCAGCAGCACCAAAGCGCACCAAAAGAGTGCGCAAGGTTCCCCATGACGACGTGCAATCCGCTTCAGGTCCAAGCATTCAACACCGCCGATGTCACCGAACAAATCCGCGCCACGCCGGGTTGGGTGCAGCATTACCAGCAGATGTCGCCTGGGCATTTCGCCGGGCAGATCCGCTATCTGGATTTGCAGGGTGTGGAGGTTTACGAAGAACAGATGAACACCCGGGTCGAGCAGAATTTCAGCGCGCCGCAAGGGTCGCTGGCGTTCTGTTTCGATCGCAGCGACAACGCGCTGTATCTGCTCAATGAAGAGAGCCGCAACATCTGGATCACCCCGGAGAACTATCAGGAAATCGCTGTGGTGTTCGGCCCGGAATTCGTCCAGCGCAACGGACTGGACATGGCCCGCTTGGAGGGTTTGTTCATGGCACCGCTCAATGGCGCGCAGAATGGATTGTTCAGCCGCTGGTTAAGCTCGACTCTCACGAAGTTGTCGCAAGCCCTTGATCTGCCGAGTAAAGAGGCACTGACTCAGCAGCTATTGGAGGATTGCCTGTTCATCCTCGACAACGCGAGCGTGTGTCTGGATGGCGGCGGTTTGCAGCGTCGCGCCGAGGAGCGAATCACCCTCAAACGCGTGGGCGAGTGGGCGGCGGATTCGCCGGAAGAAACCCTCAATCTGCTGGAATTATCGCGGGTCGCCGGGGTTTCCCTGCGCCAGTTGCAGCAGACCTTCAAGGCCTATACGGGGATGTCGCCAAGCCAATGGCTGCGTTTGCGCCGGCTCAACAGTGCGCGGCGCGAATTGCTCAAGCGTTCGCCCGCGGAGACCACCGTGGCGGAGGTAGCGATGAACTGGTCGTTCTGGCATTTAGGCCGTTTTTCAAGCAGTTATCGAGCATTGTTCAAGGAGTTACCGAGCGAGACGTTGAAGCGTTCATCGTCCTTGTAACTCTGCGCCACAAACAAAAAAAGGCGGGAGAGGTTTCGGTATTCACCGAAACCTCTCCCGCCTTTTTCATCTGCCGATATTGCCAAGCCTGTTGCGTTACCGACTAACCAACTCTGAGACGCTTGAAGGAGGACGAAAGGGATCTTTTCATCAGTCTGGCCATCGGGGTTTCTATTTCTTTATGGATGACGTGGGACGCACCTATCATCAAAGCGATGGTGCCCCAGAGCAGCACGTGTGGATTGATGGTCGGATAAGCGATGTTGAAGATCATGAAGCCGATCATTTGATGCAGCAGGTAAAGCGGGTAAGTCAGTGCGCCCAATGCTGTCCAGTCGAACTTCCCCACGGCTGACGTCTTATGCGTCGCGATAAAAAGGAAGGTCATGAAAAACAGGGCAATGACGCCGCAGATGATCAAGGAGTCGTAGTCAGTCGAATATTTCAGTTCAATCGACTCGGCCCACTTGATCGCGTTGAAGCTGGCCAATGCCTGCGCGGCTGCCAGCAAGGAAATACGGGATTTGGTAAAACCCTTGTCCCAGATGATGTAGAACGTGGCGCCAGCGATGAAATAGGCCGCGTAGTCGGTGATCAGGACCGAGCGCAGTTTTTCGAAAGCAAAGACTTCCGCTGCGGCCGAGATCAGCAGCCAGAGTACGAGGAAGGTTTCTATTTTCTCTATCTTCTTGAAAGCCAACAGGACGGCGATCATCAGGTAGAACTTTATTTCGACGAACAGAGACCAGTAGACCCCGTCTATGGGGGGCACACCGAGCAGGTCGCCCAGAAAGGTCAGGTTGATCAGGTATTGATAGAAATCGGCCGAAAATCTTGGCTGCCCGATGGCCAGCGTGATGAGAAACGTGATCGTGCAGCACACCCAGAAAGCCGGGCAGAGACGAATGACGCGGGAAATGAAGAACACCTTGAGGTTGTTGCTCGAAGCCGTCATCAGAATGACGAATCCGCTGATCATGAAAAACAGTTCAACGCCCAGATAACCGTATTTGGCAACGTCAGCCAAAAGGGGATAGGGCATGACCGACATCTCACCCCTCGCATAGCCGCGAAACGCATAGTGAAAGATCACCACCGCGAACGCCGCAAGAAAGCGCAGCAAATCCAGTTCTGTCAGCCGTCTGTTGTTCATGTGCATGCGCTCCGGGGGTGTTAGCGCGGATTGAAAACTGACGACTGTGCCGAGTGAAAATCGACTCAAGGCGAAAGCTATGACGGTTGGGGCGGCTCATCGTCTGGCCCCAGGCTTGGTGTGAGGGTCAAGGATTGCGTTGCCACATGCGGATGTAATCGACTTCAAAAGTGGAGGGCAGGTCAGCATCGTCGACCACGCCGAACCATTTCCACATGGCCTCGCTGTCGAAGACGATCTGCATGGGGAAAAAGAAATAATGGTTCTTCGATTCTCTGACCAGCACACCATCGACGTACCAGCGCAGGGTATCGGGCTGCCAGTCGAAGCCGTAGACATGAAAGTCGCCGGCCAGCCGCCAGGGACTGGTCCAGGTGCTGCCGTTGGCGATATGTTCGGTGCTGTGCGGCGTGGCCCAGAGGTGGGCGTTCATGTTGTAGGCGCGGTCTGAAAGCGCATTTTTGGTCTTGCCGCCGATTTCAAAGATGTCGATTTCGGTGGCGTTGTCAGTCATGCCCGTCCAGGCCAGCCAGAAGGCGCTGGACGCTGCGGAATTCATGGGTTTGGCCCGCGCTTCGTAGTACCCGTAGAAGCCGCGTTCAAGGGTACGCACCATGGCTGAGGTGTAGTCCTTGAAGCCGAGCTCGACGTACTTTTGTGGCAAGGTTTCCTTGCGAAAGACAATGTTCAGGTTGCCATTGCCGACGCTGGCGTTGCGCTCGGTGAACAGCGCCGGCTTGCGGCCCAGCGACTCATTCCCGACGGCATTGTTGACGTGCCAGCGTGTGCGGTCGAGGGTGGTGCCATCGAACTCGTCGGACAGCGTCGTGTTGAGCACCCATTGCCCGGCATTGGCCTGATCGGACAAGGGCAGTTGGGCGTTGATGCGCGTCGGCAATGTCCCCAATAGGCCAACGCGGGTCCAGGTGTCGGCATGCGTGGGGATGGCCACGGACCATTTGTCTGCCAGGTATTGAAAGGCGCGCTGGCGCTCGGCGAGCGAGGCGAATGGACGGTCATACACCAGCACTTCGGCGATGTCGCCGCGAAAGTTTTCCGAGTGACCGACGGCATTGCGCCCGACCCCGTAGGGGCCGATCGGCACGTCGTGCAGTTCGAGCACGGAAACCGTCGGCTCGTACTCCCCGGTTTGCGCCAGGCTGACCGCGAAATTCGGCAGCACGTTGTCGTTGCTGGCGGCCTGCGGGCGTGAACTGAACAACCGTTGCCAGGGATCGACTCCGGCCTGTTCCGGCAACCGCCGGGACACGACCAGTACGGTCACAGATCCTTTAGCCGTGCGCAGGGCCCGGCCGAGTAATCCCGAATTGCCGTCGAAGCGCACCACCGCATGGCCATTGAGGCTGTTTCTTGTCCACTGTGGCGGTGAGTTGGCGTCAGCGACCGTCGCGTCATTGGCCTTGCCGGATTTGTCGCTCCAGCGCTGGAGCCGGTTCTGCGCATTCAGGGTCATCGCGGATGAGTCGGCCGCGTCCAGCCACAACACGAGGCCGGTGGTCGGTACAGGCGCTGGCGCCTGCGCGGCGTTGCTTGCCAGCGCAACCGAAAACAGCACGACCAGCAGACATTCCTTGAGCATCGGCATCACTTCACCGCAACGGGTGCCGGAATCTTGAATGACGATTGATACCCCTGCGGATTGCACGACTGCCAGCGCCAGGTATCGGTGATCATCTGTTCCAGGCCGCGTTGCGCGCTCCAGCCCAGTTCGCGTCCCGCCTTGGCCGGATCGGCCCAGCACTTGGCGATGTCGCCGAGACGTCGAGGGGCGAAGCGGTAGGGAATGCTGATGCCGGTGATGTCCTCGAAACTGTGGATGATCTGCAGCACGCTGTAGCCGACGCCGGTGCCGAGGTTCCAGAAGTGAATGCCATTGTCGTGCTGCAGCACTTGCAGGGCCTTGAGGTGACCGATGGCCAGGTCGACCACGTGGATGTAGTCGCGCACGCAGGTCCCGTCCACGGTGGGATAGTCGCTGCCGTACACCGTGAGTTCGGGTATCCGGCCTATGGCGACCTGGGTCAGGCACGGCAACAGGTTGTTGGGGCGGCCGCTCGGGTCTTCGCCGATCATTCCGCTTTCGTGGGCGCCGATCGGGTTGAAGTAACGCAACAATCCAACGCTCCAGCGCGGATCGGAGTTGCACAGATCCGTCAGCAACTCCTCGATCATGAGCTTGGTGCGGCCATAGGGATTGACCGGTTTGCCGGTGCCGAAATCTTCGGCAATCGGCGTGCGCGTCGGCTCCCCGTACACCGTGGCTGACGAGCTGAACACCAGCCGGAATACGTTATTGCGGGCCATCGCCTGACACAGGCCAAGCGTGCCGGCAACGTTGTTGACGTAGTAGTCCAGCGGCTTGCGCACGCTTTCTTCGACGGATTTGAGACTGGCAAAGTGCACGACGGCGTCGATGTCGTACCGGCTGAAGATATCGTCGAGCAGGGCTGGGTCGCGAATATCGCCCTTGATGAAGTCGACGCGGGTCAGGGTCAGTTGCTCAAGGCGCCGGATGCACTCTCGACAGCTGTTGCACAGGTTGTCGAGCACCAGCACCTTGTGGCCGGCGTTAATGAGGGCCAGAGCCGTATGCGAGCCGATGTAGCCGGCACCGCCAGTAATCAACGTGGTTTTGCGCATGGTGAGGCCTTCCTGTCTCAGGGCTGAACTCAGCGGGAGGTGAAAACCGATTTGAATTCCTGTGGCCAATGCGGGTGCAGGGCGCTGTAACCCACGGCATAACTCAGTGCGCCGAGCACGACGCTGCCGATCAAATGCAGGTATCCCTGAAGACCCAGCTGCGGTAGCACCAGCAGCACGGTTGCAGCCATGACCAGCGAGGCGATCACGCTGCGGTAACTGGCTTCGAAAAAGCCGCGCCAGCTGTAGCCGATCGCCGTGTTCAGGCCGCGGATTTGCAACGGCGTGATGACCAGCATGCGCGCCAGCAGAGCGACGGCTGCAGCCATGCCGCCGTACAGGTTGCCGAGGGCGTAGACCAGCGCCAGGGCCAGCGCGGTGGTCAGCACTTCAGCCTTGATCGTGAGGTGACTGCGGTTGACCGCCACCAGTGCGGTGGTGGCGTACATGGCGCTGTTGCCGATGGCGGCGGTGCAGGCCAGCACTTGCAGCAGCGGGATGGCCTCTGCCCATTTGGCGCCGAAGATCAACAGGATCAGGTCGCTTGCCGTGAGTGCGAGTCCAATGAACAGGGGCGTCAACAGAAAACCGCTGACGGCGGTTGAATCGCCAACGATCCCGATCAATCGCTTGGGCTCTGCGCTGCGCCGGGAGAATGCCGGCAGCGCGTAGCTCAGCAGGCCGTTGTAGATTGCGGTGCGTGGCAGTTCAATGATGCGCATCGCCATGTTGAACATGCCGACCGCGTTCGCCCCGGCGGTGATGCCCAGCACCACGTTGACCCCGCGCTGCAAGGTTTGCGAGCTCAGCGCGTTGATGGCCACCGGTGCGCCTGACCTCAACAATTCACGCAGGATCGGACCGTCGATGTAAAAAGGGATACGTCGCGGGTCGGCGCGCATCAACACAATGATCGACACCAGTTCCATGATCAGCGCCTGGGCAATGACCGCCCACGCACCCAGTCCCCAAAGCGCAACGGCAATGCCACCGACGCCACCCGCCACTTTGCCCAGCAATGTGCGCGACGCCAGCATCTTGAAGTTCCCGCTGCGGCGCATCTGCGCCACATAGACCCGCGCCATCATGGTGAACAGGATCTTTATCGAGGCTATCGCCGTCATCCATCGCAGCACCGGGTCGGGGGTGTACAGCATGACCGCGCCCGAAATGACGCCAATGCTCGCCAGACTGACCAGCACCGCCGCCCAGTAGGCGGTGCTGATGTGCTTGTCTTCCAGTCGCTCAAGCCGGACAAGCGGGTCTTCGAGCACCGAGGAGTACACCAGACCGATCAACTCGACGATGGCGATGATTACCGTGCCCACACCCAGCTCGGCAGGCGACAGCAGCCTGGCGTAGGCGACAAAGGTAATCATCGACAACAGGATCAGGCCGAATTTCTCGGTGAAGATCCAGGTCAATGTCGTCAGACGGTGGTTGGCCATGGCGTATACCGGATCAATGAGCCGTGGTTGAAGCCGTTGCCTTGCGCAAGGTTCTGGCGCGGGCATACAGGTAGCGCAAGGTCGGTTTGCCGCTGGCGAAGATCAGGGCCTGCCAGGAGCAATCCAGCATTCGCCGGTACACGCCGAGGACCTGGTCATGCTCGCCGCGTCGGGAAAACGCCTCGAGAAAATCGGTGTGGTTGCCCAGCACGAAATCGATCCGCTGCTGCCGAGTCAGCTGCGCGCCGTAACGGGCGAGGTACACCTCGATGAAGCGGATTTTGTTCTGGTAGTACTTTTTCGGATTCGCGGTCATGTTGCCGCCATTGACCGTGCGCTCCAGCAGCACCTCCGGCACCGTGTGGATCTCCCAGTGTTCGGCGATCCGCGTCCACATGAAGCGGTCTTCGGAATAACGCAGGCTGGCGTCGAAGCCGCCGAGTTGCATGATCACGTCACGTTTGACCAGCGCGGTGGAAACGCCATTGACGACGTTGGCGTGGATGAAATCGTAGAAGTGCCGGCCGTTCTTCAACCGGTCGTCCAGTTGGCGCCTGCCATCGCTGTAGTTGACTTGCGCGTAGCAGTCGATCAGCCCCACAGGCCGGCCCTGTTGCGTGAGCTCGCCATACAGTGCCAGCTGTAACTCCAGCTTTCGCGGATGCCATTGGTCATCGGCATCGAGCATCGCCACAAACGTCTCTTTAGAGTGGCGCATCCCATGGTTACGGGCACTGGCCTGGCCTTCGTTGGCTTGCTGCAACAGGGTCAGGCGAAACGGCGCGGTGAAGTCTCGCACCCGTTGTGGTCCGTCATCGGTGGACCCGTCGTCGATGACGATGACGTGATCGGGCAGTCGGGTTTGCCGGGCCAGGGAGGTCAGCGTCTGCTCGATGCTGTCGGCGCCGTTGTACATCGGAATGATGACGCACACTGAATCTGCTGAACGGGGAGCTTGGTTGGGCACGGTGATTCTCCTTGGGTTACGCGCGGGCGGAATCGCGCGGTAGTGCGCGGCCCGACGAACGCTGACGCAGCGCTGCCGGTGAGGATTCGGGGTAGGTCGCGTGGTGGTGCCGGAAGGTCAGGGCCAGGGTGCAGAACACCAGAAACTCGGCGGAGCGGTAGTTGGGGATCACGTACGCCACATAATTGGTGACGGCGAACAGACCGATGATGACCAGCGCACTGGCACGAAACCGGGCTGCCTGATTCGCCGTCACGGCGCGGTATTGCTTGAACAGTGCTTCACCGAACATCAACGCCAGCGCCGTCAGCTGAATGAGGCCACCATTGAGCAGGGTCTCCATGTAGCCGCTGTGGGCGTTGCCGATGTAACCCCAGCGGGTGATGAACGCATCGGCATCGGGACTTGCCCAGAAGGCGCCGAAGCCGTAGCCCTTGAGTAACTGGCTGTCGATGAAAGGCGCGAGCAGTTCCCAGATCAGGGTCCGATCGGTCAGTGACGGATCGCGCCCGGCCATTTCCAGCAGCACCGCAAAGTTGCTGTACAGAAACAGGCAAACCAGCAGGTAGAGCAGGGTGCATCCGAGGAACATCAGCTGCGAGCGATTGATGCCCAGGCGGATCATCGTGAGGAAGTACCAGTAGCTGATCGTGCCGGAAATAATCAGCGCTACACCGGTGGCTGACTGGGCAAGCAGGATCGTGACCAGCGAAAAGAATGAGCACAAGAGCGCCCAGCGATTGCGCTGCCGGATCATCGGCAGCAACAGCATGATGGCGATCGCATTGAGTCGGGCGCCGGCATTCTTTTCGGCGAAAACGCCTTTGAACGCGCCGTCGCGAATGCCCCCGGAGAGAAACGCCACTTCAGGCATGACCACGGCGAGCAACAACCCGATCAACGCCGCGATGCCAATGGCGCAGCCGAGCATGAAGGCGATTTTTTCAAGGGAGTAGTTATAGGCAATGAAGCCTGCAAAAAACACCACGCCGAGCAGGGCGATAAACCGCTTGAGACTGAGCATCGGGTCGTGGGACCAGCCGATCGATGCGATGACACAGAGCAGGAACACCAGCAGAAAAAAATTGCTGCGATAAAAGGTCTTGCTGAGGAATACCTTGTTGCGGATGAAAAAGAACAACGGCACCAGCAGCGTGATGAGGCCGCAGACCTGATTGGCGACATTGCCTTCGAGGTCTTTGTTGATATCGCCAAAGTTCGCGGCACTGCCCAGACCGAGGACAAAGGTAATCACCTGGATGTAGAACAGGATGCCGAACAGCGTGAAGGCGTCGCGCAGTGTCGAATAGCGGATCGTCAGGGGGCTCATGATGACGGGTCTCCAACCAGTGCTTTGAGGTAGGTCTGCACTGCACTGGCACTCATGAATCGTGCTGCCGCATCAAGGCGTGATTGACGCTGCAGATCGCGCGGTATGGACAGTTGCTCGACGATGGCCTGTGCCAGGGCGATGGGATCTTCCACTGCGACCAGCGGGGCAACCACGCCGCCGCCGAGAATCTCCTGAGGACCATGGGGGCAGCGGGTGGCCACCACCGGCGTGCCGGTTGATAACGCCTCGACCAGCGCGTTGGGGCTGCCCTCGAAACGTGAAGACAGCACGAAACAATCGGCTGCGGCCACTTCTGCCAGGGGATCATCGGCATAGCCCGGCAGATCGAAGCGCTCCGCCACCCCCAGCTGTTTCGCCTGTTCCAGCAGTTCGGCCCGGAGTGCGCCTTCGCCAAAAATGATCAGGCGGGCATCGCGATCCGGCAGTGCGGCGAACGCTGTGATCAGCGTGTCGAAACCTTTTTGTGGCGCCAGACGCCCCACGGCGACGATCACCGTGCCGGACTTTTCCAGCAGCCAGCGGTGGCGGGGCGGTCCCGGTGTCTTCTCGCGAAAGTCGTTGTCGAGCACCGGATTGTCGGCGATGGTCACGTCTTGGCGCCGGGCGAGGGTGGTATCGACCAGGTCCTGGGCGACACCGCGCGAAACGCAGATTACCGGGTTGGGAATCAGCCGATACAGCAGCGGCGCCACCCGATAAGCGATGCGCACCATCAAATCGGGATTCACGTGCCGGTCATGGGAAAAGGCATTGCGCTCGCTGACGTGCAGCCGGGCCAGCGTGCCGGACAGTGCCGCCGCGATGATCGCCACCACGTTGACGTGGGTGAGGGCTGCCAGCTGGGCGTCAAAGCGATTGTCACGCAGGAATCGCGTCAGTGCCGGCACCGCACGGACGCTGCGCGGGCTGTGCAATTCGACTTTTTTCACACGCGGATCGAGATGCGCTGCGTGAAGGCCACCGCCGGTGAGCATCAGCAATGTCACGTCGTTGCCTGCATCCACCAGCGCTTTGGCCAGGCGCGCCATCATTTTTTCAGCACCGCCGGCGCTGAGGTCATGGAGGATGATCAGTAACTTTTTCATTGATTCCAGACCTGGTAGTACGCCTGCGCCGCGTACTGACTGGTGTAGGGGCGCAGGGTGGCAGTGAGCGTCTCTTCGCCGGGGGCGATGGCATGACCTGAGGTCAGGTTGCGCAGCATGCCGTCGGCCAGTGCCTGTACATCGTTGACGATCACCAGTTGACCGAGTCGGCCGTGGTCCAGCAGTTCTCTGGGCCCGGTCTCGCAATCGCAGGCCAGCACCGGCGTGCCCAGCGCCAACGCCTCGATCAGCACGGTCGGCATGCCTTCTTGCAGCGAACTCAGAATGAACAGTCGGGCGTGCCTGAGCACGGGATAGGGATTGCTCATAAACCCGCTGAAATGCACCCGTTGTGCGATACCCAATTGCCTGGCCTGGGTGACCAAGGCTTCGCGCAACGGGCCATCACCGACGATCAGCAGATCCGGCAGCGCCGCGCTGCGCAGCGCCAAGGCGTAGGCATCGAGCAGCAGATGAAACCCCTTGGGTTCGACCAGACGCCCCAGGCTCAGCCAGTAGTTGCGGGGCAAGTCGGCGGGCCGGGGCGCCCGGGCGGCTTGAAACAGTTGATCGGTGACGACCGCGTTCGGGCAATAACGGATGCGCTGCCGCCCCCAGGGCACGGCATCGGCGAGGGTCTGGCGCAACGCCGAGGACACCGTCACCACCTTGCCGCTGCCACACAGGTACAAGGCGTAGAGAAAGCGCAGGCTTGAGGGGCCGGTTTTCTGTTCGCTGCAATCGAGGGTCGCATGGCGGCTGTAGATGACTTTGCAGGCACTGCCGAGGGTGGCGAACCACGTGCAGAGGTTGGCCTGCTCCTTGGCGGAAATGAGGTGGGTGACACCTTCACGCCGTATGAGCCGGCGCAGCAAAACGATGGACTTGAACAGGCCGACGAGGCCGTTGCCGCCACCGCTGTAGCATTGAATGTCCCGGGCGTCGGGCATGTCTGCGTTCATGACGAAAAAACTCACGCGCCGGCCGTCCTTGAGAAACTGCTCGGACAGCCGCTGCTGAACGCGCTCGACGCCACCGCCGGGCTTGAAATCCTTGAGGGTAAACAGGATGTGCATGGTCATTCCCCAACGCTGATGGCGACTTTGTGTCGAACGATCATGTTCAGCAGGTGCAGGAAGTTGCTCGGGTAATCGATGAGGTAGCGTTTGATCGTGTGGGGCTCGCGGTACATGCGATAGAACGCGCGCAAGTGCAGGCGATTGATCAGCGCCGGGTAGTACTGCCGCGTGGCCAGAGCTTCCTGGCGGATGAACCCGCCACAGCTGAAGGCGACCCCGCGAAAGCCTGCGCGCAGGGCATCCTGCTCGAACTGCTCTTGCCGTCCGGCGCCCAGGCCGACGATCAGAATGTCCGCTGCGCTGCGACAGATGTCGTACCGAATGTCTTCGGCCTGGACAGCGTCGAAATAGCCGTTGTGATAGCCGGCGATGCTCAGCTGTGGATAAAGGCTCTTGATCTTGCTGATGAACAGGTCGAGTTCGGCTTGTCGGGCGCCGACGAAATAAACCCGTTTGCCCTGTTGCTCGGCGCTGCGCAGCACAACGTCGGCTATCGAGGTGAAGTCGAAGCTGACCCGGCCAATCGGTCTGCCGGTGATGCGAGACATGAAGGTCGACATCAGCATGCCGTCGCAAAAATAGGCAACGCTGCTCGGGTTTTGCTCGAAAAAACTGCCGATCGAGGCAAAGTTGATGAAGGAATAGGCTTGGTTGGCCTCCAGCAATTTCGCCGAGTAGTGCCCGACTATCTCCAGTTTGAACATGGCGCGGCTCCTCTCAGAGAACTGAAGGGGTCTGCCGACCCACGGAGACGTAGGTGAACCCACGTTTGCTCAAACGCTGCGGATCGAACAGATTGCGCCCGTCGAAAATCAACGGCTGTTTGAGCAACCGGCTGAGCTGGTCGAAGTCCGGTGCCCGAAACGATTGCCATTCGGTGACGATGATCAGGGCGTCGGCATTTTTCAGCGCCGCTTCCTTGGTGCCTGTCAGCGTCAGGTCGTCGCGCGAGCCGTAAAGGCGCTGGGCCTCTTCCATGGCTTTGGGATCAAACGCCTGCACGCTGGCGCCGGCTTGCCACAAAGCCTCCATCAGTACCCGGCTGGGGGCTTCGCGCATGTCGTCGGTATTGGGTTTGAAACTCAGCCCCCACAGGGCAAACGTCTTGCCGCGAAGGTGGCCGTCGAAGTGATCGAATACCTTGCGGTAGAGGCTGGCTTTCTGTTCCTGGTTGCGCGCCTCCACGGCCTTGAGCACCCGGGCGTCAATGTCGACACCGTCGGCCGCCTGTATCAGCGCTTTCACGTCTTTGGGAAAGCACGAGCCGCCGTAGCCCAGACCTGGGTAGATGAACTGGTAACCGATGCGCGGGTCGGCGCCGATGCCGTGGCGCACTTTTTCAATGTCGGCGCCGAGTCTTTCGGCGAGGCAGGCCATTTCGTTCATGAAGCTGATCTTGGTCGCCAGCATGCAGTTGGCGGCGTACTTGGTCAGCTCGGCGCTGCGAACGTCCATGACAATGATTTTTTCGCGGCTGCGATTGAACGGTTCATACAGTTCGCGCATGACCTCTTCGGCACGCGGGCTGTCGGTGCCGATGATGATCCGGTCCGGGCGCATGCAGTCCTCGACCGCGCAGCCTTCCTTGAGAAATTCCGGGTTTGAAACCACGTCGAACGTCAGATCGCCGCGACCGTTGTCGGCCAGCACCTGCTCGATACACGCTCGAACTCGGTCCCCCGTACCGACGGGCACGGTGGATTTGTCGACGATGATCTGGTGCCGATCCATGTTCAGCGCGATGGTCTGCGCCACGCTCAGCACGTATTGGAGATCCGCCGAACCGTCTTCGTCGGGCGGTGTGCCGACGGCGATCAACAGCACATCGCCATGGTGAACGGCGTCCACCAGGTCTGTGCCGAACCGCAGCCGGCCGCTTTGGTAGTTGTCGCGCACCAGGCTTTTCAGGCCGGGTTCGTAGAGCGGCAGCGTGCCCTCTTTCAATGCCTCGACCCTGCCGGCGTCGACGTCGACGCAGAGCACGTTGTGCCCAACCTCGGCCAATGCAGCACCCTGGACAAGGCCTACGTAACCAATACCGAATACGCTCACATTCATGGTCGAACCTCAGATCGTGGTGACGGTTATCAACGGTCGGGCAGGGGACGGCAGAGTTGGGGCGGGCTTAGTAGATGTTTTTCGAGAACAGCGTGAAGGGGGTCTTGATGAGGATTTTGATGTCGAGCCACAGCGACCACTGGTTGATGTAGTTGAGGTCCTGGGCGACGCGCAGCTGCATCTTTTCCACGGTCTCGGTTTCGCCACGGTGGCCGGTGATCTGGGCCAGGCCGGTGATCCCCGGCTTGAGGCGATGCCGGGCCATGTAGGCGCGGACCTTGCCGGTGTAATAGATGTTGTGGGTGACGGCATGCGGGCGCGGGCCGACCAGGGCCATGCGACCGGACAGCACATTGAACAGCTGTGGCAATTCGTCGATGGAGCTGCGGCGCAGGAAACCACCGATCGGCGTCAGGCGGTCATCGTTGCGAGTGGCCTGCCGGACCTGCTGGTCGTCGTGGACGTGCATCGAGCGAAACTTCCAGACCTTGATCACTTCACCGTTGCAGCCGTGACGGTTCTGCTTGAACAGCACCGGGCCGGCGGAGGTCAGCTTGACGGCGATGGCCACCACCAGCAGCACCGGGCTGAGCAGAATAATCGCCAGGGCGGCAAGGCTGCGTTCAAACAGATCCTTGCAAAACAGGCTGGCAGGGTGCGAGCTGATCAGGCTCTCGTTGAGGTAGATGGCCGGCATTCGCTCGATTTCCGAGATCGAATGGTTGAGCAACACCATGCTGCCGAAATCCGGGATCCACACCACGTCGACGTTCATGTCCAGCAGGTCGATGTAGAGGGCTTCGATGGTGGCGGCATGGGCCATCGGCAGCACGATATAGACGCGGCGCACTTCCTGGCCCGTGATGATCTCGCGGATGGCGGAAACGTGGCCGAGCAACGGCAGAATGCTGGGGGCAGGGCCACAGCTGTCCTCGGCGGCAATGAAGCCCAGCACCAGCGCGCGGTTCGGTCGGGACAACTTTTTCGCCAGTTCATGGGCAGTCGGGCAGGTACCGATGATCACCGAACGGCGTCCGTTGCAGACCTTGCGCGAGTACAGGCGGGCCAGGTAATGCAGGGGCAGAAAGCTCAAGGCCTGAACCACAAAACCCAGCACCGCCCAGACCATGATCACCTGGCGTGAATAAATGGCGCTGGTCTGGGTGAAGAACGCAATCGCCGCCAGTACGGCCAGCAGGGTCAACCACCCGGCCAGCAATCTGCCGAGCCCGACCAGCAGGCCATGGCGCTTGTGGTAGACCTGCATCACGCTGTAGATCGGCACCGAGCCGAGCACCGTCAGAATGATCAGGATGCGGTATTCACTGGTCAGACTGCCGACGCGCCAATGCACGAGCAATATCAACAGCGCCGTCACCAGCGACAGCGCGCAAAGCCACTGGCCCCAGAACGTCAGGCCTCGGCGGTGTGTCATGTGAGCGGTATAGAGCGATGTCATGGGCTTAACCTCGAGACAGCATTCATGCATCAGCGCGAATCGAGCAGGCACGGCGTGCCTCCCGATGGCTTTTCCGTAGCTCGGCGGAGGTGAAGCGAGTAGTGCGTTGGCAGAAGAGGGCGTAGCGGCGGGCGTATGCGCCCGATGGTTACCTGGGCGCGAAATCGTAGTTATAGAACGCCCGGGAGTGGTGGTAGCCGTACTTGCGCGCCTTGCGCAGGTCGACCTGGTTGAGCACCGTGCCAAAGACCGGCACATGGCTTTGTTGCAACATGGCAATCCCTCGCTGAACCTGGCTGATCGACGTGCTGTCAGCCTTCACGACATAGATCACCGCGTCCGAATGTTTTGCCAGCAGCAGCGCGTCACTGATCATCTCCGCTGGGGGAGAATCGATGATGATGTGGCGATAACGTGACCTGAGCGCTTCGAGCATGCGCGCCATGCGCGGCGAGCTGAGCAAATCCTGTGGCGGTGGCTGAACCGGGTTGAGCGGATCGCCAGGGGACGGCAGGCGTGGCGCAACGAACATATCCAGCGACGGCGGCAAGACCTTCCCGGCCGGCAGCATGTCCAGATTGCCCACTGAAACAATGCAGTCTTCAAGTCTGGCCGTGCCGGCAATGACATTCGCCAGTCCGGGGCTGTCCGGCGGAAAATCGAAGTTCAGCGACAGGGTTGGCTGACGCATGTCGGCATCGATCAGCAGCACGCGTTCCAGCGGTGTCAGCGAACTGGCGAGGTTGGTGGCGATGGTGCTTTTACCCTCGCCGGCAACCGTGGAGGTCACGAGCACCACTTGTGACGGTTTTTCGCTGCTTTGCAGCATCAGCCAGGTGCGCAGGTTGCGAATGGTCTCGGAAAAACGCGGGTTGTCGTTGTCCTCGAACAGGCGTGCCAGTTGCCGGCGACTTTTCTTTATCACCAGCGGCACGACGCTGAGCAGTGGAACATTCAACACGCTCTCGATCGATTCATCGGTTTTGAAGGTATTGCTCAGACTCTCGAAGAGCAGTGCCAGCCCGACGCCGATGACTGCAGCAATCAACCCGACGATCGCGACAATCAATGTCTTGCGCGGTTTGCTCGCGTCGACGGGAACGATGGCCGGGTCGACGATGCGCACTTTCGTCGAGTCCATGTCGGCGGTGGCCGTGGTTTCTTTCAGGCGTGTGACGAAGGTTTCATACAGCGCGCGCGTGCTGTCGACCTCACGCTGGAATTCGCGTAACTGGAACTCTTTGCGCGCGATGTCCTGGATCTGCGCCTTGTTGCTGTTGAAGGACTGACGCAGCGACGCTTCACTCGCCGTGGCGAGCTGGTATTGCCGCTCGATACCGGCCACCACTTGCTGCACCTGCAATTGCAGACTGGTGGTGGCGGTGCGCAACTCGGTTTGTGCGGAGATCAGGCTGGGGTGCTTCGGACCATAGCGCCCGGCCAGTTCATCAACCTTCGCCTGGGCCACCGCGCGATCGGCCTGGAATTTCTGCACCAGAGGGTTGCTCAAGACCGCCGGCACGCTGGACAGTCGGCTCAGATCGCCGTTGCCCAGGGCTTTCGCCTGCCGGTACTCGCTCTCGGCTTCAGCGCGGTTGCGTCGGGCGTCGACCATGCGATTGCCGGTCATTTCCAGTTCGTTGGCGCTGATGGTGGCAACGCCGCCAACATCCACCAGACCTTGTTCTTCGCGGTAACCCTGGAGTTTTTTCTCGGCCGCCCGCAGGTTGTCGCGCAGCTTGATCAGACGTGTGTTCATCCAGGCCGTGGTGGTTTGCGACGATTTCTCGCTGGTATCGAGCTGGCTGTCGGTAAAGCCCTGAGCCAGTGCGTTGGCCGCCGCCGCTGCCAGAACAGGGTCTGGCAACTCGACTTCGATTTCGAGCAACTGGCTTTTGCCAACGAACTTGACGCTGGTGTGCAGCATGAGGTTCTGCGTGACCTGGTTGAAAACGTCTGCTTCAGTGAGTGGCTCTTTCTTTTGCGGTAGATATCGACCTAGCCCCGGGATCCATTGATCAAGGTCAAGATCGGCCAGCCATTGGCGCGGCGCGAACCAGGACTTTGGCTGCTGGCGCGGATCGGTGACCGGGTGAGTCGTCAGCCCGAGTTTTTTCACCGCGCGTTCGGCGAGGTCTCGCGATTGCAGGAGCGCCTGCTGAGTCTGCAAGTAATCTGTGGCGTTGCCGCCGGAGTCCTTGACTTGCTGGAACGACATCAGCGGAGGTGTTTTGTCGTTGAACAGCAGGGTGGTGCTGCCAATGTATTGCGGCGTGATATTGGAGACCACCACGGCCGCCAATACGCAACTGAGCAGCACCAGCCAGCCGATGCGCCACTTGGCGCGCCAGATGATCCTCCACAGATTGAGCAGATCCAGGGTGTCCTTGTCTTCGGCGTGCTGCGGATGCAGATGCGCTTGAAGAGGACGTTCGACGTAGTTGCTTGGGCTGTTGTCCATGATCAGAAAAAGCCTTGTGCAATGGAAATGGTATCGCCGGGGGCAATCGTGGTGCTGCGCGTGACGTTATCGGTCACGGTCGCGCCACCATCACCGCGCAAGATGGTCACTCGCTTCATCGAAGCCCGCTCGGTCAAGCCACCGCCCAGTGCAATGGCTTTTTCCAGTGTCAGTCCGGGCACGAACGGATAGCTGCCGGGCTTTTTCACTTCGCCATTGATGTAGAACGAGCGGTATTCGATCTGGCTGAGACTGACTTTCGGGTCGATCAGATAACCCTGCTTGAGCCCGTCGACGATGATTTTCTCGACCTGGCCGGGGGTCAGTCCCTTGGCGGATATTTCGCCGAGAAACGGGTAGGAAAAGGTGCCGGCATCACTGAGCCGGATCTTTTTCATGCTCAATTCCGGCTCACCGAAAACGATGATTCGCAACACGTCGCCGGCAGCGAGTTTGTATTGCGTATCGGGATCTGCCGCATAGGTGTGGGGCAAGAGAAACAACGCGAACAAAAGGACAAGTGTGCGAGTGTTCATGTCGAGACCCTCTTAAAGGCTGACGTTGAAGCTGATCTGAAACACGTTGCGGGTGAAGCTTTCATTGTCGGCATCGGAATCGTTGTCGCGGTATCGATAACCCAGTTCGATATCCAGCCAACGGCGCATGGCGTACACCACGGCCAGGTTGTAGTCCTGAAGATTGTCGGTACGGCTTTGGCCTTCGTAGACATAACGCCCGTAACCGGCCTGGGCCACGGTAGTAATCCGTTCAGTCCAGCCGTGACGCCAGCCGACCTGGGTGAAGGTCGACTTCACGGCATCAGCGCCGTCGTCACCCTCGGCAAGGGCCTGGCGAGCGACGAAGGTGAATGTCGAATAGGTCCGCGGTTTCCATTGCAGATCGACTTGCCAGGTCGGGTTGTCGAGGTCTTTGGATTCGCTGTTGTCGAAGTTCTTTTTCTCGTAACCGACGCGGACCTTGCCCGTCGTGCGTGCCGTGAAATCCCATACGGCACCGGCCATGACGGCGTCGGATTTACTGCTGCGCGGGCTGTTGGCCTGCTGGTAATCAAAGTCGGTGTGGTTGTATTCCACCAGACCTCGGGTGTTGCTGCCGATGCGGTGATACCAGGTGCTCGTCAAGGCAGTGGTATTGCGCTCCTTGTCGTCGTTGATGCCATCGGCGTTGTCGTAGCGCAGTTGTGCGTAACTGGCCCCGAGATCGATTTGGTTGTCAGCGCTTTTCGCCCCGAAGGTGTAGAGACCGCCCACCCGTTTGTTGTTGAGCTTGTCGTTGATGCCTTCGACCGCCGTCGATTCCGTGCGCTCCCATTTGCGGTACTCGGCGTCGAGCTTCAGACGATGCCGGTCAGTGAACTCCATGATGCTGTCGGCACGCACGCGTTGTGCCGTGTTCGAGGCATCCGACTCGTCGTGATAAATGTAGCGAGTGGGTTGCCAGATCAGTCGCGTGGCACTGTTGCGATCCTCGGCCTTGAGCTCGAAAGAAGGCGCCAGCTTGGTGACCATGGAGGACTGTTTGCTGTTTTCCAGTTCGCGAAAGTTGTCGTCATAACTTTCCGAAAACAGGAACGATGGC
This sequence comes from Candidatus Pseudomonas auctus, assembly GCF_048654275.1. Classification (NCBI taxonomy): domain Bacteria; kingdom Pseudomonadati; phylum Pseudomonadota; class Gammaproteobacteria; order Pseudomonadales; family Pseudomonadaceae; genus Pseudomonas; species Candidatus Pseudomonas auctus. The sequence goes on along the minus strand of NZ_JBJYZK010000001.1, from coordinate 724,951 downwards.
GTGAAGTCGAATCCATACACATCAATGGCTTGCGGATTGATGCTCCAGGCCATTTCGGGATAGAGACAGGCCATCATCAGCGCGACAGGGCATCGTGACTTCAAAGCCATGTTATAGCTCCTGAGCAAGGGCATATAAGGCAAGTCGTTAGTTGTAGGGGTGAAAACCGGCTTGTTGTCGTTCAATCACGCCCAATGGCAGGCAGACAGGCTGCTCACGGTTGAGAAACTGCAGGAGGATCATCACGCGGTCGGTTCCGTGCAATCCGAGGAACACGCCCTCCAGTGGCGCGAGCGGGCCGCTGACAATCTGTAGATTCTCTCCGGGTTTCAGCGCTTCATCCGGCCCCGACGTCATTGATTCGATGCAACGCGTACGCAGATGCTCGATGACGTGCTCAGGCACTGTCGCGGGACCATGATTGAATTCGACAAAACGACTGACCCCTCGGGTGGAACGCAAGGGTGCCCAGTTGTCGTCACGACTGAGTTGGATGAACAAATATCCAGGAAAGAGGGATTCGTGCACTCGCTGGCGTTTTCCGCGAATAATGCGCTCGCTGACGAGTTGGGGATGAAAGACCACGTAATTCTGTTGAAGCAGATTGAGATGAGCACGCTCATCCTGACGTGGCTTGCATTGCAAAAGGTACCAATTTGGGTGGTCCGAGCTGATGACTGGCATGCTGGTAAACTCTGTAATGATCGAAAGTTTATGGCAGGCAGAAGCTCTATTGAGGGCTAAGTAAGGGCTGTCAGCGAAAGTGCTTTTTATTATGGGTTATTGAAGTGTTTCAAACATGAATCACAAAGTGTTTCATTGGTGTGCATCGAGCAGTGAAGTTTCGCTCTGTTATGCGTCACCTCTGGAGGAATTATCGGTTCAACTTTTTAGAAGGCAAAGCTACCGCACGGTCTGTTCATTCAGGCTTAAGGTTAGGTAACTAAGTAGTTGTCCCTGAAGCGACAGGGCGCGAGTAAGTGACTGCTCGCGCCCTGCAAAAAATCAACCTTGGTAGTTATCGGCCAGTCTTTCTGGTCTGTCAAACGTTAGCAGTCAAAAAACACGCCATCCATCCAGTAATGCTTTTGCCGATGGATAACTGACTGTTTTTTAATAACTTATTCTTTTGGCTGAACGGTAGAAACTTTTTCTGCCTGTTATGGTCGCGACTATTATTTAGATCGAAAGCTTTCCCCACTATTGGGTGCTGTTATAAAACCTGGACTGAATAAGTCATCCAGCGCTATAACTTATCGCCTGTCGGCTTGTGTGGAGCAGGGATTATGACCGTTCTTGTTACAGGCGCTGCGGGCTTTATCGGCTATCACGCGGTCAAACGATTGGCGCAGCAAGGCCAGGAAGTTGTCGGTATCGACAACCTTAACGATTACTACAGTGTGAATCTCAAACAGGCGCGGCTTGAACAGTTGAGCAGTCTGCAGAGTTTCAGTTTTGAAACACTGGATATTGTCGACAAGCCTGCCTTGATGGCGTTATTCAAAGCGCACGATTTCACCGAGGTGGTGCATCTGGCCGCTCAGGCGGGTGTGCGCTATTCGCTCGACAACCCGGATGCCTATGCGCAATCGAACCTGGTGGGGTTTCTGAATGTGCTGGAAGCCTGCCGACATTATCCGCCCGCGCATCTGATCTACGCGTCGAGCAGCTCGGTATACGGGGCCAACAGCAAGTTGCCCTACAGCGTCGATGATGCGGTCGAGCACCCTGTCTCGCTGTATGCCGCCACCAAGCGCGCCAATGAGCTTCTCGCCGACAGCTATTGCCATCTCTACGGCTTGAAGGCCAGCGGCCTGCGCTTTTTCACGGTTTACGGGCCCTGGGGCAGGCCGGATATGGCGCTGTTCAAATTTACCGAAGCCATTCTTCAGGGACGACCGATCGACATCTACAACCAGGGTCAGATGGCGCGGGACTTTACTTACGTCGATGACGTTGTCGAAAGCATCGTCCGCCTGTGTCCGAAACCGCCAGCGCCGGAGAAGGAGGTGAGTGGCGTCAACCGGATTTTCAACCTGGGACGCGGCAAACCGGTCGCATTACTGGATTTCGTCGACTGCCTCGAACAGGCACTGGGCATAAAAGCCCAGCGCAATCTGTTGCCGATGCAGGCCGGCGATGTCATCAAGACCTGGGCTGATGTTTCGGCATTGGAACAATGGATCGGGTTTTCTCCGCGAGTGGAAGTTGCAGAGGGTGTGGCGCAGTTTGTGAGTTGGTATCGCCAGTACTATCGGATTTGAGCGGCGCTTCATGCGCCTGTAGTACGGTCATGAGCCGAGACCCACCCGGTTGTTGCGCATGATCGAAAAATTAAGCGCCGCAGCGACACACAGCCAGGCCAGATAAGGAAACAGGATCAACCCGGTGATCACATCCAGGCGCAGGGCCAGGACCACCATCACGGCGACGACCAGCCACAACAGTACGAGAATAATCATCGCGGCAACGATCCGCTGCGCGCCGAAGAACACAGGCGTCCACAGTGTGTTCAGCGCAATCTGCGCCGCCCACAATGCCAGCACCTGTTCGCTGCCGGGAATCATGGTCAAGCGATAGCCGACCCAGGCCAGCAGCAGGTAGATCGTCGTCCAGGCCACCGGAAACACCCAGTTGGGTGGCGTGAACTTCGGTTTGTTGAGCTGCGCGTACCATTGGCCGGGCTTGAAAACCATGCCGGTGGTTGCCGCCGCACCGCACGCGATCAGAAAAATCAGGAAAGTCACCATTTCACACTCCTTGGCCGCAGCCCGTTTGCCTGGTTTGTTCCGCCGCAGCGGTCGTTCATTCGGATCTTGAGCACATCAGTTCACTGACCCGCGCTACCAGCGTGTCGACCGCGAACGGCTTGGTCAGCACCTGCATGCCCGGGCCCAGTTGGGCGGCGCCGATTACTGCGTTCTCCGCGTAACCGGTAATGAAGAGGGTCGTCAGGTTCGGGCGGATCTCCCGGCCGGCGTCGGCCAGTTGCCGGCCGTTCATGCCACCTGGCAGGCCGACATCGGTGATCAGCAGGTCGATATGCACGTTTGATTGCAATACTTTCAGCCCGGCAACGCTGTCGCCTGCCTCAAGCAAGTTGTAGCCGAGATCGCCAAGCACTTCGGTCAGCAGCGCGCGCACCGTGGGTTCGTCGTCCACCACCAGAATGGTCTCGCTGGCCTTGGGCACCACCGCCGGTGCGATGTGCTTGTCATCGTGGCTCTGCACGGGATCGCCACGGTGACGAGGCAGGTAGATGCACATCGTGGTGCCCCGGTCGACCTGGGAGTGCACGCGCACCTGGCCGCCGGACTGTTTGGCGAACCCGTAGATCATCGACAAGCCCAGCCCTGTGCCCTGGCCCAGCGGTTTGGTGGTGAAGAACGGGTCGAAGGCCTTGGCGATGACATCGGCCGACATGCCGGTGCCGGTATCGGTGACGCACAGGCACACATACTCGCCCTCGGGCATGTCCAGCGCGCCGGCGATCTCGGCATCCATGATGCGATTGGCCGTCTCGATGGTAATGCGTCCGCCATCGGGCATTGCATCACGCGCGTTGATACACAGATTGAGCAGCGCGTTCTCCAGTTGACTGGCATCGACCAGTGTTGGCCAAAGCACGGGCGAGCCAATGGTTTCCAGGAGAATGCTCGGGCCCACGGTGCGCTGGATCAGCTCGGTCATGCCGGTCATCAGCGTGTTGACGTCGGTCGGTCGTGGATCGAGGGTCTGGCGTCTGGAGAACGCCAGCAGGCGGTGGGTAAGGGCCGCGGCTCGCTTGACCGCGCCCTGTGCGGTCACCATGTACTTGTCGACTTCGTTCAAACGGCCCTGATTGATCCGCGCGCCCATCAACTCCAGTGCGCCGGAAATGCCGGCCAACAAGTTGTTGAAATCGTGAGCGAGGCCTCCCGTCAGTTGGCCGACCGCTTCCATCTTCTGCGACTGACGCAGTTTTTCCTCTGCCTGCATCAACTCGGCGGTGCGCGATGAAACCCTTTGCTCGAGGGTGTCGTTGAGCGAACGCAACGCGGCAAGAGCCCGGTCGCGCTCCGCCTCGACGGTCCGCCGCTCCTCGACGTCGATCAGCACGCCGGGAAAACGCAGGGGAACTCCGTCATCTGCACACTCAACGCGTCCGTTGGCTTCGATCCACTGGAATCTGCCGTCCTCGCGCCGTACACGGTACTGATGGGAATAGGCGCCACCGCGGCCAATGGCTTCGTCGATTGCCATGGTCAGGCTATCGCGGTCGTCGGGGTGCACGCTGGGGATCACTTGTTCGAGGCTGAGGCCTTCGCGCCCCAGTGCCGGGTCGAGGTTGAACACCTGGGCGAAGCCTTCGTCGATGGCAAAGCGGTCGGTCAGCAGGTCCCAGTGCCAGGTGCCGATGATGGCGCCGGCGGCAAGGGCCAGTTGCACTCGTTCGACGTTTTCCCGGGCAATTGCCTCGCTGGCGCGCAAGCGTTCCTCGGCGGCGCGCCGCTCGGTGACGTCGTTGAACAGGATCGCGATCTGCCGGTCGGCCGGATCGCCGACCCGCACCGCGCGTACATCGAACCAGCGTTCAAAGGTATTGGCGTAATTTTCGAAGTTCGCCGGTTCCCCGGTCTTGGCCACGTGGCCGTAGGTTTCGAACCAGAAACGCTCCAGATTGGGCGCGAACTCGGTGACCCATTTACCGCGCAGGTTGACCCCGCACTGGCGCTCGAACGCCGGGTTGGCCTCGACGAAGTAGTAGTCGACAGGCTCATCGTTGGCGTCGAATTTGACTTTGACGATAGCGAACGCCGACTCGATGGTTTCCAGAATGGTACTGAAGCGTTCCTCACTCTGGCGCAGCGCCGTTTCGGCACTGCGCGAGCGCGTCAGGTCAAGCATCGCGCCGATCATGCGCTCGGCCTGGCCAGCGGGATTGCGGATCAAGTGTCCGCGATCCAGCACCTCGGCGTAAGAGCCGTCCTGACAGCAGAACCGATACTCCGCGCTCCATGTCGTGCCGTCGCCTTCGATGGCGGCGCGGATCGATGCCTGCACCCGCGCCTGATCCTGCGGATGGATCCGCGCGAACCGCCAGTCGCCACTGGGATCAACATTCTCCAGCGGGAAACCGTACGCCTGTTGCAACGCCTGGTTCCAGATGATCTGGTTGGTTTGCAGGTCCCAATCCCACACCGCATCGCTGGTCGCCTTGACCGCCAGTCGATAGCGCTCCTGGGTTTCGGTCATGGCGCGTCCGAACAGATGCTCCTGAGTCCGGTCGCGGAGAATTTTCACGAACCCCAGGTGAGTCTGGTCTTCATCGTAGAGCGGCATCAGCTCGCCAGAGGCCCAGAATCGCTCGCCGTTCTTGCGCAAATGCCAGCGCTCATCGTAGGCACGGCCTTCGACAAGGGCGCGTTGCATTTCCTCTTCTACACGGCCGGCAGCGCGGTCCTCAGGTGTGAAAAAGCAGGCCGCGCTCTGGCCGCGAACCTCTTCGGCGGACCAGCCCAGCACGTTGGTCGCGCCGCAGTTCCATTCCGTGATGTTCCCGCCAAGGTCAGTGACGACAATCGCGAAATCCACTGCACTCTCGAAAACCGCGCGCTGCCGCGCCTCACTACGAGCGAGCGCGGCCTGACTGGCGTGCAGTCGCGCCGTGATGTCGCGCTCATTGTCGACTTCAGTGCTCTTGAGCGCGGCGCGTAATCGCTTGACCTCGGACTCGAGCGCTTCGCGACTAAGGTGTTTGAGGGTGTCCATCTCACCTTCTTGGTCATGTTTTTCATGGGGCGGGTAAGCCCGTCAGGTGCAACCATCAGCGCGAAGCGGTGTGGCTCTGTGGTTGCTCATCCGTTGACAGGTTGCGTCGTCGTTAAGTTTCACTGATGAAGCAAGGTCGCTTCGGGTGAACGCTGATTTCAAATCGAATCGCCGTTATCCAGGCGCGCCAACAGTGCCTGGCCGCGTTGCCAGAGTGCCTGTTGCCTGGTTTGCGGCATGCGGTCGAGGTTCTTGTACATCATGGCCATGCGCTGATTGCCGCGCAGCAGCTCACCGTGGCGCATCAGGAAATGCCAATACAGCGCGTTGAACGGGCAGGCATTGTCCGCCGTGCTTTCGCGGACCTTGTACGCGCAACCGCGGCAGTAATCCGACATGCGATTGATGTACTGGCCGCTGGCGCAATAGGGTTTGGAACCGAGATAACCGCCATCGGCGTGCATGACCATGCCCAGCGTGTTGGGCAGCTCGACCCAGTCAAAAGCATCCATGTAGATCGCCAGATACCACTCGCAGATCTGGCTCGGCGCGATACCGGCGAGCAGGGCGAAGTTACCGGTGACCATCAGTCGCTGGATGTGATGCGCGTAGGCGTGTTGCAAGCTTTGCCCGATGGCGTGGCGCATGCAGTTCATTTGCGTGTCGCCGGTCCAGTAGAACTCGGGCAATGCCCGGGTGTTGCCGAACGAGTTGCCATGCGCGTAATCCGGCATCTTCAGCCAGTACACGCCCCGCACATATTCCCGCCAGCCAATCAGTTGCCGAATGAAGCCTTCGGCGGCATTGAGCGCAACGCTGCCGGCCCAGTACGCCGACTCCACATCACTGCAAATTTGCCGCAAATCCAGCAGGCCAATGTTCAGCGCTGCGCTGATGCGCGCATGAAACAGGAACGGCTCGTCACTGGCCATGGCGTCCTGGTAATCGCCAAACCCCGCCAGGCCATAATCGAGAAAGTACGCCCAAAGAGCCTGTGCATCGGCATGGGTGACGGGGTAGTTGAAGTCATCGAGCGCGCCGTAGTGCTGGCTGAAGCGCGCCTTGACCAGTGCCAGCACATCGCGGGTGATGGGGTCGTTATTGAAGCGTACCGGGTAGGGGGCTTTGACGCCTTTGGGCAGGGCCTTGCGATTCTCGGCATCGAAATTCCACGCGCCGCCCACTGGTGAACCGTCGCCATTGAGCAGCAAGCGGCTCTTGCGCCGCATCTCACGGTAGAAAAACTCCATGCGCAGCTGTTTTTTGCCCTCGGCCCATGCGGCAAATTCTTCGCGACCGCACAGAAAACGCGTATCGGCGTGCCACTGGACGGGCAAACGGCATTCCTTGATCGAATGCTCCAGCCGCCAGTCGCCACACTCAGTCACGTGCACTTCGTCGGCCTGCGACAGCTTTTTCCAACGATGCAGCTCACCCGGCACCGAGCCGCTGTTTTCCGGGTCATCCAGGGTCACGTATTCGACACGTATGCCTTGGTCTCGCAACGCCTGAGCGAAGTGGCGCATGGCACTGAAGATCAGGGCAATCTTCTGTGGATGGTGGGGCACATGGCTGGCTTCTTCCATGACCTCGACCAGCAGCACCGTATCGCGCTCCGCATCGAGTGCCTGTAAGGAAGCCAGGTCGAAGGACAACTGGTCGCCCAGGACCAGGCACAAGCGGCGGGTAGTGTTCATTTTGCGGTTCATTGGCTTGCTTCGGTGCCCTGGCGACGGAAGAACAAGGTCACCTGGCCGACCTCCACGCCGAACTTGGACATGCGGGTGCGGTTGATCAACGTGTCCTCATCCATCAGGAACATCCAGTCGTCCATGCTCATTTCATAGGTCGAATCGTCGACCGGTACGTTCAGCCGATAGCGCCAGTGAAATGTGTTGCCCGCCACCTGGCCTTGGGCAACGCCGACTACATCGCCGGCGCGACCGCTCCAGCGTCCCTGGTCCTCGGGCGTCAATGTCCATACGCGGTGCTGGCGGGTGCCATCGCTGTACAGAAAGCGCTCGTCGAGAATCAGGTTGTTGCCTTCGCGACGACTGACGATATTCACTTCGAAACGCTTGGTCACTTCGCCGCTGCGCTTCTGAAACATTCCCCAGGCCTTGACGGGCTGGCTGAAAAACCGATGCAGATCCAGTGCTGGTTGTTGGTCGGCATAACGGGCGACGTCCACGCTGGTGCAGCTTGCGATGCTGAATATCAGTGTCAGTAACAGCAGGAATCGCGTCATTGCCTTACTCCCTGATTGCAAAGGTGTCGAAGGCCAGGTTCGAACCATTTGCTTGTACGGTGGGCTGGACATGTACAGGTTTATCGTTTTCCCCGGCTGGCCTTGACGCTCGACTTTTGACGACGTCAACGAGAGTCTTACGGCGATGGCCGGCTTTGTTTTTCTCGCGGCAGCGCTGTACGTGAGGGCAAGCCATCGCGAAATAGTTGTACGTGGTTGGATGGTCTGTATAGGTATAAATCAAGATAGGCTGAAAAAAACCATCTGACAATACTTCTTCCCTCACGCAGGGCGCTTGCTGCGCCTTAACGCGATGCCGAACGTTTTGCCCTGGAAACAGCGGTTGGCCGGTCTGCCGGTCGAGCGCTGGTACTGGGCAATATCCAGCGCAGTGAACGCCGGACCGTGAGGCGCAGGATGCTCAGTGAGCATCCTGCGGGGATAGGAGTGGCCGACAGATCAATGCGCTGTCGGACTTGGCTGTGCACCGAATTGCGCAATGATGTGAGTACCCAGCTCCTCAATAACCTCCGCTGCCGGGCGCTTTCCGTATTTGAGATTCAGGATGACGTGATCGACGCCGATTTCCTCAAGCGACTCCAGCAAAAACCGCAAATGGTAGCGTCCGAGTTTGAACCCCAAATGAATGCGAGTGGGTGGCGTGGACGGGTTTTCATCAAGGTCGATGTAAAGCGACTGAGTGAAGGGCTTATAGACGGAACCACATTGCTTCGTGACCTCCAGCCGCCAATCTTCCACGACCAGTCTCTGCATGTTCGGTATGCGTGGATAGTTGATCCATCCGTTGCTTTCGCGCGCGATCCAATCCAGTGACTGACGGCTATTGCCGGTCACGAGCATTGGAATGAATTGGGTGGTCGGTTTCGGAATCAGATCCGCGCCGCGCATTTCCCCGGCGCTCCAGTGGATGGGTTCGAAACTGGTGCTGTGGGCTCGGCGAATCACCGCGTAGTGCTCGCGAAAGATATCCCCGCGCCTTTCGGGATCGACGCCAAAAGCCGAGAACTCCACCGGGCGATCGCCGGACGCCACCCCAAGAATCAAGCGACCTGCGCTCAACTGATCGACGCTGGCTGACGCCTTGGCCGTGTGCAGGGGATGGTGCAAAGGGATGGCGATGGAGGCGGTGCCAAGCGCAATTTCCGATGTATGGGCGGCCATATAACCCAGGTAGACCCAGGGGTCGAAGACTTGGCCGACATCGCCGAATCCGGGATCGCGAAGCGGCACGTCACGAAACCAGAGCGCGCTGAAGCCCAGTGCCTCGGCCTGTTTCGCCAATGCGACCTGGTTGAGCATGCTCGGCGTGTCGCCGTCGAAGGCCTCCATGGGAAAGAACAATCCAAGGCTCAAATGCCCCGGCGTGAAGGTTCGGCTGAACCCTCGATGCTGCTGATAAGGAATCGTGCTCGGCCGATACATACTGATTTTCCTCAGTGGCAGAACGTGAACAGCGCCCCGTTGCCAGAGGTGCTGCGGCATCGGTCGCTTGGGAACGACAGGTGGGGGGGCTGAGTGCAGCTTTGCCCATTGCGCCGTACTGCCGGTCGGCTGGACCGGATTGAGGAGCCAGTTGCTGGCGATATGCGCGGGCAGGTCCGGATGGGTGATAAGCGGACGGTAAAAGTAATCATCTCCCGGCTCGATACCGTCAACTCGGAAACGGGCCCAGAGGTTACCTCATCAGCGTAGGCGGTATTGCCGTGTTGCGCCATTGTGCCTCGCACATCGTGGGAGACCTTTGCGACTTCACCCGATCACAAGCAGGTGGCAGGATCATGGTCCATCGAGTCCCACTCGACATGTCTTCGGTCATTGAGCGAATCATCGATGAATCTCGAGCGGTTCCAGCAAAGGGTGAAAGCTGCATGCCATCAGGCATGCAGGGCCGAGCGGGTAGGTTCAGTCTTGGAGATGGATTCAATCCGTTTCAATTTGCAGCCAGCAGTCGCCTGGCGGTAGCAAGGATTGAATCGATATTGAAAGGCTTTTCCAGGACAGCATTGAACAAGTCCGATCTCTCCATGCCGAGGTGGGCTTGCGCGCCGCTGATCAGAATGATGGGCAAGAGATGCGCTGAGGGCAGGGCGCGGACGGCCGTGGCGAATTCGAGTCCGTCCATTACCGGCATCATGAAGTCGGTAATGATCAGGTCAGGGCGCTCTCGCTCAAGTACCTCAAGCCCTTTTTTGCCATTGCTGGCTTTCACGACCATGAAGCCTTCATCCTCCAGCGCAAAGCCGAGAATGTCAGCGATCAAATATTCGTCGTCGACAACCAGGATGGTGGTCATGAGAATGCAACCTGAATAGAAGACCTAGGAAAATGAACCTGGCAGGGCTGCAGGATTAGGAACTGGCGGTTCATTTCTTGAAGCCTTTTTCAGATCAACGTCCTGGTCACGGATGACCACTTCAAATCGCGAAGGGTCATAAGAGCTATCTCTGACTTTTAGAATGGAAATGGTTCTGCTTAGTTCAGAGTCATTCTCGAAGAACCGCATCAGCATCAGATTGTCGACGATGCTGGACAGGTCAGAGTTTGGTGAACTGATCTCGGAGCCGAACAGATCTCGCATCTCCCAAGAGGCAAACACGGTCACGCCCCTGGAACGTAATTCGTTCATGAGGGCACTGTAAAAGTCAGTAATTCGGGCTGGATTCGTCGACACCCGCGTCATGCCGCTAAGGCTGTCGATGAATAGACGCTTGATGCCTTTTTCTTCGACGATGCTCAGCAACCTTGAGCCCAGGCCGTCCAGGAGACCTTCGGTGGTCGGTTGCCACGCGATGCTCAACGCACCGCTTTCTTCCATGCCTTTGATGTCGATTCCTAGTGACTGGCCCTTCAGGCGTAACCGCTCCGGGCTTTCATAAAAGCCAAAATGCAGGCCCGGTGCCTTCACCGTCGACTCACCCAGGAATTTAAGACCTAGGGTTGTCTTGCCTATTCCTGATGGGCCCATGACCAGCGTCACGCTGGAACTGTGCAGCCCGCCACCCAGTATCGTGTCCAGAGAATGTATACCGCTGGGGATGCGCGTCATGTTGGCGCTGTCGGGCGAAGAGGGGTGGCTGTAGAGGCTTTCCAGGCGCGGATAAACCACCAGACCGTTCTCGGTGATTTCGCACTCGTGAAGTCCGGTCAGTGCCGCGCTACCCCGGGTTTTACGCAGTTGAATACGACGCACCGAGCGGGTGCCATAAAGCTCCTCTCCCATTTCGATCACGCCATCCACCATGGTGTGCTCGGGGCTGCCGTCATCCAGTCGGGAACTGGTGAGAAACAACACGGTGCATCCAGCAAATGCAGCGTGCCCTTGCAATTCAGAGATGAACTTCTTGGTGTCGATTGGCGAGTCGGCTTTAGAGCGTGCGTTCAGCAATCCGTCGACAACCATGACTGTCGCCTTCTGGCGGCTGATCTCACGCCTCAGCAGTTTTACGACTTCATCCAGACCTTCATTTTCCAGCGTATCGAATGCACTGACGAACTGGATTTCAGCGCCAACTTTGGAAGCGTCGTAAAAGCTCAAGGTGGACAGAAACTGAAAAAGCCGGTCATGGGATTCGGCAAGCAGTGTCGCTACCAGTACACGGCCGCCGTTGCGCGCATGATGGAATCCAAGTTGGTTGGCGAGGATCGTTTTGCCCGACCCTGGACGCCCCTGAATAATGTAGGAAGCGCCTGAGACCAATCCGCCCTTGAGCAGAGCATCCAGGCCTTCGATTCCACTCTGAAGGCGATTTAACTTTTCCACTATGCGACCCTGATCTTGAAATCATGCTGTTAAACCGAATGTACGGGATGCTAACGCCATTTGTGTGCCGGGGCTATCTGCACTTCACTGACGTTTCAGGCAGCAGTGCCGGTAAAGTTATTCATTCGCTTAAATCTGGAGCTGCGAAGCCTCAATGTGGGCGATAAATCGGGGGAATCGAAAGTAAAGAAGGTTCTCGGGCCAATTGAGTCTCTGCAACGCCTTGCAGGGTGTACTATCAAGACCTGCCCATCAGAAATCAGCTAGCCATGTCCGCGCTAAACGAAGAGAGCCGCCAGATCGTAGCTGCTCTGGCGCACCGGGTTGGCCCCAATGCTGATACTGCAAGTATCGCGCAAGCGACTGTCTCGATTTTGGAGGCTATGCACACAGCGCTTACCCCCATCATCGGTCAGCAGGGAGTCGCTGCGCTTTACCGACGCAGCCTTCATCTCTGCGCCTCCCGCCAACCACACCTGGCCCCCCTGTCTGATCGTGTACAAGCCGCGCCGGGTCTGAACGCTCTTCATTCTGAACTCGTTACAGAAAGCGAAGCAGACGCCTTGTTGTTTGGTGAAGTGATGCTGACCACCTTCTACGAACTGCTCACTACGCTGATCGGGCCCTCGCTCACCGCACGCTTGCTTCGTGACGTGTGGAAACCTTCTTTGAGCGACATATCTGCGCAGGAAAACTCGCCATGAACACCAAAGTGACTATCAAGCGTCTGTCCACTGGAGTGCCAGGACTGGACGAGGTGCTGGGCGGAGGATTGCCGGAGTTCTCGTTCAACCTGATCGCCGGCCCGCCTGGCTGTGGCAAAACTACCCTGGCGCATCAGATGATGTTTGCCCTGGCGACGCCCGAGCGTCCGGCACTGTTCTTCACCGTGCTCGGCGAGCCTCCGTTGAAGATGTTGCGTTACCAACAGCAATTCGACTTTTTCGACGAGGAAGCCGTCAATCAGTCAATCCGTTATATCAACCTGGCCAGTGACACCCTGGCGGGGGATCTGGACGAAGTGCTACGCCGAATCGTCGCTGAGGTTGAGGCGTACTCTCCGGCGCTGGTGTTCGTCGATTCGTTTCGTTCAGTGGTGCTCGCGAGCCAGACCCAGGACAATCCCAACAACAACTTGCCGCAGTTCATTCAGCAGTTAGGCATGTTGATGACCACTTGGCAGGCCACCACTTTCCTGATCGGTGAATATTTCACTGAAACTGACACCAACCCTATTTTCACGGTGGCCGATGGTCTGATCTGGCTGCGTCAGAGCGTTCAACGTAACTCCATGGTGCGCAAGATGGAAATCATGAAGATGCGCGGCCAGCCGACGCTGCCGGGGCTGCACACCTTTCGCATCGCTACATCAGGCATAAAGGTTTTCGCACCGGCCCCCCTCAACCACGTTGAACCCACGCTGACGTTTCCGATGCAGCGCCTGAAAATGGGTGTGCCCCAACTCGACGAAATGCTGGGCGGTGGCTTGCCCCGTGGATACTCCCTGCTGGTGGCAGGTCCATCAGGTTCGGGCAAAAGCATTCTGGCTGCGACCTTCCTCGCCGAAGGCGTGCGCAATGGTGAGACCGGCGTGATCGCGGTATTCGAGCAGCGTCCCAATCGCTCCCAGAACGCCACCCTCGCCGGGTTGATTCAGGGCGGGAAGGTGGGTTTGGTCGATAGTCGCGCGCCAGACTTGTCAATCGACGAAATCGTCCAGTTACTGTTGAGCGAGATCAACCGCCTGAACGCTACTCGTTTGGTGATTGACTCCCTGTCAGGCTTTGAGCTGGCGTTGGCTCCGACATTCCGCGAAGACTTTCGTGAGTCGCTGTCACGCATGGTGACCGCTCTCACCAGTGCAGGTGTCAGTGTATTGATGACCTCCGAGCTGGAGGATCGCTACACCGACCTGCGTTTCAGTCCTTACGGCACGGCGTTTCTCACCGATGCCATCATCGTCCAGCGCTACATAGAAGTGCAGAGCCGCTTGTTGCGCATCATGGCCGTGGTCAAGGTGCGGGCCAGCGCGCATTCCGACGAGTTGAGGTTGTACCGGATAGATGATGATGGCTTGCAGATCGGCGAAATGTTGCCGGACAGGGAAGGGTTGTTAGGGGGACGTCCTACCCAGCAGCGCGCGGTCACCATCGAAGGATGAGCGAAATATCATGAGCGAGGGTCACGGCAAGAATGAGCAAGCCATCGCTGGCGCTGCACGCGAACTGTTCGTGCTCGGCCAGAAAACGGTGGCGGCGCGTGCGGTGCTGGCAGCGGTTCATAAAGAACTCAACCAGGCCAATGCCCAGCTCGTCGATAGCCACCATGTCGAACAATTGATTGAAGCCAACCAGCAACTGGTGCTGTCAATCCTGTCGGCGCAGTCGGATGCAGAAAATCCGACAGTCGCCCAGGCAGAGCAGCAAATGTATCTCGAATTGCGCGAGGCAAACGAGAAGCTGGTGATAGCCGCGCTGAGTGCCCAGGATTTGCAGGCGGCCGCTGAACATGCGCTGGAACAGCAACGCAACTTCCTCAACCTGGTTGCACACGAACTTCGCAATCCTCTGACACCCATCAGCATGATTGCCGGCCGGCTGGTACGTGTGCCGAGTGAAGAACTGCCGCGCATGCAGGTGTTGATAGAGGGGCAAGTGAAGCAGATGTCCCGCTTGGTCGAAGACCTGCTCGATATCGCTCGCGCCAGTACCGGCAAGTTTCGACTTGATTGCCAGCGTGTCGATATGGCTCGAATCATTCATGAGGCGATAGATGCCTGCAGCCCGCTCATGATCGCTAACAGTTTGAGTTTCAGCTCGAATCTGCCGGAATGCGCCTTGATGGTTAATGGTGATCCAGCGCGCCTCACTCAAATCCTCGGCAATCTACTGGGCAACGCCGCCAAATATACGCCCGCCAATGGCACGGTCTCACTGACTGCGACGATTGAAGTCGATCACCTGACGATATGCATTCGCGATACCGGTATTGGAATAACGCCCAAGGCACTGCCGTTCATTTTTGAGCCGTTCGTACAGGATGTTCACGCGGTCGGTTTCAATGGCGCAGGCCTGGGCATTGGACTTACGGTCGTGCGGGAATTGATCGAAGCCCATGGCGGTACTGTGACGGGGGCCAGCTCGGGAGAAGGGAAGGGTAGCGAGTTCGTCATGAAACTGCCCTTGGCTGAACATTGACGCCATCTACAAGTCGACATCTTGGCGCCTGAATTTCATATAGCTCAAGCGTAGCTTTTTATTCCTAAAACGAAGTTCATATTAATTTTATAGTGCGTTTTAATCTAACCAGAAATTTCCTGATTGGAGCATTCGCACTTGAAGATCCCCACACATTTTACACTTGGCCTGGCGCTCGCCGTCAGTTGCGCGGCAGCATTCGCGGGGCCCACCCTTGATCGCGTGACGCAAAAAGGTGAGCTCACCGGTGTCCTGATGGAGAGTTACCCGCCGTTCTCTTTTCTCAATGACCAGAACCAGCTCGACGGCTTCGATGTGGATGTCGCTAAAGCTGTGGCCGAGCGCCTTGGGGTCAAGCTGAAACTTGAAACACCTTCCTGGGACGTGATTGCCGCGGGGCACTGGAACGGTCGATACGACATCTGCGTGTGCTCGATGACACCGAGCAAGGCGCGGGCCGAAGTGTTCGACTTCCCCGTGGAGTATTACCAGTCACCGGCGGTGATCGTGGTCAATGCGAAGGACAAGGAGATAGTCACCGGCAAGGACTTGTCCGGCAAAAAAGTCGGTGTGATCAGTGCGTCGACCTATGAGGCCTATCTGAACAAGGATCTGGTCATTGAAGGCGCCGAGGACAAACCGTTGAGCTATCCGTTCGACAATGTCCAGATCGCCCCTTACGACAATGAAACCGTTGCCTTCCAGGATCTCGCACTGGGCACCGGCGTGCGCCTGGATGCCATGGTCACCAACCTCATCACCGCGCGTGAACGCATCGCTCAGGATCCGCGTTTCAAGATTGCCGGAGATCCACTGTATGCCGAGCCGAACGTCGTGGCGGTCGAGAAGGGCGATCCGCAATGGAATGCGAAAGTCACCGAGGTCATTGCGCAACTCAAGACTGACGGCACGCTGAGCAAAATATCCCGCAAGTGGATCGGTTCTGATATCAGCCAATGACAGCCATCAATCCGCATCCGGCCAAAGCGGCTGTCAGCCCGCAAAAGCAGCCGCCACTGACACGTCAGCTGTTCGGCTTTCGCACGCGCCTGTATCTGACGTGGGCGGCGCTGTCGGGTCTGGGCGTGTGGTTTTTCATGCGCTTCGATCTGAAGTTTTCGATCATTGTGGAAAAGTTGCCCAACTTGGTCGGCCTGCATCTGGGGCCGAACGGGTTCTTGCAAGGCGCCGCGCTGACGATATTCCTGTGTTTCTGCTCGATCTGGTTTTCGCTATTGCTGGGCTTTGTCACCGCGCTGGCCAGGCTGTCGAGCAGCGCAGTGGCGTTTGGTATCGCCAGCTTCTACGCCTCGTTCTTTCGCGGCACGCCACTGTTGATCCAGATCCTGTTGATCTATCTGGGGCTGCCGCAGTTGGGCGTGGTGCCAGGCGCAATCAGCGCCGGGATCATCGCGCTGTCGCTCAACTACGGGGCTTATCTCAGTGAGATTTTTCGTGCCGGCATCCTCGCAGTTGCCCCAGGTCAGCGCGAAGCAGCCGCCGCACTGGGCCTGAGGCCGGCCGCGACGTTCATCCATATCATCCTGCCGCAAGCCATGCGCACGATCATTCCGCCGACCACCAGCCAGTTCATTTCGATGCTCAAGGACTCGTCCCTGATTTCGGTCATGGGTGTTTGGGAAGTGATGTTTCTGGCGCAGTCGTATGGGCGTTCGTCCTACCGTTACATTGAAATGCTGACCACCGCAGCCGCCATCTATTGGCTGTTATCCATCGGTCTCGAACTGATCCAGCATCGCCTCGAACGCCATTACGGCAGAGGCTTCAAGCATCAGCGCTGAGCCATTCCGTTGAATGATTTCTTGCAGGAACCAAGATGTCCGATCCTAAACCTCTGCTTTTTGCACTCTATGAACAAGCCAGTGTCGGGTGCGGCGGTGCGCCGAGTCTGTGGACGCACCCGGCTGACGAACGCCTGGCGATCAACTCGCTGGGCTACTGGTCCAACCTGGCGCGGATTGCCGATCAGGCGCATCTCGATATGCTGTTCTTTGGTGATGTGCTGGGTTTTTACGATGTGTTCGGCGGCAATGCCGATGCAGCCATGAAATGGGCGGTGGAAGCACCGGCCAACGATCCGTTGATGATCATTCCAGCGTTGGCGGCCGTGACAGAAAACCTGGCGTTTGGTGTCACGGTGACCACCAGTTATGAGCATCCGTTCACCCACGCCCGGCGCTTCAGCACGCTTGATCACCTCACCAATGGGCGAGTGGGCTGGAACATCGTCACCTCTTACCTGTCCAGCGCCGCCCGCAATTTCGGGCTGGAGCAAATGATCAAGCATGACGATCGCTATGAACGCGCCGAGGAGTTTCTCGATGTGGTGTACAAACTCTGGGAAGGCAGTTGGGCCGACGACGCCGTGGTTGCCGACAAGGCCCGCCAGCTGTATGCCAGAGGCGAGCGAGTGCGACCGATCAATCACGAGGGGGCGCACTATCGCGTGGCCGGGCCGCACCTGACCGCTCCGTCCCCGCAGCGCACCCCGTTGCTGATTCAGGCGGGCTGGTCGGGACGCGGTCGAGAATTCGCCGCCAAGCATGCGGAACTGATCTTCATCGCCAAGTCCAACCCGCAGGAAATCCGTCAGGGCCTGGAAGACATCTGGGCCAAGGCTCAGGCGCGAGGGCGTCAACGTGAAGACGTGAAATCGTTGACGGTACTGCGCATCGTCACGGCCAAAACCGAAATCGAAGCCCAGCGCAAATACGACGAGTTGCAAAGCAACTATCACTTGCAGGCACAACTGGTCAGTTACGCCGGCGACACCGGCATCGACATCAGCCGCTACGCCGACAGCGATGCACTCTCGACGCACACCGAAGGCCTGACCTCTTACGTGATGCGCCCCGATGGCAGTGGTCAGCCGCTGACGGCGGGTGATGTGAAAAAGCGCTTCGCCAGCGTTACCCGTGGCAGCGACCTGATTCTCGTCGGTACACCGCAGCAAGTCGCCGAGCGCATCCAAGAGCACGCGCGAATTTCCGGCACCAGCGGCTACATGCTCAACCCGTTGATCAGCCCCGGCAGCCTTGAGGATTTTGTCGAACTGGTTATTCCCGAACTGCAAAAGCGTGGTCTGTACCGTACTCAACCGCAGAGTGGCACTTTCCGCTCGCGGTTGCGGGCAGATCATTCTAATCACCTGCCTGCCTCGGCCTATGGGGCTTCGTTCCGTTTCGACAAGGCGCTTCATGGCTGATGGCAGCGCGTTGCCGGCGAACACCAGCCACCATTGATATAAAACTGTTGAGCCGTTTGCGAATCCACGGCGTGGATATTCGAAGATTGTGTTGTCATCCAACTAGCTCCTTAGAGGACTGATGGGGGCTGTTAACCGCAGGGACGGAGGGAGGTCAGAGCAACGCCGGGGCACCGGTATATGGGGTGCCCTGTGGTTTGAATAAGCTAGCAAAAGGGCTCAGTCGAAATATGCCGTTCTTGAAGTCGGCGAGGGATAATCTGCTGTATCTCAGGGGCTGACGTTGTGTCTGTGCGATCGAGCCTTTCAAATGCCGAACACCCCGACCATTCCTGCAAACGTTGGCAGCCTGATACGGTTTTTAAAATTGGATCTGAGCCTTTTATTCATTGGCTGGTGCTCTATAGAGTGCGCGTCCGACGCACTAGTGGACAGTGATCGGCCGCCACTATTTCTGGCTCTCTGAAGACCGGACGACCTAGAGAGTCTTCAGGAACCGCCATGAATACTCGTCCAGGCTTTCACCACAAGACACTCCCCGAATCGCAACGTGACATCCTCGGTATGATCGCGACCGATCATCATCTGGGCGACATACTCTGCGCCATCTGCCAGATGCACGACGCACAGGCCCCCGAGACCTTCTGCTCGATATTGCTCACCGACGCCGAGGGCAAACGCTTGCTGAATGGCGCAGCGCCCAGTCTTCCGGTCGAATACAGTGACGCGATTCATGGAATGGCCATCGGCCCTCAGGAAGGCACCTGCGGCACCGCAGCGTTCCGGCGCGAGCTCGTAATAACCGAAGACATCGCCTGTGACCCGAATTGGGAGCGTTTTCGCAGCCTGGCGCTGGGGCATAACCTGCGTTCCTGCTGGTCGGTGCCTTTGCTCTCCCATCAAGGAAGCGTGTTGGGTACATTCGCTCTGTACCAGAACCGCGCCCATGCCCCGGATGAGGCACAAGTTCAACGTCTGTCGTGCGCAGCCCAACTGGCGGTCATTGCGATCCGCCATGAGCGTGACGGCCAACGTCTGGAGAAAAGCGAACAACAATTCCGTTCGTTGTTCACCTACAACCCCAACCCGGTGTTCGCCCTCGATCTGGCCGGCAACATCCAGAGTGTGAATCCGGCAGGCCTGAAGCTGAAACCGCATACGGCAACCGATTTCATTGGTCATCACTTTTCCCATTTGGTACTCGAAGAGGACCTGGAACGGGTCAGTCAGCATTTTTCCGCAGCCCGCGCCGGAGAGCCTCAACGCTTCGAGGCGCGGGTTCTCGACGAGAGTAAAAAACTGTTGACCATGGACATCTCCAATCTGCCGATCATGGTCAACGGAGAGATCGTCGGGGTATTTGGCATTGCCCGGGACATCAGCGAGCAGAAACATTTCGAGCGCCAATTGAGCTTCAACGCCTGCCATGATCGTCTGACTGGCTTGCTTAACCGTGTTTCGCTTGAAGAGCGGCTTGTTCTGGATTGTCACCTCAGTCGTCGGCGCAAGCGTCGTCTGGCGGTGATGTGTATTGATCTGGATGGGTTCAAATCCATCAACGATTCGATCGGACACTACTTCGGCGATCAGGTACTGATTGAAGTGGCGCAGCGGATGACTCAGCAGGTTCGTCCCGGTGATACCGTCGTACGCATGGGCGGTGACGAATTTATCGTGCTGCTGCCGGACCTGCTTCACGATGAGGACGTTGTTCCAATAGCCGAGCGATTGATGGCCAGCATTGCCAGACCCTACTGCATCCAGGGCATTGACCTGCACGTGAGTGCAAGTGTCGGCATCACCTTGAGCGATGGCCACATCGAGCAGCCGATGCAACTGATCCAGCAGGCTGACATGGCCATGTACAAAGCCAAGCAGCAAGGGCGCAACAACTTTCAGTGGTACACCAGCGATCTCAATCAGCGCGTTTGCGAACACGCGAGCCTGCGCAATGACCTGCAAAAGGCTATCGAGACTCAGTCGTTGCAACTGCATTATCAACCGCAGGTAGACGCGCGCACGGGGCGGGTGGTCGGGATCGAAGCGTTGCTGCGCTGGGAGCATCCGGAAAAAGGATTTATTTCACCCGCGGTGTTTGTGCCGGTGGCAGAGGACAGTGGTCAGATCATCCCGCTGAGCCTTTGGGTACTCGATACGGCCTGTGCGCACCTGCGCGAGCTAGGCGAGCAGGGCATCACCGGTATCTCGATGGCCGTGAATATTTCGCCGATGCATTTTCAGCGTGGCCATTTCGTCCAGTGTGTCCAGGCTACCCTGGAGAAACATGGCCTGCGTGGTGAGCAGCTGGAGCTGGAGATCACCGAATCGCTGCTGTTGCATAACGCTGAACAGGCGATCGACACGCTGTGCCGGCTCAAGGCGTTGGGTATACGCATTGCGCTCGATGATTTCGGCACCGGTTTTTCCAGCCTCAGCTACCTCAAACGTTTGCCCATCGACAAGATCAAGATCGACCGCTCGTTCATCCAGGAAATCGCCACCGACCACCACGATGCAGCGATTACCCAAGGCATTATTTCCATGGCCCATCACCTCAGCCTGACGGTGGTTGCCGAAGGCGTGGAAACGGCGTCCCAGGTGGATTTCCTGAAGGGCAGTCGCTGCGATGTCTTTCAGGGGTATTACTTCGCCAAACCGATGCCCTATGCAGAAATCGAAGCGTTCCTGAGTCATCCCGCGTCGCATCCCTGACCGCCAATTCTGTCGGGTGCCAGTCCTGAAAATCAGACGCTAAGGCAAATTTTCAGACTCCAGCGCGGAACTCCCTCTCCCCAGGCAAGGCGCTCCCGGCGCCTTTCTCACACACTCGGCTCTAACGCTATCGCGCTGCACAACAACAAGAGCCGCGAAAAAATGACTAGTTTCCAACCTGCTACCGAAAGCCAGACCGGCCACATCGGAGCCCGCCAGCCCCGTGTCGAGGACGCCGCATTGTTGCGCGGCCTCGGTTGCTATGCCGACGACGCTGCGATCCCTCCGGGTACGCTACATGCGGCGATCATCCGTTCACCCCACGCTCATGCGCGGATCACCTCGGTGGACTTTTCCAGTGCGCTGCTGATGAAAGGCGTGCACGGCGTGCTGGTCGGCGAAGACGTCAAACGCTGGGCGCTGCCGTTCCCGGTGGGTGTCCGGCAGCCGATGGAGCACTGGTGCGTCGCCGTCGACAAGGTACGTTACGTCGGAGAGCCGGTGGCCGTAGTGATCGCTGAGAGCCGCTATCTGGCCGAGGACGCCATCGAAGGTGTGCGCGTTGAATACGAGCCGCTGCCACCGATCATCGATCCCGAACGGGCCACCGCCGAACAGGCGCCGATCCTGCACGAAGCGGTCGGCAGCAACGTGGTCAACGAACGGCGCTTTCGTTATGGCGAGCCGGAGCAGGCCTTCGAGCAGGCGCCGCACAAGGTCTCGCTCAAAGTGAAGTTTCCGCGCAGTTCCTGCACGCCCATCGAATGCTATGTGGTGCTGGCTCAGTACGAGCGCGCCACCGGCATTTATGACGTGCTGGCCAATTTTCAGGGTCCCTATGCGTTGCACACGGTCATGGCCCGGGCACTGAATGTACCCGGCAACCGCCTCCGTTTGCGTACACCGAAAGATTCCGGCGGCAGCTTTGGCATCAAGCAAGGGGTTTTCCCTTACGTGGTGATGATGGGGCTGGCGTCACGCAAGGTCGGTGCACCGGTGAAGTGGGTCGAGGACCGTCTGGAACATCTTCAGGGGGCTTCTTCGGCGACCAATCGGGTGACCGAAATTGAAGCAGCGGTAGAAGCGGATGGCCGTATCACCGCTTTGCGTTATGACCAGATCGACGATTGTGGTGCCTACCTGAGAGCGCCTGAACCGGCGACTTTCTACCGCATGCACGGCAACCTGACGGGTGCCTACGCGATCCGCAATTTGCAAGTGCGCAATCGAGTGGTGCTGACCAACAAAACTCCTTCCGGCCTGAACCGTGGTTTCGGTGGCCCGCAGGTGTATTTCGCCCTTGAACGGCTGCTGCAACACATCGCCGTGCAGTTGAAGCTTGATCCGTTGGACGTGATCCGCCGCAACCTGGTGCCAGCCGATGCCTTCCCTTATCGCGCGGCCGCCGGTGCGTTGCTCGATTCCGGCAATTACCAGGCAGGCATTGCCTTGGCGGCGGCTGATGGCGGTCTCGACGAGTTGCTCAAACGTCGTGATCAGGTGCGTGCCGAAGGCCGGATCTACGGCATCGGTTATGCCGCCGTCATCGAGCCTTCGATTTCCAACATGGGATACATCACCACCGCGATGACACCCGAAGAGCGGCGCAAGGCCGGTCCGAAAAACGGCGCTGTCGCCACCGCCACCATCAACGTCGGCCCATTGGGTGACGTCAGTGTGCACGTGTCCTCGGCACCCCAAGGGCAGGGCCATCAAACCACCGTCGCTCAGGTCGTCGCCGAAGTGCTTGGGGTTGCGCTGGAATCCATCGTGGTCAACGTCGAGCTGGATACCCAGAAGGATGCCTGGTCGATTGCCTCGGGCAACTATTCCAGCCGCTTCGCCGGTGCTGTGGCCGGTGCCGTCTACAAGGCGGCACTGAAAATCCGTGATCGCCTTGCCGCGATTGCCGCCGAGCAATTGCAGGCCAGTCCAGAAGATATTCGTTTCGCGGGCGGCAAAATTTTTGTCGTCAATGGCGGGGCGGTGGCGCCATTCCATCGGATTGCCGGTGCGACCCACTGGTCGCCGGGCCTGCTGCCGGAAGGGGAAAACGGCGGTCTGCGTGAAACTGCGTTCTGGAGCCCGCCGCAATTGGAGGCACCGGATGACCAGGATCAGGTCAATAGCTCGCTGTGCTACGGCTTTGTCTTCGACATCTGTGGTCTGGAAATCGACCGCATGACCGGCGAGATCCACATCGATCGCTACGTCACCTGCCATGACGCCGGCCGCCTGCTCAACCCGGCACTGGTCGATGGCCAGATTCGTGGTGGGTTCACCCAAGGCCTCGGCGCGGCGCTGATGGAAGAATTCGCCTATGGCGAGGACGGTAGCTTCCTCTCCGGGACCTTCGCCGATTATCTGGTGCCGACCGCACCGGAAGTCATCGAACCGGTGATCCTGCACATGGAAACGCCATCGCCATTCACCCCGCTGGGCGCCAAGGGTGTGGGCGAGGGCAACAATATGAGCACGCCGGTGTGCATCGCCAACGCGGTGGCCGACGCCTTGGGTCGCTCGGACATCCGTCTGCCACTGACGCCATCGAAATTACGCACGCTGATCGGGATCGAGGAGACGCCACGGCCTGCCGGTATGGAACCCGACGAAAGCCTGGACGCGGCAGCTGCCGGTGGACCGGCACTGCGGGCCAACGACTCGGTGGTGATTCCTGCTGCGCCGCAACAGGTCTTCGATACCTTGCTCGACCCGCAGACGCTGGCGGCAATCATTCCCGGTTGCCACGACCTCGTGCTTGAAGGCGAAAACCGTTACCGCGCAGACGTCACCGTCGGCGTCGGCATGATCCGTGCGCGCTTCGAGGCCAAGGTTGCACTGAGTGATCTGGACCCGCCGCATTCATTGCGTCTGTCCGGTTCCGGCAGCAGTTCGATGGGCTCTGCTCAAGGCCAGGCCAAGGTTCGTTTCGTCGAACTGGAAAATGGCCACACACGTCTGGAATACCAATACCAGGTGGCGGTCAGCGGCAAAGTCGCCGCGGTCGGCGGCCGTATGTTGCAAGGGGCCTCGAAAGTGATCATCGGACAAATCTTTACTCGCCTGTCGCAACGGGTCAGCGGCCAAGCCATCTCCACCGGCTGGTGGGCGCGTTTGCGAGCCTCGCTTGGCGCGCTGTTTGGCAAGGGAGGTGCGCAATGAAACCAGCAGCTTTCGATTACGTTCGGGCTGACACCCGTCGTCAGGTGGTTGAGTTGCTCGCCGAGTACGGCCAGGAAGCTCGCATCATCGCCGGTGGCCAATCGCTGATGGCGGTGCTGAACATGCGCCTGGCTCAACCCAAGTTACTGATCGATATCAATCATGTGGCTGAACTGGCCTATATCGAACTTCGCAAGGATTGCCTGGCTGTAGGGGCCGGGGTACGACAGGCGCAGTTGCTGGCGCGTTCGACCCTGATGGACGAGGTGCCCTTGCTGGCACTGGCAATGCCATGGATCGGTCACTTCCAGACGCGTAATCGCGGCACGGTCTGCGGTTCGGTGGCTCATGCCGACCCGAGCGCCGAATTGCCGCTGTGCCTGGTGACGCTGGGCGGCGACATCGTTCTCGAGTCGAAAACAGGCAAGCGCGTCGTCAAGGCTGCGGATTTCTTTCAAGGCATTCTCACCACCGACAAGCGTGCAGACGAACTGGTCGTCGAGGTGCGTTTTCCGCTCAAGCGTGAAGGCATCACCTATCGCTTCCGCGAAATCGCCATGCGCCACGGCGACTTTGCAATTGTCTCCCTGGCTGCGGCCATCGGCGCGGACCAGGTTGAACTCGGCATCGGCGGGGTCGCTGACCGTCCGCAAAGTCGCAGTCTGCCTCGTGGTGCAGGGCTGCCGGACGCGCTCAATCAAACCGCCTGGTCGCTCGATGCACAAGACGACGTTCAGGCCAGCGCTGCCTATCGCCGCCAACTGATTCGCGAACTGGGTCATCAGCTGATCGAAGGAGTCTGAACATGCGTGTAACTGCCGACCAAACCTTTCCGATTCGCCTGGAACTCAATGGCCGTTCCCGTGAAGCCCTGGCTGAACCGCGGACCCAACTCTGCGACTTCCTGCGCCACGACCTCGGTGCCACCGGTGTCCATGTCGGATGCGAACACGGTGTCTGCGGTGCCTGCACGGTGCTGGTGGACGGAGTCGCCATGCGTTCCTGCCTGATGCTCGCGGTGCAGGGGCACGAGCGGCGTATCGAGACCGTCGAGTCGCTGGCTGACGACGACACACTGAGCGATCTGCAACAAGCCTTTCGCCGTCATCACGCCCTGCAGTGCGGCTTTTGCACAGCGGGCATTCTCATGTCCTGCGTGGATTTCCTGGAACGGGTACCCAACCCGGACGAGACCCAGGTGCGCGACATGCTTTCCGGGCATCTATGTCGCTGCACGGGCTACACCGGCATCGTCCAGGCCGTGCTCGAAGTCGCTGCCCAGCGCCAAACGAACGAAGGGGTATAACAATAATGTTCGATCTCGGACGCAGTTTCCTCGCAGCCGTTGAACGCCGGCCGCACGCTGTGGCGGTCAGTGACGGTGCGTTGAAGAAAACTTATGAAGACTGGTTCGTCGATATCCAGAGTGCCGCTCGGGGCTTGCAATGCCTTGGACTGCAACGCGGTGATCGACTGCTGGTTGTGATGCAGAACCGCTGGCAGATGGCGACCCTGCATTGGGCCTGTCAATTTGCGGGCATCGTCATGACCCCGTTGAACTGGCGTTCGACTGCCGCTGAGCTGGGTTACTGCATCGAAGATGCGCAAATCCGTGCAGTGGCTTACGACGACGCTACAGTGACCGCCGTGGCGGGTTGCAGCGCCGCCACGAGGCTGCCACGGATCGCCACCAGACTCTGTGCCGCCAACACCGACCTGAGTTTCGAGGAACTGTGTTCGCAGAGCCCCTCAGGCATCATTCTGGAGGCCGACGCCGAAGACTTTTCACTGCTGTTGTACACCTCCGGAACCACCAGCAAGCCCAAGGGCGTGCCCCGTCGGCACCGTAGCGAACGCGCCGCGGCGGTTGCCCACGTAGCGCAGAACCTTTATCGCCAGGGCGAGTGCACGCTGGGTGTCATGCCGCTTTATCACACCATGGGCGTGCGTTCGTTGCTGTCGATGGCGCTGATCGACGGGCATTTCGTCTGTGTGCCGAAGTTCGACGTGGAAGCCACGCTGCAGGCCATCGAGCGGGAAAAGGTCAGCAACCTGTACCTGGTGCCGACGCTCTACCACATGCTCATCGAACACCCGGCCTTCGCTCGCGAGCGAGTCGCCAGTGTGGAAAAAATCGGCTTTGCCGGTGCACCGATGAGCGACGGCTTGATGCGTCGTGTCGAGCAGGCGTTCCAGCCGCAATTGTTCGTCAATCATTACGGCAGCTCGGAGATCTACACCTTCACCATCGACCAGCAAGCCAGTCGCAAACCCGGCTCGTCAGGGCGCAGTGCAATGAACCAGCGCGTGCGCGTGGTGCCGATCAATGCTGAAACGGCGAACGTGCAAGTCAAACCATTGGAGGAGGGCCAGATCATCGCCGACCTGGCGAGTGACGAGGCGTTCGAAGGCTACCTCAACCGCCCCGAAGCGACCGCCAAGGCATTGCGTGACGGATGGTATTTCACCGGTGACATCGGCTACTTCGATCTGGAAGGCGATCTGTTCGTCACGGGTCGTGTTGATGACTTGATCATCACCGGCGGCGAAAACGTCAGCCCGGCAGAAATCGAAAACATGCTCTCTCTGCACCCGGCGGTGGAAGAAGTGGTGGTGGTCGGTCTGCCGGACGAGCAGTGGGGCAAGATCATTGCCGCGTTCATCAAGCTCCGCGCCGACGTTTCGGAATGCGACCTCGATGCCCATTGCATCGCTTCGGGCCTGGCCAAGTTCAAGCGGCCACGGCGGTACCAGTTCATCGACCAGATTCCCAAATCTCCAGTGGGCAAGGTGCTGCGGCGCGTGCTGCTGGCCGAATTTCAGGAACAGGCCTTGAAGGCCATCAGCTAATCATCCAGAGGACACTCTCATGCAACAGCAAGCGATCCAGCAATTTCTCGACACTCAGTTCGATGGCTTTCAGGTTGAAGTCGATGTGGCTCGCGAGCGCGCCGACATCATCCTCAACCGCGCGCCGTTGAACGTCATTTCCATGGGGCAGCGTGATGAACTGCGCCAGGTCTTCGAAGCCCTCGATGCACACAAAGGCGTGCGCGTCATCGTGCTGCGCTCGGTGGGCGAACACTTCTCCAGCGGTGGCGACATCAAAGGCTTTCTCGAAGCTTCGCCGGAGCATGTTTCCAAGCTGGCCTGGAATGTCGCGGCACCGGCACGTTGTGAAAAACCGGTGATCGTTGCCAACCGTGGCTACACCTTCGGCGTCGGTTTCGAACTGTCCCTGGCCTGCGATTTCCGCATTGCTTCGCAAACCACTCGCTACGCCTTGCCTGAGCAGAACCTGGGGCAGATCCCGGGCTCGGGAGGCTCCGCACGCTTGCAGAAAATCATCGGCATCACCCGCACCAAACACATGGTGATGCGCGCCAAACGCATCACGGGCGACCAGGCGTATGCCTGGGGTATCGCGACCGAGGTCGTGCCGGATGCCGAACTGGAAAGCACTGTCGATGCGTTGGTCGACGAACTGCGTCGTTTCTCGCCGCTGGCTCAGCGCACGGCGAAAAAACTGATCAACGACAACGAAGATGCGCCGCTGACGGTCGCGATCGAAATGGAAGGTCACTGCTACAGCCGCCTGCGTAGCTCCAAGGACTTCAAGGAAGGCGTCGAAGCGTTTCACAGCAAGCGTACGGCCGTGTTTATCGGCGAGTAAATCGTACCAGTGAGCAGGCCCGGGAGTATGTTGGCAATAGCGTACGCCTTACGGAGCAGGGCCTGCCGCCCTTTTTGATTCACCGCTTGTGTGAGGCAATCATGACCACGACAACAACAATAACTGCATCACCCACCAGCGCCACTACCGATACACCGCAGATCCCACCGGGCAAGGCCTTGCTCGCGGCATTTGCTTCAACATTCGGCTGGGCACTGGATTTGTTTGACCTGTTCATTCTGCTCTATGTAGCGCCGATCATCGGCCGCATGTTCTTCCCCTCGGACACCCCGACCCTGTCGCTGGCCGCGGTCTATGCCTCGTTCGCTGTGGCCTTGCTGGTGCGTCCGCTGGGCTCGGCGATCTTCGGCGCGTATGCCGACAAACACGGTCGCAAGCGTGCGCTGATGGTATCGATGGTCGGCGTCGGTATTTCCACGGCACTGTTTGGTGCGTTGCCGACCATTCACCAAGTCGGCATATTGGCCCCGATACTGTTCCTGTTATTACGTGTAATTCAGGGCATTTTCGTGGGCGGCATCGTTGCCTCCACTCACACCATCGGCACCGAATCCATCTCGCCGCGCTATCGCGGCTTGATGTCCGGGTTGATCGGTGGCGCCGGTGCCGGCATGGGCGCGCTGTTGGCGTCATTCACTTATCTGGTGTTGTCGGAGATCTTTCCCGGGGAGGAATTTGACGTCTGGGGCTGGCGCTTCATGTTCTTCTGCGGCCTGCTCAGCACATTTTTCGGACTGGTGATGTTCCGTTACCTGGATGAAAGTCCGGTCTGGCGGCAACTGCAACAAGCCCGCAAAACCAAGGGGCCGGCGGTAGTGGTCGTGTCGCCACTCAAGCGTCTGTTCGGTCGCGAGTACCGCGCCGTGATGCTGGTCAATCTGCTGATTACATTCGGCGGCGGTGCCACGTATTACCTGGCCTGCGGGTATCTGCCGACATTGCTCAATGTGGTCGCTAAAGTGCCTCATACGCAGACTTCGCAGCTGCTCATGTATGGGTCGGTGGCAACCATTGTCGGAGCACTGGCCTTCGGTTACCTGAGTGACCTGATCGGTCGCAAGAAGACCTTCATGCTGCTGGGTGTGATCAACCTGGTGGGCCTGCCCATGATGTTCCTTGGGGTCGCCGACCCGGGTTCGCTGACCCGCACTGCGCTGTATTGCGTGGGGATAGGTTTCATGGGCGGGGCGATCATCGCGCCGATTCTGATCTTCCTTAACGAACGCTTTGCCACCGAGCTGCGAGCCAGCGGCACCGGGTTGTCCTGGAACATCGGTTTCGCCCTCGGCGGCACCATGCCGACCTTTGTCTCTCTGGTCAGCAGCAGCCCGGCGCAGATCCCCATGGTACTGGCGTTTTTCGCCGTCGGTCTGTCGGTGATCTACCTGATTGGCAGCCTGGTGATTCCAGAAACCCAAGGCAATTTCAAGTAAAGGCGGGGAGGTGCTCCAGGAATTCGCCGATCAGCTGCAAGGTCCGTTCGGTCGCTTCGGTTTGGGGAAAGTGTCGACAGTCATCCAGCAGTACACAGCGGCACGGTCCAGATACCTGTCGCTGGATGACCACCAGTTGCTCGGGCGTGGCGTAGTGGTCTTCGCGCCCTTGAATGACCAGCAGCGGTTTTTCGATATAAGCCAACTGCGCTTCGAGATCGTCCAGGGAAAAGTCCGGGTGCAACCAACTGTCGCTCCAACCGTGAAAAGCGCCGTCGACATTGGTCCCATGGTGACGTGCCAGGCGCTCGCGCAATTCGCCCTGATGCCACACCTCGGTGGTATGGCGAATGCCATCGAGGCTCTCGGTCTCGACAATCACGTGAGGTGCCAGTGCGATGCTGCCCAACACGCGTGGATCGTTGGTGGCGGCATAGGCAAGGACGATGGATGCGCCGTCACTGTGACCGAGCAAGACCACTTGCGGCAGTTGCAAGGCATCGAGCAATTGCCGCAGTTCACGAGGGCCGTCGGTGCTCAGGTAGTCCAGCGGACGCGGCAGGGTTACCGGGCTCGATTGCCCATAACCCTGACGGCTGTAAGTGACCACACCGTAACCGCTGGCCTGGGCCAGGCGTAGGGGGAAGTCTTTCCATTGTTCGGCGCTGCCGAGGCCTTCGTGCAACAGCACAAGCGTCGGTCGCGAAGGCTCAGCCGCAGGGATTTGGCGATATTCCAGGCGCAGCGGCCCAAGTTGCAAAAACTGTTGTGGCGACATGTTGAATCAACAATTGAACAAGATTGCTCGCAGGTTACCGTAAACGTAACCCCGCATGCAGCACCACGCTTTTGCTTGAGGTATTGAAAACATGCGTCATCTCGATGTTCAGGTGATCGACCAGGCACTGCAATGGGCTCGCGCCGGGCAGGCCCAATGGCTGTGCACAGTGCTCTCCACCTATGGCTCGGCGCCGCGTGCGCCGGGTGCGATGCTGGTGACCAATGGCGCGGGCGAACACGTCGGCTCGCTGTCGGGTGGCTGCGTCGAAGAGGAGTTTCTCGAAAGCCTGACGCGCGGTGAATTACGCGAACCGGCGCAGATCGTCAGTTATGGCGACAGCGTCGAGCAACGCCACCGTCTGCGTTTGCCCTGTGGTGGTGTGCTGATCGTGCTGGTCGAACACCGCGATGCCAGCCTTGAATGGATCGCACACCTGGAGAGTCTGCAAGCGGCGTTACTCGGTCAGCGACGTCTTCAGCGTCATATCGAGCTGAGCAGCGGTGCCTTGCGCCTGGACCCGGACGCGGGGCACGGCAGCGAACGGGTACAAGTCGACGACGAAAGAGTGCGCATCAGCGTTGGCCCGGCGTTACGCCTGATTCTGGCAGGGCTCTCGCCGGTCGCTGAAGTTTGCGCCAGTTTCGCCCGAGCCATCGGATGCGAAGTTATCGCCTGCGACCCCCGGGAAGAGATGCTGCATGTGCATCTCGAAGGCGTGGAGATGCAACGTGTGCTGCCTTCGATGTTCATTGCCGCCGGAGGCTGCCACGCGGCGACCGCGGTGGTGGCGCTGACTCACGATCCGCGAATCGATGATCTGGCGCTGATGGAAGCGGTCCACACCCCGGCGTTTTACATCGGCGCCATGGGCTCTCAGGCAACCTCGGCCAAACGCGCCGAGCGGCTGAAGCGCATCGGTGGTCTGACGGATGAACAGATCGCCCGTTTACACATGCCCATCGGCCTCGATCTGGGCAGCAAGGCCCCGGCGGAAATCGCTCTGGCGGTGGTGGCCGATATCCTGCGTGTTTATCACGGCAAAGAACGCCATGCCCTGTAAGGCGGTTTTTCCGACGAACGTGGGGGCTGCGAAAGTCGAGGTAGACGCTCGGTCAGTCGCGCGCGATAGTGGCTAGCCAAGTGTTGCTGAACCATGGACCGATCGACGGGCTTGAGTAATAGATAAACGCCCCGATGATAGGCATTGAGGCCGATAACAATATCGCTTCAAGCGAGCGGAGGAATCTGATGTCGATTGCCCAACGGGTTTTCCACGGCAGGTTTGGCCGGGTCGCCTTGCTGAATATGGATCATTCGCTGGTCACCCATACCCATTCCGAATGCCATGTGCTGGTCAAAGTGTCCGGCGAGGACACTTACTTCAACGTTAACGGTCGGCGGGTTCCGCTCAGTGATCGCACTGCGGTGCTGGTCAACGCCTGGGAGCCGCATTTCTATGATCCGCAGCCGGGTGCCGGTGCCACCCTTATCCTGGCGCTTTACATCGAGCCCGCCTGGCTGGCCACTGCCCAGCAGTCGCTGGCGCTCAGCGGTCGGCCGGACTTTTTCGCCCAATCATGCATCGAGCTGTCGAGTCGAAATCGCACCCTGGCCGACATCCTGGTCGCCGAAGCGCATGGTTGTGGGATCGTGCCGAAAGAGCGCTTGGAGTTCATGCTGTTCGACTTCCTGATCGAACTGATCGAGGCCTTTTCCAGCTGGCGGCATTTGTCTCTACTGGGTGCGCCCAACACAGGTGAGTTCCGGGATGCGCGCGTGCGCCGTGGCACGGCCTGGTTGCTTGAGCACCTCGATGATCCGAACCCGATCGACAACGCCGCGCGGGCCTGTGGTCTGTCTCGGGCACACTTCTTTGCGCTGTTCAAGAAAGACACCGGCATGACGCCGACCCTGTTGCTTAACGACGCGCGCATGCGCCGGGCTTTTGCCTGGCTGGAGCGAGAGCGCAGTGGCACGTTGGGCCTGTTGTCGGAGAACCTCGGGTTCTCCGAGCAAGGTCATTTCACACGGTTTTTCCGTCAGCACATCGGAGCTTCACCCAGCCAATATCGGCGTGTGGTGGATTGTTATGCGACGGTTTGAACCGAGAGGAGGGCGGGGGTATTGGGCAATACTCCCGTCAATGAAATTAGTCTTTTATTTTGAAGCTGGCGGCTTTTATAGACTGCGAAAATTGTAGGGTCTATTAATTATCCAGAAAGTCATAAATCTCCTTCATGCGTTCTTCTCGCATCAACTCAAGTTCTTCCTTGGTTTCAGCTACCCACTGTAGGATGAAGTCCCAGCAATCGCAGTCGTGAGCGTCCGCTTCTGCTTCAAATGCTTCTTGCAGAAATTTAAGGCGATATTCTTCTGGCGAAAGTCCACAGTTTTCAGCGAGGTCGTAGTTCAATTCGAGTTCAAGTTGGATCCATAAGTTGGCGTCCAAGAATTTCGTCAGGGCGAGTTCGGCTCTAAGTTCTTTTGCGATCATGAGTGCTCTCTTGTTGCATGCAGTAAGTAGCTGGTTGTTCGAAGTCGGCACAGCGCTAAGTCTGAGTATGTCAATTTCCTGCCATCACCCATCCTCGAACGCCGTGACTTTCACTCAGCTCTTTCACAACTCGAGCTGCGTCCTGCTTCTGTTTATACGGGCCGATGACGACAAAGTTGTTTTCTTTACGTGCTACCGGCAACTCCATCTGCTGAATGGCCATTACGGCGTGATGGCGGTGGGGTGTGTTCAATGCGATTTCGACCACCCACAGGCCGGATGAAGGCGTGGTTGAAGCTTCTTTTTTAGTGTGGAGAATATAGCCGCAGCACGTCAAACACGGGCGCTCCAGCGTAATGAGCGATCCTGGCACTGTGCGAAAGACATGCCATTGCGCAATGGTTTTTTTGCGGGCGAAGAGTGCCAGGAGCAGGCCGATAAAAGTAATCAGACCGCTGAGAACAATCGTCCAATTGTGTGAATGTGAGGGCAATGAAGGCAACGTAAGTTCTGGCATTTCTTCTGACTGATCGATCAAATACTGTACGGCGTCAGCCTCCACTGAATCGGGTACATGAGATCCCTTTTTCTCAAAGGGTGCGACGACCCCGTCGGAATGTTTTGTACTGAGCTCTGTCACAACTTTATTAGCGGTGTCATCGGCCGGTTGTTCGAACGCTGTCACTTTTTGCTGGATGTATGAATTGTCGACGTTATTTTGACAAGTTTGTCCTGTAGACACGTAGGCCCATATAAGCGCTGATAGTTGCCCCAAAACGCCAGTTACCAGTAAGCCGAAGCCAAGCTTTCGCACAGCGGCCATCTCCAAATCAAATGAATAGTTATTTGGCCCATTTTTTTTATAAAGCGGGGTTCTATTGTTGATCCTGGGATGGTCTAAATTCTCGAGCGCGTCAGTGTGCCCAAGAGCCAAAACTAGTTGGCTGCTTTTTTGTTGTTTTAAAGAGCATCGGGCATGCACTTTATAGAGTGTTGGTTAACGAAAAAGGCTCAGATGATCGAAAAAAAACCGTATCAGGTGGATTTGAAGATGAGTCATTAAAACACTTGTATTTAAGGCTGATATCGTGGGCAAAGTGCCTTGTCCAAGATTCAGGCTACGAGTTCGGTAAAAATGAAAGGATTGTTAGCCGGCCCTTTTCGGTACGGAGAGGAAGCTGTTACTGAATTTTTTGTCACCCTTTCAAACGATGCGGGTGTCCTGCACTACACTTCAGGTGCCACTCCTACCCTGGAGAGTTCCTGGCGAACCCTCCGAATCTTGTGCTTGGTCCAGAAGAATTTGCGGAACTGAGCGCTTCAGACTGAAAGCTCTGCTCAACACGCCTGGCCGTGGACGCATTACCGGTCCTGATGTGGGATGAGGGTCAATGCCATGGCCGTTGAAGGCAATGCAGGACAATTATTGGGTGTCGTCATTTTGCTTGCCGCCGCCGTGCTGGTAGTACCGCTGTTCAAACGCATCGGGCTCGGCTCAGTGGTCGGTTACCTGGCGGCGGGCCTGATCATTGGCCCCTTCGGACTGCAACTGATCAATGACCCACACACCATCCTTGATGTGGCCGAGTTGGGTGTGGTCATGTTTCTTTTTGTGATTGGACTGGAGATGAAACCCTCGCACCTATGGGATCTGCGTAGGCAGATCTTTGGGTTGGGCAGCCTGCAGGTGGTGGTCTGCGCTTGTCTGCTCACTTTTGTCGGCATGGCTTTTGGATTCCCTTGGCAGGTGTCATTTGTCTGCGCAGCGGGTTTTGTACTCACTTCCACGGCCCTGGTTATGCAAGTTCTCTCGGAACGCGGTGACATTACCGAGCCGAGAGGGCAGCACGTCGTGTCCATTTTGCTGTTTGAAGACCTGTTGATAGCCCCTTTGCTGGCGGTGGTGGCATTTCTGGCGCCCACTGAGTTGGCGAATGGACCCACGTCTCCCCTTTGGCAACGCATAGGTACCGCAGCGCTGTCCTTGGGTGCATTGGTGGCCATCGGATTGTGGCTGCTCAATCCCCTGTTTCGGGTATTGGCCCAAGTCAAAGCGCGCGAGGTAATGACTGCAGCTGCGCTGCTGGTTGTGTTGGGCGCAGCGTTGCTGATGGAACTCGGCGGTCTTTCAATGGCGATGGGTGCTTTCGCGGCCGGTGTGCTGCTGTCCGAATCCACCTTCCGCCACCAGTTGGAGGCCGACATTGATCCGTTTCGCGGCCTGCTGCTGGGGCTGTTTTTCCTCGGCGTCGGCATGTCGTTGGATCTGCGATTGGTGGCCGAGGCCTGGAAGCTCATCATCTCCGGTGTGCTGGCGCTGATGCTGGTCAAGGCGCTGTGTATTTATGGGGTCGCGCGCCTCGCGAAAAGCGGTCATGACGACGCGCTGGATCGCGCCTTGCTTATGGCGCAGGGTGGCGAATTTGCTTTTGTGCTGTTTGCCGAAGCGCTCAAACTCAGGGCCATCAGTCCTGAAGTCAACGCCAATATGACGGCTATTGTGGTGCTCTCCATGATCATTACGCCGGTGACTTTATTGCTGTACAAACGGTTTGCTCGCGCGCAGACCGTTTCCATGGACGGTGTGGAAGCCGCACAGAATCTGAAATGCAATGTACTGATCATCGGTTTTGGCCGTGTGGGGCAGATTGCCTGCCAGGCGCCGCTCGCTCAGGGAGCGAAAATTTCAATCATCGATATAAATCCGGAGATCATCCGCGCCGTGACATCCTACGGTTTCAAGGTCTATTACGGCGATGGCGCCCGCCATGAAATATTGCACGCTGCCGGTGCCCATCACGCCCGCGCCATCATTATTTGTGTGGATGATAAAAAAGCCGCGACACGCATTGTCGAAAGTACGCGGCACTACTGCCCGCAGGTGAAAGTGCTGGTGCGCGCTTTTGACCGCGAACACGCGCTGGAACTGGTAGAACACGACGCCGACTACATAGTGCGGGAAACCTTTGAGACCGCCCTGCTGCTCGGCCGTCAGGCCGTGGTGACGCTGGGTGCGTCGGAGCACGAAGCCGACGCAGTTATCGACGAAGTGCGCAAACGTGATGCCGAACGTTTTGCCTTGGAAACAGCGGGCGACCTGTTTGCCGGACGAGCGTTGGTATTGGGGAATATTGAGCGCATTGATCCGCCGAACCACGAAGCGCGGGATGCTCAGTGAGCATCAATCTCAGTCATTCGGTTCAACGGGGCTCCAGAGCAGAAAACTGACCTCTCAACCACGTATAAAGCTGAGAGACCGCAGGGCTGATCTGCTTGCGATGTGGGCACACCAGGCTCAACGGTGAAGCTTCCCCGGGATAGTCCGGCAGCAGCACAAGCAGACGCTCTGCAGCGATATCGGCACTGACATCCAGCCAGGATTTGTTGGCGATACCTTCACCCTCCAACGACCAGCGTCGCACGACATCGGCGTCGTCGCTGAACAACGGTCCTGAAACCTGAACGGTTTGCCCGCCAAGGTTCCACTTGTCGTAGACCCGGCCATTTTGCAGATAGAGCAGGCAGGGATGCTTGCTCAAGTCATCCGGCGTTTGGGGAGAACCGCAGCGTTGCACATACTCCGGCGAGGCAACCAGCACCCGCTGGTTCCACGGTGCAAGCGGCAGTGCCACATAGTTGGCGTCTTCGTTCGGGCCGTATCGAATCGCCACGTCCACCGGGTCGCGAAACAGATTGGCCATCTGGTCCGACAGGAAAAAACGCAACGTCAATTCTGGATGCTGACGGCGGAACTGCGTCAACCACGGCAGCAGTATGTTGCGCCCCAGATCGGACGGCGCTGTCACTTGCAGTACGCCCCTCAGCGTGGCGTTCTCACCACGCAGGTTTTCCTTGCCTTGCTTCAGGGTCTCAAGCACTGCGTGGGCGGTGGGCAGATATTGCTCGCCCTCGGCAGTCAATCGCAGGCTGCGAGTGGTGCGGGCGAACAGGCGCACGTCCAGTTCGCGCTCCAGACGCTTGATGGCGGCGGCGACCTGACCAGGCAGAAGATCAGCCTCCAGCGCCGCTGCGGTGAAACTGCCCAGCGCGGCGCTGCGGATGAATAAACCAAGATCATCGATGCGGATCATTTTCACTCCTGCAGTGAAAGTGTTGGCGCATTCTGCTGGTTTTTCTTTGCACATGGGAAGTCGAAGATGGCTGCAAGCGAATGCACAAACCCTTCAGACAGCGAGTGTCCATGAAAGCCATCACCTTCACCGAACACGCCTTGCCCATCGACAATCCACAAGCATTGATTGACATCAGTCTCCCGGTGCCCAAACCTGGTCCACGGGATCTGCTGGTTGAAGTTCGCGCGGTATCAGTGAATCCGGTCGATACCAAGGTGCGCGCCGGAACTTTCACAAAAGAACCGAAAATCCTCGGCTGGGATGCTTCAGGCATTGTCCGCGAGGTCGGCTCTGAGGTGACGTTGTTTCAGCCGGGCGATGAAGTGTTCTATGCCGGCTCGATTGCTCGTACTGGCAGCTACAGCGAATACCATCTGGTCGATGAGCGGATCGTCGGGCACAAGCCTCGGTCATTGAGTGCCGCCGATGCGGCCGCGTTGCCGTTGACCTCGATCACTGCCTGGGAATTGTTGTTTGACCGGCTCGGTGTCGTCGAGGGTTCGGGGGAGGGCAAGTACCTGTTGATCACCGGAGCGGCTGGGGGCGTCGGTTCGATGCTGGTGCAACTGGCCCGACAGTTGACCCGCCTTACCGTCATTGGTACCGCTTCACGCCAGGAGACAGCTGATTGGGTGCGGCAGTTGGGCGCCCATCATGTGATCGATCACAGCCAGCCACTGCTCGTCCAGTTGCAAGCGCTCGGCGTGCCCGAAATCAATTATGTCGCCAGCCTGACTCACACCGAACAGCACTTTGCACAACTGATCGACGTCCTAAAGCCGCAAGGGCGTCTGGCTGTCATTGACGATCCCGACAGCCTCGACGTGATGCCGCTCAAGCGCAAATCGCTGTCGTTGCATTGGGAGCTGATGTTCACCCGTTCGCTGTATGAAACCCCGGACATGATCAACCAGCATCACCTGCTTAATCGGGTCAGCGCTCTGATTGACCAAGGTGTTCTGCAAACCACCGTGGGCGAGCACTTCGGTGCGATCAATGCGGCAAACATGCGTCGTGCCCATGCGCTGGTCGAAAGCGGCAAAACCCGGGGCAAGATTGTTCTTGAGGGGTTCTGATTTCACTCATCAGGCGAGGGCGGTTGCGCGTTTTTCGATGCATTGGTATCAACGCGTCACCGCCACGGCAGATGACCTGTTCGAAGAGCCGTTGCAACTGTTGAACCGCACCATCTCGACGGGCGTGGAAGCGGCCGGCGTATCAATTCGCTTCAGGACGCGGCTGTACTCCGAATTGCGGAACGATGTGAGTACCCAGCTCTTCAATGACTTCCGCAGCAGGGCGCTTTCCGTATTTGAGATTCAGGATAACGTGGTCCACTCCGATTTCCTCAAGCGACTCCAGCAAAAACCGGAGATGGTAGCGTCCAAGTTTGAACCCCAAATGAATGCGAGTGGGCGGCGTAGACGGGGTCTCATCGAGGTCGATGTAGAGCGACTGAGTGAAGGGCTTATAGACGGGGCCACATTGCTTCATGACCTCCTGCCGCCAATCTTCCACGATCATTCGCTGCATGTTCGGAATGCGTGGATAGTTGATCCATCCGACGCTTTCGCGCGCGATCCAATCCAGTGACTGGCGGCTATTGCCGGTCACGAACATTGGAATGACTTGGGTTGTAGGTTTCGGAATGAGGTCTGCGCCCCGCATCTCACCACCGCTCCAGCGAATGGGCTCAAAGCTGGTGCTGTGGGCTCTGCGAATCACCTCGTAGTGCTCCCGAAAAATTTCTCCGCGCCTTTCGGGATCGACGCCAAAAGCCGAAAACTCCACTGGGCGATCGCCGGAAGCTACCCCCAGTATCAAGCGACCTGCGCTCAACTGATCAACACTGGCTGATGCCTTGGCCGTGTGCAGAGGATGGTGTACAGGGAGGGCGATGGATGCGGTGCCAAGCGCTATCTTCGACGTATGAGCAGCCATGTAGCCCAGATAAACCCAAGGGTCGAACAGTTGGCCAACATCGCCGAAGCCAGGGTCCCGAAGAGGCACGTCGCGAAACCAGAGTGCGCAAAAGCCCAGAGCCTCCGCTCGTTTAGCCAATTCGACCTAGTTGAGCATGCTCGGAGTGTCCCCATCGAAGGCCTCCAAAGGAAAGAACAATCCAATGCTCAAATGACCCTGAGTGAAGGTTCGGCTGAACCCTCGGTGCTGCTGGTAAGGAATCGTGCTCGGCCGATACATACTCATCTTCCTCAATGGGAGAACGTGAACAGCGCCCCTGTTTCCAGAGTTGCTGCGGCATCGGTCGCTTGAGAACGACAGGTGGGGTAATGGTGTAGTCTTCGCCCGTTGCGCCGTACATGCTGGTCGGGTCGACCGGAGTGAGGGGCCAGTTGCTGGCAATACGCGCGGGCAGGTCCGGATTGGCATTGAGCTGACGGTCAAAATAAATCAGATCGTTCCAACCCGATACATCGCCTGAGCAAAAGCATGGGGACCATCCAACAAGCGTAGGCGGCATTGCGGGGAACCGCCATGTTCGTCGTCCGTCTCGGTACCTGTCGCAGATGATTACACCGCAGTCTGGGCCTTGGGCGTCGTGATCGGCGCGCCGCGGGTTGCTATTGAGGACAGTCGTCAGGTCAGCCCGCTGAGCCTTTAGATACTCGACCGACAATTGTGTCCGGCCCCAGTCCTGAAATTCAGACGATAAGATAAATTTTCAGACCCCAACGCAGAACTCCATTTCCCCAGGCAAGGCACTCCCTGCGCCTTTCTCACACAATCGGCTCTAACGCTATCGCGCTGCATAACAGAAACAGGTGCGATGAGCGACTTTGGAACTTGCATTAACGATATTAGCTTGATGCACGAGGGGCTAGGCATCGTCGATTTCTCGTCTTTAGCAGGATATTAAGAATAATAAAAACGCGCACCTGGAAAATTTTGCGTTGCTTCTATTACTTAAAAATAACAAATGGAGCGCTATATAAATGAGTGGAAAAACAATAACTGCAAGTTCGGTGTTTCTTAGTATCACCCTGAGTGTCCAGGCGCATGCTGACTTCCTGAGTGATAGCAAAGCCACCTTGGGAATGAGAAACTTCTACTTCAATAACGACAACCGCGATGGCGTTGCCGCCCCTTCTAAAACCGAAGAATGGGCGCAGGGTTTCATGCTGGACTTCAAATCGGGCTATACCGACGGCATGGTTGGCTTTGGTGTCGATGGCCTGGGGTTGCTGGGGGTTAACCTGGACAGCGGCAAAGGACGGCATGTCGGCAGCAGCATGATGCCTTCTGACAGTGACAACCGTGCCGTCGACGAGTGGAGCAGGCTGGGGCTGACCGGAAAAGTCAAAATGTCGAAAACTGAACTTCGCTACGGCACCTTGATTCCGAAACTCCCCATTCTGGTCGCCAACGATGGGCGCGTGCTTCCGCAAACCTTCGAGGGCGTTCAAATCACCTCGAGCGAGCTCAATCGCCTGACCTTGACTGGAGGTCGGATTGAACATGCAACAGGACGTGGTTCGAGCGATCAGACGGGGTTGGCCGTTACTGGTGGTACGCGTGAAAGCAATCAGTTTGACTTCGCCGGGGGCGATTGGAAAGTCACCAAGGATCTGACAGCTCAGTACTACTACGCCGGCCTCGATAACTACTATACGCAGCATTTTTTGGGATTGATTCACACCCTTGCCATCTCGGACAATCAGTCCCTCAAAACCGACCTGCGCTACTTCAAAACTGACTCGTCAGGTGCAAATAGCTCCGGTACGTCAGGCTACAGAATGAGTGGCTACACCAAAAACGGTGATGGAGAAATCGATAACCGTACCTGGAGTGCCGCGTTGATTTACACACTGGGTGGCCACGCAATTACTGCGGGGTACCAAAGTGTGTCGGATGGCAGCAACTTCACTCAACTCAGTCAAGGTAGCCTGCCAAACAAGGGCGCCGGTGGAGCAAGCCTGTATCTGTATACAGACCGCTTTATCCAAACTTTCACCCGCGCAGGCGAGCGCACAGCTTTCGGTCAGTATGCTTACGACTTCGCCGCTCTGGGCGTCCCTGGCCTAAAAGGCTCGGTCATGTACCTCTCTGGCGATAATATTAAAACGACGTCAGGCGCCAACCAAAAGGAATGGGAAAGAGACATTAGCCTGGACTACGTCCTTCAGTCGGGAGCGCTAAAAGGCGTCGGGTTCGGCTGGCGTAACGGCAAGTCCAACAGCGAAGCATCTCGTAACGTAGATCAGAATCGTATTTTTGTGACCTATAGCATTCCGCTTCTCTAGATAGCGGTGCGGGAAGTTTAGGGATATCGGATGCTCATGATCGGCGCAGACCTGCAGTGCGACAAGTCAGTCATGGTCAAGCTGGTCGTCGATGCCGAGGTTAGAGAGGTCCTTTTCTACCGGTCGGGTGCCATGCACCTCGGGCTGCATTTGATAGTGTCCGTTCGAAGGCATACGATCGA
The DNA here is from genome assembly GCF_048654275.1 of Candidatus Pseudomonas auctus. Lineage (NCBI taxonomy): Bacteria > Pseudomonadati > Pseudomonadota > Gammaproteobacteria > Pseudomonadales > Pseudomonadaceae > Pseudomonas > Candidatus Pseudomonas auctus. Next base: position 683,895 of record NZ_JBJYZK010000001.1, on the reverse strand, counting down.
GATTGAAGGTGTCTACATGCAAGTTACAGCGCCACCACGGTGACACTAAGCCGGATGCGCTCAGCAGACCGGGAGGTGTTACTTGAAGTGCACAACTGATATGCCCGCCAGCGTCATCACAAAACTCACCTACCTGGTCAAGCACGATGCGAAGCCCTATGTGCATACCGAGGCTCTGACCGGTGACAGTGAACCGCACTACTTTGCTGAGCAGGAGGAGCGCGAGGTCACGATACACAACGGTCGTCCGTTGGCAGACAGCCTTTCCCTGGACAAGCAGGGGTTTGAACTCCATCGGCGGGCTACGGTGGTCGACGATCTCTACGACGATACCTCAGTGGAAAGCGTCTACTTTGACGAGGTCAAGGCCTTGATCAAGGAGTTGACGGGCGCGAGCCGGGTCGTCATCTTCGACCACACCAGGCGCAGCGACGCCGAGCGGCGGGATATTCGCGGGCCAGCCAGCCGTGTGCATAATGACTACACCGACCGCTCGGGGCCTGAGCGTATTCGCGACATGCTGGGCCAGGATCAGGCCGGCGCACAGGTGTCGGTGGCCCAGATTAACCTCTGGCGCCCGATGAGCGGGCCCGTCAAGCGCTCACCGCTGGCCGTGCTGGACGCCTCGACGCTCGACCCCAATGACCTGCTGGCCACCGACCTGGTCTATCCGGATCGTATCGGTGAGATCTACCACCTGGCCTACAATCCGCAACAGCGCTGGTACTATTTTCCGGACATGCGCCGTGACGAAGTCTTGCTGATCAAGGGGTATGACTCACGTCACGACGGCCGTGCCCGATTCACGCCCCATACCGCCTTCAAAGATCCCAACACGCCGCCGGGAGCCCCGCCGCGCGAGAGTATCGAAGTTCGCACCCTGGCCTTCTTTGATTAGGGTTTTGCCGCTTGCCGCGGGCCTCACGCCGCGCGGTGTTTGCCCCCATGCTTTCCAGGCGAGCACCCGCTTTGGTTGGTAGGGATGTGTTGATGTGCGCGGATAGCTGATCCACCCGTGATATGGCCAAACTTTAAAGATTCAACGATACCTGAAGTTTAGTAAAACATAACAGATCATGGTTGCTGTCAGGCCGACCAATATGTACTCAATACGCGGTAGGAATATAACCAACCCACCTAGAGAAAACACGATCAAGGTATTTTGTAGTATGTATTTCCTTATTTTAGGTACCGCTATGAAGTAGCCATATTGCTTGCCTAAGAAAAACAAGGCCATGCCGATGATTGACGCAATCTGGAAATCGCGCATCGCAATGTCATTCAAGATCGCATGCCTGATCAAATTTGCGAGAAGTGCCAGCCCCACAAATAGAAAAAGGTGCGAGTAGATTAAGGAGTGTCCACTCATGCTGCTTTCATTTTTGCTCAACAAGTAAAAGCTATCGAAATATATCCACCATATACTGCAGATCATGATGAATCCGGTGACTGCCGCCATCACATTATAACGATCCCATTGAATGTCAGATAACCCTCCAGAAAGGCTAATTACTGACTCGCCCAATAAGATGAGGGTGAGTAAACCTATTCGTTCAACCAAGTGTTCTGTATGTGCGGGCAATGGCTTTAGCTTACCCCAAGAAAATAAAGGGAGCAGAATATCAAGAAAAATCCCAATGTAAGCGACAAGGTAACGCATGGGTGGTTCAAAAAGAATGGATGAAAGACTAACAGCTGCACTAACTAACAGGGCAACGCCAAGCCTGGAGGAGAATTCGCTATGATGATCGAATTTATTTATGGACGAAATGTACATGATACTGATAATGGCACGTATGCCAAAATAGCAGGCAATAACAAGCGCATAGTTGACTTCCAATTCTTCCCCAATCCGTGCAGACAGCACAATGAGCAGCAACATTATAAATAATGTTGCCAAGCGGTGAAGGTTACTGTCTGTATCAAACCTATTTGAGTAAATCGTGTGACTGGACCAGATCCACCATAATGGAACAAAAAGCAGTAAAAATGTCCATAATTGCTCCTGTTCAAAATGGCCGTGATGAAGATGTCCGAGAGTATGCGTAACCTTGCCAATTGCAACAACAAAAATCAGGTCAAAAAACAACTCTAACCATGTGGCGTGTCGATTCTTTTCATAATACTTCAAAGATTTCATTCGCTGCTGGCTCCGTGTCGGCGATCTGTATATGGCCAAATGGCGAGTGCGTGGCAGCGAGCCAATTGGATCGGGCAGATGCTGCCGTTCAACAGCCGTACATGCCGCCTCGACTATGGTGTGGGGGCTGGCAAGCGAGTTGGCTATCCGGCAATTTCGTCAACTCACCAACGAAAGCTCAATCATCTGACTCATTTCGGCGAACTCTGGAACCCCGTCATAGCGAAGCCCGTCAATGTAAAACGCGGGGGTGCCATTAACGCCGCTCCGTACGCCGCCATTAAAGTCGGATTTTATTTTGGCCAGGTAAGTGCCTTCCTGCAGCGCAACATAAAGTTCTTCACTGGAGAGACCGTGTTTTAGAGCGATGGCCCGAAACAGTGGCATGCCCAATCGATCTTGATTTTCATACAGTTCGTCGTGAGCCTCCCAGAAGAGTCCTCGACTCCCTGCATATTCAGCGGTGACGGCTGCACCCATTGCGTGCGGATGGGCGGTGGTCAGGGGGAAGTTACGGAACACGAAGAGCAAATCGTTGCGAAAACGCTGTTGGAGATTTTTGACGACCCAATACGCTAAACCGCAATAGGGACATTCATAATCGCCAAATTCCACCAAGGTGACTTTGGCATGCGCGCTTCCTTGGCGATGGTCGTTGGCACTTACCGGCACTTTGAGAGTGGCCATGTGATCACCTGTTAATTTTTGGTTGGCGTGCTTTGTGGCGCGTTCGCCAGTGCATCCAGAGCATCCAGAATGCCGTCCGCCCCTGGGTTGATTGCCATTGGTGAGATGTAGCTCCAGGTGATCACTCCCTCCTTGTCAATCACGAACAGTGCCCGCTTACAAACTCCCAGGTGGGAGTCGTACGCTCCATACCGTCGCGCTACAGCTCCTTTGGGCTCAAAATCGGCCAGCAGGCTGAAGTGGAAATTCCGATCTTTGGCAAAGGCCTGATGACACCAGGCGCTGTCGACTGAGATACCCAGAAGCGTCGCACCGTATTCTCTGAATGTGGGTAGCAACTGGTTGTACAAGGTCAGTTGATCGCCACAAACCGAACTCCAATCGGCGGGATAAAACGTCAGTATCACGGGATTTCCCTTCAGCTCGCGTAGCGACAATTGCTGATCGGGAGTCGCATACAGTAAGAAGTCGGGAGCTACGGTGCCGGCTGGCAGCGGCTCCTGAACCAGATCGTCTTTCGTTTCCTCTGCATCACCAAATTCTGAAGTGTTCATTGCTTGAGCCCTGATAGATAGGAGTTTGGGGTCTACTCAGGGGGGATGCGACTTGCCCGGCGGGGATAACTCCATCCACCATCAAGGGATTTATAAGAGGCAACGCTGCCACGATCTCAGCCTGAGCCTGAGTGTTTTCGGCAGCAAGACGTTCATATTCCGCGTCCAGAAGCACGACGACGCTCGCCGTGCTTTCGCGGTATTGAATTGAGGGCCAGGTGGGGAGAGCAGCGACAGGATTCGCTCTGGCTCAGCAATGACTATAGTCGCTGTTGTCGCTTGTCGTAGTCGCTAAACGCGTTTTCGGTTTCCTTGGCAGGGTTTCGCGCTCTCGCTCTGTTGCCATACACCTTCGCCGTAAACGCCTGGTCATCTCATTACTGATCGATTCGCCTCTGCGAATTCGCAGATCAAAGCGTTGCTCGATCACTCTGGTGATTCCATAGCCTCAATTGCTGATGAGTGGGTGATTTACCACTGCCGGTATTTCTGATCATGAAGTCGATGTTCTTTGCTGGTTTGGCTGAGGTGCAGGAAGGGCTGGAAGCGGACGAACGGGATGGTTTCGTCATCATCGGAAATCGCAGTGAACTGCCTTCACTTGGAACGACCCCTGGGCCCGTAAGTCTATCTGTATCTACTCATTGGTAAGGTACAGCGCAATGGATAAGACAATCACTGTCGATCAACTGGCTACCACCGACCTCAGATCAATCAACGAAATATGGCTCGGCGAAACTCATACTCAACTTTGCCTATGGCGAGGTGAACAAGTCTTTACGCACGAGATGATGAGTGAGGGCACCCACGATCAGAATATCCAGCGCCTGTGCCTGCAGCTGGTCGACCCTGACGATCAAGCCGCAGTTGCCAGCGTTGAGTTGATGGTGCGCGAACAGCTCAAAAGGATAGGGAAGGAAGGTGAGTTTTATCCGGCTGAGGAGGCGGATACTCATCGATAAGACATTCACAGGGAATCAATTCAAGGCCTGTTGAGGCTGTCCAGGTAAAGACCCAGCGCCACTCCTTGTAAGTGCGGTCCGTGATTTATGGTGTAACCTTCAGGTATTACTCACATCGAGATTTTTTCATGTCTAAACTTGCCGAATTCCGCCAGCTCGAAAAACACCTCGCCGAACAGCTCCAGGCCCTCGAAACCCTCAAGGGTGATGCTGGCCTCAAGAAAGAAATCGAGTTCGAAACTAAGCTGCGCGACTTGCTCGCAAAATACGGCTACAGCCTTAAGGACGTGATCAACCTGCTTGATCCGCAAGCAGGTCGTCGCGCTCCAGCCGCCGGGTCCAAAGCCGGCAGTCGCAAGCCTCGCCAGTTGAAGGTCTATAAAAATCCGCACACTGGGGAAGTGGTTGAAACCAAAGGCGGCAATCATAAAACGCTGAAGGATTGGAAAGCAGAGCACGGCTCCGACACTGTGGAGTCCTGGCTGACCAAATGATTTTGGTTTGAACACAAAAGGGCCTGATTACGGCCCTTTTTTGTTTTCGATTTTTAGCTACTTGAGAGGAACTCCTTAGCTCTAATCAGGGTGTACGTGAGGCACCTATTACTTGTCACCCTGGCAAGATATGTGAACTTTAGTGATACGCGAATTTCCATTGCTTGAGAGTGGAGCCGCCTGACTTCCAGCCCGGTAATCGGCCCTCCGAACCTCAAGTCAGGAAGTAGATCGTGAAGACCTTGCCCTCCAAGACCTCCCTGCGCCGGGCCGTTACCGGCCCGATGCTTTTTCTATTTATTCTCGGCGATGTGCTCGGGGCGGGCGTTTATGCTCTTGCCGGGACAATTGCAGGGGAGGTGGGTGGCGCAATATGGATGCCGCTGCTGATTGCTCTTTTTTTCGCGATGCTTACTGCAGGTTCCTATGCCGAGTTGGTGACAAAATATCCCCACGCGGGCGCCGCTTCGGTTTTCGCCGAGAAAGCGTTCGGGTCACCGCTCATTTCTTTTCTCGTGGGCTTTTGCATGCTATCTGCAGCTGTCACGAGCGCTGCGGGTTTATCGCTGGCGTTTGCGGGTGATTACCTGGCGGCGTTCATCCATGTACCACCTCACATTTCAGCCTTACTGTTTCTTCTCGTGATCGCGATACTCAATGCGAGGGGAATTAAAGAATCCTTGGGAGCCAACCTGGTGATGACAGTCATTGAGCTGTCAGGCCTTCTTTTGGTCGTTGTTGCCGCCGCTTGGTATTTCCGTACAGGCGACGCAGATTTGGGTCGCAGCCTGGAGTTCAAGCCGGGAGTCAGCCCGATGTTAGCCGTTTTGGGTGCGGCACTGATCGCCTTCTATTCTTTTGTAGGATTCGAAACATCCGCCAATCTTGCAGAAGAAATTCGAGACGTTCGAAAGGTTTACCCCCGCGCATTGTTTGGCGCATTGCTGACCGCCGGAGTCCTCTATATGGCGGTCGGTATAGCGGCATCTTCCGTACTGCCCATGGAAAAACTGGTTGCAACCTCTGCTCCTCTTCTTGAGGTGGTTCGGGCGTCAGGTTTGAACATCCCGCCTCGCGTCTTTGCCTTTATTGCATTGGTCGCAGTCGCCAACGGCGCACTTCTAACCATGATAATGGCCAGCCGCCTTACTTATGGCATGGCTTGCCTTGGACTTTTGCCGAATGCCTTGAGCAAGGTGCTGCCTCAACGACGCACCCCGTGGATAGCAGTGATCGCTACCACCCTCGTAGCAATCGGGCTCACGCTGACTGGGACGCTAGCCACGCTCGCTGAAACGGTCGTCCTGCTCCTGCTGTTCGTATTTCTCAGTACCAATTTGTCCGTGTTGATCCTGCGCCGTGACGAGATTGCGGAAGATCACTTTCGAGTACCTACGTGGGTTCCGCTACTTGCTATCGTCTCGTGCCTGGTACTGCTTAGTCAGCAAAGTCTGGAAACCTGGATGCGTGGAGGCGCGCTGATCCTGACAGGCATGCTGCTTTTCGCCTGTGCAAGAGTGGCACTGCCGGCGCCAGTGGAGCCTGGCTAGGCTTGTAAGCGCTTTCCCTGTCTACCGCAGCGTTAACTTGGCTAAGTTATACAAGTGCCAGGGCGAGCGGTTGTATGGGTGCATTCAATGCCTTGGATCGGCGGTTGTGAGCAACACTGGAACATCATCAGAATCCCGCCTTACGCCGAGAGTTAATCAGCCTCTTGGAGCGAGCTGAACCATTCGGCATAAGGGGAATTGATGACCAGCCGCCGGTTGAAGTCCGGGCTTCCATCAGTCCACCAGACGGGCCCCCGTTCCCCGAGGGCCACTTTGGCCATTTGTACCTTTTCCCGAGCGCGCTTCAGTTGCGACGCGTCTTGCGAACCCTTGGCGTTCTTGACCTCTCGTCGAGCGGCCATAAGCGCCTCGACAAGACGCTGGCGCACCTCTTCATCCAATGATGGGTTGGAACATCGCCATAGCTGGCCTTTGACAACAAAGTAGCGACCGTCTGGTGTCACTGGATGCATTCCCGTCTCCGACCGTTCAAAGAGCATTTCTCCAAAAAATCAGCAAGGACGGCTATCTCGGTTTTCGGGCAGGAAGGCGATTGGCTTGTTTGACTCCAAGCAGTATTCCCAGTACTAGCGCGGCGCCTGCCGCCAGGAGTATTGGATATGGGTGTTTACCTGACATCCGCACACCCTCGACTCCGTGTTGATCGCTTGCCGGAGCATGTCGATGTCGTGATGACGATGGAGTAAGACGGCTTGGACTGGCAGTGGGGTCGGCATCTGTCCTGTACGGCATTTCGTTCAAGGGCAATCGCGCACCGTCCGCGAGAGTCAGGGTGAGGTCTTCGACAGTGCCGGCGAGTCGATCGGGAAACACCGGCTCACCCGTGGGATCAAGCTCATCGTAATAAAATTGCTTTCCTTCCAGCCAACCGATGGCCGTCATCAATTCCGGGCCAAGGTAATATTTTCCGTCGAGGAAGAAACCCGGGAAATGTCGCGTGCGTTCGAGACTGTCTATGGTGTAGCGCTCGCCTGCCTTCATACCGGTTGCTGGGTCGATCATGATGAAATCCTCAGATTCGCTGGTGTTGCGATAGAGGACGGGGCCTGGCGCAACGTTCCATCGAGATTACCGAAAGGCTGTTCTTCGTCAGACCTTTTGAACCTAATTCGAAAACTGTTGCTCAACCGGGAAATGTTCGGGGTAGGTGAAATGAATGCTTTCAAGAATCAACTGACGCTTGAGCAGGAATCCAAATTGAAAGCCCTGGATGCCTGGCATCTTGCATTGGAGAACCGAGCGTTACGCATGGAGTGTCCCGATGCCTATCACGAGGAGCTATTGCGCCAGACTGATGAGATGCATCGGTTGGGTAGATTGACCGATTCCGAATGGCGTGACCTGAGAAGGGAGGCAGATGCGGCCTATCTGCGTGCGGTCGCTGGTGAGGATTATCACTGAGGTCATTCAGCTCATGTCTATTGCCGACGACACTCGCAATTGCGTAGCCGGAATTATCCAATACGCGAGCACATGGCCTATCAGTTGAAAGTCTGGATCTCCGTTATTGTCCAGGAAGACTGACTCGCAGGTTTCCAACAGCAAAGGGAAATCAGCACCCGTTGGTCGACAGCGCAGAAGGTTTTTGAAATTAACTCCGGCGCATTTGCTTCAGATGAATGTGGGTTGGCATTCGGTCTATTGCCGAGTGAACGGCAGCCCTGATGCACCTGAGGAGAATGTCATGTTCCTACATAACAAACGACTTCAATACACCGTGCGCGTTGCTCAGCCCAATCCGGGGTTGGCCAATCTACTACTGGAACAATTCGGGGGAGCCCAAGGGGAACTCGCTGCAGCTTCACGCTACTTCACACAGGCGTTGGCCGAAGATGATCCAGGCAGAAAGGATCTCCTTATGGATATTGCCACCGAGGAGCTCAGCCACCTTGAGATCGTCGGGTCGATTATCGTGATGTTGAACAAGGGCGCCAAAGGGCAAATGGCCGAAGGTGTCGAGGAAGAGGGCGAGTTGTATCGCGCCATCAACGGGGCCGGCAACGATTCCCACATCACAAGTCTGTTGTACGGAGCGGGTGCTCCTTTGACCAACTCGGCAGGCGTTCCCTGGTCAGCGGCTTACGTCGATACCATCGGCGAACCTACTGCAGACATGCGCTCCAATATCGCCGCTGAGGCCAGGGCGAAGATCGTCTACGAGCGTTTGATGAATGTCACAGATGATCCGGGTGTAAAGGAAGCCCTCGGATTTCTGATGACCCGTGAAATCGCCCATCAACTGTCTTTCGAAAAAGCACTGCACGCCATCCAGCCTAATTTCCCTCAGGGCAAACTGCCGGGTATGCCTGAATTCACCAACGTTTACTTCAACATGTCTCAGGGCGAAGGCAGCACCCGCGGGCCGTGGAACGAAGGGGAGGACTGGGAGTTCGTAGAGAATCCAGCGCCGGCGGTGGATGGAGGCGAGGGCACCGCGACTGTGCAATTGAGCGCCGAGGATGAAGCGCTGCTCATGGACATGAAAGCCAGGACGATGTCCGACCCAGACAGCAATCCGATCACGGGTGCGGACCTGGGGGCGGGTGTGCAAGGCGAACCACAACCTTAACGACGCGACCGCACGCCGAAGGGCGTGCGGTTTTTCCAACTCAAGAAAACAGGAGGGTGCGATGTCCGAGCCGTTGACCTCATCTGGCGCAACACTTCGCTCACGGTTTGTTCGGCTCTCAAAATCCGGATGGGGCGGGCTAGCCTTCTGGTCAATTCTGATTGGCGTGACGCTTTGCTTGCTGATCAGCGGGTACGGCGCCTTCGTCGGCGCCAACAAACAAAATCTTCACTTTGCATTTCTCGGCGGCATGTCAGGCTTCGCTGCGACGGCCATAGGTGCGTTGGCAGCGATTGCGTTACGCGATATCGCCGCCAGAACGCAGGACATCATGCTCGGCTTCGCCGCCGGAATGATGCTGGCCGCCAGTTCGTTTTCGCTCATTCTTCCGGGTATCGAAGCCGCCCAGGCGCTGTACGGTAACCAGTTGCTCGCAGCCTGCGTCGTCGTCGCAGGATTGGGACTGGGGGTAGCGCTGATGGTCGGTCTGGATCGATTCGTGCCTCACGAACATGAGAAAAGCGGTCGCCGTGGGCCAGAAGCGCAGCGCATCAATCGCGTATGGCTGTTTGTTCTGGCAATCACGCTGCATAACTTGCCGGAGGGGATGGCCATTGGAGTGAGCTTTGCCAATGGCGATATGAAGGTGGGATTGCCGCTAACCACTGCCATCGCCATTCAAGACATTCCCGAAGGCCTGGCTGTGGCGCTTGCGTTACGCGTGACCGGGATTTCAGCGCTTCGCGCTGCGCTTATTGCGGTGGGCTCAGGGTTGATGGAACCCATTGGCGCGATCGTCGGCTTGGGGATTTCGAGCAGCTTCGCATTGGGATATCCCATAGCGCTCGGTCTGGCGGCGGGCGCGATGATTTTTGTGGTGTCCCATGAGGTCATTCCCGAGACCCATCGCAATGGTCATGAGACACCTGCAACCTTGGGGTTGATGCTCGGTTTCGGGGTCATGATGTTCCTCGATACGGCTTTGGGTTGACCCTTTACCTCCCATTCATCATTGAAAGACTTGGTTGAAGAGTCAAAGAAGCCGCTGGAGGAAATTGGCAAAGGCGCCGTGCTTGATGAGAAGTCCAAGGCCATGACTCCTGACCAACACGTGCAGCAAGGAGAAATCATGACAACGCACAGGCTGACAACGAAGGGCTTGCAGTTGAACGTTTCGATCTGCGGTCAAGGCTCTCCGCTGCTTTTGCTTAATGGTTTGGGTGGTTTGATTCGTACCTTCGATCCGCTGCGCAATGAACTTGACGACTTCATGACCATTACGCTGGACGTGCCCGGAGTCGGCAAGTCGCAAATGCCCCGTTGGCCCTTTCGCCTGCCACGCCATGCCGACGTGATTGCGGGGATGCTTGAGCAATTGGGGATCGACCAGGTCGATGTGTTCGGTGTGAGTTGGGGAGGTGCATTGGCTCAAGAATTCGCTCTGCGTTACCCGAGCAGGGTACGCAGGTTGATCCTCGCGGCGACCTCTCCCGGCCCATTGCTGTTGATGAAGCCTGCAGACGTGATGGATTTTTTCCGCAAGAGTAAAAACACCAAAACGCACCAGCAAGAAAGAACCGGCCATTCAGTTCAGACGCTGCTGCGGTTCGGTGTGATGAAGGGCATGCTCTCTGTTAATCCGCGAACCTACTATTTCCAACTCGCAGCCTTGATCGGATGGACAAGCCTGCTTCGCTTGTCCCGGCTGCTTCAACGCACGCTGATTCTTGCCGGCGACCGCGATCCGTTAATACAGGCGTACAACGGCCATATCCTGCGCCGCACAATTCGACGTTCAGAACTTCGCCTTCTGAAGGGTGAGGGACATTTCTTTGTGGTGACCAGCGCTGGACGAACTGCCGTCCTGGTCCGCGAATTTCTTCGCCGCCATTACGACGAAGAAGAGAAGGCACCGAGGATCGCAAACTGAAACACCAAGGCTGGCCTGGAGCGCACACGCTCGTCTCATCAATAGTCGCTCTACACCTGATAAAGAAAAGGGGAGACCCGCTATCACGCTGATGCTGAAGCAGCGCCTCAGGCGTGCTCTTCAAGCCTGCGCACATCACCCAACGAATCACGTTGCATCGACTGCAAGTTCTTTTCAATGGTTTCGCACAGTGCTTCCATTTGAATCTGGTGTTCGCTGTGGCGAAACGGGCTTTGCAGATCGGTGCCGATGCGTTCGATGGCCAGCAGCATGAATCCCACCACGGTCGACGCCAGCGGCGTGAACCAGCCCAGGGATTCGACCAGTCCCACCGGTACGATCAAACAGAACAGCGAAATAAACAGCCGCGGAAAATAGACGTAAGGGTAGGGCAGCGGGGTATTGGCGATCCGCTCCATGCCGCCCTGACTGTTGGACAGGTCGACCAGCGTCGACTCAAGCCGCGCCAGGCGAATACTGTCCAGATGCCCGGCCTTGTATTCCTTGGCGAGCAAAGTCGCGGAGCCGGTGAGGATGTCGTTGGCAAAGTTATTGGTCGTGCCACTGCGGGCGAACTCTTCGGCGGGAATAAACGCCCGCACCTCGTCGGGACAAGGCTGGCCTTGCAGATGCGCGGCGAGGCAATTCACATACGCGACGTGGCGGCGCAGCAGGGTGGATTTGACCGGATTCACCTCGCCGCCGGCATCGTCCAGCAGCGTCAGCACCTGCCGGGCGAAGCTGCGAGAGTTGTTGATCATCGCCCCCCACAACGTCCGCGCTTCCCACCAGCGGTTGTAGGCGCTGCTGTTGCGAAAACTGATCAATACGATCAACGCCGAACCCAGCAAGGTCAGCGGCATCAGCGGCAGGTTCAGCTTGGCGTTGAGAAACAGCATGAAGTCGACGGTGACGGCGATGTCCCACAGCAGCAACCAGAACAGAGACCAGCCCACGTAGCCCAGGGTCTTGATGATCAGGCGGTATTTTTTGACGATGGCAGCTTTCAAACGGAAACCTCGTGTCGAGCAGTTTGCTTAAACGCTTAAGCTCGGACGACGCCTGGCACCGGCAGTTCCCTGGTGAAGCAGCCAACCGTCAGTCAATCTGCGAACGCAGGAGGGAACTGACAGAGCGACCGAGCAAAAAGGTGTTCGTCCGCTCTCTCAAAGACTCTTGAACACTAGGCGGGGGTTTGCCGCGCTGCCGACACACTGGATCGTCGGTCTGCGCGCTCGCCGAGCCGCCATCCCAGCAGACCCCATAGCAGTGCACACAACGCGCCGACCAGCGCTGCCATGCCTGCACCTTGGCCGAGCGCGTCCAGCGCGCTTTTCGCCCAGGCACTGATGGCATCGCCGGCGCGGTAGACCACGGTGTCGATGACGTTCTTTGCCTTGTACTTGCTTTCGGCATCGAGCGGGGCAAACAGCATCTCCCGGCCTGGGCGAACGAGGGCGTACTCACCGATGCGGCGCACGATCATCAGCGCGGCGATCAGGCCAAAGCCGGGTGCGAAGATCAGTCCGATAAACCCCGCGCACATGACCAGCGGGACCATTGCCAGCAACACGCCGACACCTAGCTTTTGGGCGACGCGTCCAGTGATGAACAACTGACAGAGCAAGGCGCCCGCCTGCACGACAAAGTCGATGATGCCGAACACGCGCACCTGCGACTCGCGGTCCGGGAAGTGGTCGGCGACAACACGTGCCTGCTCGAAGTAGAGGAAAGTGGTGACCGTGGCCAGCAGCACCACAAAGCCACAGATGCCGAACAGATAAGGTGATTTCAAAATCGCCGTCATCCCACTGAAGGGATTGCCCGGCAACGGCCTGCGGGGGCTTTCGTTCGGCGCTGCACCTGGGCGTCCTGCGCCACCCCGATTACGCCAGCGCATCAACTTGCGCTTGAATAACATCGCAGTGCCCAGCAGAACAGCGGCCAGCAGCATCAGGCCGGACTCGCCCAGCGGACCGATCAGCAAGGCGCTCAGAGCAGGGCCGCTCAGGCCACCCACGCTGGCGCCCGCCGCGATGAAAGCGAACAGGCGTTTGGCCTGGGCACTGTCGAATACATCGGCCATCAGGCTCCAGGCGACCGATACGACAAACAGGTTGTAGACCGATATCCAGACGTAAAACACTCGCGCCAGCCACGGGCTTTCCTCGCCCAGGAACAAGGCTGCGAACAACAGCAGGTTGGCGCAGAAAAATCCGTACACCCAGTCTACGAAATGCAGGCGCGGCACGCGTGTGCTGAGCCAGGCGAACAGCGGAACGGCCGCCAGCATGACGAAGAAGGTCGCGGTGAACAGCCACTGCAGGTTCTCGACGCCGGCAGTGATGCCCATCGATTCACGGATCGGACGAAGCATGAAATAGCCGGCGAACAGGCAAACGAACAGCACAAAGCCATTGAGCGCGGGACGCAGCTCGTGAGCCTCGGCATTGATGATGGCGCTCGTGCGGTGGGCGAGAAGGGACATATCCATGTTGCGCTCCTGTAGGAGTGTCGAGGCAATGGCACGCGGCTTGCCCGTGCCGGGTTGGTCAGCGGTAGGTCACGCCGGTCAGACGCTCGGAAAGTTGCCACAGCGCGTCGGAATTCGAGCGATCGGCAGCGGCCGGAGGCATCTTGGCGAAGCCCAGCGGCCCGCGCTTCTTGTTATCACCGGTGGGCCCGTAGTAGGCTCCGCCGACGGCCTCCGGCGCCGTCGCCGCATACAGTGTGGGCAGTGCGCCCTGCGCTGCGGAATGGTACATGTCCCGCTCTACAGCCCATTGTTTGCCGAATTCACTGTCCAGGCCAGGCCCTCGGGCGATCAGCTCGGTCACGGCAACGCCGGGGTGAGCGGCGATGCTGCGTATCCCCCAACCGGCGGCATCGCTGCGCTGCTGCAGCTCAATACTCCACTTGAGTACAGCCAGTTTCGATTGGCTGTAGGTGGTGAACGGGTCGTAAGCGCGCTCAGCCTGCAGGTCATCGAAGTTCAGGACGGCGCGCCCTGCGGCGATGCTCGACAGACTGACTACCCGACCATCGTCGCTTTTGCGTAGCAGAGGCATCAGCAGGCCGGTCAAGGCGAAATGCCCCAGGTAGTTGGTCGCCAGCTGCATCTCGTAGCCGTCGGCCGAAACGCCTCGAACAGGCGGCGACATGATGGCGGCGTTATTGATGAGCACGTCGAGCCTTGGCAGACGCCCTTGCAGACGGTTGGCGAGGTCGCGCACGGATTGCAGATTGGCAAGATCCAGCGTTTCGAATTGCACGCGCGCCTCGGGCACGGCTTGCTTGATGTTTGCGATCGCTTCGCGGCCGCGCTCGGCGTTCCGTGCGGCGATGATCACCTCGGCACCGGCTCGCGTCAGGGCCAGCGCGTCTTCATAGCCCATGCCGCTGGTCCCTCCGGTCACCAGCACGATGCGGCCATTCTGGCTGGGCATGTCCTGGGTTGACCAGTCCGGCTTCGGCTCTGTTCGGGGAGTGGCTTGCGCAGCCAGTGTACTGGCCAGCGCGGAAATGGCGAACAGCGTCCGGGCTGCCTTGAGGATACGTTGGGTCGCGGTAATGCTCGGCGTAACGGGTGAATGAACCATCTGGGAATTCTCATTCGCGTTGTAGGTTCCCGGTTTGCGGGGCGAGTGAGCAGTATCGGTGTACGAGCGCGCGAGGATAAGTCGGGCATTGGTGGATGGCCCGTACGGCATGGCGTACAGTCAACCGCCTGCGGAGGAATAATCCATGCGTAAACCAAACCTTACCGATGTGTCGATATTTGCTGCGGTGGTCGAGGCAGGGGGATTTCGAGCTGCGGCGCAGAAGCGGGGTTTGTCCGCCTCGTCGCTGAGCGACTGCATACGTCGGTTGGAAGGCGACCTGGGCTTGCGCCTGCTCAATCGAACCACGCGCAGCGTCACGCCAACGGCGGCCGGCGAGCGATTGCTCGAGCGCCTGCGCCCGGCCTTGCAAGAAATCGACGCCGCTTTCAACGATCTGGACGACGACGCTCAGCGTCCGGTCGGCACGCTGAAGCTCAATGTGCCAGTGCCGGTAGCCCGCTTTTTGTTGCCCGACCTGCTGGCGCGTTTTCTGCGTCTTTATCCAGGGATCAACGTCGAAGTCGTCATGGACAATACATTTGTCGACGTCAACGCTGGCGGGTATGACGCCGGCGTGCGCTATGAAGAGAGCCTGGCCAGGGACATGATCGCCGTTCCCATCGGCCCACGTCGCCAGCGCTTCGTGGCGGCGGCCGCCCCGCGCTATCTGGCTGAACGTGGGACGCCTACTCAGCCCGAAGAACTGCCGGGCCATGACCTGCTCGGGCATCGATTCGAGAGTGGAAAAGTGGGCGTGTTTGAGTTCCATCGAGACGGCCGTGTGGTGCGTATCCCGCCTAAAGGACAATTGCTGACGTCATCCCACGATTTGAAAATCCAATCGGCCATCAACGGGCTGGGCATCGTGTATACCTTCGAGGATTTTCTGCGCGAGCCGCTATCCGATGGTCGACTGGTGCCGATTCTCGAGGACTGGTGGCAGGCCTTCGACGGTCCGTTTCTTTACTACCACGGGCGCCGTCACATGCCTTCGCCGCTCAGGGCGTTTGTAGATTTTCTGCGGGCCGAGCGGCAGCTTGCAGAGAACTCACGCTAGTTACTCGATAACAAGTTCTCTTGCTTCTCTCCTCAACGATTGTGGAGATACTCCCAGCTTACGAATGAAGACTTCACGCAAATGTCGCCTGTCGCGAAAGCCTGTTTCCCTTGCGATAATTTCCAATGGGTGATGGCCACGCTCGACCATGTTTCTCGCAGTCTCAATACGAAGTTGCTCGATGGCTTTAGCCGGTGACAAGCCAGTTTCAGAATAGAAAATTCGACTGAACTGTCGCTCACTCAGATGAACAACTTTGGCCAGTCTCTCTACCGACAAATTACTGGAAAGATTTGATAGCGCATAATCAAGCGCGACTTGAATTCGATCCGATTTCGGCGCGATTTCGAGCATCTGTGAATGTTGCGACTGACCGCCTGATCTACGGTGGTACATAACGAGAACGCGAGCCACCTTATTGGCGATCGTCTGCCCCAGATCTTTCTCGACGATACCCAGCGTCAAATCCATCGCAGCGGAAAGTCCGGCCGACGTCCAGATTGAACCGTCATTGATAAAAATATGATCCGACTCTACTTGAGTCTTGGGAAATTGCGTCTCGAGGAGTTTGGCATAGGCCCAATGCGTCGTGACCCGACGGCCATCGAGAAGGCCTGCCTGCGCCAATACGAATGCACCGGTACACAGGCCTGCCGTGCGACGTGCACCTCCAGCGGCCGCTTTGATGAACTTCAATTCTTCATCAGTGGTTTGACGAGCCAAGGGGTCGGCGATGCCGGAAACCATCCAGGTGTCAGCCAACCCTGCAGAGCTGGCCCGCTGCGTTTTAACTGTTGCGCCGACCGATGAAGTGACCTCGCCGCCGCGTATGGAGTAGTTGGTGATCTGGTAGATTTTTTCCTTGGCGACCACGTTGGCGAACTCGAAAACAGACTGAGTCCCAAGCGCCATCACCTGGAAACCCTCCGTCAAGAAATAGCCGATCCGATGCATGTCTGTCCCCCTGTGCCATGTCCGAAACCACGACCATAAATGTCGTTTCAATTCCAGTCAACGCAATGCAATATTGGTGACACTTGTAACGCAAAAAGTCGGGCGCTCAAAACACTGAATCCAACGTTTTTAATACTGACTTACTACAACTAGCATTTCGGCCAATCTTGAAATTCATTGCAACTTTTCGGCTTTTTTAGTCTGGCTGGTGCTTGAGGGCTGCGCGCAAATTAATTGTTTGCTTAAGTAAAGTCGGCCTGAACCAGGCGGCGGGAAATAACCCTATATAGCCCAGATCAATAACCGGTCAGATATTTATTGAGCACCTGCTGACGTCTTTAGAACTCTAACGCAACATCATCGGAAAGTTACGACATGAGTAAACAATTCCTCAGTGCACAAGCTGTCACACAATTTCTGGAAATCAATGGCAGGCGTCTCGCTTATCGCACCTTTGGCAGCGGCACGCCTCTGGTCCTGTGCGTGAGATTCCGCGGCACGATGGAGTCCTGGGATCCGCTCTTCCTCAATAGCCTTGCTGAACAGGGCTTTCAGGTCACGATTTTTGACTACAGCGGTTTGGGCCAGTCCAGCGGCGAACGCACTTATAACCCTGCTTCGCTGGCGAAAGACGCCATTGAACTCATTACCGCCTTGAAGTTGGGCAAGGTGATCATAGGGGGGTGGTCGCTTGGGGGAATCGCTGCGCAGATCGTATTGGCACAAGCACCGCAACTGATCAGCCATGCCGTGCTGCTGGCAACTACGCCTCCGGGGAATCTGGTCAAGCCTGGTGAGACCCTGTTCTATGAAATGGCGAAGCGCGAAAACGACTTTGAAGACTTCGTCAGGCTGTTTTTCGAGCCCGACTCCGCGTCGTCAAGAGCCAGCGCCGAACGCTCGTGGCAGCGCTTGAATATAGTCAGGGAGGATGCCAGCCCTGAGGTACCCCATGCGTGGGCGGGGGAGCAACTTGGCGACGGTCCGAAGAATCCTGTGTTCCCGGTAGACGCGGTGCTGCAAGTGCTGAAGTCCACCCGCATCCCGGTACTGCATCTGGGTGGGGATCACGATATCGTCTTCCCGGTTGAAAACTGGTACAGCCTCAACGATCAACTTCCCACGTTGCATCTCGTCACCTTCCCGAGTGCCGGTCACGGCCCGCATTTGCAGTACCCGAGTGCAGCCGCGCGGCACATCGCAGCGTTCGTCAGCAGCAGTGACGAGGATGACCAATGAGCGATCTGATCGATCTGGCTATCCATGCCGCCGGGGGATTGGAGCGTTTCAAGTCGTTCCAGCGCCTTTCAGCCACCTTGCATCACAGCGGAGGCCTTTGGGCGCTCAAACAGTGCGACGGTGTACTCACTCATTCACGTGTGACCGTCCAGCTTCACCAACAGCAGGTCTCCCACGGGCCGTTCGCCCCCAGCAGCGATTATTCGGTTTACACACCGTCGCGTGTCGAGATCCGACACGAAGATGGCAGTCTTGCCGAAGCGCTTGAAGACCCTCGTGCGTCCTTCGCCGGTTTCGAGATGGAAACACCTTGGTCGCGCCCGCAACTGGCTTACTTCGCCGGTTACACCATGTGGACCTACCTGACTTCTCCCTTCCTGCTCCGCCACGCGGGTATTCGCGCCGAAGAGATTGAGCCTTGGTACGTCGATGGATTGCCATGGCGTCGTCTGCGTGTCGAATTCGCTCCCGAGATCGCCAGTCACAGCGCAGTGCAGACGTTCTATTTCGATAGCGATGGGTTGCTCCGCCGTCATGACTATGAGGTCGACATTCAGGGGCGTAACGCTGCGGTCCGATACCTCAGTGACTACACCGAAGTGCAAGGCCTGCGCCTGCCGACGCGCTTTCGCATTTATCCACGCACCAGCGATAACCTCGCCCTCGCCGAGCCCCTCATCGTTGGCGTGGATCTCTCCGATTTCCGATTCGAATAACAGGTGATTCATGACAACTCGTACAACATACCGTGCCGTAGTAGCGACCGCTCCTGGACAACTGCAACTGGTTGAACGCGAGATTCCCGCACCGACTCGTGGACAAGTGCGCATCCGGGTCGAGGCTTGTGGTGTCTGTCATTCCGACAGCGCGACGGTAGAGAATTTGACCGGCGCGATCAGCTACCCCCGCGTTCCTGGCCACGAAGTCGTCGGGCGAATCGAGGCGTTGGGTGCAGGCGTTGATGGCTGGCAGATCGGACAGCGTGTCGGGGTTGGCTTTCTCGGCGGTGAAGACGGCAGTTGCCCGTCCTGCCGCCAGGGCGACGGAGTGAACTGTCATAACCCGGTGATCACCGGCATGAATGTCGACGGTGGTTATGCCGAGATCATGCTGGCCGAGTCCCGTGGTCTGGTGCGGATACCGGAAGAACTGGAGGCTGCCGAGGCTGCCCCGTTGCTCTGTGCAGGGCTGACTACCTTCAATGCGCTGCGCAATTCCAGCGCTCGAGCCGGTGACGTGGTGGCCATCCACGGGCTCGGTGGTCTGGGACATCTGGGCGTGCAGTTCGCCCGAAAAATGGGCTTCTACACCGTGGCGATCGCACGCGGCGCCGACAAGGCCGAGCAGGCCCTGGCCTTGGGCGCTCATCGCTACATCGACGCTACCGAAGAAAATGTCACTGACGTGCTGCGTTCCCTCGGTGGCGCCAAAGTGGTACTCGGCACCGCACCTACCGGGCAAGGAATGGCGCAGACCGTACCAGGGCTGACGCCTCGCGGACAGTTGATTGTCGTCGCGGTACCCGGTGATCCCATCACCCTGAATGCAACCGACCTTATCTTCGGTGCTCGCTCGGTGGTCGGCGCGCTGACCGGCAGTGTGCCAGACAATGAAAAAACACTGGCTTTCGCCAATCTGCAGAACATCCGCCCATTGATCGAAATATTCACCCTCGATCAGGCCCAGGAAGCTTATGACCGGATGATGCGAGCCGATGTGCGTTTGCGCGCGGTTTTAGTCATGTCCCCGCAAAAAGCCTGATTAGCTCGATTGCCGTAATGCAAGGAGATCCACCATGAAAGCGATAGCCTACGATCAAGCGGGATTGTCCATTGACGATCCGCACTCCCTCTACGATATCGAACTGCCGGTGCCGCAGCCGGGGCCACACGATTTGCTGGTAAAAATCGAGGCCATTTCGGTGAATCCTGTCGATAGCAAATTGCGCCTGAGCATGCCGACCAACGCACCGCGCGTACTCGGCTGGGACGCCGTC
Organism: Candidatus Pseudomonas auctus; assembly: GCF_048654275.1. Taxonomy (NCBI): domain Bacteria; kingdom Pseudomonadati; phylum Pseudomonadota; class Gammaproteobacteria; order Pseudomonadales; family Pseudomonadaceae; genus Pseudomonas; species Candidatus Pseudomonas auctus. Next base: position 664,140 of record NZ_JBJYZK010000001.1, on the reverse strand, counting down.
GGCAAGGTGGCGGCCGTCGGTGCTGAGGTCAATCTGTTCAAGGTTGGCGACGAAGTCTGGTACGCCGGCGACATTACCCGCGCAGGCAGTTATGCCGAATACGGTCTGGTCGATGAGCGCATCGCCGGCCACCGCCCATCATCGATTCCTGCGGCTCATGCAGCAGCCTTGCCGCTGACCAGCATCACCGCTTGGGAGCTGCTGTTCGATCGCCTGAAGATCGAGCAAGGTGCTGGTAACAAGCAAAGTCTGTTGGTGATTGGTGCCGGCGGTGGGGTGGGCTCGATTCTCGTCCAATTGGCACGCCAACTGACCGCGCTGACCATTATTGGCACCGCCTCGCGACAGGAAACCAAAGCGTGGGTCAGCGAGCTGGGCGCGCATTTCGTGATTGATCACCGCGAACCGCTGGAGCCTCAACTCAAGGCGTTGGGCCTGAACGAGGTCGATCACGTGATCAGCCTGACTCATACCGATACCTACTACGAGCAGATCATTGGTTTGCTCAAGCCCGAAGGCAATCTTGCGCTGATCGACGATCCGGCATCACTGGATGCGATGCCGCTCAAGCGCAAGTCAATCTCGCTTCATTGGGAGTTCATGTTCACGCGTTCGATGTTCCGAACCCAAGCGATGCTCAAACAGCATCAGTTGCTCAATCGAGTCGCCGAGCTGATCGACACCGGCGTATTGAAAACGACGCTGGGTGAACAGTTCGGAACCATTAATGCGCAGAACCTTCGCCGCGCTCATGCTTTGGTCGAAAGCGGTCAATCCAAAGGCAAAATCGTCCTCGCCGGTTTCTGACGCTTTTCGGTCCCCGTTAAATTAAGAGATCGATCCATGACACATTTCACAGCCACTCCAGCGGATCAGGCCAGCGGTTCCACCGCCGAGGTCTACGCGAATATCAAGCTGGCGCTGGGCAGAGTGCCCAATGCCTACGCAACACTGGCAACCCTTGCGCCTGAAGCGCTGAAGGCGATGTTGGCCGCCGACAGAGTGCTCGCGGGTGGACCGTTGAGCAAGTCCGATCAAGAAACCGTCAAGCTCGTGATCAGCGAGCTGTCGGGCTGTGACTACTGCGTCGCGGCCCATAGCATGGTCGGCAAAATGGTGGGACTGACCGGCAACGCAATGCGTCAGATACGTGCAGGCCAGTCCACGGGGGACTCCAAGAGAGACACGCTGGTTGCCTTCACCCGCAGTCTGGCACTCAATCCTGGAAGCGTTGCGCAGTCGCAGGTGCAGTCGCTTCAGGAGGCAGGATACGGTGGTGAGGAGATCGTCCACATTGGCTTGGCAATCTCCGTGATTACTTTTACCAACGTCTTCAATCGAATCAACGAGACTGTTGTCGATTTTCCTGAGCCGGCGTGAGGCTTGAGCCGTTTCAGAGATGACCGGGGGAGCCTATTGATCGGAGTTTAAAGAGGTTGTTGACGACCAACCGCTTTTGGCCGATAGGCCTCGGTGACTTATTGACCATCGAGCAGGTTGATGGATCGATATTGCCAAGGCCAATCCGCGACGCTGAAACAAAATCCTAAGCACTTTCCGTTCGCGGTTGCGGGCCGATGGTTCAAGTCACTTGCCGGCATCGGCCCATGGCGCCTCGTTCCGTTTCGGCAACGTTGTTTGACGGGGACGGGAAGATTCGCCGCGAGCACCCAGTGCATTGTCGGTATTCAATGCCCGCGGCTGCTGCGAATCAACTCATAGGCCCGGCGCACCAGCGGATTGATCGTATTCGAACGGATCCACAGGTAGTAGGTGACGTCCGGCAAGCGGGGCAAGCCATCGCTTTCCCCCAGTACCCGCATATCCGGGCCCAACATTTCCATGCTTCTGGCGGTGACGCCAAGACCTGCGCGCGTCGCCGCTTTGATGCCAATCAGGTTCGATGCGAGATAAGCCTGACGCCAGGGAATGTTGGCGCGCTCCAGGGCCTCCAGGGCATACCGTCGATAGATACTCGGTTCGTCGACCAGAATCAGCGGCAACGTTTCGCCGGGGTTATGAATGAACTGCGCAGAGCAAATCCACCATACCGGCGAGGTGCGCAACGCAAAACCTTCCAGATTGGGCGCTTCGCGGGTGGAGATCACCATGTCGATTTTGCCCCGTTGCAGATCGTCCATGAGAAACGGGCTGCGGCCGACATCGATCTCCAGGCGCAAGCGCGGAGCCGAACGCGCGATGTGGCTGAGGATCGGGGGCAGGATGGTGTCGGCGATGTCATGGGGCGAGCCGATACGCAGCACGCCGCTCAAGCTGCTTTCGCGCAGGGAGTTCAGCGCATCATCGTTGAGTGAAAGCATCTGTCGGGCATGGCGCAGCAACTGCTGTCCGGCTTCCGTCAGCTGCTTTTGCCGCCCGCGCTTTTCGAACAGGTTGACCCCGACCTGTTGCTCCAGGCGCTGCATGTGCTGAGTGACCGACGACTGGGTGCGGGCCAGTTGCACGCCGGCCTCGGCAAAACTGTGGTGATCGACCACGGCAATGAACGTGCGCAGCAATTCGAGATCGAGGATCGTCATAGGCAGGTTTTATATCAAAGGGACGAACTTAAACATTACATATCTTTATGCATTGGCAGGAAGTTTTTTCTCTCGATGTTCTCTTTGGTCAATAAACTCACGATTATATGCGTTTGGTAAAAAAGTGACGGTGCCTGAGTTATAACGATATTAGATATTTGTATTTCCGTTATGCCGGTGCTGTCAGCAGGATGCCCACTCACTGGATCGGGGTTTGCCGATCAATCATGAGGGGAAATCCATGTCGTCCGATCGCGCGCCTTCAAAGCGTTTTTTGCCCCTGATGCTGGGCGCCTTCATATCTCTGGCCGCCAGCACCGCTGCCCTGGCTGATGCGACGCTGGACAAGATCGAGCAACGTCATGTGCTGGTGGTCGGCGTGCTGTTGTCAGGTGGCCCCTTTGGCGGGATTGATCCCGCCACACAGAAACCGCGTGGTTTGAACGTCGAACTGGCCGAAGAACTGGGGCGGCGGCTAAGCGCCGAGGTGCAACTGGTGCCGGTATTGCCAGCCAACCGCGTGCAATTCCTGCAACAGGGCAAAGTGGATTTGCTGATCGCCAACATGGAATGGACGGCGGAGCGCGGTGAGATCCTCGGTTTCGTACCCACACCGTTTTATCGGGTTGGCGGTACTGCCGCCGTGCTGAAGGACAGCAAGATCGCTCGTTGGGAGGATTTGAAAGGGCAACCGGTCTGCACTTCCCAGGGCAGCAGCTACATCAAGCCGCTCACTGAACTGGGCGTCGAGTTGAAAGCTTTCAAAAGTTCATCGGAGTCCTTGCTGGCACTGCGTGGCAACAACTGCGTTGCGGCAGTTCATGACGCCACCCTGATCAATCCGTTAATCGCCGACAGCGCCGAGTGGCGAGGCTACCGCGCCATCACCCCGGAGCTCAATCCGGCGCCTTCGGTGATCTGGACACGCCGTGGTGAAAACGACACTCAGGCCAGGCTCGACCCGATTGTGAAGGAACTGCACCGCAGCGGCTGGTTGATCGAAGCCCAGACTCGCAACCACATCACCCCCGCGTCACCGGCGCTGGTCGAACTGCAAAAACAGTTTCAAGCCAACGGGGCCTGAAATCCCTCCCTCAGAGTTTTCATCCGACCGTCGTGTCACTCGACGGTCGTTCAAGGTAGCCCTGCATGAAACGTCATTTTTCCGCTAAAGCCCTGACCACGTTTTGCCTCGGCGCCCTGGTTGCCATCGGCACCAGTGCCGTCCGGGCCGATGCCACGTTGGACAAGATCCGCCAACGCCACGAAATCAGCGTCGGGGTGATCCTCAGCGGCCCGCCGTTCGGCACCATAGATCCCAAGACCGGCGAGCATCTGGGTTACAACGTCGAACTCGCCAAGGGCGTAGCCAAGGCTCTGGGTGTGGAGGCGAAAACGGTGTCGGTGCTGGCGCCTAACCGGGTGCAGTTTCTGCAGCAAGGCAAGGTCGACATCCTGATCGCCAACATGCAGTTCACCGATGAGCGTGCGCAGATTCTCGACTATGTGCCGACGCCCTACGAGGAAGTGGGCGGGGCGGCGCTGATCCGCAAGGGTGCGGGCATCACTCGGTGGGCAGACCTGAAGGACAAGCCGGTGTGCGTGTCCCAGGGCAGCAACTTCATTAAACCGTTGCAGGAAACCTACGGTGCGCAGATCAAGGCGTTCCGCAGCCAGTCCGAATCGTTGCTGTCGCTGCGCGGCAACGGCTGCGTGGCGGCGGTGCACGTCAGCCCGACCATGCACGCCTTGCTCGGCGATGCCGAATGGGCCGGTTATGAAATTCCGCTGCCCAATGATCTGATTCCCTCCAACTCGGTGATCTGGCTGCGCAAGGGCGAGCACGACACTCAGGCGAAACTCGACGCCATCGTGCGCGATTGGCACCGCAGCGGCTGGCTGATTGCATTGGGCGAGCGCACCGGCATGGCGCCGTCCCAGGCCCTGCGTGATCTGCACGAGCAGTATCGCAACGCTCAACCGCTGGCGTCGCAGCCATGAGTGAGGTTTTGTTTGCGCAGTTGCAACAGCTGCTGGGCGAGCTTCATGTGCAGCGCAGCGAAGAGGCGAGCGCTTTTCTGACCGACAAGCAGGGGCGCTACGTGGGCGCGGTGATCGCAGCCGTGCACCCCGGCAATACCGAAGAAGTCGCGGCAGTGGTGCGGGTTTGCGTCGCTGCCCGCGCTCCAATCGTGGTTCAGGGCGGCAACACAGGCCTGATGGGCGCGGCGACACCGGATGCCAGCGGGCATTCGGTGTTGCTGTTGCTCGATCGTTTGAATCGAGTGCGCGCAGTGGACACCGACAACGACACGCTGACCGTCGAGGCCGGCTGCATTTTGCAACACGTGCAACAGGTCGCCGAGGAAGCAGGGCGGCTGTTTCCCCTGAGTCTGGGGGCCGAGGGCAGTTGCACGATCGGCGGCAATCTGGGCACCAACGCCGGCGGCACGGCTGTCCTGCGTTATGGCAACACCCGTGAGCTGACCCTCGGGCTGGAAGTGGTGACGGCCGAGGGCGAGATCTGGCATGGCCTGCGTGGGTTGCGCAAGGACAATACCGGCTACGACTTGCGCGACTTGTACATCGGCAGCGAAGGCACCCTGGGCATCATCACTGCCGCAACCCTGAAACTGTTCCCGCTGCCCAAGGCGCAATCCACGGCCTTCCTCGCGTTCGATTCGCTGGCGCAAGCGGTAGGATTTCTCTCCCATGCCCGCTCCGGTTTCGGCGCCGGGCTTACCGCATTCGAGTTGCTCAACGCCGATTGCCTGGCGTTGCTGCGCGAGCAGTTTCCTGAAGCCCCGCAACCTTTTCTCGGCGCTGTACAACCGTGGTTTGCGCTGCTCGAACTCTCCGACAATCGCGGTGAAGCACAAGCCCGCGAGGCCTTTGAAAGCGTGCTGGGCGAAGCCTTCGAGCAAGGCTTGCTGGCCAATGCACTGATTGCCGAAAGCCTGGCCCAGAGTCAGGCCCTGTGGTTGCTGCGGGAGAACATGAGCGAGGCGCAGAAGCGCGCCGGGCGCAATATGAAGCACGACATCTCGGTACCCATTTCCAGGGTCGTGGATTTCGTCGCCCACACCGATGCCCTGTTGCAGGTGCACTTTCCGGGCGTGCGGCACTTCACCTTCGGTCATCTGGGCGATGGCAACCTGCATTACAACGTCGCCCATCCGCTGCATTCGACCGTCGATGAACACATGGCCCATTACGCCGCGCTGAGTCTGCTGGTGCACGACAGCGCCCACGCCCATGGCGGCTCCATCAGTGCGGAACACGGGATCGGCCAGCGCAAGCGCGACATGCTGACGCGTTACAAAAGTCCGGTGGAGCTGGATCTGATGCGCCGTATCAAACAGGCGTTGGATCCGAACAACCTGCTCAATCCCGGCAAGGTCATTGAGGTGTCCCGCTCATGACGCTCCGTCTCTCCAGACGCGTGCAACGCGTCTCGCTGTCCGCCAACGCGGCAGCCAAATCCCGCGCGACCGAACTGCGTGACGGCGGTCGCGACATTCTCGACCTGACCACCGGCGAGCCGGATTTCGACACACCCGAACACATCAAGCAGGCCGCTTGCGCAGCGATTGCCGCCGGAGCCACCAAATACACCCCGACGCCCGGCGTCAAAGGCTTGCGCCTGGCGGTGCAACGCAAGCTCGAGCGGGAAAACCACCTGAGCTATCCGCTGCCCTCGATTGTGATTGCCAACGGTGCCAAGCAGATCATCTTCAATGCCTTTGCTGCCACCCTCGACGACGGCGATCAAGTGCTGGTGCCGGTTCCGTGCTGGCCGTCGTTTCCGGACAGCGTGCGGTTCAACGGTGGCGAGCCGGTGTTCATCGAATGCCCGCTGGAGCAAGGCTGCAAACTCACGGCTGCGCAGCTGGAGCAGCGCATTGGCGAGCGTACCCGCTGGCTGATTCTCAACGGGCCGGGCAATCCCAGCGGCGCGGTTTATACCGAGGCAGAATTGCGAGCGATTGCCACCGTACTGAGGCGGCATTCGCAATTGCTGATCCTGCTGGATGAACTCTACGAACACATTCGTTTCGACGACCGTCCGGCGCTGAATCTGCTGAACGTTGCGCCAGATCTGCAAGAGCGTTGCCTGCTGGTCGGCGGTGTTTCGAAAACCTATGCCATGACCGGCTGGCGCGTCGGCTTCGGCGCCGGGCCGCAGGCGCTGACAACGGCCATGACCGTGGTGCAATCGCAATCCACATCCGGCGCATCGTCCGTTGGCCAGGCTGCTGCGCTGGCGGCGCTGGAGGGTGGCCTGGGGTTTCTGCCGCCGCAGGTCGAGGCCTATCAGTTGCGACGGGATTTGCTGCTCGATGCGCTGCGCCCGGTGGAGGGTCTGCAGGTGCTTGAGCCACAGGGCGGCTTCTTTGTGTTTGTCCGCTGCGCCGGCTTGATCGGCCGATATCGCCCTGACGGGCAACGGCTGAGCAGCGACGCCGATGTCGTCGACTATCTGCTGGAGGAGGGCGTTGCCGGTGTAGCGGGCAGTGCTTATGGTCTGTCGCCGTGGTTCCGCCTGTCCATCGCCACGGCCACTGACAATGTCGTTGAAGCGGGACGCCGAATCGCACGAGCCTGCGCGCAGCTACGGAGCGAGCCATGACTCACTGGCTGGAGCTTTTCGTTCACTGGACGGCGGGGCTGGGTCTGAACTACAGCTTTCTCCTGGACGCGTACCAGCGCGGCACACTCGGGCAAGGCGCACTCACCACCGCATTGCTGTGTGCGTTCACCATCGTCGGCAGTTTGTTGGCCGGTGTCGCACTGGCGGCGATGCTGACATCGGGCAAGTCGTGGCTGGCGACACCGGCCCGAATCTTTGTCGAAGTCACGCGCAACACGCCGACGCTGGTGCAGCTGTACTGCGCCTTCCTGGTGTTGAACATGCTGCTGACCCAGGCGGTGGGTGCGGCCAATCCGCTGACACCGTTTGCCTGGGTGGTGATCGTGATCTCTTTGCACAAAGGCGCGTTCCATGCCGAAGCCTTGCGCGCCGGCATCGAGGCGGTGCCTGCGGTGACACTGGAAGCGGCCAGTTCGCTGGCTTTCAGCAGCCGGCAGTTGTTGTGGAATGTGCAGCTCCCGCTGGCCCTGCGTTTTGCGCTGCCCTCGCTGATCAACAACCTGATCGACCTGGTGAAGATGACCGCTGTGGCGTCGGCCATTGCCGTGGGCGACATCACGTACGCGGCGATCATGATCTGGACCCAGAGTGACAACGTGCTGGAACTGATGATCCTGATCCTGAGTTTTTTCGGTCTGCTGAGCTTTATCGTCAATTGCGTGGGGCGCTACCTCGAAGCGCGCCTGAGGATGCCCGGTTATGGCCACTGAATCGACCGTCACTGCAATGACGGCCCTGCCGCGCCGACACCTCGGCAAGCTGTTGATAGTGGCGGGCATCGCACTGGCGCTGCTGTATTTCAGCGCGCAGAGCCCGGTGCTCAAGGCCTTGCTGCAATGGTCGCCGGCACTGGCGGCGGGCTTCGCGCAGAACATTCTGATCAGCCTGGTGGCCATCGGGCTGGGTTCGCTGCTGGGGTTGCTGGTAGGGGCTCTGGCCTTGTCGCCGTTGCGCCTGATGCGTCTGCCGGCGCAAATCTGGGTGCAGGTGTTTCGCAATGCTCCTTGGCTGGTACTGATCTATTTCACCACCTACGTGTTTCCGTTCGAGATCCGTATTGCCGGCACTTACGTGGCGTTTCCGGACTGGGTCAAGGTCACCCTCGGCCTCGCGCTGCCGGCCAGCGCCAACGTCGCGGAGATCTTTCGTGGTGCCGTGGCGTCGATCCCGGCCACGCAATGGGAAGCCGCCCGTTCGCTGGCTTTCACGCGGGGGCAGATCTTCCGCTCGATCATCCTGCCGCAGTGTTTCAAACGCATGCTGCCGCCGTGGATGAACCTGTACGCGGTGATCACCATGGGCACGGCGCTGGCTTCGCTGGTGGGCGTGCATGACGTGATCGATACCGCACAGATCGCCAGCAATACCGTGAACATGACCGGTTTTACCGTGGTGATCTACTTCAGCCTGCTCGCGCTGTTCTTCGCCTACTGCTACCCGATATCCCGACTCACCCGACGCCTGGAGCGACGTTATGCCTTCTATTGAAACCGGCGGCGAACCGCTGGTCCGCCTGCGGGATTTGCACCTGTCGTTCAGTGGCAACCCGGTACTCAAGGGCATCGATCTGGAGGTGCATCGCGGCCAGGCGGTGTCGATTATCGGCCCGTCGGGTTCCGGCAAGTCGACGATTCTGCGCTGCATCACCGGGTTGTTGCAGCCCCAGCGAGGCAGCATCCGGGTCGGCGCCACCGACGTCCACACCCTGACGCAGGAAGCGCAGCGCATCGAATTGCGCAAGCGCGTGGGGTTCGTGTTCCAGCAGTACAACCTGTTCCCCCACCTCTCGGTGCTGGAAAACCTGGTGGTGGCGCCACGCAAGGTATTGGGGCGCAATCGGGTCGACGCCGAGAAAGACGCGCGCGCCTTGTTGGCCAAAGTGCGTCTGGAACACAAGGCCGATGCCTATCCCGGCCAACTGTCCGGCGGTCAGCAACAGCGCGTGGCGATTGCCCGTGCCCTGGCGATGCGCCCGGAATTGATCCTGTTCGATGAAGTGACCTCGGCCCTCGATCCGGAAACGGTCGGCGAAGTGCTGACGGTGATTCGCGAACTGACCGAGGAAGGCATGACCTGTGTGCTGGTGACCCACGAGATGCGGTTTGCCGAGGAAATCAGCGATGTCGTCTATTTCACCGAAAACGGGGTCATCGTCGAGCACGGCAGCGCCGCGCAGATTTTCCAGCACCCCGCAAGTGAGCGGACCCAGACCTTTTTGCGCCATGCCCTGGGCGATCCGGGGCGGCGCGCGGCGCTTGCCAATGATCCTTATCTGTTGACCAACCTCAGCCGTTACAGCCTGTCCGTCTGACCCCGAGGAGATATTAATGAGTACCGTGAACCGTGCCGATGTCATCGAGGACTTCCTGAAGAAAGTCCGCGTCATCCATCAACGGGGCGTCGACCGCGCTGCGCTGGACGAAATCGTCAGCCTGCTGGAAACGCTCGCCGAACGCCGCGACCTGTTCAACTTTGATGAATTCCCGGCGCCGGTGCCGGGGCAGGGCAGCACCGCGTTCCGCTACCGTCTCAACGATGACGGCGACACCCCGACGCTGTACCTGAACTCGCTGCTGCCGGGCAAAAGCACCATCCCCCACAACCACGAGACCTGGGCAATCATCAGTGCCATCGAAGGCCAGGAAATCAACTACGTCTATACCCGCAGCGATGAGGGTCGCGAGCCTGGTTTCACCACATTGCACCTGCAAAAGGAAGTCATCGTGCAGCCCGGCACCTCGATCTCGTTTTTGGGTGAAGACTTGCACGGGATTCGTGTCGATGGCGAACAGCCAACCCTGCATTTCCATCTGTACGGCTTGCCGCTGGAATCCCTCAACGGGCGTTACGGCGTTGAGGCCGACGGGCGCATTCTCAACTACAACGCCTCGCAAATGGCGCCGTCGATCAAGGCCTACGCATGATCGATCTGTATTACTGGCCGACCGGCAACGGTTTGAAAATCGGCATTCTCCTGGAAGAACTGGGGCTGGAGTACCGCGTGCTGCCAGTCAACATCCGTGAGGGTGAACAGAAGCAGGCGGCATTCCAGCGCATCAGCGCCAACGGGCGGATTCCGGCGATTGTCGATCATGCGCCTCACGGCTTGATTGAACCGCTGAGCCTGTTCGAATCCGGTGCCATCCTCAATTATCTGGCCGACAAGGCCGGGCGATTCCTGCCCGCGGCGGGCACTGCCGAACGTCAGAAGGTGCAGGAATGGCTGTTCTGGCAAGTGGGGCACGTCACGCCATACCTGAGTCAGTTGCAGCTGTTCAAGGAGAAGGCGCCGCAACCGCAGGCGTTTGCCCTGGAACTGCTGGCGGGCGAGGCGGCGCGCTTGTATGGCGTGCTGGAGCGACGGTTGTCCGAAGTGCCCTGCGTGGCCGGTGATTATTCCATCGCCGACATGGCGATATTCCCGTGGATTCAGCCGCAGCGACAGGGGCAGGAACTGCAGGACTTTCCGCACATTCGGGCCTGGCGCGAACGCCTCAAGGCGCGCCCGGCCATTCAACGTGCGTATGCCAAGGGCCGCGACGTGGCGGCCAGTGAACGCGCTCTGGCGCTTCAATAATTTTCTTTCGAGCGCAACCCCATGAGTCAGATCGTAACCCCAGCGCAATTGCAGCAGTGGCTGTTCGACGGGCAGGAAATTGCCCTGTTCGATGTGCGTGAACATGGCCAGTATGGCGAAGCCCATCCGTTCTTTGCCGTCAATCTGCCCTATAGCCGGCTGGAACTGGAGGTTCGGCGACTGGCGCCCAACCCTCAAGTGCGACTGGTGATTCATGACCAGAACGGCGGCGATGTTGCCACGCGCGCCGCGCGGCGCCTTCAGGCGTTGGGGTATGACCGCGTGCATATTCTTGAGGGCGGTGCCGATGGCTGGCAGGCAGCCGGTCATCAGTTGTTTGCCGGCGTGCATGTGCCATCCAAGGCATTTGGCGAATTGGTCGAAGAGGTCAATCACACGCCCCATGTCACCGCGCAACAACTGGCCGAATGGCAAACCCGAGGCGAGCCTCTGGTGCTGCTCGACGGCAGGCCGTTCGATGAATACTACAAAATGACCATTCCTGGTTCCGTGTGCTGCCCCAATGGCGAACTGGGGTATCGCATCCATGATTTGGTGCCTGACGAAGACACGCCGATCGTGATCAATTGCGCCGGTCGTACCCGCAGCATTATCGGTGCGCAGACCCTGATCAACCTCGGATTGAAGAACCCGGTGTATGCCTTGGAAAACGGCACACAAGGCTGGTATCTGGAGGACTTCGAGCTTGAGCACGGCAGCACCCGGCGTTATGCCGAGTCGGTGACCGCAGCGCCATTGACCACACAGCGCCTGGCGGCTGCCCGACTGGCCGAAAGAGCCGGCGCAGAGACAGTGACGGCTACACAGGTCGAGCAATGGGCCGGCGATGCTGATCGCAGTCTGTTTTTGTGTGATGTGCGCACCGCCGAAGAGTTTGCTGCCGGCAGTCTGCCGGGCGCGCAACACACGCCAGGCGGTCAGTTGGTTCAATCGACCGATCTGTATGTCGGCGTGCGCCAGGCGCGACTGGTGCTGATCGACAGCGATGGTGTCCGCGCCCGGATTGTCGCGAGCTGGCTGCGTCAGGCGGGGCATGAAGCCTACGTGCTGGCAGGTGGTGTGAGCAGCACGCTGTCGCTACCGGAAAGCGATGGGGTCGCCCACGAGGCATTGCCCCTGATCACGGCGCAGGCGCTTTCCGATGCACTGAAGGATGACGCCGTCGCGCTGATTGATCTGCGGCCGAGCATGACTTATCGCAAGGGCCACATTGCCGGGGCGCGCTGGTCGATTCGCTCCTTGCTCGCACAACACGTGGCGGGCGAGCAGCGGCCGCTGGTGCTGTTGGCCGAGGTTGCCCAACTGGCTGCGCTCGCCTCACAGGAACTGCCACAAGCTCAGCGCGCGCAGGTACGGCTTCTGGACGGCGGCCTTGATGCCTGGCGTGCGGCCGGTTTTGCTGTGCAGGAAAGTCCGGACGCGCTCTCTGATGAGCAATGCATTGATTTTCTGTTCTTTACCCATGACCGCCACTCCGGCAACAAGGACGCAGCGCGTCAATACCTGACGTGGGAAATCGGTTTGCTGGCGCAGATGAACGCCGACGAAATCGCCAGTCTCAAACCGTTGCAGGTGCAGGCACGTCCGGGGTCGCACGTGCATACGCGGCTGGTGCATTCGGCACTGGCCCAGGGGGCCGGTGGCCGCGCAGTCAATGTGCCGGTGACTCGCTTGAGCACGGTGTTGTTCGACAACCTGGCGCAAATGCGTGACGCCCGTGCTCGTCGTGATAGCGAGCGGGTGCTGAGTTATGGCGCGCGCGGCAATCCGACGGCGTTCGCCCTCGAAGACCTGGTCACCGAGCTGGAAGGTGGGTATCGCACGCGCTTGTACGGTACCGGGTTGGCAGCGATCGCACAGACGTTTCTTGCTTATCTGCGACCCGGTGACCATGTGCTGATCACCGGCGCGGTATACGCGCCGGTGCGGCGCCTGGCACGGGAGTTTCTTCAGCCCTTCGGCATTGAAGTCAGCTATTTCGCGGCCGACGGCCGTGACCTGGAGGCCCGGCTGCAAGCCAATACCCGAATGGTCTACACCGAAGTGCCTGGCTCGTTGTTGTATGAACTGTGCGACTTGCCGGCCATGGCTGCCCTGTGCAAACCGCGAAGTATTCTGCTGGCTGTCGACAATACCTGGGGCTCCGGTTACCTGTACCGTCCCTTGGCGCTCGGTGCAGATATCTCGATCATGGCACTGACCAAATACCTGAGCGGCCACAGTGACGTGGTCATGGGCAGCGTCTGCACGACCGAAGACGTATGGCCCGCACTGGCGGCCATGAGCGACAGCTTTGGAACGACCGTCAGCCCTGACGACGCGTATCTGGTGCTGCGTGGCGCTCGAACGCTCGCATCACGACTGCAAGTGCATGAGCGTCAGGCTCTGGAAGTCGCCCACTGGTTACAGGCACACCCGCAGGTGAAGCAGGTGTTTCATCCGGCCTTGCACGATCATCCCGGCCATGCCTTGTGGCGCCGGGACTTCACTGGCAGCAATGGCCTGCTGTCCTTTGAATTGCGTGAAACGGACGCCGCGTACGTGGAACGCTTCATCGATGCGCTGCAACTGTTCGGATTGGGGGCTTCCTGGGGCGGTTTTGAAAGTCTGATCACCGTGGCCGATACCGGCGATCGCGACAGTGCGGCGGATCGCTTATTGAATCCGGTGTTGCGCTTGCACGTCGGCCTGGAGGATGTCGCCGACTTGATTGAAGATCTGCAGCGCGGGTTTGCGGCTTTGGAGAGGGAACAAGGTCGTGCCGTTTGATGTTCGCTCACTCAGTGAGGGGGCTCTGAGGTAGCGTCTGCACAGGCGCGGAACACTCCATCAAAACCGGGCTGAGTCTGCTGCTGGACGTCAGCCCGTCGATGAGTCGATCAAGCGTTGACCGGCACGGCTTTGGGCCTGCGATACAGGATCGTTGTCGGTGTGCAGCACGTCCAGCCGTCGGCACGCAGCAATACCAGATCGCTTTGAAAAGTACCTCCGGAAAACCGGGCGGGAAGGCCTAAGCTCATTCCAAAAAGATATTTATTTAATCTTTTTAAGATCGTTTAGCTTTTAGCAAAGGAAACGTGCAGCGCCTCGCTTGCGGCGTTTGTTTTGCCTCAGGCCGACCCCGTTCGCGGTCGTTGTCTGAGGCTCCTGTCCATTTTTTCTACCCTGGTACGGCCACACATCAGGCCGTCAACGGTTTGTTGCCCGGAGCCCTCGTGACACTTATTCAAACCTCTTTGGCAACGGTACAGGTCGACTTGCCTGAACGATTGGCCCCACCCATCGACGATAGCGCCGAGGAGGGCGATGTTGTCCTCGAACTGCGAGGCGTCACTAAAGCTTATCTGCGCAAAGGCGGGTCGCCGCTGCCGGCTGTCAACCATGTCAGCTTGAAGGTCCGGCGCGGCGAAGTGCTGTGCCTGATGGGCACCTCCGGCAGCGGCAAATCGACCTTGCTTCGCCATATCAATCGTTTGATCGAACCCACCAGCGGTGAGGTCTTGATTGAAGGTCAGGCTATCAGCGGCCTGAGCCACAAAGCGTTGCGGGATTTGCGCTCGCGGCGAATCGGCATGGTGTTCCAGCATTTTGGTCTTTTGCCCCATCGCACGGTGCTGGACAACGTTGCGCTGCCTCTGGAGTTGCGCGGCGAATCCGAGGCCGTCCGGCACGCAGCGGCCTCCCGACAGTTACAGGCGATGGGCCTGGAGGGATGGGGCGAGCATTATCCCCACGAGTTGTCCGGCGGTATGCAGCAACGGGTCGGACTTGCGCGGGCATTGGTGACTGATCCGGATATTCTCCTGATGGACGAGCCTTTCAGCGCACTGGATCCGACCATCCGGCGAGACCTGCAAAGCCACTTTCTGGCCTTGGTACGCGAGCGCGGGATCACCACGTTGCTGGTCACCCACGATCCTGCCGAAGCGGTCCGTCTCGCTGACCGGATAGCGGTATTGCGCCAGGGACGTCTGGTGCAGTCGGGCACCCCGAAACAGCTGCTCGAGACGCCGGCCGATGCTGAGGTCGCGGATTTTTTCCGCGATTGCCTTCCAGCCGCACCGGTATTGCACGATGCCGGTGGCGCGGTACGTCAGGTTCCCGAAACGGCACCGAAGGAGCAACCGGTTCAGCCGGGCTTGCGCGGCTGGCAAGCCCTGTTGCTCGGGCCGGCAGCGCTGGCGGCGCGGGGCCGAGGCGGGTTGTTCTGGCTCGGGTTCGCCGCAGAACTCGCGGCCCTGGCCACTGCGGTGCAGGGCATTGCGAGCGCATCCTGGATATCGGTCGTGGTGGGATTGGCCGTGCTGGCGGCCAGTCGTTTCACCGCGTATTCGCTGGGCCGTCAACCGGTGCGGCGCGCCATTTCGAGTTGGGCGTTGCCGCTGGCGGTGCTGCTGGTCAGTCAGGCATTGGTGATCTGGCGCGTGTTGACGCCCGATACCACCCAGGCGTTCTTGCAGTTCCCGGCCAGCCGCCAGGCGCTGTTACTGACTGCACAGAGCCTGGATGATTTTATTGGTTGGTCACAGGTGACATTCGAGAGCGCTTTTGTCGGCGTGATCGTTGCGGTTCGCACGGTCATTGAAGGGATCGAAACCCTGCTCGGTTGGCTGCCCTGGCCGGTTTGCGCGCTGGCGCTGGTATTGCTGGCCTGGCGCTCGGCGGGCCTGGCCCTGGCACTCACCAGCAGCGCTGCGTTGTTGTATATCGGCCTGTTCGGGTTTTGGGAGCGGACAATTGCCACGCTGGCGCTGGTTGGTTCGTCGGTGCTGATCGCACTGGTGATCGGCGTACCCACCGGCATTCTGCTGGCGAAGCGGCCATTTGCCCGCAGGCTGCTCACGCCTTTGCTGGATGTCATGCAGACCCTGCCGACCTTTGTCTATCTGATTCCCGCTGTGGCGTTCTTTTCGGTGGGCAAGACCCCGGCGGTCATTGCGACGGTGATTTTTGCCCTGGCACCGATGATTCGTCTGACGTCCCTGGGCATTCAGGAAGTCCCGAAGGATGCCGTGGAAGCGGCAATCGCCCATGGAGCAACCCCTTGGCAAACCCTGGTGAAGGTGCAACTGCCGCTGGCGCGACGATCCCTGTTACTGGGGATCAATCAGACCATTGTCATGAGCCTGTCGATGGTGGTGGTTGCTGCCCTGATCGGCGCTGGAGGACTGGGTTACGACGTCATGACGGCGTTGCGCAATATCAAGGGCGGCGAGGGCGTGCTGGCCGGCGTGGCGATCGTGCTGTGTGCATTGATCCCCGATCGAATCATTCAATCGAGCTTGCGCAAGCAAGACCATCTGCATAACTGAACAGTGAGACTTATCGTGACAAAACATCTATTGCGTAACCTGAGTGCGGTTGCAGTGCTGGCTTCCCTGATCGTGCCGGCCAGCGTGATGGCCAAGGACAAAATTGTCATTGGCGAGCAGAACTGGACGGGGGCCATCGCCATTCAACACATTCTGGGTGAGGTGATCAAAAGTCGTCTGGACGGTGATGTGTCGTATCTCGCCGGGGACGTGCCGGTGCTGTTCAGTGCGGCGGCCAAGGGCGACGGTTCTGTGGATGTGCTGACGGACATCTGGCTGCCCAATCAGTCGGCGGCGTGGGCCAAGTACGTCACCGGCGGCACCCGCTCACTGGTGCCCAATGCTCACCCTTATGCCGGCGAACAAGGCTTCTACATTCCCGGTTATCTGCAAGACAAGTACGGCGTCAAATCGATCTACGACCTGAAAAAACCGGAAGTGGCCAAGCTCTTCGAGCCAGTGGGCGGCGGCAAGGCCGAACTGCTGGTGGGGCCGGCGGGCTGGGAGTCGACCTATATCGGCCAGATCAAGGCCAAGGATTACGGCTTCGCCGATAAATTCGAGTCCGTGTCGACGGAAGCCTCGGTGACTTACGCCAAACTGGCCTCGGCTTACAAAGCGCAACGCGGCGTGGTGTTCTACGCCTACACCCCTGACTGGATTTTCTCGGCCTATGATCTGCGTCGTCTGGAAGAGCCCGCGTTCGATGGCTACGCCCAGGACAACAAAAAAGAAGATCCTCTTTACAAGGCGGATGGCTGCTGGAAATTCATCAGCCCGACCGTCGATCCCGACTGGCTGAACAAGAGCCACATCACCTGCGCCTTCCCGGATGCCAAGGTGTACGTCCTGGCTTCCACAGCACTGCAAAAGCGCGCGCCGAAAATTGCCGAGTTTCTGCACAACTTCTCCATCGACCCGGCACAGTTGAACGGACTGATCCAGAAGATCGAAAAGGAGAAACAGCCAGCAGACGTCGCCGCCAAGGCCTGGGTTCAAGCCAACCCTTCTACTGTTGACCAGTGGTTTGCAGGGCAGGCGCAGCAAGTGAGTTCAGCCCAATGACCAGAGCGAACGTACGTGTGCTCGATGGCGGCATGGGGCGGGAGTTGAAGCGAATCGGCGCGCCGTTCCGTCAACCGGAATGGTCGGCCCTCGCGCTGATCGAAGCGCCTGAGTATGTACTGCAGGCGCATCAGGCGTTCGTGACAGCGGGCGCCCGGATCATCACCACCAACAGCTATGCGGTGGTGCCTTTTCACATTGGCGACGAGCGATTTGCCGAGCAGGGAAGAGCGCTGGCTGAGCGCGCCGGACGGCTGGCGCGGCAGGCCGCCGGCGAAAGTACCGATGCGGTCACCGTGGCCGGGTCGTTGCCGCCGGCGTTGGGGTCGTACCGGCCGGATCTGTTCGATCATCAGCGTTCAGTAGCGATCCACCGCGAACTCATTGCCGGATTGCGAACGCACGTCGATGTTTGGCTGGCCGAAACGCAAAGTTCCATTGCTGAATTGCGGGCGGTGGTCGAAGCCCTTGGAACGGATCCCGCGCCACTCTGGGTGTCATTCACGCTGTTGGACGAAGAGGGCCGGGAACCGCGATTACGCTCAAACGAGGCCGTTGCCGATGCGGTCCGCGTGGCGGCTGAGCTGGGGGCCAAGGCGGTGCTCTTCAATTGCAGCCAGCCGGAAGTGATGGCCGCGGCCTTGATTGAGGCACGCGCTGTGATTGAAAACCTGGATCATCCTGTCGAACTGGGGGTTTATGCCAATGCTTTCCCCCCTGTCAGTGCCAAAGCCGAGGCCAATAGCGATTTGTTGGACATTCGGCGCGATCTGGGCCCCGAGTCCTACCTGGACTGGTCGAAATCATGGGTTGCCGCAGGGGCCAGCATTGTCGGCGGATGCTGTGGGATCGGCCCGGAGCATATCGCCCAGTTGCATTTGCACCTGCACTATCAAAATGGTGAGGAGGCCGCGCATGAGTGATTTTTCAGGCGACGTTCTGTCAGAGCAGGCGACATTCGGTGCCGGCTGCTTCTGGGGGGCGGAAGCCTCATTCCGGGCATTGCCGGGTGTGCTCGACACCCGCGTCGGGTTCGCGCGGTCAGACTTGGGCGACGCCACCCTGATCGAAGTCGTGCAAGTCGACTTCGACCCTCGACTCATTTCCTACAGCCGTCTCGTCGAGCACTTCTGGACACTGCACGATCCCACGTCAGTCGACCGGCAGGGTGCGGACGTCGGGGCGAAATACCGTTCCGCGCTGTTTTTCAACAGTGCCGAGCAGTCCCGACTGGCACTTGTCGCCAGGCAGCAGCTGGATGCCAGTGGCCAGTTGGGCAAGCCAGTGGCTACGGTGATCCTGCCACTGGGTGAGTTTCAAAAGGCGGATGAAGAACATCAGCGCTACCTTGAAAAGCACGGTGGCAGCGCCTGTTCCATTTGATGCATAGGCAACGCTTTTGCCGTCTGGGCCGGGGCGTTGCAATTGCTCGGCGAGGTACTGGTCGCGGGGACGCGGATCGATCTGCGGAAAAGTGCCGTTTCAGCTTTGCCGATTCTGGCGACCAGGTTGTCGGCTTGACGGCCGCTTTGGAGCCAGATGGCGTAACCGTCGAGAAAGCCAGAATCTCCTCGCAATAGAAAGCCTGGATCGCTCGCAGGTGCGCCGCAGCCATGTTGTACGCAGGGTGCCTGAGTTCAGTTGGACGTAGATGAATGGAATGAGTATGGGCAGCGGCGCTGCATCACCAACTAAAATTTCAGTTCGACGAGATGGGGTCGAGCGCGTGCGCCTGGAACTGGGTAGGGGAAGTCCGGTTAGAGTCGGTGGGCTCCTCGATATTTGGTGGGCACGTTTGGCCGAACGCCTGAGCGGGGAGACCCGTTTGCCGGCGTTACCTAGTGAGGTGTCGCAGGCGTTGTGCTGGACGCCGAACGTGAGCGACTCGCAGAAATTGAAGATAGAGCGCATCAGGATCTGGCAAAAGGGCGCCAACAGGTTTCAGAAGCAATGGCCGGGCGTCAGGCGGCCGAATCTCGCTTGGCTGACCTGGACCTTCTGTTGGTGCAGCGGCAGGCCCAGATTGAGGAGCTCCAGCAACAGCGTGATGTCTTGAAGCGTGAACGGCACGATGCCCAAGAGAAAAATCAAATTCTCCAATAGGAACTCCACTCGCTACGACTCAAGGCCGAGCAGGAGCGAATCACACAGGAGAACTATTTGCGTGGCGTTGAGGATCGGGCTCACCGCGAGGTTGATCGGGCCCGGGAGGAGGGGAAAGCCGCAGTAAGCCAATCAAAAGTAGCCAGCCGCAGGTGCGACGACTTGCGACGTAGGTTGGAGTCGGCCCAGAGCGAGCTCAGCCAAGCGGAGCAACGTACTGCGGCGCAGTTGGCCCGCGCAGAAACTTTAGAACAACAGTTGATTCAGATACGCCAGCTGCCAGAGATCAAGCGCAAGCCGCGAGTCAGAAAAAACCGACATCAAGCAACCCTAAAGATTAACCGCAGGTGTCAGCTAGCGGCCATTAGCGAACCCTCAAAAGCGACCGCTATCGGCCAAAAGCGGACAATCATGACCGACCGCTTACGGCTAGAAACAGACGTTCATGGACGACTGCTTTTTCGATCCATAGCTGCCGGTCAGTTGCAATGGCAAGGCGTTGACGATGCTGGTCGATGAGTTGTGCCAGGCGGTGTTACAACTAACCTGCCGCCTCTTGGGCACAAGGTCATCTAATGCCGGACCGTGTTTCAGTCAGCATATTGATCAACGCTCTCAGGCCGGATGGTACATGGCGATTCGCCGAGTAATAGAGGCACAGCCCCGGATACGCGGGACACCACTCTTCCAGAACTCGTTTGAGTCGTCCGTCCTTGAGCGCATTGGCTGCAAGATGGTCGGGCACAAAGGCGATGCCGACTCCATCGATTGCTGCCTCCACCATCAGCGGCTGATCAGTCAATGTGAGAGGGCCGGGAGCATTGATCCTTTCGACAGCGCCATGGCGCTCAAACTCCCATCGGTAGATTGCACCACTTTCAAACCGGAAGCGGATGCAATGATGGTCATACAGATCTTGCGGCACCCTTGGATATCCGCGTTGCTCGAAGTACTCGGGCGACGCCACTGCCGCAAAGCGGACCTCTCCCATGACTGGGATGGCCACCATATCTTTGGGTACGGCTTCCGCTAATCGGATGCCCGCATCAAAACCATCTGCAACGATATCGCTCAGCTTGCCATCACTGAATATGTCGAGATGGACGCGAGGATACTCGCGCAAAAAGCGCGCAAGCACTGGCCACAGTACCAACCGGATGGCGCCCTCACTGGCATTGATTCGCACCGTTCCGCTGGGGGCGTGGTCAATGCCCTCCAACTCCCGAACGGCTTCTTCAACTGAGGCCATTGCCGGTCTTAGTTTTATGGCTAGGCGCTCTCCCGCCTCGGTCAAGGAGACGCTTCGAGTCGTCCGGTTGAAAAGGCGGACGTTCAACCGTTGTTCGAGAGCCTTGATCGAGTGGCTGATCGCCGAGGGCGTCATGTCGAGGTCGATTGCGGCGCTGCGGAAACTTCGGTGGGCTGCGACCGCCAAGAACGCGGCAAAAGCCGACAGGTCATTACCCTTGGATTGGTGAATTACTTTCATCATGGAATCAAATATTGACCAGATTGTTGCGACAGTCAATGAGCCATAGACTCGAATGAAGCTGCAGCATCGCGGGACCAAAATGGCCTGTGTCGCTCTCAGAGCATCTCGTCCGCAGCCCTAACAGCAATGACCACCTGATCGAAAGGAACATGCGATGAAGATGAAGGCAGTTGTGATGACTGGCGCGAACAAGCCTTGGGAGGTTCATGAGGTTCCCATGCCCAAGGCAGAGCCAGGGCTGGTCCTGGTGAAAGTTCACGCCTCCGGCATGTGCTACACGGACGTGTGGGCAACTCAGGGGGCTGGCGGTGACATTTATCCCCAGACCCCGGGTCACGAAGTAGTCGGTGAAATCGTCGAAGTCGGTGCGGGCGTCCACACGCGCAAGGTTGGAGACCGAGTGGGCACCACTTGGGTACAGTCCTCGTGCGGTCGATGCCCGTACTGCCGCCAGAACCGCCCGTTGACCGGCCAGACGGCCATGAACTGCGTTTCGCCCAGAACGACCGGTTTCGCGTCGCAGGGCGGGCACGCGGAGTACATCGCAATTTCTGCGGAAGGCACCGTATTGTTGCCCGATGGGCTGTCCTACACGGACGCCGCGCCAATGATGTGCGCGGGCTATACAACCTGGAGCGGCCTGCGCGACGCGGAGCCGAAACCTGGTGACAGAGTCGCGGTGCTGGGTATCGGCGGGTTGGGCCATGTCGCCTTGCAGTTCTCAAAGGCGTGCGGATTCGAGACCATCGCGATCACGCATTCCCCAGACAAGCACAAGCTTGCGACCAACCTGGGTGCCGACCACGTCGTCACCAATGCCGAGGAGCTCTTGGCAGTCGGTGGTGCCGATGTGCTGCTGATCACCACCAACGACTTCGAAACCGCCGAAAAGGCGCTCGCGGGAGTCAATCCTGACGGTCGTATCGTCCTTTGCGGACTCGACTTCAGCAAGCCGTTCTCGATTCCGTCCGACGGCAAGCCATTCCATATGATGCGCCAACGGGTGGTTGGCTCCACGCATGGCGGACAGCAATATCTCGCCGAAATTCTCGACTTGGCCGCGAAGGGTAAGGTCAAGCCCATTGTCGAAACCTTTTCGCTTGACCAGGCAACGGAGGCTTATGAACGTCTGTCCTCCGGGAAGATGCGATTCCGTGGTGTGTTCCTGCCTCACGGCGGAAATTGATACGCAGAGCGGTTCCGGCGACCGCGCGGTCGCCGGAACCGCGTTAATTATGAAACGTGGGGACTGAAAAATGGCGGCGGGTAGGTCATCGGTAATGCGCAAACGAACGCCCCCTCAACATCGCCATGCTGAAAGCCTGCGACGTGGCATTGATATCGGTCGAATATCGGCTTGTGGTAACGACGCCTGATTTATTGCTCAGAAAATAAATCAGCCCCCTTTTCTATGCCCGCGCTCCGCAGCTAATCCTGATCGTGCGCCTAAGATAGGACCGAAGTGGCTTGGTGACAAAACGCCACGTCGGGTTGAGTCGTGGCAAGTCGCTTGGATCAGTGCGTAGCAAATGGTGATAGGTCTATTTTCTCCTAGCTAGACGTCCGCTTCTGGCCGAAAGCTGCCGCTCACGGAATGCCGCTTTTGGCCGATTGCCGTCATCCACGAGCATCGATTTTCGAGCAACCTATAAGTTGCTCTCGATAAAAAGTGGTCGCAGGGCTTTTGCTTACCTGATATAGCGCGCATTGGCGCTTGGTATCTTCGTTAGCGATACCTCCCAACGACGCATGCGATTGGCGCATGGGTACACAGCTCGATAAGGTCATGGTTCGTTTTTGATCATGCCCGTAACTCGGAGCAGACAAGCCGCTACCAGCGCCAACGGAACCCACATGCGATATCGACGCCTCGACCTTAATCTCTTGGTTGCGCTGGACGCCTTACTGAGCGAATGCAGCGTCAGCAGAGCGGCCGAGCGTTTGTGCCTGGGGCAGTCAGCTGCCAGCTCGGCATTGGGCCGCTTACGTGAACATTTCAATGATCCGTTGCTGGTGCAAGTGGGGCGCCGCCTGGAACCCACGGCGCTGGGCCTGGAGTTGCTGCCAAAAGTGCGTGCAGCGTTGGCGCTGACACGGGAAGTCGTCGACGCGCCACTAAGTTTTGATCCGGCGAACTGTGACCGGCACATCACCCTCGTAGCCTCCGATTACGTGGCCGACGTGCTGCTTCCGGCGGTCAGCCGTGTTTTGGCGCGTGTCGCTCCGAATATTCGCTTGAGCCTGCGCGACATGCCGGTGCCACGCGACGGTGATGTCGTCAGCGAAGCGCTGGATTATCGGCGCAGCGATTGTGTGGTCGTGCCGCAACGAACGCTGAATCCGGCCTATCCCCATATGCCGCTCATGACTGACCAGCTCTGTTGTATTGTCTGCGCCCAACAGCCACAGTTTGCCGAGCAACTGTGCATGGCTGACTATCGCGCGGCAGCGCATGTGGTGCGCGAGTTTGCCGACGGGCACAACTTGGCGATGGATGCCATGCACCTGCATGAACTCGGCATTGAACGGCAAGTGGCGGTGACCGTTGAAAGCTTTGTGCTGATGCCGGAGTACATCGTTGGCACTGCGCGTATTGCCACGATGTTTCAACGACAGGCTCAGCGCTTCGCCCAGCGATATCCATTGCGCGTCCATCCAGCACCGCTGGCGTTCCCCGAGGCTGTTCAAGTCTTGCAATGGCATCCCTATCAAGAGCATGACCCGGCCATGCAATGGTTTCGCGGCCTGCTTCTGGAACAGGCCGCGTTACTCGATCAACCCTCTGCCTGATCGCCGTTGTCGGCGACCAATCCGGCCTTGGCGATGGCCAGCAATGCGCAGCGCTCGTCGTTGTCTGAGGTATCGCCACTGATGCCGATGGCCCCGAGCACCACGCCCTCGGCATTCCGGATCAACACCCCGCCCGCCACGGGAATCACCTCGCCGCCGGTCAAACTGTTGATCGCGTCGAAAAACGTCGGCATTGCCTGCGCGCGTCGCGCCAGTTCACGGCCTCCAAAACCCATACCCAAGCAGCCACGCGCCTTGCCGTTGGCGATTTTCGTGCGCAGGAAAGTGGCGTGTTCGTCGCGCAGAACCGCCAATGGATGGCCGGCGGCATCCAGTACCGCGACGCCCAGAGGTTTGATCCCGGTTTCCCGAGCAAAGTGGATGGCGGCGCTCGCTATGTTCGTGGCAGTGAGCAGATCCAGTCGTTGCATGGTTTGGGTCCTCATACGGCCCATTTACCCAATTGAGCAACGCGGTCGCGGGTGTAAAGATCCGTCCATTTCAGTGAGTTGAAATCGGACACCTGCTTGGGGTTGTAGGGGCTGCGATCCATACGTACCGGTTGGCCGGCCTTGTAAACGGCCTTCAGGCGCGAACGATCTTGAAGGATGCGGATGTCATCCAGCGGTGAACCGTCGAGCACGAGGAAGTCTGCCTGCTTGCCCACTTGCAGGGTGCCGAGGGTTTCACCGCGCGGCATGCAGCGCGCACCGACAGCCGTCGCGGCGTATAGAGCTTCTGCTGTTGTGAAGCCGAGGCGTGTCACCAGCAGTTCCAGCTCACGGGCATGCCATTCGCCATAGGGCGTCACCGCAAAACCGCTATCACTGCCGCAGGCAAACGGTACGCCGGCCGCTTTGGCGCGTTTGAGTACCGCAGAACCGACCTCCAGTGTGCGAGCACAATAACCGGCATAACCGGTGCTGATGGCCGGATCATGGGGCTGGCAGAAATCCACGGTGTTTTGCGGGAACGTCATGGTCGGGGCAAGGATGCTGCCGGCCTCAAGCAGCGCTTCGATGCACGCGTCGTCCATGTAAAAGGCATGAAAGACCAGATCAACGCCCGCGCGCGCCGCGTACATCACGGCTTCGCGACCGTAGGCATGCGTGGCGACCTTGCAGCCGAGACGATGTGCTTCCTCGACCATTTCGAAGGTTTCGTCGGCAGTGAAGGCCGCAATGATTTCGCCGTTGGGGCGGCGGTGCGTGCCGTCCATGGCGATCTTGATCAGGTCAACGCCATCCTTGGCCTGCTTGCGGATCTCCGCGAGGGCGTCGCTTCGGCTGGTGACCAACTGCGCGGTGAAGTACTCCGGAGCGCCGACCCGACTCGGGAACCAGTCATTCAGACTCTGCCGATTGGTGATGACGCGGCTGCTGGCCGCGATCCTCGGGCCTTTGAACAAACCAGCGGTCACCGCATTGCGCACGGCGATGCTGAGCTGGCCGCTGTCGCCGGGGCAGACCATGCTGGTGACGCCGGCGGCCAGCACGTGTTGCGCGAAGAACATCCCGCGCAACGCGCGAAATTCGTCGCTGGTCCATAGATCAATGTCTTCTTCGCTTTGCGCGTTGCCGAAGGCCAGATGCGTGTGCACATCCACCAGCCCCGGCATCACGAAATCATCCCCCGCATCCACCTGTGTATCGCCTGGCTGGGGAGCGGGTGCCAACGCGGTAGCGCCGACGTAACTGAGCAGGCCGTTTTCGACGATCAATGTCTGTTGTTGGCGGGTCTCCAGTCCAGTGCCGTCGAACAGGGTCTGGCATTTCAGGTGCAGGGCAGTCATGGCGTCTTCGCTTTGTGATTGTTCTGCAAAGAGAGGCTAGAGAGCAGGCGAGGGGACGACCAGCAGATTGCATCGATGGCTGCGTATTGACGGCGTCAATAGGTGCGCCAGCGCTTGAATCCGTTAATGCAAAACGCCGGAAAATCGAAAGATTATCCGGCGTTTTTTTTTGCGTGTTTTTTCAGTGGATCAAGCGGTGCGACCGCCCAGGGTTTCGGCGATCCAGTCGGCAATGTAATGCCCGGCATTGATGCTGTTGTCGAAGCTCGAATGCTGCACGCCACCTTCACGTTCGGTGAAGATTTTCAGTTCACATTTTGGACTGTTGACCAGTTGTTCGTAGGTGCGATGCGCCCACTTCAACGGAATCTGCGAATCCTGCTCGCCGTGGGTCACGAGGAACGGCACCTTGATCCGGTCGAGCACGCCGTCAAGGTGGACGTTTTCGGCGATGGTCATGAACTCTTCGACGTTCTTGGCCCCCCACACCCAGCAGACATGCGCCCAGTAGTGCGGCACCGGGAAGCTGCCTTCCTTTTCCAGTCGACGCTTTTGCACATCACGCCAGTCGTGGTTGGCGCCCCATACGACGCCACAGGCGAAGCGCGGTTCGAATGCGACCGCGCGCGGGCAGTAATACCCTCCAAGGGAGACACCTTCGAGCCCGATACGTTTGGCATCGATGTCGCTTCGGGTTTCCAGCCAATCCACCACGCGACTGGCCCAGTGCTCACTGTCAAATCGTGCGGTCAGGCCGTGCAGGCGCAGCGCTTCGCCGGTGCCGGGCTGGTCGATGATCAGCGAAGAGATGCCGCGTTTCGCCAGCCAGGCTGGCAGGCCCACGCGGTATTTCATTTCTTTGGTCGAGTCCAGACCGTTGACCTGCACCAGAATCGGCGCCGGCCCATCGACGCCTTCGGCGCGCACCAGCAAGCCGGAAAGGTGTTTGCCCTCATACGGGATTTCCACCCGTTCACAGTTTTCACGCGACAGTTCGATGCCGCGCTTGAAGGTTTGCAGGAAGCGTTGATAGAGCTCGGTACGGCCCGGCGCGCCGTGGGCTTGCAGGCGCTCGCAGGTCAAATAATAGGTGGCGGCGCGGTTGTATTTTTCGCCAGCCGAGAGCATCCGGCCATTGCCTTCGTCTTCCTCGGCCAGACCGCAGAGCTTGTCGGCCATTTTCGCCCAGGTTTCGCGAAAGGCGCGGGTGCCGGCCGCGTCTGGCTGTTTCGCAGCCTCTTGCAGCGGGGCGCACATCGCTTCGATTTCACCCATGCGGGCGCCCATTTCAATGGCCAGGTCGACAGAGAGATTCCAAACGTAGTTGGTCGGGAAATAGCGAAACATGATTATTGTTGTCCTTATGGTTGCCGTGGCATTCCCAAGGCACGTTAAGGATCACCCGGTTAATTGGCCAATCGTGACGGCGGATACGAGGTATCGCGCGATACGATAGGCACGTGTTGCAGCTGCTGGATGGATTCGCTGATGCGTTCGCGCAGCCAGCGGTGCATCGGGTCGCCGTCGACGCTGCGGTGCCACAACATGTACTCGCGCATGACCGGGATTTTCACCGGCGGCGGCAGGATGCGCAGTGGCAGATAGTGCGCGTAGAGGTTCGCCAGACGTTGGTGCATCGTGGCGATGCGCTGCGTGCCGACGATCAATTGCGGCAAGGTATTGAAGTCGCTGGTGATCACTTCAATGCGCCGATTGAAGCCGTATTGATTCATGAACCATTCTTCAATGCTCATGTGCCGAGTACGGCCGAAGCCTACCGAGACATGGCCCATCTCCATGTACTGCTCAAGGGTCAGGCTGTCGCCAACCTGCGTATTGCCTTGCCACACCACGCACACGTGCTCTTCTTCGAACAGCAGGTGCGAAGGGTGGCCATCAATGATGTAGCGCTCGGGGACAATCATCAGGTCGACCTCGCCACGTACCAGCAACTCGCCGGAGTTGTCGCTGGGGCCAAGCATTTCGAACGTGATATTGGGCGCTTCCTGATGAATGTTCTGGATCACCTGGGCGAACAGCACGCTGATCAGATAATCCGAGGTCACCAAACGAAAATGTCGCTTGCTGGTCGCCGGATCGAACACCGGTTTGGCGGTAATCGAGGACTGAATCGTTAGCAGTACTTCACGCACCGGTTTCGCCAGTTCCGTGGCATAGGGTGTGGGCTGCATCCGGCGTCCCACCTGGACCAGCAGCTCATCCTCGAAGTAGGTGCGCAAACGCGCGAGCACGCCGCTGGTGGCGGATTGGGTCATGTGCAGGCGTTCGGCAGCGCGGGTGATGTTCTGCTCTTCGAGCAACACATCGAGCGCGACCAGCAGGTTCAGATCCAAATGGTTGAAACGCATGGGCAGGTCCGTTCTTGTATTTATTTTCGCAATACATTCGAACGAATCCATCGACACGTCAACCTTCGTCGCAGGTATCGCGTTTGCCGATAGGTCGCATCCCGACTTGCGATTAGTCAGCTGTCAGCCCTTGCGCCAATCTTCGCCGCAGTCGGCCCTGCTGCCGACACCACCACCGGTTTCCAGTCAGGCCTGGCGCGCTGCAAGGCGTCCATGGCGACAGTCTCCGGATCATAATTTCAATGGAGTGGTAAGCCATGAACATCATTGGCCTTGATGCCCTGATTTTTGGCGTCGATGACATTCAAGCCTGCACCGATTGCCTGCGCGATTACGGCCTCGCGCCGGTTGGCGTTGACGGCGAGGGCGGGCGTTTCGAAGCGCTGGACGGCACCGCCGTGATTATCCGCCGAGCCGACGATCCTGACTTGCCGGCGGCGATAGGCCCGGCGCCGTCGATTCGCGAGACGGTCTACGGGGTCGCTGCGATCAGCGATCTGGATGCCATCGAAGATGAGCTGGCCCGTGATCGCATCGTCCGTCGTGATCAGCACGGCGTGCTGCACAGCGTTGACGACATGGGTTTCGCCATCGCTTTTCAAGTCAGCGTACGCAAGCCTTACAGCGCTCCGAATGACCTGACCAACGCCGCCGGCCATGCGCCACAGCGGCCGCTTAACCAGCCCGGCATTACCCTCGATATGGGCGCTGTTCCGCGCACTTTGTCGCACGTGGTGTATTTCGTACCCGATGCAGCGAAAGCAGAAGCGTTCTACGCCGAGCGTCTGGGTTTTCGCACCACCGACACCTTCATTGGCGCCGGGCCGTTCATGCGCCCGGCCGGTTCTGACGATCACCATTGCCTGTTCATGATCCAGACCCCACCGCACATGAAGGGCTGCGAACACTTCACCTTCCACATGGGCAGTGGCACCGAAGTGCTGCTGGCCGGGACGAGATTCGAGCAAAAGGGTTGGACCAGTTTCTGGGGCCCGGGCCGTCACCTGTTTGGCTCCAACTGGTTCTGGTACTTCAACAGTCCGCTGGGCTGCCACATCGAATACGACGCCGACATGGACAAGCACGATGACGCCTGGGAGGCCCGTCGCGCGCCGCTGTCGGCGGATAACTCGCAGCTGTTCCTGTTCAGCGCCAAAGAAAAATGGGCCCCCGGTGGCCCGCCGCCAAAACTCGGCTGAGGGCCGCGCTGATCATGAGCGGTATTGCGCAGCCATTGTGTCGGCTAGACGAACTGGAGGAGGGCCGGGCGCGCGGATTCGATCCGTTGGCGCAGGGCCGCGACAGCGTGTTCGTTCTGCGTCACGACAATCAGGTGCGGGTCTATCGCAACCGTTGTCCGCATCTGGACGTGCGTCTGGAGTATCGCAAGGACCGCTTCCTGTCCGCCGATGGCCAGTTGATCGTCTGTTACGCCCACGGCGCGCAATTTCTGCCGGCGACGGGCAAGTGCATCTACGGCCCGTGCCTGGGCCAGAGGCTGGAGGCGCTGCCGTTCTGCGAGAAGGATGGCTGGCTGCTGTTACGAATGCCTGAAGAGTTGCCGCAGCCGGGATAAGTCGAGGTATCGCGTATGGCGATACATCGCATCCTTACTCGCGATTAGTCAAATCCCTGCTTTGCCGGGAAGCTTCATCCAACGATGCCGTGCCCGACGCAGCATCGATCACAAGAATAAAAAGAGAGAACACCATGAGTGCAGTGAACAACGTTCTGATCGTGGGCGGTGGTATCGGCGGCTTGTGTGCGGCCATCGCCTTGCGGCGTAAAGGTATCGAGGTCGACCTGATCGAGCTCAAGTCCGAATGGACAGTCTACGGCGTCGGGATTATTCAGCAGAGCAACGTCGTCCGTGAGATGGCCAAGCTGGACGTTCTCGACGGCTATCTCGATGCCGCTTATGCCTTCGAAGACGTCGCCATCTATGGCCCGGGCGGGCAACAACTGGCGCGCATTCCGGGTCAGCGCCTCGCCGGCCCGCAATACCCTGCCAACGTCGGCATTTCCCGCCTGGCGCTGCACAAAGTCCTCAGCGAAACCGCTCTGCAACTCGGCGCCAACGTGCGTTTGGGCTTGAGCGTGGAAACGCTGAACGACGATGGCACAGAGGTCGACGTGTTGTTCACCGACGGCAGTCGCGGCCGCTACGACCTGGTGGTCGGTGCCGACGGTCTGTTCTCGAAAGTGCGTAGCCTAGTCTTTGGCGATGCCTACACCCCGCGTTTCACTGGCCAATCAGTGTGGCGCTACAACTTTCCCCGCGCGCCTCAGATCGATCATCTGGCCAACTATCAAAGCGCCGACGGCAACGCCGGGCTGGTGCCGTTGGCCGGCAACTTGATGTACCTGTTTCTGACGTCCCACGAGCCGTCCAATCCGTGGATGGATCCTGCCGATCTGGCTGCGGAAATGCGCCAGCGCCTGCAGGGTTTTACCGGGCTGATCGGCGAGCTGCGCGAGCAAATCACCGACAACAGCCTGGTCGTCTACAAGCCGATGGAAGTGGTGTTCGTCGATGAGCCGTGGCATCGCGGACGCGTCCTGCTGATCGGCGATGCGGCCCACGCCACCACGCCGCACCTCGGTCAAGGCGCCGGCATGGCCATCGAAGACGCGATTGTGCTCAGCGAAGAACTCACTCGCGAGCAGTCCGCCTCCAGCAGCGTCGAACAGCAGCTGCAGCGCTTCATGGCGCGGCGTTTCGAGCGTTGCAAATACATCAGCGAAAGCTCGGTGCTGGCCGGCGACAAGGAAATGCAACACGACCGCGACTTCGATCGCATCGGTCTGGTCAAGCAAATGCTCGCGCGCACCGCCGAGCCGATCTAAGTCCCACCTGCGACGCATCCACAGCAGTTACCACTATAAAAACAAGAGGTTAACGCGATGGTTAGTTCTACGACTGCGGCGCTCGCGCGTCGCCCGGTCTGCTCGTCTGCACCCTTTGGTTTGAGCGTCGCTGCGCTGCTGGTGCTGTGCAGCCAGGCCGCTCACGCTTTCGACATCGATACCGGCAACCCGGATTTCAAGCTGCGTTGGGACAACACGGTCAAGTACAGCGCTGCCTGGCGCACGCAGAGTCCGAGCAGCAAGTTGACCGAGGGTCAGGTGGCGCTCAATCAGGACGATGGCGATCGTGCGTTCAAAAAAGGCCTGATCTCCAATCGCACCGACATCCTCTCGGAGCTGGATCTGTCGTTTCAGGACTTCGGCGCACGTTTGAGCGGTGCAGCGTGGTACGACAGCGAGTACCAGGGCAACAACGACAATAACGATCCGAGCCGCGCCAACGCGCGTTCGGTGGGCTACGACGAGTTCACCGATGACACCCGTCATTTGCACGGTGGTGACGGCGAAATCCTCGACGCCTTTGTCTACTGGAACGGTGAACTGGCCGACCGTGCAACGTCAGTGCGTGCCGGCCGTCATGGCCTGATCTGGGGGGAAAGCCTGTTCTTCGGCGCCAACGGCATTGCCGGTGGCATGGCCCCGGTTGATGTGGTCAAGGCGCAGTCGGTGCCCAATACGCAGTTCAAGGAAATCACCCGTCCGGTCAATCAACTGTCTGGCACCTTCCAACTGACTGACGACGTCTCGCTCGGGGCGTATTACCAACTTGAATGGGAAGAAACCCGACTGCCCGCCGCCGGCAGCTATTTCTCCACCAGCGACACCATTGGCGAAGGCAATGAGCGTCTGATCGTCGGTGCACCGTTTCCGGCATTCCTCGGCGGCAACTCGGCCAGTCCCGCCGCGTTTTTTCACGGTAATGACAAGGAAGCGCGCAGTTCGGGGCAGGGCGGTCTGCAACTGAAATACAGCGCTGAGACCGTCGAATACGGCCTCTACGCCATTCAGTACCACGACAAGACACCCAAGCTGTATCTGAAACCGTCAACGGCGGCGCCGGACTTCAGCACCGGACAGATCGGCGAGTACTACTGGGTTTACCCCGAAGATATTCGCGCGCTGGGTGCGAGTTTTTCCACCACCGTGGACGAGTACAGCTTCGCCGGTGAAGCGTCGATGCGCTGGAACATGCCGCTGGTTTCGAACGGTCAGACCGTGCTGCCCGGCGTCATCGCAGACAACGATGATGACGCGTTGTACGCCGTGGGTCGCACCGCTCACGTCAACTTGAACGTGTTGGCATCGTTTGGCCCCAACTTCATCGCCCGCGAGTCCGGACTGGTTGGCGAAGTGGCGTGGAACCGTTTGCTCAGCGTCACTAAAAATCGCGCCGCGCTGGACCCGAACGCCACCGATGATGGCCTCGGTTTCAAAGTCGTCTACACGCCGACGTACCGCCAGTTCTTCTCCGGCATCGATATCAGCATTCCAGTCGGCGTCAGTTACTTCCCGCTGGGCAAATCAGCGGTGGTCAGTTCGTTCGGCCCGGACAACGGTGGCGACATCAACATCGGCATCACCGCCACATACCTCGATCGCGTCACGGCCGGCCTGACCTACACGCATTACTACGGCGCCGAGGACACCAACCTCAACGGCCTCAGCCAGTTCAATTACAAGCAATCGCTGAAGGATCGGGATTACCTCGCCTTCTCCGTCAAGACCACGTTTTAAGAGGACTTGCGCATGACTTCTCACCACCACAATCGCTTCCCACGGCTGAAGGCCCTGTGCTTTGCCTTGCTCGGAACGCTGACCGTCCTGAGTCAGGTTGCAACTGCAGCCACCGCAGAAGAGGCGGCCAAACTGTCGAGCAGTCTCACGCCAATGGGTGCCGAACGCGCAGGCAATGCCGACGGCAGCATTCCGGCCTGGCAGGGCGGTTACACCAAGGTCGACCCGGCGTATAAACCGGGCGGCAAACGCAGCGATCCGTTTGCGGCCGACAAGCCGCTGTTCAGCATCACCTCGAAAAACCTGGCGCAATACGCCGCCAAGCTCAGCGATGGCACCAAGGAAATGTTCAAGCGTTTTCCCGAGACCTATCGCATCGATGTCTATCCGACCCGTCGCACGGCCGCCGCACCGCAATGGGTGTATGACAACACTTTGAAAAACGCGACCCGCGCCAAACTGGTCGACAGCAGCGCCGGACCGGTGCCCGAAGGTGCGTTTGGCGGTATTCCATTCCCGATTCCGCATAACGGCGCCGAAGCCATGTGGAACCACATCCTCAATTGGCGCGGCACGTCCCTGGCCATGCACTTTCGTCATTACCTGATGACCGCAGACGGCAAACAGGTGATGACCACCGACGGCCAGGCGATCCAGGATATGCCCTATTACTACCAAGACGGCACGCCGGAAAGTTTCGCCGGTGATTACTGGTTGTTCCGCCTGCTTAACGTCGGCCCGCCATTGCGTGCCGGTGAGCAAATCATGGGGCGCACCAATATTAACGGCGACAAGTCCCAGGCCCACGTCTATCTGACCGGCCAGCGCCGCGTGCGCAAATTGCCGAATGCCTGCTGCGACACACCGACGCCGGCCACCGCCGGGGTGATGTCGTTCGATGAGTTGAGCGTGTTTCAGGGGCGCATCGATCGCTTCGACTGGAAACTGGTCGGCAAGCAGGAAATGTACATCCCTTACAACACCAACAAAGTCCTGACCGCCGGCAAACCGGAAGATTTGTTCCTGGCTCATCACATGAACCCCGATTACGTGCGTTGGGAGCTGCACCGCGTGTGGGTGGTGGACGCCGAACTCGCGCCGGGCAAGCGTCACCAATTGCCGAAAGGCCGCTACTACCTCGACGAAGATACCTGGCAAGCCATGCTCGGCGATCGCTGGGACGCCAACGGCCAACTCGCCAAAACCTTGTGGTCGCTGCCCGCCGTGCTGCCGGATCTGCCAGCGCAAGCGCAGCTGTCTTCGGGGTTCTACGACCTGACCTCCGGCGCCTGGTTTATCCAGAACGTCTACACCGGTCTGCCTGAGCAATACGGCGTGGTCGATCGCTACAAGGCGTCTGAATTCTCGCCGGCGGCGATGGCGGGTGCCGGGGTTCGTTGAATCGGGCCGGATCGCCACACGGTGTGGCGATCCGGTTTCACAGGTGGTTTCGAGGTCGGTATGAACAGAATCTGTCAGGTGCTCGGGCGGTTGTTAGCGTTACTGGCGCTGCCTTGCGTATTACCCGTGAGCCAGGCTCAGGCTGCTGTCGTTGGGGATGTATTGCACACCCCGGCGATGCGAGCGCCGCAGGCCCGGCAAGCCGTGTTGCTTGATCTGGCGCGGGCAGGTGCGCGGTTGGTGGCGGTCGGCGAACGCGGCATCGTCTTGCTCTCCGATGACAACGGTATCAATTGGCGGCAGGCGCAGGTGCCGGTCTCCGTCAGCCTTACGGCGGTGCAGTTTGTCGATGCCAACACGGGCTGGGCGGTCGGTCATGCCGGTGCGGTGCTGGTCTCCCACGACGGCGGCGAAAACTGGGCGTTGCAGCTGGACGGCAACCGCGCTGCGCAACTGGAGTTGCACGCCGCACGCGAGCAACTGCCGACAGCGACTGACCCCGACGCAGCGGCGGCGCGCGTGCAAACCGCCGAACGGATGGTCAGCGAAGGCGCGGACAAACCGTTTCTCAGCCTCAAGTTCACCGATGCGCGTCACGGCGTGATCGTCGGCGCCTACGGCCTCGCGTTTACCACCGAAGACGGCGGCGTGAGCTGGCACTCGCTGATGGGCCAGATCGACAATCCGATGGGCGCGCATCTGTATGCAATCGCGCAACACGGCGAGCGTTGGTTCATCTCCGGCGAGCAAGGTTATGTGGCGCGTTCCGAGGACGGTGGAAAATCTTTCGTCGCGCTCGACAGCCCGTACAGCGGCAGCCTCTTCACCCTGCAAGTGCGCGATGACGGCACGCTGCTGGCGGCAGGACTGAAAGGCAACGCGTTCATTTCCACCGACGACGGCAACAGCTTTCTGCCCGCGCCCGTACCGATGCCGGTGTCCTTCAGTGAAGCGATTCGCACCGCCGACGGCCAGCTGTTGTTGGTCAATCAGGCGGGCGCAATGTTTCGCACCTCGGGTGATGCACCCACCCTTCAGCCTTTCGGCAAACCGCTGGGCAAACCGATTTCCAGTGTCGTGCAGGCCGCCGATGGCAGCCTGGTGCTGTCCGGTTTCACCGGGTTGACGCGGCTTGCATCGCCCACTGCTACAGCTTCGGAGTGAGGTTATGAAACCATTCGACAACGCCACGGCCAGCCTGGCGAGTTTCGACCCGCGCTCCGGCTCGGTCGTGGAACGCACTTTGTTCAATCACCGGTTGTGGGTGTTGCTGGTGTGCCTGGTGACCACGCTCTTCTTGGGCTATCAGGCCACGCGCGTCGAGCTGAACGCCAGTTTCGAAAAGATGATTCCCACGCAACAACCCTACATCGCCAATTATCTGCAACATCAAAAGCAGCTCAGCGGTCTGGGCAACTCCTTGCGCATTGTCGTCGCCAATCGCCAGGGCGATATCTATGACGCTGATTATCTGAAAACCTTGCAGGCTTTGAGCGACAAGCTTTACCTGCTGCCCGGCGTCGACCGTGCCTACATGAAGTCGCTGTGGACCCCGGCAACGCGTTGGGTCGCAGTGACGGAAGACGGCCTGGATGGCGGCCCGGTGATCCCGGATGATTACGCTGGCACACCGGCCAGTCTCGAGGCCTTGCGTCGCAACGTGCAGCGCTCCAACGAGCTCGGTCAACTGGTAGCGTTCGATCAAACCTCGAGCATCATTTACGTACCGTTGCTGGCAACGACTGCTGACGGCCAAGCGCTGAATTACTCGGTGCTGTCGGAGCAACTGGAGGCGTTGCGCAGCGAGTACCAGAACGACAGGATCGACATTCACATCACCGGTTTCGCGAAAAAGGTCGGCGACCTGATTGCCGGGCTCAAGCAGATCCTGTTGTTCTTCGCCGTCGCGATCCTGATCACCACCGCCGTGCTGTTCTGGTACACACGCTGCCTGCGCAGCACCGTGCTGGTGGTGTTCTGCTCGCTGGTGGCGGTGGTCTGGCAACTGGGTCTGTTGCCGTTGCTCGACTATCAGCTGGATCCGTATTCGGTGCTGGTGCCGTTCTTGGTGTTCGCCATCGGCATGAGCCACGGCGCGCAGAAAATGAACGGCATCATGCAGGACATCGGTCGCGGCATGCACCGGGTCGTTGCCGCACGCTTCACTTTTCGACGGCTGTTTCTGGCGGGGCTGACGGCATTGCTTTGCGACGCCGTGGGCTTTGCCGTGCTGATGCTGATCAAGATCCAGGTGATTCAGGATCTGGCCGTGATCGCCAGCATCGGCGTGGCGGTGTTGATTTTCACCAACCTGATTCTGCTGCCGGTGTTGCTGTCCTATGTCGGCGTAACGCCACGTGCGGCGCAATTGAGCCTCAAGAGCGAGCAGAACGATCAGGCCGGCGCGCGGCGTCATGGCTTCTGGCGCTTTCTCGATCTGTTTACCCGACGTCGCTGGGCCAGCCTGTGCATTGCCATCAGCCTGGCGTTGGCGGCATTGGGTTTTGTGGTCAGCCTGCAATTGAAGATCGGTGATCTGGATGCCGGTGCACCGGAGCTGCGTGCTGACTCGCGCTACAACCAGGACGATGCGTTTCTGACCCGGCATTACGGTGCCAGCAGTGATTTGTTCGCGGTGATGGTCAAGACCCCGGCCGGGCAATGTGCGCGTTACGACATCCTTGCCAAGGTCGATGCGCTGGACTGGCAACTGCGCGCGCTGCCGGGGGTGGATTCGACCAACTCGCTGGCCTTGCTCAACCGGCGCATGCTGGTTGGCCTCAGCGAAGGCAGCGCCAAGTGGTACGAGCTGCAGAACAATCAGGCGATGCTCAACATGATCACCGCCAGTGCGCCACGCGGCTTGTACAACGAGGATTGCAGCCTGCTGACGCTGTACGCCTATCTCACCGACCACAAGGCTGAAACGCTGACGCGGCTGGTCGATCATGTCGAGCAATTCGCCGCTGCCAATAACAACGATGATGTGCAGTTCCTGCTGGCAGCGGGCAATGCCGGCATCGAAGCGGCGACCAATATCGTGGTCAAACAGGCCAATCGCGAGATGTTGTTCTGGGTCTACGGCGCGGTGATCGTCCTGTGCCTGATCACCTTCCGTTCGTGGCGCGCCACGCTGTGCGCGGTGATTCCACTGATGGTCACCTCGATCCTCTGCGAAGCATTGATGGTCTGGCTGAACATCGGCGTGAAGGTCGCGACGTTGCCGGTCATTGCGTTGGGGGTCGGCATTGGCGTCGATTATGCGTTGTATGTGATGAGCATTCTGCTCGGCCATCTGCGCCAGGGCGCGAGCCTGTCCGAGGCTTATTACCGCGCACTGGTATCCACCGGCAAAGTGGTGATGCTCACTGGTATCACGCTCGCCATTGGCGTGGCCACGTGGATCTTCTCGCCGATCAAATTCCAGGCTGACATGGGCGTGCTGCTGGCGTTCATGTTCGTCTGGAACATGGTCGGCGCACTGGTGTTGTTGCCAGCGCTGGCGTACTTCCTGCTGCCTGCACGGCGCACGAACACCGACGCAGAAACGCCAGCGGAGGCAGTCGATGTGGCCGTGCCGTCACGAGCTGTGGCGGTAGATATTGTTCAATCGCGTCATCGGGAGACCTGTCATGGCCGTTGAATCCTCATTGGAAAGCAGCGGCCGCCGTGCCGGTTTGTCGCAATCGTTGCTGTTGCTGCTCGGCAGCTGTCTGCCCGTGCTCGGCGCGGTATTGCTCGCACCGGTATTACCGCGCATGCAGGCACATTTTGCCGAGGTCGCGGGCAGCACGGTGCTGGTGCCGATCGTGCTGACCTTACCGGCATTGATGATTGCATTACTGGCACCGTTTGCCGGGGTCATCGCCGATCGGCTCGGGCGCAAACCGCTGTTGTTGGCGAGCATGGCCCTGTACACGCTCTGCGGTGTGTTGCCGCTGTGGCTGGATTCGCTGCCGGCGATTGTCGCCAGCCGCGCCGGGATCGGTCTGGCGGAGGCGGGGATCATGACCTGCTGCACGACGCTGATGGGCGACTACTACAGCGGCGCACGCCGTGAACGCCTGTTTGCACTGCAAATGGTCGCGACGTCGCTGTCTGCTGCGGTTTTTATCGCCTTGGGTGGTTTTCTCGGTCAGGACGACTGGCGCACGCCGTTTGCGCTGTACGCGGTCGGGCTGATCTTCCTGCCGCTGATGGCGTGGAAACTCTGGGAACCGCAACCCCGCGTGCAACCGGCAGCAACATTGCCGGTGCCAGCCCCGCGCGCATTTCCATGGCGGGCACTAACACCCATGTATGCATTGTCGCTGCTCGCGGGCCTGAGCCTGTTCATCGTGCCGGTGCAGGCCGGCTACTTGCTCAACTTGTTGCACGTGGATGCGCCGCAGCAGATCGGCATGACCATGGGCGCCAATCAACTCGGTGTGCTCGTCGGGGCCTTGAGTTTTCGCCTGTTGAGCGGTCTGCGCAGCCAGCATCTGTTGCTGATTGCCTATGGCCTGGCCGGCATCGGCGGCCTGTTGATGGCCGCCGCCGGCAGTCACGCGCAAGTCGTGGTCGCGGTTCTGGTCAACGGTCTGGGCATCGGCCTGATGTTGCCG
Source organism: Candidatus Pseudomonas auctus (assembly GCF_048654275.1). Taxonomy (NCBI): domain Bacteria; kingdom Pseudomonadati; phylum Pseudomonadota; class Gammaproteobacteria; order Pseudomonadales; family Pseudomonadaceae; genus Pseudomonas; species Candidatus Pseudomonas auctus. The sequence continues at coordinate 625,821 of NZ_JBJYZK010000001.1, read as the reverse complement.
ACGTTGATCACCTGGATCATGGCGCAAGTCGGCTTTGATCAGCGTGGACGAGCGGCGGGGTGCTTCACCGCCGCGATTTTTGCCGGCGAGTTCATCAGCCCGCTGGTGGTACTCGCCATCACTTCCGGGGCTTCCACGGCGTTGCCGCAAGCGTTGGCCATGATCGGTTGGCTGCAACTGGTCGTGGCGCTGTTTTGTCTGTCCGTGCCGAGGCTCGGTGGTCTATTGATCCGCACGAATGTTGGCGGGCACGACTCCATCAGCAACGGCCATTGAACGAGGATTTTCCATGCAAGCGCTTCCCCAATTCAAACGCGTGGTCACCGGTCATGATGCCCATGGCCGCGCGGTCGTCGCCAGTCACGGAGCAACTGCCAACGTCTTCGCACTGCAAGCGGTGCCAGGCACGGTGTTTCATGAAATATGGAACAGCAGCGGCAGTCCGGCACTGCTCGACAATGCTGATGATCCAACCAGCAAACCCTTACAACTGAGCCCCGGCCCGCTGGGCAGTGTGATACGTGTCGTCGACATTCCGCCGGACAGCATGCAGAACCAGGTCAGTGATGCCGCTGCTGCGGCTGCATTTGCCGAGATTGGCCAGGCGCACGCCGGCACCGGTCACGCCAACGCGCGACACAAACTGATGCACCGCACCGAAACCCTCGATTACGGCATCGTCACCGAAGGCGAAGTGTGGCTGGTGCTCGACGAGACAGAAGTCCACCTCAAACGCGGCGACGTGGTGGTTCAGCGCGGCACCCATCACGCGTGGAGCAACCGTACCGAGGCCATGGTGCGCATGGTGTTTATTCTGCTGGACGGGCGTTTCGCCGCTGAATTGCAAGACTGCCCGGGAGAAAAATCATGAAGCTCGCAACCTTGAAAAACGGTAGCCGTGACGGCCAATTGGTGGTGGTTTCGCGTGACATGGCCCGGGCGCTGGACGCCCGTTCGGTAGCGCTGACCTTGCAGCAAGCCATCGAAAACTGGGCTGAAGCCGAGCCGCGTTTGCAAGCCCTGGCGCGTGAGCTTGAAAACCACGATTGCCGCGAGGCCTTTGCCTTCGACCCCGCGCAGGCGATGGCCCCGTTGCCGCGTGCTTATCAATGGTGCGATGGCTCGGCGTTTCTCAGTCACGGTGCACTGATGCAGAAGGCGTTCAACCTCGACCCGATCGAAGGCGCTGACCGTACGCCGTTGATGTATCAGGGCGCCGGTGATGACTTCATCGGCGCACACGATGACATCGAACTGCCGAGCGAAAGCCAGGGCATCGATTTCGAAGGCGAATTTGTCGTGCTGGTCGATGATGTGCCGATGGGCTGTTCGGCGGAAAATGCGTTGCAGCACATCAAGCTGATTCTGCAGATCAATGATGTCAGCCTGCGTGCGCTGGCACCGCGTGAAATGCGCACCGGTTTTGGATTTCTGCAAGCAAAACCGTCCTCCAGTTTTGCCCCGCTGGCGATTACCCCGGATGAACTCGGCGAAGCCTGGCGTGATGGGCGCGTCAATTTGCCCCTGCAAGTGCAATGGAACGGCGAGTGGTTTGGCCAGCCGCACGGCGCGCAGATGAACTTTCATTTTGGCCAACTGATCGCCCACGCCGCGTTAACCCGGCGCTTGCGCGCCGGCACCCTGATCGGTTCCGGCACGGTGTCGAATGCCGAGCGCAACGTCGGCTCGGCGTGCATCGCCGAACGTCGGGCCATCGAGATGATCGAGCACGGCGCGCCGGTGACAGGCTTTATGCGTTTCGGTGATCGCGTGCGCATGGACGTCACCGGCAGCGATGGCCGGTCACTGTTCGGTGCGATCGATCAACGCGTCGTCAAGGCCCACGGCTAAGGAACGCCCATGCGTGTACTGATTACCGGAGCCAATGGCTTTGTCGGTCGCGAACTGCTGCGTTGTCTGCTCGCGCGCGGCAGTTTGCGCGGGCAAGTCATTCGTTCGTTGCTGGTGCTGGACACCGATGTCCAAGGCCTGCCAGTCGATCCGCGCCTGCGTCGGCACAGCGGCAGCGTGACGGATGCGGCGTTGATGCGCCGTGTCTTGGCCGATGGCATTGATGTGGTGTTTCACCTGGTCAGCATTCCCGGCGGAGCAGCGGAGGCGCATTACGAATTGGGTTATCAGGTCAACCTGCTGGCCAGCCTCGAACTGCTTGATCAACTGCGCAACAAGGCGCGACCTCCGGTGTTGGTGTATGCCAGCAGCGTCGCGGTGTACGGCGCTGATCTGCCGGCGAAGATGAACGAGCAGGCTGAACTGCACCCGCAACTGTCGTACGGCACACACAAGGTGATGGTCGAGCGCGCGCTGATCGATCTGGGTCGGCGCGGTGAAGTCGACAGTCGCGCGGTGCGCCTGCCGGGCATTGTCGCGCGCCCACGCGAACCCAACGGGTTGCGCTCGGCCTTCATGAGCGACTTGATGCGTGCCTTTGCCGAGGGCGCTGACTATTGCTGCCCGGTGTCGCCGCAAGCGACGGCGTGGTGGATGTCGGCGCGCTGTTGCGTGAACAACTTGATCCACGCCGCTGAACTGGATGACGTCGCCGCGCAACAGCGGGTCTGGCAACTGCCGGTGCTGCAGTTGTCCATCGCCCAGGTCATCGATGCACTGGCGGCAACTTACGGCGAGCAACGCCGTGCGCTGATCAGTTTCGCCGCTGACCTTGACCTCGAAACCCTGTTCGGGCGCATGCCTCCCTTGAAAACCCCGCAGGCCCGCGCTGCCGGTTTCTGCCATGACGGCAACGTCGCCACGCTTATTCGCAACGCCCTCAATCCAGCCCCTTATCGGCCTCTGCCGTTGAACGGAGATACGCCTTATGTCACAGCCCATCCAGCGTAAACGTCGTCTGGTCGACCTTTCGGTGACCCTCGATAACAACCCGTATACAGACCCGCCGCCGCTGTTGCCGAAAATCGATTACATGGATCACCAGCAAGGCTGGCCGGAGATGGCGGCGATGTTTCCGGGTTTGCAGCTAGAGCAGATGCCCGGCAATGAATCGTGGGCCGCCGAGCGCTTGCAGATCACCACCCACAGCGGCACCCACATGGACGCGCCCTGGCATTACGCCTCGACCACCGATGGCGGCGAGCCGGCGTTTGGCATTGATGAGTTGCCGCTGGACTGGTGTTTGCAGCCGGGGGTCAAACTGGATTTTCGCCATTTGCCTGACGGTCACGTGGTGACGGCAGAAGAGGTCGAAGCGGAGCTGGCACGTATCGAGCACACGTTGCAACCGCTGGATATCGTCCTGGTTAATACACGCGCCGGGGCGTTGTTTGGCCAGCCGGGTTATCTCGATGCCGGCATTGGCATGGGACGCGAAGCGACGATGTATCTGCTGGAACGCGGCGTGCGCGTGGTCGGCACTGATGCGTGGAGCTGGGACGCGCCGTTCAAGTACACCCGTGAACGTTTTGCCGCCAGCGGCGATGCCTCGATCATCTGGGAAGGGCATAAGGCCGGGCGCGATATTGGCTACGGGCAAATGGAAAAACTGGCCAACCTCGCATCCCTGCCAGCGAGCGGCTTCACGGTGTCGTGCTTTCCCTACAAAATCCGGCATGCGTCTGCAGGTTTTGTGCGTGCGGTGGCTATTTTCGAAGAGTGATCGGGCTGTTTGAGACATTCCTTTAACGACAGCAAGAGAACGGCAGGCTTTGAACACAGTGGACGGCGTTTGCCGCCGCCACTGTTTTGCGGCCATCAACCCGTCGGATTGCGCAGTCGCTCAATGATTCTACGGGCACGATTGGCACCGACGTCGACATGAATATCAATCATCGGGCGCGTACCGAACCGGCACATGTTCTGGTACTGCGCCTCGATCACCACTTTGTCTTCGTCGAACGTCAATCGCGTCTGATGCAGGACTTTGGCTGTGACGGCCTCGGGATCATGTTCAGGGTTGGTGGCCATGGTCCAGAAGTAGTGGCTTGAAGTGTCTGTTTCTGGCGTTACGCCGTGAAAACCACGCATGTGGAAACCGCCTCGATCCGGGTTATTCAAATCGTCAGTGCCTGCGTCGATCGCGCCGGTCCAGATGCGCAGGTGATTGACGTGAAACTCGATCTCCTGCCAGCGGTCGATGTTGCCTTTGAACGGATAGGCGGCGGTGTAGGTCGGCGGCGGAACGGAATCGGGCATGTGGCGAACCACGCGAACCATCGAGTCGTCGCTGTCCACACTCATCTGCGCGTTCATGTGAATGCTGGCGTTGCCACCAATGGTGTGCAGATGGACATAGCCCAGGTGACTCAGATCCATGAGGTTGTCGTGGATGAGTTGATAAGGCGCGTCGTAGTGGTAGACATCACCGTCGAACAGGTATTTGCCGCTGCTGTGCACGTCGTAGACCGGTGGCGAGAATGTCGGCTGCGGATGCTCAGCGCTGCCGAACCAGATCCAGATGATCTGATCCTGCTCCCGAACAGGGTAGGCAGGCACTTTGGCTTTGCTCGGAATCTTGTCCTGGCCCGGAATTTCGATGCATTTACCGCCTTCATTGAATAGCAGTCCATGGTAACCGCAGCGCAAACCGCGCTCCTCTACCGTGCCACCGGACAGGGGCAGTGCACGATGGCAGCAGCGGTCTTCCAGTGCGGCGACCTGGTTATCCGCCGTGCGAAAAAGCACTACCGGTTTGTTCAGTAACGTGCGGCCAAGCGGCTGGTTTTTCAGTTCCCGGCTCAAAGCCGCGACGTACCATTGATCGAGCGGGAAGCTCGACGCAGTGGCCGGGAGAATTTCGTGTGCAAGGGGCAGGGCAGCGGTGGTCATGATGTTCTCCGGCGAGCGGTCAAGGCTCGGTTCAGGTCAAAGGTCCAATACCAGGCGGGGCGATTTGGCACGTGAGCAGCATGGGGTGAAACGGTCATTGGCAGCGTGTTCGGCGGCGGTCATGAACTGGTCACGGTGATCGGCAATACCTTCGAGCAAGCCCGTGACGCAGGTGCCGCAGACGCCTTGCTCGCACGATGACTCGATGGCAATCCCGGCCTCATCGAGCACTTCGAATACAGTGCGATCGGCGGGGATGTAAAAAATCCGCCCTGTGCTCGCCAACTGAACTTCGAAGGGCGAATCAGCGCTAGCATCGACCGGTGCAGCGGCGAAGAACTCTCTGTGCACGCGATCTTCGGGCCAGCCAGCGGCGTGCGCGGTGTCGAAGATGAAATTCATGAAGCCGACCGGGCCGCATACGTAGAGGTGGTTTGTGGTATCTGGGGTGGCGAGGAGGGCGGTCGCATCGAGTTTCTGTGCAGGCGATCCGCTGTCGTCATGCAAATGCACGCGGCTGGCGAAGGGCGCTTGGGCGAGCCATTGGATAAACGCGGCACGCTCACGGGATCGAAAGCTGTAATGCAGCTCGAAATCTGCTCCTTGGTGGTGAAGTTCATGGGCCATTGCCACCATCGGCGTGATGCCAATGCCTGCGCCAAACAGCAGGTGGCGCCTGGCTGAGCCTGCGAGTGGAAAGAGGTTGCGTGGTTCGCTGATGCTGAGCGTCTGTCCCTGACTGATGGTGTCGTGCATCGCAGCGGAACCGCCGCGCGAGGCGGGATCTTTCAGCACACTGATGACGTAGCGATGACGCTCTTTGGAGTCATTGCACAGCGAGTACTGCCGGGTCAGACCTTCGGCAATGTGGATGTCGATGTGTGCCCCGGCGTTGAACGGCGGTAGGGGGCGACCGTCTGCTGAGCACAGCTCGAAACTGCAGATATCCTCGGCCTCGTCGACTTTGCGGGTGACGTTGACTTGGAGCATGACTTCTCCCTCCACATTGAAGTGGCTACTGAAAAAAGAAAGGGGGCGAGCGGGTGACGAATCAGCCGGGCAAGAAGAAGTAGAAAGGGTGGCTAATCATGGGCGCCAATAAAGGGCACGGATGGGGAGCGTTCATAAGCAAGACCTGTTAATTATTTTTTTGAGGTTGTGCTACGGCGTATCATGCGGCGCATTGTCCGCAATGCTTGGCTGAGTGAATCCTCAGATAAATTGGTTGCGGTGTCAACCAATATGTAAGGTCTTTGATCTATGGTGTTTTCTCGATGGCTACTGATACACAACTGAACCTATCGCGTTATGTACCTGGCCTGGTGACGTTCCTGGCGAACAAACTCGCCACCGGGGCCTCCCAGTGCTATCGCAAACACTTCGGAATCGGCGTGGTTGAATGGCGGATGCTTTCAATGCTGGCCGTTGAATCCGACATCACCGCCAATCGAATCTGCCAAGCCATCGGCCTCGACAAGAGCGCTGTCAGTCGTTCATTGCAGACATTGGAAGCGGCGGGGCGGATCACCAGTCAACTGGATCCCAAGGATGCACGGCGTTACACCGTGCGATTGACGGCCAGCGGTAAAGAACTGCATGACCGCGTGCTCAAAGTTGCACTTGAGCGAGAGTCGCGTCTGCTCAGCGGCTTGACTCCGGCTGAGATTGATACATTGGTTGACTTGCTTGGGCGCCTGCATCTGCAAGTGCCCAATGTGAACAGCTACGACCCGAGTGAGGAATGAATCAGCGGAAGACCGAGATTTAGCTGTTAAATTCGTCGTTCGTCTTGAATTTTCGCTTAACTACACTAAATGGTCGTTTAGTCGAGTTATTACATAATTATTGAAAATCAATGGAGCAGGCCATGAATCCGAGTCAGATCAGTGCGTCGAACCTGATTGCATCACTGGACCTTGAACCTCATGTTGAGGGCGGCTATTTCCGCAGGACATACCAGGCTGATCACCGGGACATGCTTGAAACCACGAGCGGCTCACGCTTTCTGATGACGTCGATTTACTACCTGCTTACCAAAGATTCACCGGTCGGCCAGTTTCATTTCAACCACTCGGACATCCTGCATTATTTCCATCTGGGCGATGCCATTGAGTACAGCTTGATCCTTGAAGACGGTTCACTGCAGACGTTGGTGATGGGCAGCGATGTTCTAGCCGGACAACATTTGCAATTGCACGTACCGGGCGGAATCTGGAAAGCCTCCAGATTGCTGAATGGTTCGAACGGATTTGGTTTGATCAGCGAAGCGGTTTCACCAGGCTTTGATTTTGCCGATATGGAAATGGGGAACCGGCAGAAACTCACAGCGCGGTATCCGCAGCATCGAGCGCTGATTGAAAAGCTGACGCGTGCCGAGGATTGAGAGCGGCACGTTTTAAATAGAGGGACCTACAGCCAACAAAGATCAGGTCGTTTGAAAGCGATGCTGGAGATCGAAATGGCGTGCGCAACCGGGCTGACTCCGTAATACTTTGTTACGTGTAATGTATATTATGTTAAATAGTGTTTCTGATCGGAACTTCCTCGGTTCACCTTTGACGCCAGGACGCCCTGACTCCCCGGCGTCCTGGTGATATGCAGGTTGAAAACCAAGCCATCGTCACGAAACTCTTCGCGGGTCTTACCGTCACTACTTGCGCTTCCCGGGCAATACCGTCCCCAATACCTGTTTAGCCGTTTGCACGATGACGCCCGCTTCGTCCGGATCACCCTTGAGCAACGTTCTGGCGAATTTCTTTGCCTGTTCCAGCTTGATATGCGGCGGCAACGGCGGCACATTCGGGTCGGTCTTGAATTCAATGACGACCGGTACTTCGGAAGCTAACGCCTGCTCCCAGGCTGCGGCCACGTCTTCCTCCCGATCGACAAAAATGCCTTTGAGGCCGATGGAGATGGCGAACAAATGGTAAGGCACATCCGGAATACTCTGCGAGGCAACGAATTTCGGATCGCCCTCCATCACGCGCTGTTCCCAGGTGACCTGATTCAGATCCTCATTGTTGAACACGGCGCAGATCCACTTCGGGCTGTCCCACTGTCGCCAGTATTTGGCGACCGTTATCAGTTCGGCCATGTTGTTCATCTGCATGGCGCCATCGCCCACCAGGGCGATCACCGGCCGTTGCGGGAAAGCGAACTTCGCCGCTATCGCGTATGGCACAGCGGCGCCCATCGAGGCCAGGCCACCGGAGAGCGAGCACTTCATGCCCTTGCGGATTTTCAAGTCACGGGCGAACCAGTTGGCGCAAGAACCGGAGTCGCTGGTGATGATGGCCTGCTCGGGCAGACGCGGGGACAACTCATACACCACCCGTTGCGGGTTAACCGGGTCGGCCTTGGCCATCGCGCGCTTCTCGAGGGTTTTATCCCAGCTCGCCCGCCAGCCTTCGATCTTTTTACGCCACTTGCGCAGTGGCTTGTGTTCGAGCAACGGTGCCAGTGCCGCCAGGGTCTCAGCCGCATCGCCGGCAAGGTTCACCTCCATCGGGTAGCGCAGACTGAGCATGTCCGGTTGCAGGTCGATCTGAACCCCGCGCGCCTGCCCTTCTTTCGGCAAGAACTCGGCATAAGGAAACCCCGATCCGATCATCAGCAGGGTGTCGCACTCCGTCATCAATTTGTAGCTCGGTTCGGTGCCGAGCAGACCGATACAACCTGTGACCCAAGGTAATTCGTCCGGTAATACAGCTTTGCCGAGCAGTGCCTTTGCCACTCCGGCGCCCAGTTTCTCGGCAATCGCAAACACTTGCTCGCTGGCGTGCAGCGCTCCGGCACCCACCAGAATCGCAACCTTCTCTCCCGCATTCAGTACATCGGCCGCACGTTGCAGATCCGCGTCATAAGGCAGCACTTTCGGCTTGCTGTAACCAACCCCCGAATGCGCAGTGCCGTGGGCCCTCGCCGGCGCCTTGTACTCTAAGTCCTGCAGGTCGTTCGGCAGGATCAACGCAGTCACCCGGCGTTCGCCAATCGCCGTGCGCACCGCACGATCCAGCAAGTGCCGGACCTGAGAAGGCGCCGAGGCCTGTTGCACAAACGCTCCGGCCACATCCTTGAACATCGAGACCAGATCCAGCTCCTGCTGATAATGGCTGCCCAGTGCCGTGCGCGCCTGCTGCCCGACAATCGCCAGCACCGGCATGTGGTCCAGCCGAGCGTCGTACAGTCCGGTGATCAGGTGGGAAGCACCAGGCCCGGATGTCGCGATGCACACACCCAGTTCACCGGTGAATTTGGCATGGGCGGACGCCATGAACGCCGCCATTTCCTCGTGACGCGCCTGGACGAATTCGATCTTGCCGCCCGCCCGGCTCAACGCACCGAAGACGCCGTTGATACCGTCGCCGGGATAACCAAAAATTCGCGTCACCCCCCATTGGCTCAGGCGTTCGACCAGAAAATCACCCACTGTCACCGTCATGTCCGACCTCATCTTTTCATTGCGTATGACATCCCGGTGCGCCGACATCCACGACACGCTCGGGAGATGTAAAGGTCTGGACCGCCCGGCGGACGGCGAAGTTTCGATTAATTGCGGATCACGACGGAGATGCAAGACAGGGTGATAAGGCGCTCTTCATTGTGAGGACCACCGCCAGTCACTTCCCCCGCCTTTCATTATGAACTTACGCTCTCCGTGTGCCCTCTCCCACTTACATCCAGTGAAAGTCAGAGGTAGGACGCCATGAGAGCACTTACGTATCACGGCGCGCACAGCGTCAAAGTCGACAACGTTGCGGATCCAGTCATCCAGGACAGCGATGACATCATTCTTCGAGTGACGGCAACCGCGATTTGCGGATCTGACCTTCACCTTTATCGAGGAAAGATTCCAACCGTCGAGCATGGCGATATTTTCGGTCATGAGTTCATGGGGATCGTCGAGGAGGCAGGTTCAGCGGTGACCGCCGTGCAGCCGGGCGATCGGGTTGTCATTCCCTTCGTCATTGCCTGCGGCAGCTGTTTCTTCTGCGCAATGGATCTGTTCGCGGCCTGCGAAACTACAAATACGGGGCGTGGAGCGATCTTGAATAAAAAGGCGATCCCCCCGGGAGCCGCGCTGTTCGGATTCAGCCATATGTACGGCGGAGTGCCTGGCGGGCAGGCCGAATACGTGCGTGTACCGAAAGCCAACACCGGGCCGTTCAAAGTGCCAGGGACACTGCCGGATGAAAAAGTTCTTTTCCTCTCCGACATCCTCCCGACTGCGTATCAGGCTGTAACGAACGCGGGGATTGGCAACGGCTCCAGCATCGCCATTTATGGTGCGGGCCCTGTCGGTTTATTAAGTGCAGCCTGCGCAAGAATGCTCGGGGCCGACCAGATTTTCATGGTCGATCACCATCCTTACCGCTTGGCTTACGCGCAGAAAACATACGGCGTAATTCCCATCAACTTCGATGAAGACGACGACCCTGCAGATACGATCATTCGGCAAACCAAAGGAATGCGGGGCGTCGACGGCGTCGTGGACGCGGTCGGGTTTGAAGCGAAAGGTAGTACGACGGAAACGGTTCTCGCGACACTCAAGCTCGAGGGAAGTAGCGGCAAAGCTCTGCGCCAGTGTATTGCAGCTGTCAGACGTGGTGGCATTGTGAGTGTCCCTGGAGTCTACTCTGGATTCATACATGGATTCCTTTTCGGGGACGCGTTTGACAAGGGTCTGACTTTCAAAATGGGTCAAACCCACGTGCATCGCTTCCTGCCGGAGCTGCTCCATCACATCGAGGCAGGCCGCCTCTCACCGGAGGTCATCATCAGCCATCGTATGTCGCTGGAACAGGCTCCAGAGGGCTATAAAATTTTTGATAAAAAGGAAGAGGATTGCCGCAAGGTCATTCTGACGCCGGGCGATAGCGATGTGGCTCTACCGGAACACGATGTCAACACCACGGCGTTGGCCACGTAAATGTGTGAATAAAAGAAAGGACGTGAAATATCAAACGATTGTGAGTCATCGGTGGGTCTTTGATTCGGGCCAGGGACCGATCGGCCGGGACGAAATTTTCCCCGTCCCGACCTGTCTGTCGCCGTTATATCTGACCACCGTTGCGCGCAGCGACGGCAACGGTGGTCGGTGAATCGGACAGTGGAACGAAGCGTCGAGTGGCTCCATCCAGCGCATCGATGCAACCTGCCTCGATGTCATAGACCCAGCCATGCAAATTCAAACGTCCTTGCTCAAGCGAAAGCGCCACCGATGGATGAGTCCGCAGGTTCGCCAGTTGTGCGATCACGTTTTCACGAACGAGGCCATCGAGCTTGTCGCGTGGCGTATCGAACTCATGCGCCGCGTTGATCGCTTTCGCGGCGTCCGAGTGACGAAGCCAGTTGGCAACTGCCGGAAGATGATCCAGACACGTGCAGCGTGAAATCGCGCCCATCGCTCCGCAATCCGAGTGGCCGCAGATCACGATGTCCCGTACGCCGAGCACTGCAACCGCATATTCGACGGTGGCCGATACACCACCGGGTTCAGGGCCATACGATGGCACAATGTTGCCGGCGTTGCGGATCACGAACAGCTCACCCGGCTCCCGCTGTGTGAGCAGTTCAGGCACTACACGACTGTCCGAGCATGTTACGAACAACGCCTTTGGGTTTTGCTCTGTCGCGAGCTGCCTGAAAAGCTCGACGCGTTGTGGATACACCTCGCGTTGAAAACGCAGAAAGCCATCAATAATGTCACGCATGGAGTCCTCCAAAACCTGATTCCGGATGCCGAGACGAGCACTTGATGCCTTCGCGTCTCAGTGGGGCGTCATTATTGCAGACGTCGCATGCGAGTGCGCGACATCACATCACTCGAGCTTCGTTTCAAAACCTGTTACGACCAAAACCCCCTGTGCGGTTCAGCCGCCTCCCCCTCCAGCATCGGCCCCAACACACTGACCTTACGTTGCCCCTTGGCGAACACCTCGCGGCACGGCAGCGAGAACGTCGGATTCTCCGGATGGTCCCCCGTCAGTCCCAGCAAGGCATGCTCCGACAAGGCATAGACCACACGTCCGATCCCCGTCCAATACACCGCGCCGGCGCACATGCAGCAAGGCTCGGCGCTGGTGTACAGCGTGCACAGTTCCAACTCCTGCGGCGACAGCAGTTTTGCCGCTGCCGCCGCTGCCACCAACTCGGCATGCTGCGTTGGATCACCTTCCGGGGGCATCGAGTTGTTCCCCGCTTCGACAATCACCTTGCCGTTGCGGTCGGCCACCAATGCCGCGAACGGATGGCGACCGCGTTGCTTCGATGCCTCGGACAAGGCAATGGTCTGGCGCAGTAACGTCAGATCAAGCGCGCTGATGCCAGCCGGGATGAGCTCAGTCAATTGATTCATGGGTAACTCCAGGGCAGTGGAAAACAAAAGTCAGTCGGCCAGTTCAGCCGATGTAGCACCGATGGTTTCGGTCGATTTTTTTTCATCGTTGAGCAGAACGTTGAGGACGATGGCGGTGATCGCTCCGAGGAAAATCCCGCTGTCGAGCACCAGTTTCAGGGTCGGGCCTACGTGTTCGAACAGCGCCGGAAAGGACATCGGCAGCACCCCGACACTCACTGACACGGCGACGATAATGCCGTTGCGCGTGCCCTCGAATTGCACCCGTGACAGTTCCTGAATCCCCGCCACCGTGGTCATGCCGAACATCACAATCGCGCAGCCACCGAGCACCGGCGTCGGCACCGCGGCGATCAACGCGCCGAGTTTCGGGAACAGGCCCATCAGCACCATGATTGCCCCGGCAGCGGCCACAACGAAGCGGCTTTTAACGTTGGAGAGCGCAATCAAGCCGGTGTTCTGAGTAAAGGCGTTGTAAGGAAAGCTGTTGAACAAGCCACCGAGCATGGTCGACAAGCCATCGGCGCGAAATGCATTGCCGAGGGTCTGTTGCGTGGTCGGTTTGCCGGTCAATTTGCCGATCGCCAGACAGTTGCCGGTGGTCTCGGCCATGATGACCAGCATCGCCAGGGTCATGATCAGAATCGGCACCGGCGCGAATTCCGGCGCGCCGAATGCCATCGGCGCACTTAGCTCAAACCACGCCGCTTCGCTGACCCGATTGAAGTGAGTCATGCCGCAAACCGCTGCGATCAGGCTGCCGACAAAGAGACCAATCAGCACGCTGAGGTTGCCGATGAAGCCCTTGAATCTGGCGTAGATCACCAGGGTCACACTGACCGTGGCCAAACCCAGTAACAGATTGGCGGGATTGCCAAAATCTGCCGCATCGGGATTGCCACCCCCCAGCCATATCGCCGCCGCCGGCATCAGCGAGATGCCGATAATGGTGATCAGGCTGCCAATCACCACCGGCGGAAAAAACCGCAGCAATCGGCTGAACACCGGTGCCAGCGCGACGGTGATAAATCCCGCCGCGATCACCGCGCCGAAAATCTGACTGAGGCCGAACTCTTTGCCGATCATGATCATCGGCGCCAGGGCAATGAACGAGCAGCCCTGAATCAGCGGCAGGCGGGCGCCGAACTTCCAGAAACCGAGGGTTTGAATCAGCGTCGCCACACCAGAGGTCAACAGGTTGGCGTTGATCAGCAACACGACTTGCGCCGAGGTCAGCCCCATCGCGCTGCCAAGAATCAGCGGCACCGCCACCGCTCCCGCGTACATCACCAGAACATGCTGCAAGCCAAACGTGAACAACTGTCGCAGTGGCAAAACCTCGTCCACCGGATGAATGCGTTGTGTGGTCATTTCACACGCTCCTGAAGGTGCGGCATCTGTTGAGATTGCGGGCATGCCCAGGGCGTTTGAAGGTGGATCCGCCCCGGAGATCGTTTGACGCGGGGCCATAGTTGAACGTTTATTGCGATGAAACAAATTAGCAACCATCGCTTTTTCCGATGGCACGAATCTGGCATCCGCTAGCCGCTCCAAACCTTCATTTTCGAACCGGGAGTTCAATGCTTGCGCTTCTCACTCGATCAACTGTTGATGTTCGTCCAAGTAGTCAAAAGCGGATCGTTTTCCGCCGCCGGGCGCAAACTGGGCAAGACCCAATCGACCATCAGCGCAGCGATTGCCAACCTCGAAACCGACCTTGGCGTCGACCTGTTCGACCGCAGCAACCGCAGCCCTGCCCTCACCGCCAGCGGCCACAAATTGCTGGTGCAGGCCGAAGCCGTGCTTGAACGCTGCATGACCTTCGAAGCCCACGCCGATTGTCTGTCGGAAAACGTAGAGCCCAGCCTGACACTGGCCATTGAAACGCCGTACGGCCCGATCATGCCGGTGCTCAAAGCCTTCGAAGCAGCCTTCCCCTTTGTCGACCTGATCATTCGTCATCCGGTCCATGGCGACGTCAGTGAACTGGTCAGCAGCGGCGAAGCGGTGCTCGGTGTGGCGTTCTCACAGCCCGGCTACCCCAAGGAGCTGGCGTTCCAGCAACTGGGCAAACTGATCATGCTGCACGTCTGCCATCCCCAGCACCCATTGGCGCAACTCGATAACGTCACGTTCGAGGATCTGCACGTCCATCGCCGCCTTGCCTTCAGCGCCCACGCGAGCAAACTGCCGAGCAGCGAATATCTGCGTTCGACCCAGCTGTGGCAGGCGGAAAGTTATCTGGCGTTATTGGAAATGGTCCGCGCCGGACTCGGCTGGGCCACCCTGCCCCGCCAACTCATTCAGCGTGAACTGGCCAAGGGTGAGCTGGTGGAACTGCAGCTCTCGGCGTATCCGCATACCGACTGGCAGATTGGTGTGGATTTGCTCTGGGCGCGGCAGCGGCCGTTGGGTAAGGCAGAGCGATGGCTGAAGGAGAAGTTGCAGGGCAACAAGGTGTATGAACTGGATCGCAACGGGCAGACCACCACGCTTTGAGATCAATGCAGATGGAACAAGTCGCCTTACGCCTGCCCGATGCTTTACCAATCCCCTGCTTCAGATTTGCGATAAACCACCATCGACCATCAGCTCCACGCCGTTCACGTATCTGGCGTCGTCCGAGGCGAGAAACAGTGCCGCGCTGGCAATTTCTTCGGGTTGCGCCATGTAGCCCAATGGCGTGATTTGCTCGACGTGCTGGCGCAGCGCGGCAATGTCGCTCTCGCTCATTTTCAGCCCGTTGTCCATCAGCGGTGTGCGGGTGAAGCCAGGGCTCAACACGTTTGCGCGGATTTTGCGGTCCTTGAGTTCATTGGCCCACGTGCGTGCAAACGATCGGACCGCCGCCTTCGACGCGTTGTACAGACTCAATCCTTCCATGCCGTTGCTGGAGCAGATTGAGGCAGTCAAGACGATGGACGAAGCGTCTTTCATCAACGGAAGAAGCGTTTGAACGCTGAAGAAAACGCCTTTCACGTTCACGTCGAACGTGGCGTAGTAAGCAGCCTCGCTGGTCTCTCCGAGCGGATTTTTCTCACAGATCCCGGCATTTGCGAACACCGCGTCCAGCCGGTCATCGCGCGTTTGGATTGTCGCTTTGAGCGTGTCGAGATCGGCCTGAAGCGAGACATCGGAAACCACCGCGACAGCTTTGTCGCCGAGTCTGGCAACTGCCGCCTCCAGCCTGTCTGCTGCCCTTCCAGTGATGTAAACGCGTTCGGCGCCCTCGGCGATCAAGGCTTGCGCGATGGAAAACCCGATCCCTGTGGAACCGCCGGTCACGACGGCAACCTGATCGCTGAATTTACCTGACATGTCTGACTCCTCGGTCGTTGATGAAGGGAATGTCTGAAACGACCTGGCCCATGGTGAGCGTCAACGGCGCAGAACGGCACTGACAGGAATGAACGTTGGCCGTGCAGTTTTGTAAGGCGAAAACGCAGGAGAGACTCCCTAAATTGGGACGCGGCGACCTGACCCGGGCAGGCGCGAAGCCTTGCCCTTCAGTCGTCGTCAAACCTGAGTTTCCCTACAGGATGCCTGTCATGTCTCGAATCGAAATCGAAGTGCCCGAACCCCGGCGCTGGTTGATGTTTGCCATCTTGCTCGTCGGTGCGTTTCTGCCGCCCCTGGATTTTTTTATCGTCAACGTCGCCCTGCCCTCGATACAGGAGGATCTGGGGACAGGCTCCTCTGCCGAGCAGCTGGTGATTTCTTCCTATGCAACGCTCTATGCCGTGACGCTGATTACCGGCGGACGACTCGGCGATCTGTACGGCCGCGGGCGGATGTTCTTCCTTGGCCTGCTGGGCTTCGCCGCCGCGTCGCTGATGTGCGGCGTGGCGGTTTCGCCGTGGATGCTCATCCTCGGACGCGCCTTGCAGGGTGTGACCGCCGCGGTAATGGCCCCTCAGGCACTTGCATCGGTGCAGGCGATTTTCCCAGTGTCGGAAAGACCATTGGCATTGAGCATTTACGGGGCCGTATTTGGACTGGCGTCTGTGATCGGTCAGGCACTGGGCGGCTTTTTGATTGAGGTCGACGTGTTGCGCATGGGATGGCGCGCGATCTTCCTGGTCAACCTGCCGATCGCGTTGTTGGTGATTGCGTTCGGCATCCGTGTGCTCAAAGAAACGCGTGCGCAACACGCGAGCAAGCTGGATCTGGTGGGCACCGCGTTGTCGATGCTGACGCTGACCACCCTTGTGGTGCCGTTGATTGAAGGCCGCGAGGCGGGATGGCCGTGGTGGGCCTGGCTGTCGCTGGCCGCCAGTCCTGTGCTGGCGGTAGTGTTCTGGCGCTACGAGAGCTGTTTGCACCGGACCGGAGGAACTCCCATCCTCGCCCCGGCCGTACTGAATGCACCGGGCCTGGGGCGAGCGCTTCTGGTCGCGCTTTGCTTCTATTCAATCGGTGTGTTTTTTCTGATGTTTTCGATGTACATGCAAAGCGCATTGCATATGAGCGCACTGCATGCCGGCCTGATCTTTCTGCCGTTTGGCGCGGGATTTCTGCTCGGTCCCCTGTCGGTTCCGCTCCTCAGGCGCGTCCTCGGGGGCTACGTGAATCCTGTAGGCATGGGACTGGAAGTAGTCGGATTACTATGGCTGGGCTGGCTCGTGTCAGTGACACCGACTACCCTCGCCCCGCCCTTAACTTCCATGACGGTCATCCTGTTCCTGATCGGTCTGGGACAAGGGCTCGGTCTGCCGACGTTGATGCGCATGGTCACGGGACGGGTAGCGCCGGCGTATGCCGGGATGATCGCAGGCATTACCAGCGCCACGCTGCAGATCAGCACATCGCTGAGCGTCGCACTGATTGGCGGTGTGTTTTATACCTTGCTCGGAGAACCGGCGACGGCGGTCAGCATCACTCATGCGTTCACGATCGCTGTTCTGTGCATCGCCGTTTGCCTGGCCGTAGGGGCAGCGATAAGCCTGGCGTTAGCGCGCGAGCCAGCGACGGTAGCGCAAGCCTCGGCTGTTCGCCCGACCTGAGGCGCTACCCCGCACCGATCATGTTGGAGGCAAGGTCAGCCAGGGCGCGCAGCCGGTCCATCTGGCGCATGTCCTGGTGATACCCCATCCAGATATCTCGCCCTGGCGGTGGCTCGTCCTCATCCAGCAGTCGCAGTCCCGACACGGAGTCACCGAGGACGCGGGGCAAGACGGCAACGCCCAGGCCCTTCGCGCACATCTGTGCCTGAACCGTACGGCTGCTGCTGGTGAACACGGTGCGGGCCAGCGGATAGCGTTGCTGCAGCCATTGCACGTCCGGGTAATGGGCCTGGGCGATGTTCATCAGGATCAGGCCAAGCCCATCGCCGTCCGGCTGCGGCGCCGGGACATGCAAAGCCGCGTATAGGCCGTACGACAGAGTTGTCAGCTTGCGGTGCACTATGTCGGGTTCGGTGAAAGGTACGATCCGGAAAGCGATGTCGGCATCCCGGCGGGCAAGATCGAACAGTCTATGCCCGGCGATGACTTCGGGAACGATCAACGGGTAGCGGTGCACCAGTTCGCTGAGAACCGGCGACAAAACATGACAGGCGAACCAGTCGGCTGAGGATATCCGCAACAGGCCTTCAGGCTGATCACCATGCCCCGCCAGACGCCGCTCGATGGCCAAGGCGCTGTGTTCCATGTCCTGCGCCAGACCGAGAATCCTCTCGCCACTGTCCGTGAGCACCAGCCCTTGAGCGGTCCGCAGGAAAAAGGCTTGCCCACTGGTTTGTTCAAGCACCTGCAAGCGCCGTCCGACCGTCGGATGACTGACCCCCAACTCCCTGGCGGCTCCGCCCAGCGAGCCGCTGCGGGCAATCGCCAGGAAGATCCGCATGTCACTCCAGTCCATGCCCTCGCCCCGTACAAAAATGAACATTGAGTGGTCAGCTTATAGTTCAAGTAGATGGCTGTTCATGAATTTCGATTCAATCAGCCGATCTGATCAGCCTCGCGACAATGACTTCAAACGCTCCACCAGCGCGGCTTCGAAAATGATGTACAGCCTCTCGGCATCGCCGGCACGCAAGGCCCCGCCGGTTTCCAGTCCCAGCACGAAACCATCCGCCCGCGCCCCTGCCTTGACAGCAATGATCATCGAGTCTGCCCGGACAATCTGCGCCAGCAGCCGGTCCGCTTCTCGCTGAATCTTGTCGCCCAACACCACGCCTTCCACATCGCCACCCAATACGTTCAATTAGACATCCAGTACATGACCGCGATAACCGCTGAAACCCAGATGATGGTCAATACAATCGAGTAACCAGCCAGTTGCTTGTCCATTTTCACCACGGCATCAATATGAATCTGAATGATGGGTCAGGATCGGCCCGCTCGCAATGTCAGTTCGTCCCCTTCATCCATCGCACTCCGGGTAAACGTCCGTACTCCGATTTGCAACAGAACCCCTTTCAGCGACAAGGGTCTGCTCTCTTAATACACCTCGGAAATCTATCCAATGTCCGCGCAACGCAGTCTCGTCATACTCGCTCGGGGCGGATACGCCGCTCGCGGAGTGCTTTATTTGATCATCGGCATATTCGCGCTATTGGCAGCCCAGGATTCGACAAAACCCAAAGACAGTCACAAGAGCCTGGAGGCCTTGCTGAGCCAGCCGTTCGGCTATTTTCTGGTGGGCCTTGTGGTGGCGGGTCTGCTTGCGTTTGCAGCCTGGCGTGTCCTGCAAGCGATACGCGATGTCGATCATCACGGCACGCAGCTCAAAGGGCTGGTGATTCGTGCAGGCCTGTTTGCAGGAGGTCTGGTCAACGGTGCTCTGGCGTTTTTTGCGTTGGGCCTGCTTGTGAGTGGTAGCCGCAGTTCGAACCATTCCGCAGAGCAGACCAAAGACTGGCTGGCGCATCTTTTGTCGTGGGAACACTCGAATCTATTGTTGTACCTGATTGCGCTCATTCCGCTGGGGGTTGGCGTTGCGCACATCATCAAGGGCTGGAAGGCCTCGTTCGAGAAGTATTTTGAGGCCGACGAAGAGGTCATGCGCTATGTCCGTCCGGTGTCTCGCTTCGGTCTGATCGCTCGCGGCGTCGTGTTTATGGAGATTGCTTTGCTGCTGGCCGTCAGCGGTTCCGCTTATCAAGCCATGGACCCGCCTGGCATGAAGGAAGCGCTGGACGCGCTGCAGAATCTGCCCGCTGGATGGCTTCTTTTGATGGTAATGGCCCTGGGGCTGATTGCGTTCTCGGTTTACAGTTTCTCGGAAGCGTGTTGGCGCAAGATCAATATGGATGTGCTTCAGTAACTGAAGTCATGCCCCAACTCACGCTGCATCCATTCCAGAAAACGCCTCACCCGTGGAAACCCCGCATGCGCCTTCGGGAAAACCAGGTGGTGTGCGGTGATCGGGGCGCTCAACCCGGGAATGACTTCGACCAACTCGCCGCGCGCCAGGTAGTCCTGCGCCAGCAGCGTGCTTTCCAATGCAAATCCAAGCCCGTGGCTGGCGGCTTCGAGGGTCATGTAGGAGCGGTCAAAGCTCAAGGTGTAGGGGCTTTCTGGGCGCGACAGCCCGTGTTGAGCAAACAGTTGCGGCCACTTGATCAGCGTCGCTTCCGACAGGATCAGGTTGCAGTCCAGCAAGTCGGCGACGGCGCGGATGGGGCGTTTTTCCAGAAGCTTGGGTGATGCGAGAACTGCGATTTTTTCGTTGCGCAGCGTACGCACTTCGAAACTTGGCCAGTTCGGCATGCCGTGGCGGATGTCCACGTCGATCTTGTCCCGACTGAAGTGCAGCGATTCATAAGAGCATGAGAGATTGAGCTGAATGTCGGGATGGCTCTCGCGAAACTGTTCCAGGCGCGGCATCAGCCACAACAGGCCGAAGCTGGGTGATGAATGCAATCGCAGACAGTCGAGGCTGACATCACTGGTCGCGCGCTCTGTTGCCACCGCCAGGCTGTGCAGGATGCCGGATATCTCGGACAGGTATTGCTCGCCCACGGGCGTCAACGTCACCCCTCTGGCCGTTCTGAGGAACAGCTGCCGCCCGATCATCGCCTCGAGTTTGGCCAGTTGGTGACTGACTGCCGAGGGCGTCAGGTCCAGCACTTCGGCCGCACGCGCGACGTTGCCAAAGCGCGCAGTTTGCTCAAAGGCCTGAATGGCTTTCAGGGGTGGCAGGATTGGCGGTGCTTCGCCAGATGAACTCATCATGTGGGTTGTTCCGCTGCAAGTGGCTGAGGCCGGGCGTTCGGCTATTCAAACACCGCAACCGCATGTTGGCGAGTGCTGAATTTTTTTCAGCATCCAGTGAAGTTTGCGTTATTGCTCAGGGTCGTTGCGGGAGACAAGCTGAGTCATCGGTTCTGCACGGACCGACTCAATAAAAACAATCAGAGGTTTCTCCCATGCTTCTTCAAGGCAAAGTCGCGATCATCACAGGTGCTGCCTCCGCACGTGGTATCGGCCGCGCGACAGCTACGACCTTCGCTCAACATGGCGCCCGGGTGGTGATTCTGGATCTGGACGCATCCGCTGCCCGCGATGCCGCTGCCTCTTTGGGCGAGGGGCATCTCGGCCTGGCTGCCAACGTCGCCGACGAGTCCCAGGTGCAGCAGGCTGTCGCCACCGTCATCGAACACTTTGGCCGGATCGACATACTGGTCAACAATGCCGGCATCACCCAACCCCTCAAGACCCTCGATATCCGCCCCGGTGATTACGACAAGGTGCTGGACGTCAGCCTGCGCGGTACGTTGCTGATGTCCCAGGCGGTGATTCCGCTCATGCGCCAGCAAGCCAGCGGCAGCATTGTGTGCATGTCTTCGGTTTCCGCGCAGCGCGGCGGCGGCATTTTTGGCGGGCCTCATTACAGCGCCGCCAAGGCCGGTGTGCTGGGCCTGGCCAAGGCCATGGCGCGTGAGCTTGGGCCGGACAACGTGCGCGTCAACTCCATCGCCCCCGGCCTGATTCACACCGACATTACTGGCGGCCTGATGCAGGACGAGCGCCGCCACGCGATCATCGACGGCATTCCGCTGGGTCGCCTGGGCGAGGCCCAGGATGTGGCCAATGCGGCGCTGTTCCTGGCCAGCGACCTGTCCTCCTATCTGACCGGCATCACCCTGGATGTGAACGGCGGCATGCTGATTCACTGACACACGTGGCGGGCCTCGCGGCCCGTGCGGTTCTGGATCGATGATACGGCCGGGCAGGCTTGCCCGGCGGTCAATAAAAACAAGAGATCAGACCATCATGACTACCCTGTCGCTCAAAGCCGTTTCGGCGGTGCGTTCCAACGCCTACCGTAAAACCGCCTGGCGCCTGATGCCGTTCCTGATGCTGTGCTACCTGTGCGCCTACCTCGATCGCGTCAACGTCGGCTTTGCCAAACTGCAAATGATGAACGATCTGGCGCTCAGCGAAACAGTCTACGGGCTGGGCGCGGGCATGTTCTTCATCGGCTACTTTCTCTGCGAAGTGCCCAGCAACATCATCCTGCACAAGGTCGGCGCGCGGGTCTGGATCGCGCGCATCATGATCACCTGGGGCATTGTTTCCGCCCTCTTCGCCTTCGTCGAAACCGCCTGGCAGTTCTACGCCCTGCGCTTTCTGCTGGGCATTGCCGAAGCCGGCCTGGCGCCGGGTCTGCTGCTGTACCTCACCTACTGGTTTCCGTCCTACCGGCGTGCACGCATGACGGTGTTGTGGTTCATCGCTATCCCGTTGTCGGGCATGGTCGGCGGCCCGCTCTCCGGCTGGATCATGAACCACTTCGCCGGTATGCACGGCTGGGCCGGCTGGCAATGGATGTTTGTGCTGGAGGCTGTGCCTACGGTGGTTGTCGGACTGTTGGTGCTCAGCTATCTCAAGGATGGCGTGCATCAGGCCAGTTGGCTCAACGACGACGAAAAAGCCCTGATCGCTCGTGAGCTGGCGGAGGACGACCAGCAGAAAGTGACGCATGCGTCCGTCGGCGAATTCATTCGTGACCGTCGCCTCTGGCTGCTCGCGGGGATCTATTTCTGTGTGGTGATGGGGCAGTACGCAATTACCTTCTGGCTGCCGACCCTTGTGCGTAATGCCGGGGTCTCCGATCCGATGAAGATCGGCTTGCTGACCAGCCTGCCTTACCTCTGTGCCATCGCCGCCATGTTGCTGGTCGGACGCAGTGGCGACAAACATCGCGAACGCCGCTGGCACCTGATCGTGCCGATGATCGCCGGGGCCATCGGCCTGACCCTCGCGGCGCTGATGGGAGGCAATGTGATGCTGTCCATTCTCAGTCTGTGCCTGGCGGCTTCCGGCATCCTGTCCGCGACCTCGCTGTTCTGGATGCTCCCCACCACGCTGCTTGGTGGTGTCTCCGCCGCGGCTGGCATCGCCGCCGTCAACAGCTTCGCCAACCTTGCCGGCTTCTGCTCGCCCTACCTGATTGGCTGGATAACCACACTCACAGGCTCCAGCGCTATCGGCATGTATCTGATCACCGGCGTGCTGCTGGTCGGCGCCTCGCTGGTCCTGCGCATTCCCGCTGCCTTGGTCAATCGTTGATTCACAGGAGAATTCACCATGACTGCCAACCTTTCATTCACAACACCCCAGACGCTGGCCGAGCGCGCCCACAACATTCGCCGCCATACCTTGCGCATGGGGCAGGTGCAAGGCCAGGGCTACGTCGGCCAGGCCCTCGGTGCGGCGGACCTGCTCGCGGTCGCCTACTTCCATGCGCTGAGCTATCGCCCCGAAGACCCGGCGTGGGAGCCGCGTGATCGTTTCTATCTGTCGATCGGTCACTACGCGATCGCGCTGTACGCGGCGCTGATCGAA
The DNA here is from genome assembly GCF_048654275.1 of Candidatus Pseudomonas auctus. Lineage (NCBI taxonomy): Bacteria > Pseudomonadati > Pseudomonadota > Gammaproteobacteria > Pseudomonadales > Pseudomonadaceae > Pseudomonas > Candidatus Pseudomonas auctus. The sequence continues at coordinate 602,868 of NZ_JBJYZK010000001.1, read as the reverse complement.
GCCGAGATCATCCCGCTCGATGAGCTTGAAACCTACGGCTCGGATGACAGCCGATTGCCGATGTCGGGCATGGCCGCCTACACGCCGGGCATGGAAATCACCGGTGGCTCGCTGGGTCAGGGGCTGGGCATCGCGGTCGGCGCCTGCCTGGGCCTCAAGCGCAAGGGCTCGAGATCGTTCGTCTACAACCTGCTGTCGGACGGCGAGTTGAACGAAGGCTCGACCTGGGAAGCCGTAATGTCGGCCTCGCACTGGAAGCTCGACAACCTGATCGCCATCGTTGACGTCAACAATCAGCAAGCGGACGGCCATTCCAGCGAGATCCTGTCGTTCGAACCCATCGTGGATCGCTGGAAAGCGTTTGGCTGGTTCACCCAGCGCGTCGACGGTAACGATCTGGACGCACTGGTCGAAGCCTTCGATGCCGCCCGCCACCACCCCGGCGCTCAGCCACGGGTGATCATCTGCGACACCACCATGGGCAAAGGTGTGCCCTTCCTCGAAAACCGCGAAAAGACCCATTTCATCCGTGTGGACGAACACGAATGGGATCTGGCACTGACCACGCTTGAAGAAGGAAAAAACCAATGAGCAACGCCGCCAACACACCGACCTCGACTGGCGAACCGATCAAGAAGCGCCTGACCACCTCGGCGATGATTGCCTCGATTGCCTCTGAAGGCCAAGCCACCCGCTCAGCACCTTTTGGCCATGCATTGGCTGCACTGGCGGATCAGCGTCCGGACATCGTCGGCCTCTCCGCTGACCTGTCCAAGTACACCGACCTGCACATTTTCGCCAAGGCCCACCCGGATCGTTTCTATCAGATGGGCATGGCCGAACAACTGTTGATGAGCGCTGCCGCAGGCATGGCCCGCGAAGGCTTCGTGCCGTTCGCGACCACGTATGCGGTGTTCGCCTCGCGTCGCGCCTATGACTTCATCTGCATGGCGATTGCCGAGGAAAACCTCAACGTCAAAATCGTTTGCGGATTGCCCGGCCTCACCACCGGCTACGGCCCCAGCCACCAGGCCACCGATGATCTGGCGATCTTCCGGGCGATGCCCAACCTGATGATCGTCGACCCTTGTGACGCACTTGAAATCGAACAGGCCGTGCCTGCCATTGCCGCGCATCAGGGCCCGGTCTACATGCGCCTGCTGCGCGGCAACGTGCCACTGGTGCTGGATGAATACGGCTATCAATTCGAGATCGGCAAGGCCAAGACCCTGCGCACCGGTAACGATGTCCTGATCATCTCGACCGGTTTGATGACCATGCGCGCATTGGAGGCCGCCAAGGCGCTGCAGACCGATGGCGTCGATGTCGCCGTGCTGCATGTGCCGACGATCAAACCGCTGGATGAACAGACCATTCTCGCCGAGGCCCGCAAGTCTGGCCGGCTGGTGGTTACCGCAGAAAACAGCTCGATTATTGGCGGGCTCGGTGAAGCGGTTGCCGGGGTACTGCTGCGCAACGGAGTGACGCCGACTTTCAGGCAGATCGCGTTGCCTGACGCGTTCCTCGACGCCGGCGCACTGCCGACACTGCATGATCGCTACGGCATTTCCACCGACGCCGTCTGCGCGCAAATCAAGTCCTGGCTTTGACGGCTGGCTGATCGGGGCGCTTACGGATTAGCGCCCCGATGAGGTGTATTCCCCCTGGCCGATCCGCCTGGCATCTCGTCGAACCGCCTGCGGCGGAACGCCAAACCCTCTCATGAACACTTCGCGCATGTGGCGACGGTCTCGAAACCCCGTTTCCTTCGCCACGCGATCCAGGCTGTGACGACTTTGCTCGATCATCACACGAGCGGCCTCCAGACGCAGGCTTTCAACAGCCTTGGCCGGTGACTGGCCTGTCTCGGCGGTAAACACCCGGGTGAATTGTCTGGGACTCAAGTGCACGACGTCGGCAAGTTCCTCCACGCTGAGCGGGCGGTCCAGGTGCGTGCGCGCATACTCCAGCGCACTTTGAATACGGTCCGACTTTGGAGCAAGCGTAAGCAGTTCCGAATGCTGGGATTGCCCACCCGAACGCCGTTGATGCATGACCAGTTTGTGCGCCACCGACCGGGCCATGTCCGTGCCCAGATCCTTTTCCACCATGCCCAGCGCCATGTCCAGCGCGGCTGTCATTCCTGCCGACGTCCAGACGGGACCGTCAACGATGAAGATCCGGTCTTCCTCGACCTCGATTCTTGGATGCAGCTCACGGAGCTTGTTCGCATAGGCCCAGTGGGTGGTCGCCCTCCGATCGTCCAGAACCCCTGCCTGCGCCAGAACGAACGAGCCGGTGCACAGACCCGCTGTGCGTCGTGCCCCGTCGACGAAGGCTCGCACGCTGGCCAGCACCTCTTCACGTGGCGGGTTCAAGGGGGTCAGCGTACCGGTAATCATCCAGGTGTCGGCCAATCCCGGAGCGCCCAGAGGGAGCGTGTCGATGTACATGCCCAATGAAGAACGCACGGTTCCGCCGCCGATCGAGAAGTTCTGGACCTTGTAGATCTCTTCCCCCGCAACGATGTTGGCGAACTCGAATACAGCTTGGGTTGCCAGGGACATCACCTGAAAACCCTCGGTAATCAGATAGCCGACGCGATGCATGACTGAACTCCTTTTTGAATGTCCTTAAACACTACCATATACGTCGTTTAAGACATCAGTTCTCTCCTTCATCATGGCTCCACACACAACCCACGGAGCTTGATCATGACGCAACAATACAAAGGCACTGCGCTCATTACCGGCGCGTCCACCGGCATCGGCTCGATTTACGCCGAACACCTTGCCCGCCGGGGTTACGACCTGGTGCTGGTGGCGCGCAACCGCGAACGTCTGAACGCACTGGCCAGCCGCCTGACCAGCGAAACCCGGCAGAACATCGAAGTGTTGCAGGCCGATCTTGGCCGCCCCGAAGACCTCGCCAAGGTCGAACGCAAGTTGCGTGAGGACGCCAGCATCACCTTGCTGGTCAACAATGCCGGCATCGGCACCCATACCGGCCTGCTGGAGAGTGATGTCGAGCGGATGGCCGAGATGATCACGCTGAACGTCACCGCCCTCACCCGCCTGACCTACGCCGCGATTCCAGGTTTTGTCGCCCGTGAACAAGGCGCCGTGATCAATATTTCCTCGATCGTCAGCCTGGCGCCGGAGCTGCTCAACGGCGTGTACGGCGGCAGTAAGGCCTACGTCACCGCGTTCACCCAGTCCCTGCACAAGGAACTCTCGGATAAAGGCATCCGGATCCAGGCTGTCCTGCCAGGCGCAACCGCGACGGACTTCTGGCAAATCGGTGGATTGCCTGTCGAGCATCTGGATCCGGGCATCGTGATGTCGGCCCAGGACCTGGTCGCCGGCGCTCTGCAGGATTTCGACAACGGCGTACTGATTTCCATCCCCTCGATGCACGACCTGCAAGGTTACGAGCGTTACGAAGCCAGCCGCCAGGCCTTGTTCTCCGAGCTTTCGAGCAACCGGCTCGCGCCGCGCTACAACGCCAACTGATCGCTATCAAAAGGATATGAATCATGAAACTCAGCGCTAACACGATCTTCATCACCGGCGGCACCTCCGGCATTGGCCGCGCTTTGGCCGAGGCATTTCACCAGCGCGGCAATCAGGTCATCATCGCGGGCCGTCGCCAGGCCCTGCTGGATGAGATCGCCCGGGCCAATCCCGGTATCGACACGGTCCAGCTGGACATCAATGACCCGCAGCAAATCAAGGACGTCGCCCAGGAAGTCATACGCCGCCACCCCTCGCTGAACGTGATCATCAATAACGCCGGGATCATGCCGTTCGATAATCCAGCCTCGGGTGATTACGACGACGAACAGGCGGTGAGTCTTTTGCAAACCAACCTGCTCGGCCCGGTGCGTGTCAGCGCCGCATTCGTCGAGCACCTCAAGCGTCAACCCGAAGCCTTCATCATCAACAACAGCTCCGTGCTGGCCTATCTGCCACTGGCTGCGACAGCGTTGTACTCGGCGACGAAGGCGGCCATTCACTCCTACTCGCTGTCGCAACGCTTCACCCTGCGCGACACCCGCGTAAAAGTGCTGGAGATCGCGCCGCCATGGGTCGACACCGACCTGATTCACAAAAGCGGCGATGAACGCGCCATGCCGCTCGACGAATTCATTCGGGAAACCCTGGAAAAACTCGAAACGGCGACCACGGAAGTGTTGGTGGATCGGGTCGTCCCGTTGCGAGCCAACCAAGGCATTAATGAGCACGCTCTGATCAATCAGTTCAACCAGGCACTGGAGGAGAACCCGATTCCGGTCGCCTGAGTTGAAGCCATCTGTCGTCAAGGCTGCCAGCCCACCCTGATGGAGGGCTGGCAGTTTTGTATTTTCCGCAAAATGCGGAAAGTCTTCCTGCGATCTGCTTCTGTCTGAAGAAGGTCGTCGCGCATAGCCTGTCACTGCCTTCTCGCGCTCACTGATTTATCGCGACTCGTGCTTGAAGGCTCCTCATATCACTGGCGCTCAAGGACTTGAACATGAACAGATTATTTAAAATCGCAGGCCTGGCCCTTGCGGTATCCGTAAGCGGCCTGGCCGTAGCGCAAAGTGATACGGGCAAAGGCGCCGCCATCGAACGTGTTTACGCGTTCAACGGGGCCATGCCGACAGGCGTGACGGTAACCGAAACCGGCCGGATCTTCGTGAACTTCCCCCGCTGGGGCGATGACGTGCCCTACACCGTTGCGGAAATTTCCAACGGTCAACTTGTGCCCTACCCTGATCTGAAAACCAATGTCGCGGATCCGCAGAACCCGGCCAAGGGATTCATCAGCGTGCAAAGTGTGGTTGCCGACGGCAAAGGCCGCGTCTGGGTGCTCGACACGGCAGCACCGAAGTTTTCCGCACCTCAGGCGGGCGGAGCCAAGCTGGTGGCGATCGACCTGGCCTCCGACAAGATCACAAGAACGATTGTGTTCCCTGACGACGTCATCCTGCCGACCACCTATGTCAATGACGTGCGCTTTGACTTCCGTACAGGCAAGGAAGGGACCGCCTACATTACCGACTCTTCGGTCAGTGGTCCTGGCGGCATCATCGTGGTCGATCTGGCGAGTGGCCAGGCAAGCCGCAAACTGACTGGCGCCCAATCCACCTCGGCCGACCCGTCCTTTATCCCGAAGGTTGAAGGCAAGCCCGCACTGGTGACGCGCGATGCTCAAGGCAAAACCGGCCTGTTGACGGTGGCGTCTGACGGCATTGCCCTGTCCAGTGACGGCAAGACGCTTTACTTCTGCCCGTTATCGAGCAGGCATCTGTACGCCGTGCCGACTGCCCTGTTGCGTGATCCGGGTGTGAGCGATGCCGAACTGGAAAAAGCCGTCGTCGACCTCGGTGAAAAAGGTGCTTCCGACGGTCTTGAAGCCGATGCCGACGGTGGCGTGTACGCCGGTGACTACGAGCACAACGCGATTCGCAAACGCCTGCCGGACGGTCGCTGGCAGACGCTGGTCGAAGACTCACGAGTGCTTTGGCCCGATACGTTGTCGATCGGCCCGGACGGCTACCTGTATTTCACCGCCAACCAGCTTCATCGTTCGGCAGGCTTTAATGACGGACAGGACAAACGCGTCAAACCGTACAGCCTGATGCGCGTCAAGATCGGCGCCAGGCCTGCAGCGACGTACTAAAGAAACGTCAGAGCAATGAGGTGTGGCTCAAAGGCCTGAACCTGACGCGGCACCTGCAGCCTCGTCAGGTTCTCAATGAGCTACGTAACGTTCGAAGCGTTGCGCCAGGAAAGCCCTCAAGGCCTGTACGGCAGGTGTGAGCGAGGTGCGATGGGGGCACACGAGTTGGAGCGGTGCCGGCTGTCCGACGTCTGCCGGGAAAAGCTCCACCAGTCGACCGCTGCGCAAGTCATCCAGCACATCGATTTTCGACCTGTAGACGATTCCGAAACCGGCAACTGCCCAGCGCCGGACGATATCGGCATCATCACTGACCCGGTCGCCCGTCACCTGAACGGTCCTGACACCGTCCGCCGAATGAAAGCTCCAGCGTTCGTAAGTCTGCTCCCCCATCACAAACCGAAGGCAGTTATGGTTGCCCAATTCTTCAGGTGTGGCTGGCCTGCCATGGCGAGCCAGATAGTCCGGCGAGGCGCAGACCGTTCTTCTGTTCGACGGCGCCAGGGCCAGAGAGACGAGGCTGGAATCGGCCAGCAAACCATAGCGAATACTGGCATCCAGTTGTTCGCCGACCAGGTCGGCAATCTGATCGCTGACCCGTAACTGCAGCAGCACCTTCGGATGCAGTTGCTGAAACTCGTCGAGCCATCGCAACAGCACGTTTCGGCCGATATCCGACGGTATCGACAATCGAATCGTGCCGGCGATTTCATCGCGACCTTCACTCAGCGCGATCTCGCCATTTTCGAGCGCTTCGAGTGCCTGACGGGCATGGGAAAGATAGCGTTCGCCATCGTCCGATAATCTCAAGCGCCGGGTCGAGCGAACGAACAACCTTGCTCCAAGACTGCCTTCAAGACGCTGAACCGCTCCGCTGGCCAAGGCTGGAGAAATGTCCAGCAGTCGGGCGGCGGCGGAGAAACTGCCGGCCGCAGCCGTGGTGACGAATACCTGAAGGTCATCTACGCGGACTATTTTCTTCACGATCACGAAATTCTGTAGGGTGCGGACGAAGTTTTTCAGCGTAATGGGAAAAATGATCATTGCCCAGCCGCGGCTCAGGCGCCGGCGCTGTTAGCCATTAGTCTAATCAGCCCAGGCACCGACGTAATCACTGCGCGAGCCATGCCTGTCACAAATCCCACTTCCCCTGACAGAAAAGCGACTTTCAACCACTTTTCAATATCGCCCGCAGCCTGACAGGCGCAAACCGTCCCCCGATCCGACGCTTCGCTGAGCAGCAAACTACACTTCATGCTGATTTAGTGATTTAACTAGGTAGTTACCTAACTATATAATGCTCGCCTCATTTCAACGGGACATTCAACGTGAAGCAGAGTCAACGCCTCTCGGGCATATCAACATTCATTCTGGTCGGGCTCGGGGTGATCATCGCCCTGCTCGGCCTGGCACTGGCTGCTGGCGGTGTGAAATTGGTCAGCCTGGGAGGCTCCTGGTACTTCCTGGTGGGTGGTCTGGTAATGGCCGTTTCCGGTCTGCTGATCGCGCGGCGCAAGCCTGCCGGGGCCTGGCTGTTCGCGGCGTTTCTGGTTGGGACCGCCATCTGGGCCGTGATCGACGCAGGGCTGGTGTTCTGGCCGGTGTTCTCGCGCCTGTTCATGTTCAGCGCGGTGGGTCTGGTGGTCGCGCTGGTCTATCCGCTGCTCAAACGCGCCAATGGTGACGTTGCAGGTCGCGGTGCTTACGGCGTTGCGGCTGTTCTGGCCGTTGGACTGGCCGTGGCTGCCGGCAACATGTTCGTCGCGCACCCGACCGTCGCCCCTACCGGCACCGGCCCGGGCCTCACCCCGGTCGAGCCGGAAAAGGCGCAGAAAGACTGGGCGCACTACGGTAATACCGAAGGCGGCAGCCGCTTCGCCGCGCTGGACCAGATCAATCGCAGCAACGTCGACAAGCTGAAAGTCGCGTGGACCTACCACACCGGCGACATCGCCGAGAGCGATGGCAACGGTGCCGAAGACCAGCTGACTCCGCTGCAGATCGGCAATAAAGTCTTCATCTGCACCCCGCACAACAACCTGATCGCACTGGATGCCGACACCGGTAAAGAACTCTGGAAAAACGCGATCAACGCTCAGTCCAAAGTCTGGCAGCGTTGCCGTGGCATGGCGTATTTCGACGCCAGCGCCGCCGTCGCCAAACCGGCCAGCTCGCCAGTGACTGAAACCCCGACCGCTCCGGTCGCCAACTGCACACGTCGCTTGCTCACCAACACCATCGATGCCCGCCTGATCGCGGTCGACGCTGACACCGGCGAGTTCTGTCGGGGCTTCGGCAACAACGGCCAGGTGGATCTGAAGGCCGGTCTGGGTGATGTGCCGGACAGCTACTATCAACTGTCCTCCGCGCCGCTGATGGCCGGCACCACCGTGGTGGTTGGCGGTCGTGTGGCCGACAACGTGCAGACCGACATGCCGGGCGGCGTGATCCGTGGTTTCGACGTCATGACCGGTGCCATGCGCTGGGCGTTCGACCCGGGCAACCCGCAGGATAAAAAGGCACCGGCCGATGGCCAAACCTATGTGCGCAGCACGCCGAACAGCTGGGCGCCGATGTCCTACGACCCGGCGACCAACACCGTATTCCTGCCGATGGGCAGTTCTTCCACTGACATCTATGGTGTCGAGCGCAGCAAACTCGATCACACCTACGGTGCCTCCGTCCTGGCGCTGGACGCCAACAGCGGCGAAGAAAAGTGGGTATTCCAGACCGTCCACAACGACCTCTGGGACTTCGACCTGCCGATGCAGCCAAGCCTGATCGACTTCACCAAGGACGGTAAAACCGTACCGGCGGTGGTGATCGGCACCAAGGCCGGGCAGATTTACGTACTCGACCGCGCCACCGGCAAACCGTTGACCGACGTTAAAGAAGTGCCGGTCAAGGCCGCCAATATCCCCAACGAACCGTACTCGCCGACCCAGCCGAAATCGGTGGGCATGCCGCAGATCGGTGCCCAGCACTTGACTGAATCGGACATGTGGGGCGCCACCCCGTACGACCAACTGCTGTGCCGGATCGATTTCAAGTCGATGCGTTACGACGGCTTGTACACCGCGCCGGGCACTGACAAATCCCTGAGTTTCCCGGGTTCGCTGGGCGGCATGAACTGGGGCAGCATTTCCACTGACCCGGTGCATGGTTTCATCTTCGTCAACGACATGCGTCTGGGCCTGTGGATTCAGATGATCCCGTCGCAGAACAAGGCTCAGGCCTCTTCCGGTGGTGAAGCGCTGAACACCGGCATGGGTGCCGTGCCGCTCAAGGGCACGCCTTACGCCGTGAACAAAAACCGCTTCCTGTCGGTTGCCGGCATTCCGTGCCAGGCTCCGCCGTTCGGTACGTTGACCGCCATCGACATGAAAACCCAGAAAGTCGCCTGGCAAGTGCCGGTCGGCACCGTTGAAGACACGGGCCCGCTGGGCATCCGCATGCACCTGCCAATCAAGATTGGTCTGCCAACCCTCGGCGGCACGCTGTCGACCCAGGGCGGCCTGATCTTCATCGCCGGCACCCAGGACTTCTACCTGCGCGCCTTCAACAGCGCCAATGGTGAAGAAATCTGGAAAGCGCGTCTGCCGGTCGGCAGCCAGGGTGGCCCGATGACCTATGTGTCGCCGAAAACCGGCAAGCAATACGTGGTCATCACCGCCGGTGGCGCTCGCCAGTCGACTGATCGCGGTGACTACGTGATGGCTTACGCCCTGCCGTAAACCGTCGTGTTCGCCTTCGTTTCACTTGTGCGCGGCACCTTCGGGTGCCGCGTTGTTTCATGTCCTTCGCTCTGGATTTGCGCAATGTCATTGGCTGTTCGCTTTTCTCACGCCGGGTTTTTCACCGGCATGCTGTTCGGTCTCACCTTCGGCGCTGCCCTGCCCGCCCTTGCCGATACCGATTCGAACATATTTACCCGCAGCACCCTGACCGGCGACTGGGGCGGCCTGCGTCACCAACTCGACGAAGACGGCATCAAGTTCACCGGTGATTACACCGGCGAAACCGCCTACAACGCCGACGGCGGTCTGCATCGCTCGGCGCGTTACTCGCAGAACATCAAGCTCGGCGCGCAGTTCGACCTGAGCAAACTGTACGGCGTGGAAAACGCCGGCAAGATTCAGCTGACCATCAACGATCGACGCGGCAACAGTGCCTCCGAAGACCTGGTCGGCAACCGTCTGCCGATTCAGGAAAACTACGGCGGCCTCTACACCCGCCTGACCGAGCTGAGCTACGAGCGCAGCCTGTTTACCCCGGCGCTGAACGTCAAACTCGGCTACATGGCGATGGGCAACGACCTCGGTGGGCTGGACAGCGGCATTCTCTGCAACTTCATGAACGCCGGTTTCTGCGGCCATCCGCTGAACATGTCCGGTGGCAGTGGCTGGACCAACTACCCCAACGCCCACCTGGGTGTGCGGGTGAAATATGACCTCTCCCCGGCCTGGCAACTGCGCGTAGCCGCGTTCAATGTCGATCCGGAAAGTAACGGCAATTCCAGCCGTGCCTGGCATCTGGGCCCGAAACACACCACCGGCACCGTGGTGCCGATCGAACTGGTCTACAAGCAGGCCGGCAAACTGCCCGGCGAGTACAAGGTCGGGTATTACTACGACAGCTCCGACGTCAAACGCATCGGCAGTGACAAGGAAGTGTCCGGACGCGGCGGCCATTACGTCCTGATCGACCAGGCCGTTTGGGCTTCGGATGTGTCCGAAGGTCGCAGCCTGCACGCTTTCGGCCAATACTCGGCGGCCAGCGAAGCAGCTTCGCCGTTCAGCAAGTGGTACGGCACCGGTCTGGTTCTGTACAAGCCTTTCGAAGGCCGCCCGCGTGACACCGTGGCGCTGGGCTACGGCCGCGCAGTGCCGAACCCGCGCAGCCGCGATGTGCTGCAGGACACCGCCATGGCCAATGGCGCCGTGTTCCCCAATCTGGACAGCGCCGAGCAATTGATCGAGCTCGGTTACGGCTATCAGGCCACGCCTTGGCTGACGCTGCGCCCGAATGTGCAATACATCATTGAGCCAGGCGCGTTTTCCGGCCAGGACATCGACAATGCATTGGTGTTTGGATTGCAGGTGAAAGCCGCGCTCTGACACCATCATTTGCCGACCACAAAAAAAGCACCCGAAGGTGCTTTTTTTGTACGTGCCGCCAACCGAATCAACCCGCGAAGTTGGCCCGCGCTGCGTGCAGTTTCTTGTAGCTCTCGATCAGGCGCAGATGCCGATCCAGCCCCTCCAGTTTCATGCTGGTCGGCGTCAGGCCGTAGAAGCGCACAGTGCCGTTGACCGAGCCGATCGCAGCATCCATGCGCTCGTCGCCGAACATGCGGCGGAAGTTGGCTTCGTAGTCTTCCAGCTGCAGATCCTCGTCCAGCTCCATTTCCAGCACGACGTTGACCGCTTGATAGAACAAGCCGCGCTCGACGGTGTTGTCGTTGTATTGCAGGAAGGCCTCGACCAGATCCTTGGCCTGCTCGAACTTCTGCAAGGCGAGGTAGATCAGCAGGCGCAGTTCGAGAATGGTCAACTTGCCCCATGGCGTGTTGTCGTCGAACTCGATGCCGATCAGCGTGGTGATGTCGGTGTAATCGTCCAGCTCGCTGTGTTCCAGGCCTTTGGCGAGGTTGCGCAGGCCGACCTTGCTCAGGTTGTGCAGGTTGAGGATGTCGGCACGGAATTGCAGCGCTTTGTTGGTGTTGTCCCAGATCAGGTCTTCTACCGGATAGATCTCCGAATAGTCCGGCACCAGAATGCGGCACGCCTTGGCGCCGATGTGCTCATAGACCGCCATGTAGACTTCCTTGCCCATGTCTTCGAGGATGCCGAACAGCGTTGCGGCCTCTTCGGCGTTGGAGTTTTCGCCGTTGCCGGAGAAGTCCCACTCGACGAATTCGAAGTCGGCCTTGGCGCTGAAGAAGCGCCACGACACCACGCCGCTGGAATCGATGAAGTGCTCGACGAAGTTGTTCGGCTCAGTCACGGCCTGGCCCGAGAAGGTCGGCTGCGGCAAATCGTTGAGGCCTTCGAAGCTGCGGCCCTGCAGCAATTCGGTGAGGCTGCGTTCCAGCGCCACTTCGAAGCTCGGGTGGGCGCCGAACGAGGCGAACACGCCACCGGTGCGCGGGTTCATCAGCGTCACGCACATTACCGGGAATTCACCGCCCAGCGACGCGTCCTTGACCAGCACCGGGAAGCCCTGCTCTTCCAGCGCCTTGATCCCGGCGAGAATGCCCGGGTACTTCGCCAGCACCTCTTGCGGCACATCCGGCAGGGCCATTTCGCCTTCGAGGATTTCGCGTTTCACCGCCCGCTCGAAAATTTCCGACAGGCACTGCACCTGCGCTTCGGCCAGGGTGTTGCCGGCGCTCATGCCGTTGCTGAGAAACAGGTTCTCGATCAGGTTGGACGGGAAATACACCACTTCACCGTCGGACTGACGCACGAACGGCAGCGAGCAGATGCCGCGCTGGGTGTTGCCGGAGTTGGTGTCGTACAGGTGCGAGCCACGCAGTTCGCCGTCGCGGTTGTAAATGCCCAGGCAATAGTCGTCGAGGATTTCCGCAGGCAACTCATCTTTGGCGCCAGGCTTGAACCAGCGCTCGTCCGGGTAATGCACGAACTCGGCATTGGCGATCTCTTCGCCCCAGAACTGGTCGTTGTAGAAGAAGTTGCAGTTGAGCCGCTCGATGAACTCGCCCAGCGCCGAGGCCAGCGCGCCTTCTTTGGTCGCGCCCTTGCCATTGGTGAAGCACATTGGCGACTGCGCATCGCGGATGTGCAGCGACCAGACGTTGGGCACGATGTTGCGCCACGAAGCGATTTCGATCTTCATGCCCAGGTCGGCCAGAATCCCCGACATGTTGGCGATGGTCTGTTCCAGCGGCAGGTCCTTGCCGGCAATGCAGGTGCCCGCGCCTGAGGTGGACGCCGGCATCAGCAAGGCCTGGGCATCGGCGTCGAGGTTCTCGACTTCCTCGATTACGAACTCCGGCCCGGCCTGCACCACCTTCTTCACCGTGCAGCGGTCGATGGAGCGCAGGATGCCCTGGCGATCCTTCTCCGAGATGTCTGCCGGCAGCTCGACCTGGATCTTGAAGATCTGGTTGTAGCGGTTTTCCGGGTCGACAATGTTGTTCTGCGACAGACGAATGTTTTCGGTCGGGATATTGCGGGTGCTGCAGTACAACTTTACGAAGTAAGCCGCGCACAAGGCCGACGACGCCAGGAAATAGTCGAACGGACCCGGTGCAGAGCCATCGCCCTTGTAACGGATCGGTTGGTCGGCCACCACCGTGAAGTCATCGAACTTGGCTTCGAGTCGGAGGTTGTCGAGAAAATTGACCTTGATTTCCATGCGGGTTACCAGAATAGCGAGCTAAACAAATTGGCCGCCATTATCCGGCTTTTGAGCGTGAAGTCTTGTGCTTTGAGCAATCAATCCTGAGCCGGCCGGCGGAACATGACGCTTGTTCACACATTCAACTCAGCACATGCGCTCAATCGCCGGCAGCCGATCCGCGTGACCATGGCGCCACCTTCCGCCAATCCTGGTTGCTGACACATGATGGTTTTATCCAAGCCGCGCCTCGCGCTCGCCTTAATGATTGGCGGGCTCGCCGACACCGCGTGCGCCAGCGGAATTCTCGACGACGCCAAGACCGAAGTGCTCAGTCGCAATTTCTACTTGAGCAACGATTACCGCTCGCCCTCGCCTGCCGGAAAAAACTACAAACAGGAATGGGCTCAAGGGTTTATCGGCACTTTCGCATCCGGTTTCACGCAAGGAACCGTCGGATTTGGCCTTGATGCCCACGCCTTTTATGGGCTGAAACTCGATGGCGGCAAGGGGCATTCCGGTACCGGGTTGTTGCCGGTGGACAGCGACGGTCGTAGCGAAAGCGAGTATTCCAGCGCCGGCGGTGCGCTGAAGTTGAAGATTTCGAAAACCACCCTCGCCTTCGGTGAAATGACCGTGGAAACGCCGGTGTTCGATACCTCGGACAAACGCTTGCAACCGGAATACGCCACGGGTTTTCTGCTCGACAGCCATGAGATCGATAACGCGCGCCTTGTCGCCGGGCGCTTCACGGCGTTCAAGAACCAGGACAGTTCCTCCGGCAAAGGCGACTTTCAGGGCTATGGCGCCAGCACCCAAGGCGAAAGCATCAGTTTTGTCGGCACCGACCTGTTCAGCGACAGCCCGGTGGGCGGCGCGCTGTATGCGTCCGATCTGAGCGACACCTGGCGCCAGTACTACGCCAACCTGCATTTCAAACAGTCCGGTCTGTTGCTCGATGCCAACGTCTATCACACCCGCGACACCGGGCAGGCACTGGCCGGCGACATCGACAACACCGCGTTCAGCCTTTCGGGCAAATACACCGTTGGCGCCCACGCGGTCATGCTCGGCTGGCAACGCATCAATGGCGACACGCCCTTCGATTTCGTTGGTGGCGACTCGATCTACCTGGCCAACTCGATCAAATACGCCGACTTCAACGGTGCCCACGAGCGCTCCTGGCAAGCGCGTTACGACCTCGATCTCGGCGCCTTCGGCATTCCGGGGCTGAATTTCATGACCCGCTACGTTTCCGGCAGCCACATCGACGGCACCCACGCGCCCAAGGGCGGCGCCTATAACCCGTTCGACGCGGATTCCGGTGAATATCAGCCTCAGCAAGGGGACGGCGGCAAACACTGGGAACGCGACATCGATCTGCGTTACATCGTCCAGTCCGGCGCGGCCAAGGATCTGTCGGTGCAGCTGTCCCACGTGTCGCACCGGGCCAACAGCGCTCAGGCGGGCGATGACATCGACCGGATCTACGTGGTGATTCAGTACCCGCTGGGCTTTTGAGGGAATTGGCGGAAGGCAGCCGGAGTCGAACCTGCCCGGGAACGGATGCCGTCCCCAACCGGGTTTGAAGCCCGGCCGCGCCACCGGGCGCGATTGCCTTCCTTGAACTCAGTCCGCGCCGGGGTTGGCCAGCGCACTGTCGGAGCGGATTTGCCGGCCTTCGCCGACGCGCCGGGTCAGGCCCAGCCGATCGAAGTATTCGAGGATCTGAATACTGCGCTTGCGTCCCAAGCCTAGCGCATCGCGGAAGGCCGTGACTTCGATCTGCGGATTTTCTTCGGCCAGGCGCAACAGCACCGCCACCATTTGCCGCAGGGTGATGTCGGTGACAAACAGGTCGCGCACCACTTGATGCATCACGCCAAGGCGCGCCAGTTTGCGCAGCAGCAAACGCACGATCGCGTCGTCCTGACCGACGACTTTCGCCACGTCACGTACCCACGGTGGATCGAAGCCGGCCCGTTCAAACAACGGCTGCAACGCCTGCCACAGGGTTTCGTCGTCGGCGCTCAGGCGCACCTGATGGTCGGGCAAATGCAGCCACGGGCCGCTGGCGACCAGTGAGCCGGCGCCGAGCAACTCTTCCAGCAGGCTGATGAAGGTCGCGCGTTCGAGGCTCAAACTGCTGAAACGCCGCAGACGGTCGCGGTCCGGACCCATCTGATCGGGCTCCAGCTCATGAAAACGCGCCAGTTGCTCCAGCAGCCTGAACTTGAGCATGCCCCAGCGCTGCGCATTGAACAGCACCGGGCCCTGACGGGTTTCGATCAGGCGGATGTTGTCCGGCAGCGTCCAGCCGTCACGCGGGCGATTGAACTGACGCTCCAGGCGTTGCGGGTCGAGGCCGCTTGCGCTGTATTCCAGCAACGTAGGCAAGGCCTGTTCCAGTTCGGAGCTGATCGCCAGTGCCCGCAGTTGTGCCAGCCGTTCCGGACTGCGCCGCTGGCGGGCCGGGGCGAAGGGATCGAGCACGCGCCCGCCACCGAGCGTTCGCTGGGCGCTGGCGTCACGCAGGATCAGCGGATCACCGTGGACGCCGTGCACCGGGACGTTGGTCAGCACTTGCGCAAACATGCTCTCGCCGGGCGCCAGGCTCGAACCTTCAAGCAAGGCGACTCGGGCGATCACGTCCTGAGTGCCGAGATGCAGGTGCACCGGCTGGAAATGCTCGAAAACCCGCTCGCCCGGCAATAACCGGAATTCGATGTCCAGCCGCTGGGCCGGTGCATGCAGCCATTCAGCGAGCAACCATTGGCCGCGATGGATCTGCCCGAGTTCCAGACGATCCGCGCTGATATTCAGGGCCACGCGTTGGCCGGCGAAGGCTTGTTCGGCGGTCTGATTTTGCGCGTGCAGGCCTCTGATCCGCACGGTTTTGCCCGCCGGGCCCAGACTCAGCTTGTCACCCACGGCGACCGAACCCGAAAGCGCCGTCCCCGTCACCACGATCCCGGCACCGGCGACACTGAACGCCCGGTCGATGGCCAGGCGAAAACCGCCTTCGCGACTGCGTTCCTCGCCTTCTATCTGCAGCAACGTCTGGCGCAGCGCATCGACGCCCTCGCCGGTTACGCTGGAAACCGTCAGCAACGGCGCGCCGGCATAGGGCCCGGGCGCCAGCAGGCTCTGAATCTGTCGGCGAACCGCTTCCACTCTGCCCGCCTCAACCCGATCACACTTGGTGATCGCCACCAGCGCCCGTGAAATGCCCAGCAGCTCGACAATCGCCAGATGCTCGCGGGTCTGTGGCATCACCCCGTCATCCGCCGCCACCACCAGCAACACCAGATCGATGCCCTGCGCGCCGGCGAGCATGTTGTGGGTGAATTTCTCGTGACCAGGCACGTCGATGAAACCGGTCAGCCCGGCGCCGGGTGCCAGTTCGGCGTACAGATAACCGAGGTCGATGGTCATCCCGCGCTCGCGCTCCTGCGGGCGGCGGTCGCCGGTTTGCCCGGTCAGCGCTTCGAGCAGTGACGTCTTGCCGTGGTCGATGTGCCCCGCCGTGCCGACGATCACGTTTGCAACTGCCCGAGTTGTGCCTGCCACGCCGGTTCATCGTCGAGTTGCCGCAGATCCAGCCACAACGCGTCGTCATCGATGCGCCCGAGCACCGGGATCGGCAAGGCGCGCAACGCGGCTTCCAGATTCAGCAGGTAACGTCCGCGCAGGCGCTTCGACACCAGCGGTCGCAGGCACAGCGCCGCGCTTGGCAGGCGCGCCACCGGTTGGCTGCCGCTGCCGATCATGCCCAAAGCGGGTTGCGCCGTGACGGTCCAGCCCTCGCCCAGCAGTTGGGACAAGGCCGGTTGCAAGCGTGCGGCCTGGGCCAGAATCTCGGCTTGCGGGCGGGTCAGCAGGCGCAGGCTCGGCAAGCGCTCGGCCAGCCGATCCGGGTCGCGATAGAGCCCGAGTACTGCTTCGAGTGCGGCCAAGGTCAGTTTGTCGACCCGCAACGCGCGTTTCAGCGGGTTTTTCTTGATCTTCGCGATCAAGTCCTTGCGCCCGACGATCACCCCCGCCTGCGGCCCGCCGAGCAGTTTGTCGCCGCTGAAGGTGACGATGTCGGCGCCATCAAGCAACGCTTGACGCACCGTCGGTTCCGCCGGCAACCCCCAGCGGGTCAGGTCCAGCAGACTGCCGCTGCCAAGATCTTCCAGCAGCGGCAGGTCATGCCGATGGGCCAACGCGGCCAGTTCGGAGGTTGGCACCCGGGCAGTGAAGCCTTCGATGCTGTAATTGCTCGCGTGCACGCGCATGATCAGGCCGCTGCGTGGGCCGATCGCCGCTTCGTAATCGCGGGCATGGGTGCGATTGGTGGTGCCGACCTCGTGCAGGCGCACGCCGGCGCGGCTCATGATGTCGGGGATGCGGAACGCGCCGCCGATCTCGATCAACTCGCCCCGGGAAATGATGCCTTCCTTGCGCGCGCCGAGGCTGTTGAGGGCCAGCAGCACGGCGGCGGCATTGTTGTTGACCACGGTCACGGCTTCGGCACCGGTGAGTTCGCGGATCAGGCCTTCGATCAGGTCGTCGCGGTCACCGCGCTTGCCGCTGGCCAGATCGAATTCCAGATTCAACGGATAGCGCGCCGCGAGTTGCACCGCTTCAATGGCTTCTTCGGGCAACAAAGCGCGCCCGAGGTTGGTATGCAGCACCGTGCCTGTCAGGTTGAACACACGGCGCACCTGGCTGCGCTGCTTCAGCGCCAGACGTTCGGCGACCCTTCCGGCCAGCGCTTCAGAGCTGATTTCGACGGCGGTCAGTTGCCCTGCCACCACCGCTTCGCGCAAGTCATCCAGTAATTGGCGAAACCCCGTCAACAAGGCCTCACGCCCGTAACGCTCGGCCAATGGCTGGCACGCGGGGTGGCGTAACAGGCTGTCGAGGGAAGGCAAACGCAAGGCACAGACACTGACGGACATCAGGCACTCCGGAAAAAAGCCGATGCGCCTGAGTGTAGACCCTTGCCTCATTCGTCTCCTGGCGCCAACAGCAGATTCGGCGCCAGCCGCTGATAGCCGTCCTGAGCCAGGCGCATGTCGAGCAACAGACTGCCCAGATCCGCCGACAGTGCCTCGCCTTCGCCGTCGTTTTCCAGATACAGCAACTTCAGATAGCTGTTGCAGCCCGGACAGACTTCGGCGCGCAGCGGCGCCTGATTGGCGGCGTGGCGGTCATCCTCAAGGCTCAGGTATTCCAAGCCTTTGCTCTGTTCGCAATACACGCACTTGACCCGTACCACATGCCATTCGCAGGCGCAAAGCGAACACACCAGATAACGCAGGCCGTTGTGCTTGCCGCGATGGCGGATCACCCCGGCCATGGCCGGCGAGCCACAGGCCGGGCACTGGCTGAGGCTGTCGCCGGGTGTCAGTTGCAGGTTCGGTGCGCTGAGCAGCCAGTGACTCCACGCCGCTTGCAGCGCCGCCCCGAGAAACGGCACCTGCGCCGCCGGCACCAGCGAATACTGGCCGCTGACCAGCGCCACGGCCCAGGCGCGCAACTGGCCGGGGCTGGCGATGCGCAGCGTGGTCACGGCTTCGATCACGGCCGGTTGTTCGGGGGCGACATAACGCTGGAGCAAAGCCTCGAGATACAACTGCCAGGTTTTCTCGCGAATCAGGGTGTCGGCGGCGAACGGTGGCATGCCGTGTTGCCGGCAGACTTCCAGCCGCTGTTCATCAAGCGGCGCGGTCGAGGGCGGATCATCGAGGATTTGCTGTTGGACACGGCACAAACCGGCGATCAAATGCAGGTAATCGGCCAGCGGATGTCCTTCGGCCAAACGTTCCAGACGCTGGGCTCGCAGCATGAACAGGTTGGGTGGCGGCAAATGCAGAAACGGCGGCGAACTGGCCGCCGCTTCGATTTCTCCGGGTTCGAGGATGGTTGGCAACTGTCAGCCCTTTTTCGTGACCGGTCGCTCCGGCGGATCCTGGCTTTCCACCTCGCGATACCAGAGTGCATGGTGTTTCCTGGCCCAGGCGCGGCTGACCCAGCCGTGCATCATCGCGTCCACCGAGCCCTTGATCCAGATCCCGGCGTAGATGTGAACGATGATGCTCAGGATCAGCACAAACCCCGCCAGTGCGTGCAGCAGCATGGCCCAGCGAATCGTGGTGATGCCGAAGTAGTGACTGAAATACGCGCGCCAGATCACCAGCCCGGTGAACAGCAATCCGAGCATGCACAGCAGTAAAGTCCAGAACAGCAGCTTTTGCCCGGCGTTGTACTTGCCCACCGCCGGCACGGTTTCTTCATCGTTGACCATCACCCGGTCGATGCGCCGCAGCCATTTCCAGTCGTTGTCGATGAAAAAGTTCGAGCGCCAGAAGCGAAACACCAGGCCCAGGAAGAACACGAACATCAGCACGCCCATGAAGGGGTGCAGGATTCGCGTCCACGGCCCGCCGCCGAACAGGTTTGTCAGCCAGAACATCGACGGATGAAACAGCGCCAGCCCCGACAGCCCGGCCATGAAGAACAGAATCGCCACCAGCCAGTGATTGGTGCGCTGGTTGGCGGTGTAGCGCAGGATCGTCTTGTTGCTCATGGCCGGCCCTCCCCACGTGGGTCGAAGGTGTGCACTGCCGGATCGACGACGTGCACCGAGGTGTCGGGCGGATCGGGATGTTCATCTTCCTCGACCCGGTTCGGGCCGATCCGCACGTAATGGAAGAACCCGGCCAGCACCGCCGCGCCCATGGCCAGCAGACCCAAGGGCTTGCTGATGCCTTTCCACAAGCCCACCAGCGGACTGATCGCGGGGTTGTCCGGCAGGCCGGCGTAGATTTTCGGGGTGTCGGCGTGGTGCAGCACGTACATGACGTGGGTGCCGCCGACGCCTTGCGGGTCATACAGGCCGGCGTTGTCGAAGCCACGGCTTTTCAGGTCGACGATGCGCTCGGCGGCGTGGGTCTTCATGTCGTCCTTGGTGCCGAACACGATGGCCCCGGTCGGGCAGGTTTTCACGCAGGCCGGCTCCAGCCCCACCGCCACACGGTCCGAACACAGCGTGCATTTGTAGGCCTTGTGGTCCTTCTGCGAAATGCGCGGGATGTTGAACGGGCAACCGGTGATGCAATAACCGCAGCCGATGCAGTGGTCCTGATCGAAATCGACGATGCCGTTGGCGTGCTTGATGATCGCGCCGGGGCTGGGGCACGCCGCCAGGCAACCGGGTTCGGCGCAGTGCATGCAGCCGTCCTTGCGGATCAGCCATTCGAGGTTGCCGGCGTCGGTTTCGTGCTCGGTGAAGCGCATCAGCGTCCATGAATCGGCGCTCAGGTCCTGCGGGTTGTCGTAGGTGCCGTGGTTGTGGCCGACCTCGTCGCGCAGCTCGTTCCATTCCGAGCACGCGACCTGACAGGCCTTGCAGCCGATGCATTTGGTGGTGTCGATCAGCTTGGCCACCTGTTCCTGGCCGCGTATCGAAGGCGCCGGCGTGGTGGTGGCCGAGCGGGCAATGATGTCTTGGCTGGCCATCTAAAGATTCTCCATCAGAGCTTCTCCACGTTGACCAGGAATGACTTGGATTCCGGGGTCTGTGTATTGCCATCGCCGAGAAACGGCACCAGGGTGTTGGTCAGGTAACCGTGGCGCGTCAGGCCGGTGAAGCCCCAGTGCAGCGGAATGCCGATCTGGTGCACCACCTGGTTGTTGACCTGCAACGGCCGGATCCTTTTGGTCACCACCGCCACCGCTTCAATGAACCCGCGCTTGCTGCTCACGCGAACCCGATCCCCGGCGACGATGCCTTTCTCTTTGGCCAACACCTCGCCGATTTCCACGAATTGCTCGGGTTGAGCAATCGCGTTCAACTTGCAGTGCTTGCTCCAGAAGTGGAAGTGCTCGGTCAACCGGTAGCTGGTGGCGGCGTACGGGTAATCCTTGGCCACGCCGAGGCTGTCCCACACCGAATCGAAGATCCGTGCCGCCGGGTTGCTGGTGGCTTTCTTGTTGTCCGGGTGCAGCGGGTTGATGCCGATCGGCGTTTCGAACGGCTCGTAGTGCTCAGGGAATGGCCCTTCGTTCATCTTGTCGACGGCAAAGAACCGCGCCACGCCTTCGGGATTCATGATGAACGGGTTCATCCCGGCTTCCGGCGGCACGTCGGCCTTGTAGTCCGGAACATCGGTGCCGCCCCAGGCTTTGCCGTTCCACCAGACCAGGCGTTTTTTCGGATCCCAGGGTTTGCCGGCGACGTCCGCCGAAGCGCGGTTGTACAGAATCCGCCGGTTGGCCGGCCAGGCCCACGCCCAGCCTTGATGCTGATGCATGCCGTAAGGGTCATTGTTGTCGCGGCGGGCCATCTGGTTGCCGGCTTCGGTCCAGCTGCCGCAGAAAATCCAGCAGCCGGACGCGGTGCTGCCGTCATCCTTGAGCTGGGCGAACCCGGCCAGTTGCGAATTGCCCTTGATCGCCGCACCCGTGGCGTCGGTGAAATCGGTGGTGGCGTAGCCGTTGACCTCTTTGGCGATCTCTTCCGGCGAGGGTTCTTCGGCGATCTTGTACGGCCACGACAGTTTCAACAGCGGATCGGCGAATTTGCCACCCTCAGCCTGATAACGCTCACGCAGGCGCAAGAACAGCGCACTCATGATCTGCACGTCGGTGCGCGCCTCGCCGGGGCCGTCGGCGCCTTTCCAATGCCATTGCAGCCAGCGGCTGCTGTTGACCAGCGAGCCGTCCTCTTCGGCAAAACAGGTGGTGGGCAGGCGGATGACTTCGGTCTGGATGTCGGCGCTCTTTACATCGTTGAACGGCCCGACGTGTTCCCAGAACTGCGAAGTTTCGGTGGCCAGCGGGTCCATCACCACCAGCCATTTCAGTTTGGCCAGTGCCGCCATCACCCGGTTCTTGTCCGGCAACGCGGCAATCGGGTTGAAGCCCTGGCACATGTAGCCGTTGACCTTGCCCTGCCCCATCAGGTCGAACACCTTGAGGATGTCGTAGTTGGGGATGTCGAGTTTCGGCAGGTAGTGGTAGGCCCACTGATTCTCGGCGGTGGCATTGGCGCCGTACCAGGCTTTCATCAGGCTGACGTGGAACTTGCTGTAGTTCTGCCAGTAGGACAATTGCCCCGGCCGCAGCGGGACTTGCGTGCGTTTATGGATGAAGGCCGCGTAATCCTGCTCGGCGTCGGTCGGCAAGGTCAGGTAACCCGGCAGCGCGTTGGACAGCAGACCAAGGTCGGTCAGGCCCTGAATGTTCGAGTGCCCGCGCAAAGCATTGACCCCGCCGCCGGGCATGCCGACGTTACCCAGCAGCAGTTGCACCATCGCCGCGCTGCGAATGATCTGCGAGCCGATCGAGTGCTGGGTCCAGCCCAGTGCATAAAGAATCGTCATGGTCTTGCCCGGCGCCGAGCAAGTGGCGATTTCCTCCCAGATCTTTTTCATCGCATCGACCGGCATGCCGCAGATCTGGCTCGCCAGGTCGATGTTGTAGCGGCTGTAATGCTGCTTCATCAGTTGATAGACGCAGCGCGGGTCCTGCAGGGTCGGGTCGACTTTGACGAAGCCGTCCTCGCCCAGTTCGTAACCCCAGGTGGATTTGTCGGTGTAGCTGCGCTTGGCCGCGTCGTAACCGGTGAACAGCCCGTCCTCGAAGCCGAATCCGGCTCTGACAATGAACGATACGTCGGTGTAGTTGCGCACGTATTCGTGCTGGATCTTGTCCTCGGTCAGCAGGTAATTGATCAGCCCGCCCATGAACGCGATGTCGCTGCCGGTGCGAATCGGCGCGTAGTAGTCGGCCACGGATGCGGTCCGGGTAAACCTCGGATCGACCACAATCAGCCGCGCGGCGTTATGCGCCTTGGCTTCGGTCACCCATTTGAAGCCACAAGGGTGGGCTTCTGCTGCGTTGCCGCCCATCACCAGGATCAGATTCGCGTTGGCGATATCGGTCCAGGTGTTGGTCATGGCTCCACGGCCGTACGTCGGGGCAAGACTTGCCACCGTCGGGCCGTGTCAGACACGCGCCTGGTTATCGAACCCCAGCATGCCGAGACTGCGAACCACCTTGTGGGTGATGTAACCCGCTTCGTTGGACGCCGCCGACGCCGCGAGGAATCCGGTGGTCAGCCAGCGATTGACCGTTTGGCCCTGGGCGTTCTGCTCGACGAAATTGGCATCGCGGTCGGCCTTCATCAGGTCGGCGACGCGGTCGAGGGCTTCGTCCCAGGTGATCCGGGTCCATTCGCTGCTGCCGGGCTTGCGCACCTGCGGGTACTGCAAGCGGCCGGGGCTGTGAATGAAATCCAGCAGGCCGGCGCCTTTCGGGCACAGGGTGCCGCGGTTGACCGGGTGGTCGGCGTCGCCCTCGATATGGATGATGTTTTGCGCAACGTTCTTCGCGGCGTCGCCCTGGCTGTACATGATCAAACCGCAACCGACCGAGCAATACGGGCAGGTGTTGCGGGTTTCATGGGTGTGGGCAAGCTTAAAGTGGCGCACCTGCTCGGCGAAGGCCTGCGTCGGGGCCATGCCCAACGCGCCCAGGCTAGAGCCTGCAAGGCCGATACCGGCGACCTTGAAGAACTGACGACGGCTGAGATCCATCGTGCACTCCTGATCAGGTGGACCCGGTACTGGTGCCGGGTTTGTTCTGGACAATCACGGTTGCGACACACAAGTGCCGACTTTTTCACTGTAGACAAAGCCTTTGCGACCTGTGTGAAAACCGACCGTCGGCCGTTTGTCGGAGCATCACCTCCCTGTGGGAGCGAGCTTGCTCGCGAAAAGCGGTGTGTCATTCAACATTGATGCTGCCTGACCAGACGCATTCGCGAGCAAGCTCGCTCCCACAGGTTTTGTGTGCTCCTTCAAGGGCATGGGCTTATCATGGCGGGCACGACCCATCTCCGCCTTCAGAGACCGCGCATGACTTTCGATTTTGATCAGGTATTCGACCGCCACGACACCGGCAGCACCAAGTGGAGCCGCTACCCGGCCGACGTGTTGCCGATGTGGGTCGCTGACATGGATTTCGCCGCCCCGCCGGTGGTCATCGAGGCGCTGCAACAACGTCTGCTGCACCCGTTGGTGGGCTACAGCGTGGCCCAGGACAACCTGCGCGAGGCCATCGTCGCCGACCTCTGGAACAAGTTCGCCTGGCGCGTGAAACCGCAGGAGTTGATCTTCCTGCCGGGCGTGGAATCGGGTTTCAACATGGCGCTCAAGGCGCTGGTGCAACCGCAGCAGAACGTCGTGGTGCAAACCCCGAACTACCCGCCGTTGCGTCATGCACCGGGCCATTGGGGCCTGAACAAGGTTGAGCTGGAATTCAACGCCCAGGCCGACGGCAGCTACGCCACCCCGCTGGACGCACTGCGTGAATCCCTGAACGGTGGCGGCGCCCTGCTTCTGAGTAACCCGCACAACCCGATCGGCAAGGTCTTTGGCCGTGAAGAATTGCAAGCGGTAGCGGACATCTGCGTGGCGCAGGACGCCTGGATCATCTCCGACGAGATCCACGCCGAGCTGTGCTACGACGGCCGCGTGCACATTCCGACCGCATCCCTGAGCCCGGAAATATCCAGCCGCACCATCACCCTGATGTCGGCGAGCAAGGCCTACAA
This sequence comes from Candidatus Pseudomonas auctus, assembly GCF_048654275.1. NCBI lineage: Bacteria > Pseudomonadati > Pseudomonadota > Gammaproteobacteria > Pseudomonadales > Pseudomonadaceae > Pseudomonas > Candidatus Pseudomonas auctus. Next base: position 578,234 of record NZ_JBJYZK010000001.1, on the reverse strand, counting down.
CATCGCCGGCCTCAAAACCTCGTTCATGATCATCCAAGACGCGGCCCTGCGCGAGCGCGTCAACCATGCCCGCTGCGGCATGGTCGACAGCGTCAATCCGCTGGGCATGGAAGCCACCCGCGTGGCCTACAGCGAAGCCGGTCCGTGGCTTGAGGCGCTGAAGCAGTACCTGCAAGCCAACCGTGACTGGCTGGTGGACGCCGTGCGCAGCCGCTTGCCCGGCGTGACCCTCAATGTGCCGCAAGGCACGTATCTGGCCTGGCTCGATTGCTCGGCGCTGGATCTGGACGACCCGCAGAAGTTCTTCCTGGACCACGCTCGTGTCGGCCTCAGCCCGGGTCTGGACTTTGGCGACCACAGCCAGCAATTCGTGCGCCTGAACTTCGGTTGCCCGCGTTCGATGCTGGAAGAAGGCATTGCCCGGATGGAGCGAACCCTCAAGTCCCGGTAATCAAGTCAGGGCAAATCCAAGCGTCAATCCGATCGAACTCAGCGCAAGCGGGCCGGGTCAACCGGCCTACTTGCCATGAGACCCGGAGATTGACGATGACCGACTATCCAAAACCCCCGTTCCCGAAACAGGCGCAACCGGTTCCCGGTTCGCAGCGCAAAATGGAGCCGTATCCTGATTGCGGCGAACAGAGCTACACCGGCTCCGGTCGGCTGGCCGGCAAGATTGCCTTGATCACCGGTGCCGACAGTGGCATCGGTCGGGCGGTGGCGATCGCCTTTGCCCGCGAAGGTGCCGATGTAGCGGTCGCCTATTTAAATGAACACGAAGACGCCAAGGAAACCGCGCGCTGGGTCGAACAGGCCGGTCGCCAGTGCCTGTTGCTGCCTGGAGACATTGCCCAGAAAGCCCAGTGCCAGGCGTTGGTGGACCAAACCGTTGAGCGCTTCGGCCGCATCGACGTGCTGGTCAACAACGCCGCCTTCCAGATGACCCACGAAACCTTCGAGGAGATTCCCGATGACGAATGGGTGATGACCTTCGACGTCAACATCACTGCGATTTTCCGTCTGTGCCAGGCTGCGATCAAACACATGGGCCCCGGTGCCTCGATCATCAACACCAGTTCGATCAACTCGGACATGCCCAAGCCCACCCTGCTCGCCTATGCGACCACCAAAGGCGCCATCGCCAATTTCACCGGTGGACTGGCGCAGATGCTCGGTCCGCGGGAAATCCGCGTGAATTGCGTGGCGCCGGGGCCGATCTGGACGCCGCTGATTGTCTCGACCATGCCCGATGAGGAAGTGCAGCATTTTGGCGAGCAAACACCACTCGGGCGTCCCGGCCAGCCAGTGGAGGTCGCGCCGATCTACGTGCTGCTGGCATCGGATGAAGCCAGCTACATCACCGGCCAGCGCTACGGCGTGACCGGCGGCAAACCGATGCTCTGAACCGCCTGCCAGAAAAAGTGAACCGCTGGACACGGCGACCTCTCCATACCTTCATGGCCCGTTCGGGTTGCAAGAGATCAGGAGGTCGTCATGTCTGCGCCTATTATCAAACTCTTCACCCAGCCGAACTTTGCCTGGACCGACATCCGCCGCGAAGAAGAGGCACATCCGCGTCATTACCTTGCTCACCTGCTGTTGCTGGCCCTCGTCCCGGCGGTGTGCCTGTTCATTGGCACCACGTATGTCGGCTGGAGCCTGGCAGTGGGTGAAACCGTGAGGCTCAGCAGTGCCAGCGCCTTGCAGCTGAGTGTCCTGCTCTATATCACCATCGTGTTCGGCGTGGCGATCATTGGCGGTTTCATCCGCTGGATGTCGCGTACCTTCGATGCCCGGCCGACACTCAACCAGTGCATCGGTTTCGCTGCGTACACCGTCACCCCGTTTTTCATCGCCGGTCTCGCCGGCCTGTATCCCAGCCGGTGGCTGGCGGTGCTGGTGCTCGGCGCTGCATCGATCTATTCGACATTCCTGTTGTTCGTCGGCCTGCCGACCTTCATGCACGAGCGCAAGGAACAGGGCCTGTTGTACTCGGCCAGTGTCTGGGGTGTGGCGCTGCTGGTGCTGGTGACGTTATTGGTGTCGATGATCCTGCTGTGGTTCAACGTGCTGACGCCGGAATACCTGCGCACGACTGCAGGTTAGGCCGATCATGTCGGGGCGGCATCGAACTGACCTTACGGGCCGCGCGTCATGAGCTTCATCATCTGGGTGGCGGTGCTCGGTGCCGTGCTGCTGACCTTGGCGCTGACATCGTCGTACCTGCGCTGGATGCCGGTCACGACCTCGGCTGTTTGCTTGCTGCTGGGCGTCGGCATCGGGCCTGCAGGGCTCGATCTGCTGAAACTGCCGCTGGACGAAGCCTCTTTGTGGATGGAGCACCTGACCGAAGTCGCGGTGCTGTTTTCCCTGTTCGTCTGCGGTTTGAAGTTGCGGTTGCCGTTGCGCGACAAACGCTGGCGGATTGCATTCGGTCTGGCGGGCCCGGTGATGGTGCTGACGATCATTGGCGTCTGCCTGTTGCTGCATTTTGGCCTGGATCTGAATTGGGGCCCTTCGCTGTTGATCGGAGCGATTCTGGCTCCGACCGACCCGGTGCTCGCGGCGCTGGTGCAGGTCAACGATGCGCGGGACGTCGACAGCGTGCGTTTCGGCCTGTCCGGCGAGGCCGGGCTCAACGACGGCGTTGCATTTCCCTTCGTGATCCTCGGGCTGTTGCTGCTGCACGGTGAAGGGTTTGCCGCCGAGTGGCCCGACTGGGTACTGCGCAGCCTTTTGTGGGCGGTTCCGGTCGGGTTGCTTTGCGGCTACTGGATGGGCCGTGGCATCGGTCGACTCACCTTGTCGCTGCGCATTCGCAACGATGACAGCACCCTCAGCCCCAATGACTATCTGGCCCTGGCGTTGATTGCGCTGGCGTATGTCGTGGCTGAATCCATTGGTGGCTACGGCTTTCTGTCGGTATTCGCCGCCGGCCTTGGCTTGCGTCAGGAGGAAGTCAAATCCACCGGCGCCCACCAACCGCCCGCCGAACACATGGTGCAACCGGTGGTCGGTCATCAGAACGTCGAGCCGCAGCAGGCGGTGCACGGCGATACCGAGCGGCTGGAAGACAGTCAGGTGGCAGCCGGCATCATGATGGGCGACATGCTCGCGTTCGGCGGTTTGGTGGAACGGGCGATGGAAGTGTTTCTGGTTACCCTGCTGGGCGTGGTGCTGGTCAGTCACTGGGATTGGCGGGCGCTGTTGGTCGGCGGCGTGCTGTTCTGTGTCATCCGCCCGGTCTGCGTGGGGTTGATGCCGTGGGGATCGCTGCTCGCGGGGCGCCAACGGTTATTGATCGGCTGGTTCGGTATTCGCGGTATCGGCAGTCTGTTCTACCTCTTCTATGCACTGAACCATGGACTAGGCGACAGCGTGGGCGCGCTGTGTACCGACCTGACCCTGTCGGTGGTGGCGCTGAGCATTCTGCTGCACGGCGTCAGCACCCAGCCGATCCTCGCCAGCTATGAGCGGCGCAAGAACCGAAACGGGCGAAAAAAGCCCGGCCATGATGACCGGGCTCGATAGCGGGGTGTCGTTCATCCTCCCGGATTGGTCACCTGAATATAGAAGGCATAGCTGCCGAGCAACATCCAGAACGTGGCAAAGATCCACGGCGTACGAATGGAAAACAACAATGACTTGCGATACCCCTTGTGGCTCGACTCCATTTCGCTGAATAACGGCGATTCGTCATAAGCCAGGCCCATCAGGGGTTCGCTGCGCAGCAATTCACTTTGTTTGTAGTGCCAATGATCGATGATGTCGTAGGCGGCGCGAATCCCCGGCCAGGCGTTGAGCGAACTGAGCAGCCCGAGTAACGCCAGAAACGGCGGCACCACCAGGGTGAACAGCTTGCCCCATTCCGGGTTGAGGTTGGCCATGCAGGACGCAAAGGCAATTACCAGAAACGATTGCGCGGCCAGATAGGCGTCGGTTCGGTTGGCTAGGATGCTGGTTTCGTACTGGATTTCCCGGCGGTAGAAATCCAGTCGTTCCTTGGGTGAACCGAACATCTTCGCGTTGTGTTCAGTCAGGGTTTCTTCGGCGGTCGGTTGGGTCAGTATGCGAGGCACGGTACGAACGCTCCGAAAGGCAAAGCGTTTGGAGCCGCCCCGTCGCGGACAAGTTCAGCCGGATTCAGCCCCGGTTCGTTTCATCGTCTGGGCAATAATCGTTACAAGATTCATCTGATTGAACGGTTTCGACAGCCGTGGCAACCCCGCTGCGAAGCCTTCGAGGCGTTCGGCAAAGCCGGTGGCGAGAATGATCGGCAGATCCGGCTTGAGCAAACGCACGGCATGAGCCAGTTGCGCGCCGCTCATATGCGGCATGGCCATGTCGGTGATCATCAGGTCGATGACCTCTCCCTGGTCAAACAGCTCAAGCGCGTGGGTACCAGAGGAGGCGCTGATCACCCGATGGCCAAGGTCTTCCAGCAGCAGGACGGTGCTGGTACGCACCAGACTGTCATCATCCACCACCAGCACGCTGAGGCGCGGCACTGTAACGGTGGACACCATCGTGCCAGACGATTGGGTCGCGACTCCGTCTAGGGCGACCGGTAACCAGAGCTCAGCAGTGGTGCCCTGCCCCTTGATACTTTTCAGAAAGAACCGGCCGCCCAGTTGTTCGATGAAGCCATGGACCATCGACAATCCCAGGCCGGTGCCCTTGCCCAAACCCTTGGTGGTGAAAAACGGATCGGTTGCCGACGCCAGCGTATCAGCGTCCATGCCTTCCCCGGTATCGGTCATCCGCAGACAGACATAGCGCCCGGCCGCGAGCGTCGAATCGTTTTGTTCGATGACCACTTCAGGTTCCGCGCTGATGGTGACGCTGCCGCCCTCGGGCATGGCGTCGCGGGCGTTGGTGGCGAGGTTGAGCACCGCCAGTTCGAGCTGATTGCTGTCGGCCAGCACCGCTTGCAGGTCTTCGGGAAACTGCGTTTCGATGCGGATCCCCGGCCCCAGCGAACTGCGCAGCAGCCCGGTAATGCCCTGCACCAGCTTCGCAATGTCGACAGGTTCGGTCTTGAGCTCCTGACGCCGGGCGAAGGCCAGCATGCGTTGGGTCAGCGATACGCCGCGCAATGCTCCCTGAGTGGCGTTCTCCAGCAGGCGGCTGACCTTCGGGTCGTCGCCTACACGTTTGCGCACGATCTCCAGATTACCGAGGATCACCGTCAGCAGATTGTTGAAGTCGTGGGCAATGCCGCCGCTGAGTTGACCGATGGCCTGCACTTTCTGCGCCTGAAACAGCGCTTCACGGGTTTTCTCCAGTGCCTGTTGTGCCTGGGTAGCCTCGGTGACGTCGCGGGTAATCTTGGCAAAACCGAGCAAGGTGCCGGTGTCTCCGCGTATCGCATCGACCACCACATGCGCCAGAAAGCGCGTGCCATCCTTGCGCAAACGCCAGCTCTTGTTCTCGAAACGGCCCTCGCGCGCGGCGGTTTCCAGAGCGCGCTGGGGTTCGCCGATCTCACGATCTTCAGGGGTGTAGAACATCGAAAAGTGCTGGCCGATGACCTCTTCCGGCCTGTAGCCCTTGATCCGCTGCGCACCAGGGTTCCAGTTGGACACGCGGCCGTCCGGGCTGAGCATGTAGATCGCGTAGTCGCTAACGCCCTGCACCAGCAGGCGAAACTGCTGTTCGCTCTGCTTGAGGGTTTCTTCGGCCATCTTGCGGTCGGTCAGGTCGCGGGTGATCTTGGCAAACCCGAGCAGTTGCCCGCTCGGACTGTAAATCGGATCGATCACCACATGGCACCAGAAATGCGTGCCGTCCTTGCGTACCCGCCAGCCCTCACCCTCGAACCGACCTTCGCGGATCGCCGTGTCCAGCGCCCGCTGCGGCAAACCGTTGGCGCGATCTTCATCGGTGTAGAACCGGGAAAAGTGTTCGCCGAGGATTTCCGCTTCTTCGTAACCCTTGAAGCGTTTGGCGCCGGAATTCCAGCTGGTGATGATGCCTTCGGGGTCGATCATGTAGATCGCGTAATCGACCACCGCATCGATCAGCAAACGAAAGCGCATGTCTTCGATTGCAGCGGACTTCTTGTTCTCGCTCATCAGGCTTGGCTCAAAGCAAATTCTCAATGACAGGAGTATGCGTCAAACCGGGGGAATGGACAGCGTCTTCTGTGTGATCGAGATGCCACCAGCGCGGCAACAACTGCCTGATGCGACTTTCGGCGAAGCGATCATCGATCAGCATCACCACGCCGCGATCCTGCTGGGTGCGGATTACCCGCCCGGCAGCCTGCACCACTTTCTGCACGCCGGGGAAAAGATAGGTGTAGTCGTAGCCGGCACCGAAGATCGCCGCCATACGGCGCTTCATCTGTTCATTGACCGGGTTGAGCTGGGCCAGCCCGAGGGTGGCGATGAACGCGCCGATCAGCCGCGCCCCGGGGAGATCGATGCCTTCGCCGAACGCGCCGCCGAGCACCGCGAAGCCGACACCCTGGCTGTCGGCGGTGAATTGATCGAGAAAATCCCGCCGCGCCCCTTCGGCCATGCCGCGGGATTGCTGCCAGCGGGTGATGTGTGGGTGCCGCTCGGCGAGCAACTGCGCGACCTGTTGCAGGTAATCAAAGCTGCTGAAGAACGCCAGGTAGTTGCCCGGACGTTCACTGAACTGGCGGGCGATCAGCTCGACAATCGGTTCCAGCGACGCTTGCCGATGCGTGAAACGCGTGGAAATCCGGCTGACGATCTGCACCTGCAATTGTTCGGCGCTGAACGGCGACTCGACGTCGATCCAGACTGTGTCAGCCGGCGTGCCGAGTAAATCCGCGTAATAGTGGCGCGGGCTGAGGGTGGCGGAAAACAGCACGCTGCTGCGTGCCGCGCTCAGGCGCGGGCCGATAAATGCAGCCGGCACCACGTTGCGCAGGCACAGTTGCGATAACGGGCGTTTGCGTTCGAGATCGCGTTTGCTGATGTCGAACAGGTAATGCGCGTCGAACAGTTCCGCTACCCGACCGAACTGCAGCATCTCGAAGTAGAAGTTCTGCAATCCGCTGTCGAGCCCTTGCGGGTGATCGTTGAGGTAGTCGCCGATGCTCGCCGTGCAGGATGAGAGCGCCTGCAGCAGTTTTTCCGGCGCCTTGTCGTAGGCCTGATACGGCGCCAACTGGTCATTGTGCAGCGCGTTCCATTCACGATTGACCCGTTGCAACGACTTCTTCAAGACCTCGGGCGCGGATTTGCGCACGCTGCCCAGTGTCGCCTGATCGAGGGTGGCTCTGTACATCTGCCGCCCGCGCTCGACCAGGTTGTGCGACTCGTCCACCAGCACCGCAACGTTCCATTGATTGAACTGGGCCAGACCGAACAGCAGCGCGCTGAAATCGAAGTAATAGTTGTAGTCCGCCACCACCACGTCGGCCCAGCGGGCCATTTCCTGGCTCAGGTAATACGGACACACCGCGTGTTGCGTCGCGACTTCTCGCAGCGCGGTCTGATCCAGCAGGCGCAATTGACTGGCAGCCTCACGGGCGGCGGGTAAACGGTCGTAAAAGCCTTGGGCCAACGGACAGGATTCGCCGTGACAGGCCTTGTCCGGGTGTTCGCAGGCCTTGTCCCGGGCGACCATTTCCAGCACCCGCAGCGGCAGGGTTTCGCTGTGATCGAACAGCACTTGCGCTGCATCCAGCGCCAGTTTGCGTCCGGGCGTCTTGGCGGTGAGGAAGTAGACCTTGTCCAGTTTCTGCGGCGTCAGGGCCTTGAGCATCGGAAACAGGGTGCCGAGAGTCTTGCCGATCCCGGTCGGGGCCTGGGCCATCAAGCAGCGGCCGGTGCTGACGGCCTTGAACACCGATTCGGCGAGGTGACGCTGACCGGGACGAAAGGCAGCATGAGGAAAACCCAACTGCTGCGCCGCCCGGTTGCGCGCTTCGCGGTGAGCCATTTCCTGTTCGGCCCACTTCAGGAACAAACCGCACTGTTGTTCGAAGAACTGCCGCAACGCTTCGGCGCTGAAAACCTCGACCAGGCAGGTTTCCTTTTCCGTGACGATGTCGAAATACACCAGCGCCAGATTGATCTGCTGAAGCTGCAATCGACAGCACATCAACCAGCCGTAGACCTTCGCCTGGGCCCAATGCAACGAACGGTGATTGGCCGGCTGCTTGCTCAGGTCGCCGCGGTAGGTTTTGACCTCTTCCAGGCAGTTCTGCGTCGGGTCGTAGCCGTCCGCCCTGCCCTTGACCTTCAACGGCCCGAATGCGCCCTCCAGCGCCACTTCGCTCTGGTAGGCGTCGTTGCGTCGGGACGCCACCGTGCGATGCCCGGCGATGCCCTCCAGCGCGGTCGGTGACGGGGTGAAGCGCAAGTCGAGGTCACCGGTTTTTGCGGTGAATTCGCACAGCGCCCGCACCGCGATGCTGTAGCTCAAGCGCCCTGCTCCGCCCATTGCACGTAACACACGGCGACCGGCATCCGATGCGTGTTGCAGAACTCCAGCCAGCGCAGCTGGTTGTCCTGCAAACGATCGCCGGGCCCTTTGACTTCGATCATCCGGTAGGTCTTGTGCTGCGGCCAGAACTGGATCAGGTCGGGCATGCCGGCGCGATTGGCCTTGATGTCCAGCAGCAGACGGCTGAACCAGTGCTTGAGGTGTTCGGCCGGCAGACAGGCCAAAGCTTGCTCCAGCAGTTCTTCATTGAGCGCGCCCCAGAACACGAACGGCGACTGCACACCCCATTTGGTGGTGAACCGCGCGCGGATGGTGTCGGCATAACGGCCATCGTCGAGTTCGGCCAGACAGGCCTGGAACAGCTCGGCGCGTCGGAGCTGGAAGTCTTCATTGAGCAAATCCACCGGCCCGCGCTGGAACGGGTGAAAGAATGCGCCCGGCAATGGCGCGAAGATCGCCGGCCAGCACAACAGGCCGAACAATGAATTGATCAGGCTGTTTTCCACGTAATGCACCGGGCCCGTTTCTTCGTGCAGGTGCGCCTGAACGTGATATTCCACCGACAACGCCGGATCGAGGCGCGGCAGGTGCAGATCCAGCCGCTCCACCAGGCCGGGCGCCGTGCGCTTGATCGGTGGGCCGCCGAGCTTGCGCCGCAAACGCGGCACCAGCCGTTGCAGGCCCTGTTGTTCGGTGGCCGTTTCCGGCGCCTGCTCGGCAATGACCGCCAGTTCCAGGGCCAGCGCGTATTCGGCGCTGCGCTCCAGCACGCGGATCATCCGCAATCGGGCGCCGGGATAGGCGCAATCGCGATAGATCTTCAGGGCCAGGGCAAACTCGCCGATGCGCTCGCAGTATTGGCCGATCTGGAACAACAGTTTGCCGCGCCGGCGTTGCAGCCACGGGTTGTCGAAATGCAACGCGGCGACCTGTTCGACGATCGGTTCCAGTGGTTCGCCCGCTTCGAAATACAGCTGGCAGTTGTGCAGAAACAGGCACGCATCGACGTCGGCACGGCTGCGCAAGCCACGGGAATCGGCACTGAATTCGACTTTTTCGTAGGTGAAAATGCCAAGGTCGGCGAGCACGAACTCCGACCAGTCCTGATAGAGGTTGCCGAAGAACATCAGGCGAAAACGATCACACAGGTCCATCAGCGTCAGGCTGAACAGCCGATCCGCCAGCGCCGGACACCATTGCTGGAAACTGCGTGGCTCGGGGAATTGTTCGTGCAGCAGCGGCAGCCAGTCGACTTTCTTGCTTTTAGGCTGGTCGATGGCCGGGCCGAAGGCTTGCAGAAGCTCCGCCTTCAGCAACACCTCGAACAGCTCCACCATCGTCAACGGTGCCTGTTCATCGAGCCAGCCATGCTCCAGCAGTGGTTGCGCCGCTTCGGCGATGTCGCCGATTTCCGTGTAATTCAGCTTGCTGGCCCGGAAATGTACACCCTTGCGCATCACCATACGCACCAGCAAACCCTGGGACGGACGCGGCAGCGCCTTGAAGTCGCGAATGAAGGCATGTTCCGTTTCGCTCATGACATCGGCGTAGCGAAGCTCAAGCCAATCAAGCACCTGGCGGAAGTTGTTGAGGTAATAGAACGGGTCGTCAAGGGGATTGGCAGTCACGGTAGATTCGGGGCCATGGCAAGCGAGTACTGGTTATGCGTACAGATACCAGCCTGTCCCGGCGGGCGCAAACGGAAAAGGATCAGTGGCACCTTCATTGCGGTTTTTTTCAGGTGGCCATCGAACTTTTCCCGGCGTAATGGCACCAACCGCGTTAGAGGCCGACAATGGTCGAAATGAACAGGAATGCTGCTTATGAAAATCAAGACTCTCGGGATCCCTTTGGCTGTTGCGGCCCTGCTGACCCTGGCGGGTTGCTCGACCCCGACGGTGGTTACCCTGCAGAACGGCACCCAGTACCTGACCGAAGACATGCCCGATACCAAAACCGAGGATGGCTTCTACGAGTTCAAGGATATTTCAGGCGCCAAAGTCCGCGTACGTGCCGACGAAGTGGCCACGGTGCGCAAAGAAGACTGACGGATAAAACATCAAAAAAGGCTGCGAACCCTATGGGATCGCAGCCTTTTTTGCATTCATCAGCGTGGTAACGCCATGCCCGGGAGTGAGCCGTCGCAACTGAAGGGACGCTCGCCACGGCGAACCAGTTCTTCCTGCAAGCGCTGGCAGCGCTGACGCTCCTGTTGCGCCATGCGGTCGATGCTCAGATTTCCGGTCATTTCCGGCTCATGGTCTTCGCCGATGCGAATCGTCACGAACGGTTGTTCGGGCTGGATATGAAAGCGGCTTTTTTCTTCGACGGGTTTGGCGTCTTCGCTTTTGGCCGGCTCTGGCAGTTGATCGGGTGTCACGCCATAGCGGCTCAGAATCGAGCTGTGAGGCAGATCGGCCCAGGCATTGGCCGACAGCAGCACAAGCCCCGCAACACCGATATACCCCTTGAAACCTTTCACGTGTGAATCTCCTGTACTCGTTGGCAGCCCTTGAATGACGAACGTCGACGTCATGGCTTTAGGCCGCATTTCCTGTTGGTGCAGGGATTGGAGTCAGGGAGTGGTTGGTGAGTCACTTTTGATATGGGGAGGGAATGCGCTCCCTCCCCACCCTTGCCGTCAGGCGATCACGATCCCGTCGGCACTCAGGCTGTTCAACGCAACCCCGACCAGCGTCACCGAATCAGCGCCGAATTTCAGCACCGTGTCCTGCCCCACCGCCGTGGCATGGGCGCGGAAGTCGTCGTTGGGCAATACGCCCTGCACGCCGAGGAACACCAGTTTGTCGTTGGCGGTGTAACCCACCACGCGATCCTGGCCGAACGCGCCGCTGAACAAGAAGGTATCCGCCCCGCCGCCCGACTCCATCAGGTCATTGCCGGCGCCGCCGACGAATACGTCGTTGCCCGTCCCGCCGATCAGATGGTCGTTGCCGTCCAGGCCGAACAGCCAGTCTCCGCTGGCCTTGGCCTTGAGGGTGTCGGCACCGCCGGTGCCCTTCACGCTCGATTCGTACTGGGTGACGTTGTTGCCGACCTTAAGACCGGCCGCCGTGACGCTGTGGGTCACGTCGTCCTTGAACAGGCCCCAGAGAAAGCCCGGCTCCTTGGTGACGATGCTGCCGATGTCACGGGTGATGCTGATCCCGCCGTTGGCATCGCGGATGTACAGGTTGCCGGCGCCGTCGTTGGCGAAGTCGAAGCTATTGACCGACTTCTGCAACTCCAGGGTGTTGTTGCCCGAGCCGCCGAGCAGGATGTTGTAACCCCCGCCATCGCGGAACGTATCGTTGCCGGCGCGGCCCTCCAGGTAATCGTTGCCGCTGCCGCCCTGGATCAAATCATTACCGTCGCTGCCGATGATGAAGGTGCTGCCCTTGTGGGTTTCGGCGTTGCGGTTCAGGTCTTGCACCCAGGTGTTGGCCCGCGCCGGATCCGACAGGTTGGCGACGATGATCGTCGAGTCCTTGCTGGTCAGGTCGTAGAACTTCGACTCGATCACCCGGTTCATGCCGTCGCCATAGGCGGTCGGCAGGTGCGAGATCCAGGTCGGAATGTTGACGATCGAGAACGGCAGCACGTTCCACGCCGCCGAGGCGTAGTGGTCGTTGAAGCTGACGATGTTGTCGGTCGCCGACTCCTTGGGCGCGTCGTGCACGCCGAGCGAGGCGCCGGTGAAGGTCGAGCCGTCGAGGGCGCGGAACACCGGATCGTTTTCGTAGCCGACGTTGAGCACCTTGTCGGTGCTGCTCTGGGTCGGCGAGGCGTAGGCGATGTAGTTGGAATCCTGGAAGAACCCACCCCATTTACTGGTGCTCAAGTCCGCCATGCTGTTGACCGCCAGCCCGCCCAGGCTGTGGCCGCTGACCAGCACGTCCTTGCCGGTCAGGCCGTTGGCTTTGGCGAACGCCACCACATCGTTCATCAGATTGCCGAAGGCTTCGCCGACGTAGTTCCTGGCGTAATCCTTGGGGCCGAACGCGGCGAGCAGGTCGCTGATCACGTCGCCGATGGAGTCACCGATCAGGATTTCCCGCGGGCCGCTGGTGCCGCGAAAAGCGATGCCGATTTCCGTCAGATGGCCCTGAGCGTCGTATTTGCCGAGGATTTCCACCTGTGCGCTGGTGTAACCGGCCTTTTCACCGAAAAAGGTGCCGCGCGCGTCGGTCTTGCCCTCGTAACCCAGTTGCGCGGCGGTGATCGGGGTCCAGCCGGCTTTTTTCACCGCGTCGAGTGCGGCTTTTTCCGAATCGGGGTTCCACGGAATGCCGGGGATCACTCCCTGGGAGTCCGTGCCGCCGATCAGCGCGGTCACCAGCGTGGCCGGCAAGCCGAGGCCGAAGCCGTTGTGCTGATAACCGACGGCAAAGCCGTTATCGAGGTTGTGGTAGGAATACAGCGTAATGGCCATGGCGTCGCTGAACAGCGCCTTGGATTCCGCCGTACCGAAATTCTTGTAGTCATACACACCCATTGCTGTTGCCTCTCTCTTTGTTGGAATTGTTCAGAGATAGCTCACAACCAGAACGCCCCTCCCGAGGCGCCCCGGAGCATTTCAGTACAACTTTCGTTTGTCAGGCGAAGACGAAACTCGAATCCGACAGGTTAGCCACACCAACCCCGACCAGCGTCACGGCAAAGTCGCCAATCTTCAGCACGGTATCGCTTCCGGACTGCGACGCGTGTTGCTTGTAGTCGTAGCCCTGCCCTGCACCCTCGACGCCCATGAACACCAGTTTGTCGCTGCCCTGGTAGCCATTGATCGCGTCGAAGCCAAAGGCGCCGCTGAACAGGAAGGTGTTGTTGCCACCCACCGCGCTCATCACGTCATTGCCGGCGCCACCGACGAAGGTCACGTGGGCCTTGTCGCTTTGCAGGTGATCGTTGCCGCCCAGGCCGAACAGCCAGTCGCCGTCGGCGGTGGCTTTGAGGGTGTCGCCCATGGCGCCGCCGCTGAGCGAATGGTTGTACTGGGTCAGTTCGGCACCGTTGGCCAGGCCTTTGGCGGTGACGGTCCAGGTAATTTCCTTGCTGCCCCACCACGAACCCGACTCCTTGCTCACCAGCGCGCCGATGTCGCGGGTCATGCTGATGCCGCCGTAGGCGTCACGCACGTACAGCGTGCCGTCGCCGTCGTTGGCGAAGCTGAAGTTCTGCAGCGGCTTTTGCAGTTCGAAGGTGTTGTGGCCCTGGCCACCGAGCAGGATGTTGAAACCGCCGTCGTCACGGAAACGGTCATCGCCGCCCAGACCTTCGAGGAAGTCGTTGCCCGCTCCGCCCTTGAGCCAGTCACCGCTGTCGGTGCCGATGATGAACGTGCTGCCGGTGTGCGGCTCGCCGCTGCGGCCCAGATCCTCGACCCAGGTCTTGCCCCGCGATACTTCCTCAAGGTTGGAGACGATGATCGTCGAGTCCTTATGTGTCAGGCCGTAGAACTTCGACGCGATCACCCGGTTCAGGCCGTCGGCATACCCCAGCGAGCTGTGGGCCGACCAGTTCAGCGGATTGGCAATGCTGAACGGCACCAGGTTCTGCGCGGTGGACGCGTAGTTGTCGTTGAAGTTGACGATATTGTCGGTGGTCGAGTCGTGCGGCTTGTCGTGCTTGCCCATCGACGCGGTACTGAACGTGGTGCCGTCGAGCACGCGGAACACCGGGTCGTTCTCGTAACCGATGTTCAGCACGTTGGTGCCGGTGCTGCTCTGGGTCGGCGAGGCGAACGAAATGTAGTTGGCGTCCTTGAAGAACCCGCCCCAGTTGCTCGCGCTCAACTCCGCCACGCTGTTGACCCCGAGACCACCGAGGCTGTGGCCGCTGATCAGCACATCCTTGGCTGCGATGCCGTGGGCAATGGCAAAAGCCGCCACCGATTTCAGCAGGTTGTCGAACGCGTTTTTCGCGTACTGGGTGGCGTAATCCGACGGGCCGATGGCGGCCAGCAGGTTGTTTTTCATGTCGCCGAAGGTGTCGCTGTAACCCAGCCCGCCGGTGCCCCGGAAGGCCACGCCGATGCCGATCAGCTTGCCCGCGGCGTCGTACTTGCCGAGCACTTCGGCTTCGGCGCTGGTGAAGCCGTCCTTCTCGCCGAAAAACGTGCCCTGCGCCCCGACCTTGCCCTGATAGCCCAGCGCCGTGGCGCCGATCGGCTTCCAGCCAGTGCCGGGCAAGGCCTGCCCGGTCGGCGTGTAGGCATACAGCGTCAGGGCGATGGCGTCGCTGTACAGCGCTTTGCCGTCGGCATTTTTGTAATCGAACAATCCCATGTTGTGCTCTCTCTTCCTTTCAAAAACGGCAGTTCTCGAAAGAACTGCCGCTACCCCTTAGAACTGCCAGTCCAGCGTCAGGCCCACACCGTGGTCCTTTTCGTTGGAGCCGATCAGCCCGTTGTAATCCAGGTTGACCCGGACATCGCGATTGAGCGCCAGCCCGGCGCGCACGCCGACCACCGCGGCATCTCGATCCATCGACACACTTTGCACGGTGAATGCACTGTTGCCATTGGCGAACGCCAGGTGACTGTCAGCATCCACGCGGCTCAAGTTGTGCTGCCAGCCCAGGCTTGCGCCCAGTTCCAGCTGATGTTTCTCCGACAGGGCAAACGTGCGCTTGGCCCGCACACCGAGGGTCGACAACACCACATCGCGGTTGTCTTCGCCGCCCTTCAGTGCGGCGGCATCACCCTTCTCGGTGAAGCTGTCGCTGTTGAGGTGCACGTAGGCCAGATTGGCGAACGGCTCCAGGTTCATCGGTTGCAGGCCCAGGTCGTAGGCCGCTTCGGTGAACAGTTGCGCGGTGGTCGCATCGCGCTTGGTTTTCTGTTTGCCGCTGACGCCAGCGAATTGCAGGTCGCGTTTGACGTCAATGCGATGCCAGCTGTAGGCCGCACCGGCGGTCAGACGCAGCGCATCGATCTGATGCCCCAGGTATGCGCCCAGGTGATAGCTGTCGACCGAGGCGGACGAATGTGTCCCGTCGCCCATGCTCAACGAGCTGTCGCTATAGCCAGTAACGAAACCCAGGCGGGTATCTTCAGCGATCAGGCCGTCGACACCGGCCAGCAAGCCGCCGATGGAGCTGGTGGAGTCGGCGTATTTCGACCCACCATCGCTTTTGCCCCAGGCGCCCAGCACTTTGAGCCAGGCGTTGCTGCGGTCATCGGTCGGCGCGCCGGCGTCGAACAGATCACGCTCACGCAGACGTTCGCCCACCGCATCGCGCAGGTAGCGGCTGTCGTTGATCAGCAGCGTGCCGATGGCCGGATGAATCTCGCCGGACAATTGCTGGAAGGCCTCCTGCGCAGCGGCCGCCGACGGTGACAGCAACAGGGTTTCGAACAACGCATTGCCGGCGCCGAGGCGTTCGGCAGCAGCGCCGACCGCGCGCTGGTTCGGGGTCAGGCCGACACTCGCGAACGAGGCGCCATTACGGCCGACGTCCAGTTGCACACCGCTCGCCGAGTACGCCAGGGTGCCGCCGAGGAACGCGTAGTCGGGCAACACTTGGCCGAACTGCCCTTCAATGCCGCCCGCTGCCTGCAAGATGTTGAACTGGGTGCCGAGCAGGCTTTTCACTTCGCCCGTGGTCAGCAGCGTCGGGCTGTTTTCCAGCGACATGGTCACGGTTGCGCCTTCGATCAGCGCTTTGCCGCCGGCGACGATCCGGTCGCTGCTGGTCGGGGACACTTCCACCGCATAGGTCGAACCCGGTGCGAAGGTCACGTCACCGGCCACATTCAAGGTGCCGATGGAATTGCCCGGCGCCACGGTACCGCCGCTGTTGGCGTTCAGCGCAGCGATCCGGCCGTTACCGCCGAGGATGCCGCCGTCATTGACCGTCACCGCCGATTGCAGCGAGCCATTGATTGCCAATCGCCCCTGATTGACCAGGGTCGGGCCGCTGTAGGTGTTGTTGCCGGTCAGCACCAAGGTGCCGATGCCCTGCTTGGTCAAACCGCCATGGCCGGAAATGTCGTTGCGCCAAGTGTCGAGCCCGCAGGTGATGTCGTTGCACACGCGCTCGGTGGGCTTGCCCGCATCGATGATCGCGCCGATGCCCGGCAGATCGGCCACGAACTGACCGGAACCGTAGGCGCCCTGGATGCGGAATTCTTCGGGAATGTCCTGCTCGGTGACGAACATCGCCGGGCCGTCGATGCCCTTGCGCAGGTTGATCATGCCCCAGCCGTACAGGGCGTCGATGCCCGGTGCGCCGAGGTCGGTAGCCGTGGTGCGCAACACGCTGGCGACCTGATCGCCGGACATGTACGGGAAGCGCTCCATCAGCACTGCGATGGAACCGGCCACGTGCGGCGCGGCCATCGAGGTGCCGTTGTAGTTCTTGTAACCCGTGGTCAGGTTGTCGGCGTTGGTGCCTTCGATGATCGAGCTGAAGATTTTCGTACCCGGTGCCGAGACGCAGAAACTCGCGGTGTAGCCGCAACGCGAAGAGAACGTACTCATGATGTACGGGTTGGCACTGGCCAGATCCGGGTTCTTCTGCAAGGCGGCGACGGTGATCCAGTTCGGCGCGATGTCCGGCACGAAGTAACCGAGGCCGGCGATGGCGTCCGGGTTGTTCAGGTTGTAGTCGTTGCCCGCTGCGAAAATCGTCACGATCCCGCTGCGTGCGGCGGCGATTGCGCCGTCGTAGGCGCCGCCGGGTTTGGTGCCCAGCAGTGTGCGAATTTCGTTGAACTGCAGTTGCGCGTCGTTGACGGTGAAATGCGGGTACGCCGGGTCACGGCCGCCGAGGTCGAAGCGGTCGGTGATGCCGATCCCCCAGCTGTTGTTGATGATCCGCGCGCCGCTGGCGATCAGCGCATCCCAGCCGGCCTTGTAAACCGCGCCGTCGTTGCCGCGCACGATGCCGTCTTCCGGGCCCGGGTCGCCGTTGTCGGCGCTGATGATCTGTGCGCCGAACGCCACGCCGTGCATCGGCCCGCCGTCACGGCTGCCGGCGGCGATACCGCCGACGTGAGTACCGTGGGCGCCGAGCTTGCCGTCGGAGCCGACCGAGGGCGAACCGTCATAGCGAAACGCGTCCCCGGCTTTGACCGGAATGTACGGGTCGGTGTATTCGCGGATCCCCGAGGTCACCAGGGTGATGACTTTGTTACTGCCGGAAAACTCCGGGTGCGCGGCGTAGACCGGCTGGTCGAAGATCCCCAGTTTCACGCCCTTACCGGTGTAACCGGCGGCGTACGCGTGATCCGCACCGATGGCGCCCAGGCCCCAGTCGGCCTGGAATTCGGCGCTGCGCCAACTGCCCGGATCCCCTGCCCGGCCGCTTTCCACGTAGGGCGCCGCGTTTGCGTTGCCCCAGGTGGCCAGTGCGCAGAGCAAGGCGACGTTGAGAGTTTTCAGGCGAAAGCAGCCACCCGATTGCGCGGGGGTGTTGTTGTTTTTCATCCAGCGACCTTCCTTAGTGATGTTGCGAAAAATCCGTCTATTGAAGTGATCGTTGATCGTTCCCACGCTCCCGCGTGGGAATGCAGCCCGTGACGCTCCGCGTCACTGGACGCGGAGCGTCCCTAGAGGCATTCCCACGCAGACGGTTCGACGCCTCGACGTGGGAACGATCATCCGTGTGTTTAGAACTGCCAGTTCAGGCTCAGGCCCACGCCGTGTTGTTTCTCGCGGCTGGCCAGTTGTCCGGTGTAATCGAGGTTGACCCGCACGTCGCGGGTCAGCGCCAGGCTGGCCTGCACGCCGACCAGGGCGGCGTCGCGCACCAGTGGCGAGCTTTCGACCGTGTACGGCGCGCTGCCGCTGGCGAAACGCAAATGCTGTTCGGATTCGATGTCGGTCAGGCTGTGCTGCCAGCCCAGATGACCGCTCACTTGCAGTTTCTGCGCGGACGGCAGGTCGAAGGTCTTGAGCGCCCGCACGCCGAGGGTGCTCAACACCGCGTCGCGCTGGTCGTCATTGCTTTTCAGCGCGGCGGCGTCGCCCTTCTCGGTGAAGCCGTCGGTGTCGAGATGCACGTAGGCCAGGTTGGCGAACGGCTCCAGGGCCAGCGGTTGCAGGTCCAGTCGATAAGCCGCTTCGCCGAACACCTGAGTGGTGGCGGCATCGACCTTGGCTTTCTGCTTGGCGCTGACGTTGCCGTACTGCAAGTCGCGCTTCACATCGGCGCGATGCCAGCTGTAAGCGGCGCCGGTGCTCAGGCGCCAGGCGCCGATGTCGTGACCGGCGTAGGCACCGAGGTGATAGCTGTCGACCTTGGCCGAGGAATGGGTGCCCGAGCCCATGCTCAGCGAACTGTCGCTGTAACCGGTGACCAGACCGATGCGGGTCTGCTCGTCCAGCGCTCCGTCGACACCGGCCAGCAGGCCGCCGATGGAGGTGCTGTAACCGGCGGTGTCGTGGCGAGAGTCGGTTGTGCCCCAGGCGCCGAGAGCTTTGATCCAGCCGTTGCTTTGCGTGGTTTGGGCGTCATGCAGGCGCTCGCCGATGGCGTCGCGCAGTTGGCGGCTGTCGTTGATCAGCACCGAACCGAGGGCCGGGTAGATTTCACCGCTCAACTGTTGAAAGGCTTGTTGCGCGTCACCGGCGTTGGCCGACAACAACAGGCTTTCGTACACGGAATTGCCCGCGCCCAGACCTTCGACGGCTGTGGCCACGGAGCGCTGATTCGGTGTCTGGCCGACGCTGGCGAACGATGTCGCGTTGCGCTCGACATTCAAGCCGATGCCGTTGCCGCTGTAGGCCAGGCTGCCACCGATGAACAGATAATCCGGCAGCACTGCACCGAACCGACCCTGAATGCCGCCCGCCGCTTGCAGAATGTTGTACTGCTGGCCGAGCAGGCTTCTGGCTTCGCTGGTGCTGAGCAGTGTCGGGCTGTTTTCCAGCGACAGGCTCACGGTGGCGCCGTTGATGGAGGCGATGCCGCCGGCGACGATGCGGTCGCTGCTGGTGGGAGACAACTCCACGGCGTAGGTCGAACCCGGCGCAAAGGTCACGTCACCGGCGACGTTCAACGTACCGATCGAATTGCCCGGTGCCACCCGGCCGCCGCTGTTGGCGGTCAGCGCGCCGATTCGCCCGGAACCGCCAAGAGTGCCGCCGTCATTGATGGTCACGGCCGATGTCAGCGAGCCGTTCACTGTCAGCAGACCGCCATTGACCGTGGTCGGCCCACGATACGTGTTGTCACCGGTCAGAATCAGTCGCCCGTCGCCGGATTTGATCAGGCTGCCCTGATATACCCGACCGGCCGCCGCTGCGTCACGGGCCATGCCCACGGCGTAGTCGGTCTGATCCTGCTGGCTGGCACCGGCCGGC
This sequence comes from Candidatus Pseudomonas auctus, assembly GCF_048654275.1. Lineage (NCBI taxonomy): Bacteria > Pseudomonadati > Pseudomonadota > Gammaproteobacteria > Pseudomonadales > Pseudomonadaceae > Pseudomonas > Candidatus Pseudomonas auctus. Next base: position 558,504 of record NZ_JBJYZK010000001.1, on the reverse strand, counting down.
ACGCCGTTCTGCCAGCCCTTGCTTTGCAGGGTTTGCTGCCAGGCGCTGTGTTCGGCGAGGTCTTCGCTCTGGCGCTGGATCAGGGCTTTGTCGCTGATGTCATTGCTCCAGACATCGCTCTGCCCGGCCGCCAGATGGGCGTCGAACGCCCCGAGCAATTGCCCCGGCCCACGCATCGCCCGGTACAGGTTGGCCACGCCCCAGCCGACCCGTTCGGTGGGCGCGTCAGTCACCGAACCGTCGAGCTGGGTGGCGGTGGTCAGCAACACTTCGAGCGCCTGCTGATTATTCATGTACGGATAGCGCTCCATCACCAGCGCCAGTGCGCCGGTGGCGTGCGGCGCGGCCATCGAGGTGCCGGACTTGATCGCATAACCGCCGTCGGGAATGGTGCTGTCGATCTTCGCCCCCGGCGTGGTGATGCACCAGTACTTGGCAATGCCGCACTGGTTGTACTTCTGCTGATTGCTTTGATCGAGCCCGGAAACCGCCAGCCAGTGGCCTTCCAGATCCGGTTGAAAATACGGCAGCGCCGAACGCACGCTGGCATTCGGGTAGCCGCTGTTGCCGGCGCTGAACACATTGATCACGCCGCGACGGGAAACATCCGCCGCCGCATCCAGCCAGGTGCCTTTGTTCCAGTGCTGGGCGTAAGCGGCGTGCAGATCCGCGAGGGTTCGATAGCTGACATCCGGCGGTTGGCTGCCCCAGCTGTTGTTGATCGCCCGCACGCCGGCATCCGCCAGGGCGTCGTACACCGCTTTGAAGTAGCGCGGATCAGGGTTTGGGCCGAACAGGAAACTGTCGTTCTTGTTGGTGTTGCCGACGTAGATCTGCGCGTTGTACGCCACGCCATGCATGCCGGTGCCATCACGGGACGCGCCCATGGTGCCGACCACGTGGGTGCCGTGGGAATCGTTGTTCGGATTGAGGGTGCCGTTGACATTGAACAGCGTGCCGTCGATGTAACTGCCGCTGGCCAGTACCGGGTGATAACGGTCGCTGGCGAACTCGGGGTGGGCGGCGTCGAAACCGGAGTCCAGCGCGCCGACCTTCACGCCCTTGCCGGTGATGCCGGCGGCGTAGGCCTGATCGGCCTGCATCCGGCCCAGGCCCCAGTCACGCAGGAATTCGGCGCTGCGCCAACTGGCGGGATCGCCGGGTTTGCCGGCTTCGAGGTATTGGGCCTGAGCCTGGGTTGCCGACATCACAAGCAGCAGGGTGCCGACCGTGATCGGCTTGATGCATACGTCCATGTTCACCACTCACTTTTATTGTTTTATGCAGGTTGATTCTGCGGTGTTGCCCATTCCCCTCACCCCAGCCCTCTCCCCAAGGAGAGGGAGCTGATCGAGGTGTCTTGCGTCATACATCGACCTGAAAAACCGGGTCGATGCTGGATTCGGTGACGCCCGATCAGGTCGGTGTACCTCCAAAATATCCCCCGATCAGTCCCCTCTCCCTCCGGGAGAGGGTTAGGGTGAGGGCCGGTCTGAGCCATGCACATCAACGTCGAGCCACCCCAAACGCCTCATCCACCCGCGCCAGATCCTGTTCGCTCAAGGTGCCCGCGTAGTAATGCAATTTGGTCCAGGCCATAAGGTAGTCATAGCGTGCCTGGGCCAGGTCGCGGCGGGTGGTAAATAGTTGTTGCTCGGCGTTCAGCGCATCGAGATTGGTGCGCTCGCCACCGAGAATGCTTTGTTTGGTCGATACCACCAGCGCTTCGGCCGAGGCCAGGGCCTTTTGATAGGCGCGCAGCTTGTTGACCCCGGACAGGCAGGCGCTGAACTGACGACGCAATTCGATCAGCGTCTCGCGGGTCTTGCCGTCCAGTTCGTATTCGGCCTGTTCCATGGTGCGGCTGGCCTGACGGGTCGAGGCCGACACACCACCACCGGCGTACAACGGCACGCTGACTTCGAAACCGATGGTGTTGGTTTCGTAACGCTGGTTGTAGGTGTTGCCGCTTTCCGATTCGTTCTGGCGCATCGTGGCGTAAGCGCTGACTTTCGGCAGGTGCCCGGCGCGGTTGCGCTCGACTTCGTAACGCGCCACTTCCACCGCCTGACGCTGGGACGCCAGGTTCGGGTTGTTGCTGATCGCCAGTTCGTGCCAGGTGTCGTAGTTGGCCGGCATCAGGGCGAATGTCTGGAAGTTCTGATCCAGTGGCGCCAGATCACTGATGTCCACCGCCGGCACCCCTACCAATGCGCCCAGTTCCCGTAGCGCGGCGTCCTGCTCGTTGCGGGCCTCGATTTCCTCGGCGGTTGCCAGTTCATAACGCGACTCGGCTTCGAGGATATCGGTGCGAGTGCCCTCGCCTTGGCGGAACATGTGCTCGTTCTGCTGGAACTGCTGCTCGTACGCCTTCTTCTTGGCCAGCGCGATGTCGATCTGGTCCTGGGCAAACAAAGCCTTGGTGTAGTTATCCAATACGCGAACCAGCAGTTCCTGGCTCTTGCCGCGGAAGTTCTCGTCGGCAAACAGCGACTGGGCCACGCCCTTGCGATACGCCGCGTAGGCTTCGTAGTCGAGCAACGGTTGTTGCAAAGTCAGGCTCGAGCCGTAGCTGTTGTAATTACGCTCATCGGTGCGATTGCGCGCGCGTTCGTCGAGGGACGTGGCCTTCGACGAGTTGCGACCCTTGTTGTAGTTGTAACCCAGTTTCGGCAACAGACCGGCGCGGCCGATGGCGCGGTTTTCGAGGCCTGCATCGCGCTCCTTGATCGCGCCGAGGAACACCGGGTCATTGCGCAACGCCTGTTCGTAGATCTCGAACGGCCCCATGGCCGCCACTGCACTGTTGCCCGCGAGCAGCGCGAACGCTGCCGCCAGCATGGAAAGCTTATTCATACAGCCGAACATCCTTATTCTTCGGTCAACGCGGAACCGGCGCGGTCGAGCAGCGGCTTGAACAGGTAGTTGAGGAGCGAACGTTCGCCAGTGCGCACGAACATTTCCGCCGGCATGCCGGGTTTGATCACCAAGCCGTTGAGTTTTTCCATGGCCTGATCGCTGACGCTGCTGCGCAACACGTAGTACGGAACGCCGGTTTTCTCGTCGACCATCTGGTCGGCGGAAATCAGGCTGACTTCGCCGGGCACCCGTGGCGTCTTGCTCTGGTTGAACGCGGTGAACAGGATGTCGACCGGCAAGTGCGTGCCGACTTTGTCGATCAGGTTGATCGGCAGGTGCCCTTCGACTTCCAGGCGCGTGCCTTGCGGGACGATTTCCAGCAGGGTTTCGCCCTGACGCACCACGGCGCCTTCGGTGTGCACGCCGAGGTTGACGGCCACGCCATCAGCGGTGGCGAGGATTTCGCTGTGTTGCAGGTCGAAACCGGCGGAGGTCAGTTGCTCCGACAGCGTGACGCTTTTCAGTTGTGCGTCGGCCAGCTGGGTGCGGACCTCCTTCTGGTATTCCTCGCCGTGCTGTTGCAGTTTCAGCCGGGATTCAAGAATGCCCTGCTCCACCCGGCCGCTTTCACCGGTGTTCTCGGCCAATTGCTGCTGAACCTGCGACAGCTGACGCTGGTATTCCATCAGGCGGTTGCGTGGGATATAGCCGTTGTCGGCCAGCGGTTGCAGGTTGCTCAACTGCTGTTGCAGCGAGTCGGCCTGGGCGTTGAGGTCAGTACGGGCGCGGCGCATGCCCGCCAGCTGCGCGGTGGCGCCCTCGATGCTCGCGCGCAGGGCGGCCTGTTCGCGGGCAAACGCTTCGCGACGGCTGCTGAACAATTGCCGCTGACCTTCCAGCACCAGCGCCAGGCGCGGATCGGCGTTGTCGCTCAGTTCTGCCGGAAACGTCACTTGTTTGAGGTTGTCACGCTCGGCCTGCCAGCGCGCCAGGCTGGCCCAGGCCATGCGGTATTGCGCCTGAAGTGACTGCACGTCGGCGGCAACCTGGGTCTGGTCGAGTCGGAACAGTGGTTGGCCCTGCTTCACGATTTCACCTTCACGCACCAGAATCCGGCTGACCACGCCGCTGCTCATCGACTGCACGGCCTTGCGCTTGCCCGACACCACCACGGTGCCCTGCACCGGAATGCCCTGATCCAGCGGCGCCAATGCCGCCCAGGTGAAGAAGCTGCCGGCGCCGACCAGCGCCAGAATCCAGCCCATGCGGGCGAAAAATCTGGCGTCGCGTTCAGGGCGCTCGGTGATGTAGTCGTGTTCCATCGTGGCTTCGTTTTGCGTGTTCATGCTCGCGCTGCTCATACACCCGAATTCCTTGTCGTCGGCTGATACTGGCGGCTCATGCTGAGCCCGGCCGGTGCTTGCGCAGGTTTTTCGTTTGGTTGTGGCGGGTTGCCGGGCTGGTTACCGGACAGTGCCTTGAGCACATCATGGCTCGGGCCGAAGGCCTGCAGACGGCCGTCGTTGAGTACCAGCAGCTTGTCGGCCTGAGCCAGTACCGAAGAACGGTGGGTGACCAGTACCACGGTGGTGCCCTGGGCCTTGAGCTGCACGATCGCGCTGGACAACGCGGCTTCGCCGACGGTGTCGAGGTTGGAATTCGGCTCATCCAGCACTACCAGGCTCGGGTTGCCGTACAGCGCACGGGCCAGTGCCACACGCTGTTTCTGGCCGCCGGACAAACCGCTGCCGTCCTCGCCCAATTGCGTGTCGTAGCCTTGTGGCATGCGCAGGATCAGTTCGTGCACGCCGGCCTGTTGCGCGGCAGCCACGACCTTTTGCGGGTCAGCTTCACTGAAGCGGGCAATGTTCTCGGCGATGCTGCCGCTGAACAGCTCGATGTCCTGCGGCAGATAGCCGATGTATGGGCCGAGCTGATCGCGGTTCCAACGGTGGATGTCGGCGCCGTCCAGACGCACCGTGCCACCAAGGGCCGGCCATACGCCGACCAGCACACGCGCCAGGGTCGATTTTCCGGAACCGGAGGCACCGAGCACGCCCAGCACTTCACCGGCCGCCAGGTTGAAGTTGACCATGTGCAGGGTCGCGGAGCGTTGACCCGGAGGGCCGGCGCTGACTTGTTCAAAGGTGATCTGGCCTTTCGGCGCCGGCAGCGCCATGGCGTCATCGCTCGGCGGGAAAGCTTGCAGCAACGCATCGAGGCGACGGTAAGCCAGCTTCGCCCCGCTCCACTGCTTCCACACGGCAATCAACTGGTCGATCGGGCTCAAAACCCGCCCCATCAGGATGGAGCCGGCGATCATCATCCCGGCGGTCATGTCGCCCTTGATCACCAACAGTGCGCCGAGGCCCAGCACCAGCGATTGCAGGCACAGACGCAAGGTTTTGCTCAGCGAGCTGATCACCGCGCCAGTGTCGCTGGCCTGATTCTGCAGGCCGAGGAAGCGCGAGTGCACCTGGAACCAGCGCTTGCGCAAGGCGCCCAGCATGCCCATGGCTTGAATGGTTTCGGCGTTGTGCAGGTGGCTGGTGGCCAATTGGCTGGATTTCTGCGAATAACCGGCGGCTTCGCCCAGCGGCTTCTTGGTCATGTATTCGTTCAGGCACGCCAGCGCGATCAGCAGCAGCGCTCCCGCTGTGGCCAGCACGCCGAGCCAGACGTTGAACAGGTAAATCACAAACAGATAAACCGGGAACCACGGCGCATCGAAGAACGCGAACAGCGCAGGCCCGGTGACGAATTGGCGAATGTGGGTCAGGTCGCCCAGGGACTGCCCGGCGTTGCCCTCGCCCTTGAACAGGTTACGTTCGAAAGCTGCCTGATAGACCCGCAGATTGAAACGGCGCTCGAGCTGGCTGCCGATGCGGATCACGATAAAGCTGCGCACCACTTCCAGCAGGCCGATAAACGCGAAGAAACCGACGACCATCAGCGACAGCATCGCCAGGGTAGTTTCGTTCTGCGAAGACAGCACCCGGTCGTAGACCTGGAGCATATATATGGAAGGCACCAGCATCAGCACGTTAATCAGTGCGGTAAAGCATCCGACGCTGATCAGAATGCTTTTATAGTCACCCAATGCCTTGAATAAGGGAGCGGTGGCTTGGGCCTTCGCCATCTTCATTGATTATTCCTGAAATGGTATTTCCCGCCCTGCTTGGCGAGACTTCAAATTAATTGCTCGCCATGAGAGCGAGACATACACCGCCAGCATTTGCTTACACTTCAATAACAACTTCCCCGATTAAAACCGGCCTCCGTGTTATTGCACTGCGGCTTATAACTGTAACGGGGTGCTTTATATTTAAACTGTCAGTCGGTTTTGGTCATCAAGGTTGCTGTACAGCACGCTTGAGTGTAATCACCAGGCCCGACTTCAAAGTGCTCAGATAAAGCCCATCACGTTGTCGGCTGAAAAACTGGATTCTTGAGCCCTCCTTGCCAGTGATCGACAGACCGTCAGGATCGGGGAACCAGCCGATGGCCGCGTCCTGCAACCACGCGCTCAGGCAATCGGCACCTTTGCCCAGCGTCTGGTTGGCTTCAAGGTCGATCAGGCAAGTGTTCGACGGTTTGTCCTGCAAAGCCTGGGCCTCTGGAGCGTCGTTGCGGTCGCTCAGGGTCGCTTGCCACTGCCCGGCAAATACCGATGGGTCTTCGAGTCTCAGGCTGCTTGCCATGGTTGTTTCTCCGGAAATCATCATCAGCATCGGCAACAGATACGCCGCCGCTTTGCGGGTAAAAGCGAATTGGATCATAGGAAATTTCACTCCGGCACGTAGCCTTGCTTACCGGTCACGGCGATGCAAGTGAAGAAAGCGGCGCATGACGCGCCGCTTTCCCGTGTTACATCACGCCACGATGTCGCTGGTGGCTGCCTGGCCAACGGTGCTGACCTGGAAATCAGCCACGCCGTGACCGGAGAAGTCCACTGACAGCAGGCTGTTGCCGCCCGAGGACGTCAGAACCGCATCACCCGCCGCGCCGGTGAAGGCGCTGACGAAGTGCAGGCCGGCGCCCTTGGTGATACCGGTCAGGTCGATTTTGTCGAGACCGCTGACGAAATCGAGGATCTGATCGATCGCACCCGGCTTGGAGTCGGAGCTGGCTGCGAACACAAAGGTGTCCGAACCCGCGCCGCCCCACAGCTTGTCGGCGCCACCGCCACCCCAGATGATGTCGTTACCGGCACCGCCCTTGAGCTCGTTGGCCGCGCTGTTGCCGATCAGCAGGTCGTTGCCCGAACCGCCGATCGCGTTCTCGATGGTGACGCCCTTGGCGATGGACACGTTGCCCACCAGGCCGCCAACGTCGGAGAACGAGGCTTCATTGAGGTTGATCTTCTGGTTCTGGGTGAAGCCCGAGAAGTCGAAGGTGTCCTTGCCGCCCGCATCCCACACCGAGAACACCAGCTTGTCGGCCGACGACGAGGCGCTGAGGAAATCGCGACCGGCGTTGGAGTTGAAGCCGTAGGTGGTATCACCGGTTCGGGTGGTCATGTTGGCGCCGTAGAGCTTCTGGATCGCTGCGATGTCATCCATCAGCGGACCGGAGGAATAGGCTTCCACGCCGCCCTTGCTGAAGTTCTGGCTGGTGTTGCTTTCGCTCCAGTAGCTCATGACGCTGTAGCCGCGGGTGTCTTGCCCGTAGGTCGCGTCGTTGTAGGTCGGGTTGCCGTTGCCGGCGTTGTAGTCGCCCGGGTGCGCCAGGCCAAGCGTGTGGCCGATTTCGTGGGTCAGGGTCTGACGGCCGTAGTTGTTCAGGTCCGGGGTCTTGTTCTGCGTGTAACCGCTGTTGATCAAGTACCACGAAGTGCCGTCGTAACCCGGACCGGTGCCCGGCAGGTACGCGAACGCTGCTGCGCCGTCCACGCCACCGCTGTAGTTGGCGAAGGTCATGTGGCCATCACCGCCCGAGGCTTTCTCGGTGAAGGTCACGTTGGCCACGTCGGCCCAGGATTGCATGGCGAGCACGGCCTGGGCTTTCTGTTGAGCACTGAACTGACTGAACCCGGTGATCCCGTGCTTGTTCATCGTGCTGGACGATACCGAAGTCAGGAACGTGTAGGTAAGTTCGATCTTGCCGCTGCCATCCTTGTCCTGGTAGGCAGCGCCGTCGCGCAGCAACTGGGTTGCGGCCTGGTCGACGGAAAAGGAGGGTTTGCCATTGACCGTGAGGTTACCGCCACGATCGTACTGATGGCTGAAGCTATTGATCTGGTTATACGCCGTGCTGGTCGCTGCCAGAGGTTGCGGCGCCGCGTTCAGCTCAAAAGCCTGTTCGGCGGTATCAATAGCGTTAGCTTTTACTTTCGACATAAACACACTTCCTTGTTTAGCAATGGAACAGTTTTTGTCCGATAGCGACAACCTCTGGCGAGATTGTCCTATCACTCGCCCAATGAAGGCGTAAGAAACCTGACACAATTTGAAATCTGTCGTCTAGCATTTTTTCGAGATCAAATTGAACTGTTCCGGGAAACTCCCGTAAACAAAGCACGTGCCGCCGAAAGAAGTTTGAAAGTGTGGTGAGGCTGCCTAATTGTCTGACGATTTCTTATTTAAATATTAAATATCGGTAAGTTGTTTTTTGTTAGCAGCGTCTCACTTTGCTGCACTTTACCGATGCAATGCCAGTGGTTTGATATCAAGTTGATCCAACAGAACATAGTCAGGCGAGGGCTGTGCCGCCCTCGCCTTTTTTCCTTCAGCTACCGGTACGAATCTTGTTCCACACCCGCGTGCGGATCCGGTCGATGTTCAGCGGCATCGCTTCCAGTGCGAACAGCTTGCCCATCATTTCCGGGCTCGGATAAACCTTGGTGTCGTTCTTGATCGCCGGGTCGATCAGGCTGTCGGCCTGTTCGTTGCCATTGGCGTAGTGCACGTAGTTGCTGATGCCGGCCATCACGTCGGGCTGCAGCAGGTAGTTCATGAACGCATAGCCGGCCTTCTCGTCCGGTGCGTCGGCGGGCATGGCGACCATGTCGAACCAGATGGCGGCACCTTCCTTGGGAATTTCGTAGCCGATGTCGATGCCGTTCTTCGCCTCTTTGGCGCGGTTTTCCGCTTGGAGGATGTCGCCGGAGAAACCGACAGCTACGCAGATGTCGCCATTGGCCAGATCGCTGGTGTATTTCGAGGAATGGAAATAGCTGACATACGGCCGCACTTTCATCAGCAGCGCTTCAGCTTTCTTGTAGTCCTCGGGATTCTTGCTGTGGTGCGGCAGCCCCAGGTAATTGAGCGCCGCCGGCAACAGTTCCGGGCCGTTGTCGAGGATTGCCACACCGCATTTCTGCAGTTTTTCCATGTATTCGGGTTTGAAAATCAGATCCCAAGAGTCCACCGGCGCGTTGTCACCCAGCACGGCCTTGACCTTGGCGATGTTGTAGCCGATGCCGGTGCTGCCCCACAGGTACGGAAAGCCGTGTTCGTTGCCCGGGTCGTTGGTCTGCAAAGCCTTGAGCAACACCGGGTTGAGGTTCTTCCAGTTGGGCAACTGGCTCTTGTCGAGCTTCTTCAGCGCCCCGCCTTCGATCTGCCGCGCCATGAAGTGGTTGGAGGGAAACACCACGTCGTAACCGGATTTGCCGGTCATCAGCTTGCCGTCGAGGGTTTCGTTGCTGTCGTAGACGTCATAGATGACGCCGATGCCGCTGGCCTTTTCGAAGTTCTTGGTGGTGTCAGGCGCGATGTAGTCGGACCAGTTGTAAACCTTGACCGTATCCGCCGCCTGAGCGAGGGAAACGGCGAGCATCAAGGGTGCGAGCGCGAGGGTCTTTCGGATCATGGATCGATTCCTGTATTGGCTATTGTTGTTGGCAGGCAATCAAAAGGATCAAAACGTCAGAAAATCAGGACATAGGTCTTGCGTACGGTTTCCTGGATGTCCCAGATCCCGAGCGTATTGGCCGGCAACATCAGTGCGTCGCCACCTTGTATGTGCAGGGTTTCGCCGCCGTCGTCCGGGGTGAACGTGCAGCGACCGGAAATGAAATGGCAGAACTCTTGAGCAGTGATCTGCCGGCGCCAGCGACCTGGGGTGCATTCCCAGACGCCGGTTTCGACGCCGTCGTCGCGCTCGACGCTGGTGGTCGAGGCAATCGCCACTGGCGTGCCGAGCGGCACGGCCACCGGGTTGGACTCATCCAGTTGCAACGTGGCGGTGTTCTTGAATTGGGTGATGCTCATGGCGTTACCTGTCTGGTAGTAAACAACGTTTAGTGCATGAAACCTTCCATGAACCCGGCCACCTGGCTGGCAAGCTTGCGCCGCCAGGGCGCGGTCGCCGGGTTGGCCAGGGTCTGGTCTTCGTGGACGAAGCTTTTGATGATCGCGTTGTAGCCGAGCCAGCGGCATGGCTCCGGCTCCCAGGCCCGCAGTGCGTGGATCCCGCCATCGGGCAGCACCCATGGTTGATGCGTCAGCTCGGTGTCGCGCTCGAGAATCAGATCCGCAAGCGTCCGCCCGCCCAAGTTGGAAGCGCCGACACCCTCCCCGCCATAGCCGCCGGACAGCGCGATGCCGTTGGACCGATCGCAGAGCATGTGCGGTTTGAAATGCCGGGACATCCCGAGGTTGCCGCCCCAGGCGTGGGTGATCTGTACGTTTTTCAGTTGTGGGAACAGTTCGCCGAACAGGTAGCGCCGCAGTTCGACTTCATCGCGTGTCAGGTCGAAGTTATGCCGCAGTTGGCCGGCGAATTGATAACCGCCACGGGCGCCGAAGATCAGGCGGTTGTCGGCGCTACGCTGGCCGTAAGTGACCTGACGGCTGAACTCGCTGAAAGCCTGGCCCCGACTGAGGCCGATTGCATCCCAGGTCGAAGCGGGCAACGGCTCGGTGGCGACGATCAGGCTTTGCACCGGCAATTGATAACGACCCAGCGGTGGCAGCGTGACGGAATAGCCTTCGATGGCCGGAACGATCCAGCGACTGCGCACACTGGCGTTGTCGGTCCGCAGGCTGCCGGCCTGCCAATGGGTCACCGGGCTGTTTTCGTAAATCTTCACCCCCAGGCCTTCGACGGCTCGCGCTAGACCGCGCACCAGTTTCGCCGGGTGAATGGTCGCCACATGCGGGGCGAAGATGGCGCCGTAGGGCTTGGCGATGCGCAGCTGCTGCGCCAGTTGTTCGGGGCTGAGCCAACGGTAATCGTCGTCGGTCAGGCCCTGGGCGTGGAGCTTTTTCAGGTAGTCGCGAAGATTGGCTTCCTGCTCGGGATAGCGCGCGGCGCAATACAGCACTCCGCCCTTACGGTAGTCGCAGTCGATGCCTTCGCGTTCCAGGACGATTTCTACTTCATCGGGAATGCTGTGCAACAGGTCGAACGAAGCGCGGCGTTGTTGCGGTGACAGGCCCGCCAGCAAACGATCCTCGCCCAGCAGATTGCCCATCAACCAGCCGCCGTTGCGACCGGACGCGCCGAACCCGGCGGTTTGCGCTTCGATGATGGCAATGTTCAGGCTCGGCGCCTGTTGTTTCAGGTAGTACGCGGTCCACAGTCCGGTGTAACCGGCGCCGATGATCGCCACATCGACATCCAGGTCCTGCGCAAGCGACGGGCGCGCGGTCAGCGGCTCGTCGAGTTGGTCCATCCACAAACTGATAGTGCGCCACGCCGGCATGCAAGACTCCGCCAATCCAGGTTTCGATGGCGTCGATCCTAGTGGCTGGACTCAGGGATTGTCTTGCGCGCGTGTCCGCAAAGAAATTTGCTTCGCATAAGCTTTCGGCGATTGCCCGGTGTGCTGGCGAAAGCAGCTATAGAAAGCCGACAGTGAATTGAACCCCGCGGCAAACGCCAGTTCGTCGATACGCAGTGGCGGCGTAGCGTTGTCCAGTGACTGCAATAGATGTTGCAGACGCGCCTGATTGACGTAGCGGTAGAAGCTTTGCCCCAGCACCTGATTCAGCAAATAGGAAATCTGGTTGCGGCTGTACCCGCACTCCTTCGCCACCCGTTGCAGGTCGAGCTCCGGATCGAGATACGGTTGCTGGCGCTGGAAATACTGCTGCAAGTCATCGGCCATGAAGCTCAACTGGCGCGGCGACAGGCCCAGGCGACTCACCGCCGGACGCTGGCGGGTTGTCGTCGGACTTTCAGCCTGTTCGCGCACCAACGATGCATATTCGTTGACCCGCCAGATCCGCCCGTCCTTGACCGTGATCGCTTCACTGGAACGAAACGACACCAGTCCGTTACCGCCGCGTAACGTCACTTCGTATTGAATGAAGGCGGTGTTGCCGTCGATACGGATGCGGTCGCAATGCTCCAGCGCTTCGTCGGACTCGCGTGGCATGCTGACCCGGACGTATTCGCGCAGTTCGTCGAGTCCGAGCACGCGGTTCTGGAAAAAATCGTTGTACTGGATGTCCGGGTGGTACAGCGCCATCACGCCATCCAGGTCCCGGTGTTTCCAGCACAGGTGATAGCGCATGACCGTCTCGGCCGTAGCCTGGCTCTGATCCGGGCCGTCATCATCGGCGTGCATAAGAGACTCTTGGAAAAAGAACCGAGCTTGCCCAACTTCCGGCGCTGCTTCAACAACCGGTGGTGATGGCATTTTGGCGACGATTGGGGTGGACCGTGACTTACATCAAAAGAATCCTCGCAATCGCTAAATGAACTGAAAATTCTCACAGGAATTTCACATTCAGATGCTACTTTTAAAGGCAGTCACCGGTTGAGCCAATGAAGGCTCTTCCCACCTACCATGAGCAAACGGAAGCGCTCGATGAAGAAGGCGGGCAACACATGATCAAAGGGACAAGCAAAGTCACGTTCCCCAATGCCTGCCAGCTGATGCGCTGGCATTTTCATCCCATGGGTTTCGAGGCGACCATGGATGCGCCTGGCAGTCTGGTCGCTCGCCTGTTCGATCGGGCCAGCGGCGAAACCTTGATTGCCATCGCCGGCATCCCCTGTGCCACGGTGATGAACGCGGCGGATGTGGAGCGAATAATCGAAGCCGTCGAGGACGAACTGGAGGCTTTCATTCCTCCGAAATCTCTCAAGAGTTACGCGTAACTGGCTGATTTAGAATAAAAAAGCCCGCCTTGTGCGGGCTTTTTCATGGGCATTGGATTCAGGCCATTTTCTTTCCCGGACGATGATCGACGAAGAACGGTTTGCCTTTGGCGACCCGGTCCGAGGCCCGAGGCATGTTGACTGCCTGAGTGTCCTGCGGCTCGACATACCAGTAGCAATGGCTGACTGCACGGGTGATACCGACGTAGGCCAGGCGCAGGATTTCGTCTTTTTGCGCGCTGTCGTACGGCTCGCTGTCGCCGGCCTTGCCCAGTCCGGCCATGCGATACACCTGATTCTTGTACGGCGAACTGGTCAAGTGCTGGCAATCGCCCAACAGAAAAACCGCGTCGGCCTGCAGACCTTTGGCGCTGTGATAGGTCAGTTGTTTCAGGCGCCGGGAGTCGTACGGCAAGCTCGAATCAACATTAACTACTAACTGAATATGCTGTTCTATCAGTAACTTATCGCTGCTTTTTCGATAGAGCATCAGGATTGAATCGCCGTTTCGATAGTGTTCCGCCAGGCGCTCGCCGAGCGCCTGATCGTCGCGCTCCAGCACATTGACTGGCTGCAACGGCCTCTCCTCGCCGCTGGCCTTGGCCTTCTTGCCCGGGATCGCCGGCGCTGCCCGAACGATGTGTTCTGCCGCGTCGATGATGTGCTGATGGCTGCGATAGTTCTCGCTGAGCATCACCCGCGTCGTGCTCGGCGACGGGAATTCCTTGTTGAACTCTATGAAGTAACTCGGCGAGCTGCCGCGCCAACCGTAGATCGATTGCCAGTCATCGCCCACGCAAAGCAGCGACGATCGCTGCGCACCTCGTCCGACGTGCATGGCCGGGCCGCGACTGCGTATTTCCGAGAGGCTGGCGCGGATCCACGAGACGATCTGCGGTGAAACGTCCTGAAACTCATCGATCATCAGGTGCGACATTGGCCGCAGCAGTTCATCGCTGAGCAATTTGAAGTTTTCCGGTGAGTGCTCGCTGAACAGGGCAAACATCCGGTTGTAGGTCATGACCGGCGGCTTTTGATCCAGCAAGTGATCTTCCAGCGCTCGCCAGAACAGGCTTAAAGCTTCGAAGAAAAACCGGTCCGGATCGTCCTTGGCGAAATTCATGCGGCCAACGGCGTCCGGAACATCCAGGCCCAGGTTCTCGATGAAGCCTGCGGCAGCGACAAAACAATCGAGCAACGGCGCGGATGCCAGCTCGCCTTTGACCTTGTAATCGAAGCCCGGGCCGGCGCTGGCATCGCCCGCCAGCGTGGCCAATACACGTCTGGATGATTCGTAACTATCAAGCCATATCAACGGCTTACGGCAGAAAGCTTGAAACAGGGTGCGTTTGACTGCCCACTCTGCACGCACCGTCAGTTTGGCGTTGGGACGGCAGACCTGCGAGTTTTCCCGAGGATCGAAACCCAACACGACCCAGGCATCCAGGCTCGGAATGTAACCATGGCAATGGAACGATGCGCCGTTGATTTCGAATGTCTGGCGGCTCGGTTCGATGCCCTTGATCGGCCAGGCGCCCGCGCGCAGCCACATGTCTTCGATCATGTCGCACAGCTCTTCATCGCGACGGGCCGCCAGTTCTGTCACAGCGACGCGTTTTTGCACGTCCGGGTGATCGCGTTCCAGCTCTTTAAGCTGCAAGGCGTGCAGGGACAGCGGCTGGATCAGTTGCGCAAAGCGCGGATCTTCTTTGTAGAGACGGTGGTAACAGGCGTTGAGCTGCTGACGCTGCGCGTCGTTGATGCGCAGATCGAACGGATTGCTGTCGACGTCTTCATCTGCACCCGGCGCGCGGTGGCTGAGGTTTTCGAATGCCTGCAAGCGCTCGAATCCGGGCAGGCTGCGGACCATCGGCAAGATCCGCGAGTGGAAAGTGCGCACCAGATCCTTCGCAGCTTTCTGACTGAGTGCCCGGTCCCATAACGCAAACAGTTCGATCAGTTTGCTGATGAAATCCTTGCGCGACTCGCGGGTGAAGGTCACCACGGTCATCGAATCGAGCTCGAAGCCCAGGTAGTGAGTCAGCAGCAGGATCCGCAACACCAGCGTGGTCGACTTGCCGGCTCCGGCCCCGGCAATCACTGATGTTGACGGCGTATCGCTGAAAATCATCTTCCATTGCGCCGCGCTCGGCTGGGCGTGCGCAGGCAGCAGACGCGCGACGTCGGCTTTCATGCGCTTCTTCAGTTCTGCGCTGAGCGGCAGGCGCCAGTCGTCGAACAGGTGATTGTCGATGCCCGGCGGGCGATGCTCGGTATTGCGGCTGTCGCGGATCAACAAGACCTGGCGCCCCTCTTCCAGCCCGTCAGCCTTGCCTTCCTTGTACCCGTAATCCACGCCGGCGGTATGTCCGCTGCGAAAGCCGTCAGCCTGGCCGTGCAGCCACGAGGCACGGTGTTGGGCGCGTAGTTGCGTCAGACCGTGGCCAAGGAAACGCGCCGCCAGGCGTTTGAACCAGGGCATCTCGGCCAAGGGACGAAGTTCGGGAGGAAGATCGGGGGTGTGTTGCGCCACGCTGACGGACTCCGGATGTGAGGCTGTTGAAGACTATGGTGTCTGCATTTGCTTTTTTGTTCTAGCGAAATGCTTACAGGTCATTGGCTTAGCTGATCAATTGAAGGTGAGATGAGACGGTTTCGAGCTTTTTAAATATCAATTTGTTCGATTGGAATGCCGCACTTTTTACGCTTTTTCTCGATGATTGACTGATAGATGATGGCTGCCATCAATCACCGGTCTCGCTTCGTGGCTCAGGCATCACGCCCCATGACGAACCTTTTGAGGAGACGATCATGCTTGAACTCAGACCTTTCAGCTCGCTGGGCGGCGCCCATCACGGCTGGTTGGATGCCCATCACCATTTTTCGTTCGCCGAGTACTACGATCCACAACGCATGAGCTGGGGCAACCTGCGTGTATGGAACGACGACATCATTGCCGCCGGCACAGGCTTCCCTACTCACCCGCACCGCGACATGGAAATCATCACTTACGTGCGTGAAGGTGCGATCACCCACCAGGACAACCTGGGCAACAAGGGCCGCACCGAGGCTGGCGACGTGCAAGTGATGAGCGCCGGCACCGGGATCGCCCACAGCGAATACAATCTGGAAGCCACGGACACCAAGATCTTCCAGATCTGGATTCTGCCGACCGAAACCGGCGCACCACCGTCATGGGGCGCCAAACCGTTCCCGAAAGGCGACCGCGAAGGTTTCGTAACCCTCGCCAGCGGCAAGACTGGCGACGATCAGAGCCTGCGCATCCGCGCCGACGCACGCCTGGTGGCGGCCAATATCAAGGCCGGGGAAACTGCTGAATATCGCCTCGATGCAGGACGTCGCGCGTATCTGGTTCCGGCGACGGGCGTCATTGAAGTCAACGGCTTGCGCGCACAAGCTCGAGACGGTGTGGCGGTGGCTGATGAACAAGTGCTGACCGTCACGGCGCTGGAAGACAGCGAGATCGTGTTGGTGGATCTGGCCTGAACGGCGAATCGCGGGCACAAAAAAGGGCGACCTCAGGGTCGCCCTTTTCCGTTATCTGGATTTACTGGGTGCTGATCGCACCGTCTACCAGAGTTTGCGCTTCAGCCACCAACTGCTTGAGGTGGTCGTCGCCGATGAAGCTTTCGGCGTAGATCTTGTAGATATCTTCAGTGCCCGACGGACGTGCGGCAAACCAGCCGTTTTCGGTCATCACTTTCAGGCCTCCGATGGCCTGATCGTTACCCGGAGCCTTGCTGAGAATGCTCTGGATCTTCTCGCCCGCCAGTTCGGTCGAGGTGACCTGCTCCGGCGACAGTTTGCTCAGCAGCGCTTTCTGTTCCGGATTGGCCTTGGCATCGACTCGCACCGAGAACGGTTCGCCCAGCTCGTCGGTCAGCGCACGGTAGGCCTGGCTTGGGTCGCGGCTGGTACGGGCGGTCATTTCAGCAGCCAACAGGGCTGGAATCAGACCGTCCTTGTCGGTGCTCCAGACACCGCCGTCCTTGCGCAGGAACGAGGCGCCAGCGCTTTCTTCGCCGCCAAACCCCAGCGAACCGTCGAACAGACCGTCAGCGAACCATTTGAAACCGACCGGCACTTCGTACAGGCGACGGCCCAGACGCTTGGTCACGCGATCGATCAGGCCGCTGCTGACCACGGTTTTACCCACGGCCGCGTCGGCACGCCATTGCGGACGGTTCTGGAACAGGTAGTCAATCGACACCGCCAGGTAGTTGTTCGGTGCCAGCAGGCCGCCGGACGGAGTGACAATGCCGTGACGGTCGTGATCCGGGTCGCAGGCGAAGGCCACGTCAAAGCGCTCTTTCAGACCGATCAGACCTTGCATGGCATGGCTGGACGATGGGTCCATGCGGATTTGCCCGTCCCAGTCGACGGTCATGAAACGGAACGTCGAATCGACTTCCTTGTTCACCACATCCAGGTCCAGACGATAGTGCTCGGCAATCGCCGACCAGTAGCGCACCCCTGCTCCGCCCAGCGGATCGACGCCCAAGCGCAGTTTGGCGCCGCGAATGGCATCAAAGTCGATGACGTTGATCAGATCGGCCACGTAGGTGTTCACGTAGTCGTGGCGATGGGTGGTGCTGGCTTTGAGCGCCTGCTCGTAGCTGATGCGTTTGACGCCTGCCAGTTTATTGGCCAGCAGTTCGTTGGCCTTGGCTTCGATCCACTTGGTGATGTGGGTATCGGCCGGGCCGCCGTTGGTTGGGTTGTACTTGTAGCCACCGCTTTGAGGCGGATTGTGCGACGGGGTGATGACGATGCCGTCGGCCAGGCCGGTGGTGCGACCACGGTTGTAGCAAAGAATGGCGTGAGAAACCGCCGGGGTCGGCGTGTATTCATCACCTTCGGCGATCATTACGGTCACGCCGTTTGCCGCCAGTACTTCCAGGGCGCTCGCCCCGGCCGGGGTCGACAGCGCATGCGTGTCGATGCCGACGAACAGCGGCCCGGTGATGCCCTGGGCTTCGCGATACAGGCAGATCGCCTGGCTGATGGCCAGAACGTGCCACTCGTTGAAACTCAAATCAAAGGAACTGCCCCGGTGCCCGGAGGTGCCGAACGCCACGCGCTGGGTGGAAACCGAGGCGTCGGGTTGACCGGTGTAATACGCCGTAACCAGTCGCGGGATGTCGACCAACAGTTCTGCCGGTGCCGGTTTGCCCGCAAAAGGACTGAGTGTCATGCAAAACCTCTGAAATAGAGTGGTTCAAGAAATTACAAGGGAGTTTACTGGCAGTTTGTCCGGAGTGCGATGGGGTCTATTGCACACAGGCCGGGTGTTTTCGAACATCCGCCCGCGGAGCCAGTCGTAACGCATCCCCAAGCAATCCGACAAGTCTTAACAACTCGAGTTCGGCGCTGCCGGTCACACTCAGACGCAGGTTCTGCGCGTGCAGCCCCTGGAGGCTGAACAGCTCTCCGGGTGCAATCAGCACGTGTTGTTTAAGTAACCGCTGAAACACGGCATCCATGGTGATCGGGCGCGCAGAATGCAGCCAGATCGTTGCACCGCCCCGGGGTTCGATGATCTGCACAACGTCGCCGAGGCGTTCATGTATCAGCTCGATCCATCGCGTCCGACGCTCCCTGAGTATGCGCTTGAGCACCGGCAAGTGCTGGTCGACCCGCCCGCTTCCATAGAGTCGGGCGATGGCCTTCTGCCGGATCGGTGAAAGGCGAAACGAACGCAACAGGAAGTGACGCTGCAAATCGGCGCGCCATTGTCGCGACAGGACAAACCCATAGGGGGCTTCAACCCCGATGATTTTTTCGAACATGGAAAAGATCAACAGCCGGTCGGGATCCACCAGCTCGCGCAGTGGCTCACCGTCATCGTCGTCCAGCAACTCGCCATGACAATCGTTCTCCAAAACCCAGGTGCCATGATTCGCGAGAAGTTGTGCGACGGCCTGGCGACTGTCCGGAGGGTGACGGCTGCCGTGGGGCATGTTCAGTTTCGAGGACAACAGGATCAGCCGCACCCGCTCGGTTTCGAGCAGCCTCTGCAGTGTCTGCAGATCGAGCGCCCCGTCTGGCTGAATCGGCAGTTCAATGACCCGGACTTCGGCAGACTCAAGCAAGCGCAGGATCATCCAGTCACACGGCGACTCGACGACTACGGTTGAGTGGCGCAGCCCGAGAACTGCGATCAGGATTTCCAGCACCCCTCTCAGATCGGCACCGATATAGACATCTTCGGCGTGCCAGCAATGTGTCGCCGACGAGGTGTAGCGGGCCGCCAGCAACGTGCGCAGCTCCAATTCGCCGCAAGGCTGGGCGGGCGTCTGCAAGTGCTGGGGATACTGACGCAGCAGCTCTCGCTCGAGCGTCAGCAAGGGACGATCCAGGGGCTGAACCAACGCCGGCTCATCGGCACTCAGTACCTGCATGCCAGCGCATCTGGCATTGACGTAGACCGTTTCCAGCAAATCACTGCCGCGTCCTGGCGGCATGACCGTCGATGTCGCCTGTGCAAAGTATCCGGACTTGGCCACGGAGTAGACCCGGCCTTCTCTCTCCAGCAGCGCGTAGGCGTACTGAACGGTCGAGATCGATACGTTCAACCGTTCGGCCAATTGCCTCAACGATGGCAATCGAATGGCTCCCTGATTGCCCGGTTCGCTGATCAGTTGGGTCAGGTAGCGGTAGACCGCCTGATAGGCAAAATCGGAGGTTTGCGACTCATTCATGAGCCGGTGCCCGTAGATACTTCCCCGTGGCCGGGCAGCAAGATCACATTCAACCTTCCGCCGAACGATCACTCGCTGTGACCTCGTGCTCGGGCAATTCCTGCGTTTTGGCGAAAGGCTCACCCATCCGGATTGCATCCATTGCATATAACCGACAGATCAGTCGCAGGGGTAAACCGCTGACATCGGTCATCCATTGCAGAACCTGCTCTGGCGCGTGCAGGCCCTGCATGGCACGGTGCAGATCGGGCATGGCGACCAGCATGCCCGGATGGCAAGTGCGCAAGAATCGTTCAAGGCCGGCGCCGGCATCGATAAAGGGCGCGAACAACAGACAAACCACCTGCGCCTCGTTGAGGCCGAAATTCTTTTGCAGCGCCGCCGCAGCCAGCGACCGCTGGCCGTCCAGATCGGAGAGATTGCCGAACCGGGATATGAAGCGTTCGCAAACCTGTTCAGGCGTGTTCCGGCGGCGCATCATCGCCAGGCATTGCTGCAGATAGTCCGATACACCGGCCTCGTAACTGCGGCCTTCCAAGTAACTGGCTTGCAGCCCCTTCAGGTAGGCACCGAGCAAGGGGTCGTTACATTCACCGGCACGCGCTTCAAACATCAGTTCATCGGCTTGGAACCCAAGAAAATCGCTGAGCAAAGGCCAGCGCTCCTCCATCTTGCCGACCACCATATCGTCGATGCCGATATAGCTGGTGCGGCGACAGGCCTCGAACTCACCCAGCGGCCGCCATGGCACCCGGTCTTCCTCGGAATAGAGCTCGCGATAACAATCGCCACCGATGCTGTCGAGCAATCCGAACAGTTCATCGAACCCCACTCCCCTTCGCACCAGCTCGCCAATGCCGGCCTTGCGCACCGCCCGGTCGAGACCGTCGATAAACTGCTCCTGACGACGCGCGTTGTCGCTGCTGATCAAGGCGTCGACACCGTTGTTCCAGCGGGCAACCTGGCCATAGAACTCGGCAGTGGTCAGATACAGGTCGTCCCACAGTGTCAGCTCCTCATCCCGTCCACGACGATGACCCACCATCAGCAGATTGAGTCTGCCGGCCTCTCGCCCCTCATCGCTGACAGGCGCCAGATGGTTGAAAGGCAGGATCTCGCGATGATCCACCATCAGAAGCTCGACCCTTGGGTCGTCATGCAGGAACAGAGCACTGAAGCTGCGATGCATGTTGTGCAGTGCGGAATCCGGTACGCCATTGCAACGCACGGTGGCGACCCGCAACTGAAATGTGGCGGGCGCACGGCCGGCGATGCTCAACTGGGCGGCGCGTAACAGGGCCAGGCTGTAACAGCAATCACGGGTACCGGATTGAGTCACCAATACCTTGAATTCACCGATGCGCTCCATCCCCCCCCGCAGCAACCGCCAGGCGCTGGATCAACAGCTGCAATGCCGTGCGTTCGGCACGTGAAAAGAAACTCAGCAGGCGTTGCAATACTTGCTGGTAGACATAATTCATTGCCTGATCATGGATCGTGCTCATCAGTACTTCACCCGGTATCAAAGGTTTATATCGCGCGGCCACGAATGGCGAACGCACAATCATTCTTCATTAATTAATAGACGCTGAAATGCTAACACTTAAGTTTTCGTAGTTATTTGAAACAGTTGAGCGCGCGGCGTCTCGGATTTGCGAGCAGCATGACCGAAAGCCCCGTCGTAGCTGGGCTCTTCGAGAAAGTGAGTTTTCCTAGGAAACTTCTTACAAGCCCCTGCGCACGATGAGCACAAGAAAAAAAGAAGGGATTACATAGCGCCCCTACAAACATTAAACAAAAGTTTGAGGCGCGATGATAAACAGCTGATTGATATTGCACGGAGCAAATAGAATGCACAGACATAGCTCATTCCTTGAGATGAAAGTAGTCATTCAATTATCAGGGTCTTAAGGGCAATTAGAAGATACAGATCGAGAGCAAAAACCAGTTCAGTTGCTGAACAGCCCCAGGCGTCTGGCCCAGGGTTTCTCGATGTCTGAAGGAAAAAACGCACAAGAGTCCGTGGGGCCACGGACTCTAATTGGAAGGTCAGGCAGTTTCGATTTGCAGGGCAACCCGCTCGCGGCATGGGCACTCGTCCATGTAGCGGTGAGCTTCGACAAACTCGTTGAACGGAAACACCCGGGTCTTGAGCGGAAGCAGCACACGGTCGGCGGTGAGCTGGTTGATATCACGCAAGGCACGTTGCAAGGCGACGTGGTCCTGGATGATGCCCAGCTCTGGCTTGCCGGTGAAGTTGCCGATGCAGTGCACGAAGAACTGAATGTTCTTCTGGAACGCCGCACAGGCCGGGAACGGCGTCTGGTTGCCGCCCTGCAAGCCGTACAGCACCAGGCTTCCTCGGGGCGCCAGCACATCACCGAGCAGCGACATCTGTGGCCCGCCGAGTCCGTCGAACACCACGTCGACACCCCGGTTGTCGGTGATCTTGTTGATTCGCATCAACAGATCTTCTTCTTCCGTGACGATCACTTTCTCGGCACCGAGCGACAGCAGGTACTCGCGCTCTTCCGCCGTTTTGGTAGCGGCAATCACCCGCACACCCAGCGCCTTGCCCAACTGGACGAAGGACGGCCCGGCACAGTGACTGGCGTCGGTCACCAGGGCGAACTGTCCGGGTTTGACCCGTGCCAGATCGACGTAACCGAAATAGGCGATCAACAGCGGCGTGTAATGCACGCTGGCTTCAATCGGGCTGAGCACGTCCGGATAACGGGTCAGCGCGGTGCGCGGCAGAACGATCAGTTCGCCGTAGACCGGATAATCATTGGGGCTCTCGGCCGGGAAGCTGGCCACCTTGTCGCCCACGGCCAGATCTTCGACGCCGTCGCCGATGGCCGTGACCACGCCAGCCATTTCATGACCCAGGCCTGAAGGCAGACGCGCCTGGGACGACGCCAGATTCTGGCGCCACAGCGTGTCATACCAGCTGATGCCGATTGCCTCGACACGCACCTGCACTTCGCCAGGACCTGGCTGAGCAGCCGCATGCTCTTCGCATTTGAGCACCTCGGCCGGACCAAACTTGTGAAAACGGATCGTGCGGGACATCGCAAACCTCGTCAAAGTAACCTCTAATGCCCTGAACTCTATCTGGGCTTTCCAGCCAAGACTATCAGTGGCTATTAATAGTCGACATGCCTGTCATTGATTCCGCAGCATGGCCAGCATTGAAAAAATCCATGAAAAATCTGCTGCCGCCTTCTCAGTAAAGCTGAATTACCCGGTGCAGAGTACCAGCCTTTCCCCGTAAGATTCATGCCGGCCATTGTTCTCATATGGTCGCTCTCGTCAAGCTTGATGACTCTGCCAGGACTCCAGATGAATCGTAATGACCTGCGTCGTGTCGACCTCAACCTGTTGATCGTGTTCGAAACGCTGATGCATGAGCGCAGCGTGACCCGTGCGGCGGAAAAGCTGTTCCTCGGACAGCCGGCGATCAGCGCGGCGCTATCGCGCCTGCGCGGCCTGTTCGACGATCCTTTGTTCGTGCGCACCGGACGCAGCATGGAACCTTCCGCCCGCGCGGTGGAAATCTTCGCCCTGCTCTCCCCGGCCCTGGACTCGATTTCCACCGCCGTCAGCCGTGCAGCGGAATTCGACCCGGCCACCAGCACTTCGGTATTCCGCATCGGCCTGTCGGACGACGTGGAATTCGCATTGCTGCCGATGCTGCTCAAGCGCCTGCGCGCCGAGGCGCCCGGCATCGTGCTGGTGGTGCGTCGCGTCAACTACATCCTGATGCCCGGCCTGCTCGCCTCCGGCGAAATCTCAATCGGCGTCAGCTACACCACCGACCTGCCGGCCAACGCCAAACGCAAGGTTCTGCGCCGCAGCGCTCCCAAGTTGCTGCGCGCCGATACCGTGCCGGGGCCGCTGAGCCTGGACGATTACTGCGCCCGCCCGCATGCGCTGGTGTCGTTTGCCGGCGACCTCAGTGGTTTCGTCGATGAAGAGCTGGAAAAACTCGGGCGTAAACGGCATGTGGTACTAGCCGTGCCGCAGTTCAACGGATTGGGTACGCTGCTGGCGGGCACCGACATCGTCGCGACCGTCCCCGATTACACAGCGGAAGCACTGACGGCGGCTGGTGGTCTTCGCGCGGAAGATCCACCGTTGCCGACGCGCACGTTTGAACTGCACATGGCCTGGCGTGGGTCGCAGGACAACGATCCGGGTGAGCGCTGGTTACGGTCGCGGATTCAGATGTTTTTTGGCGACCCTGACAGTCTCTAGGTTTCGCCGGGCGGGCTGTTCATCTGATCATTTCTCGCTTTTCCTAGGCCATGTAGATCCGTTCACTTCCAGTGGATTGCTACATTGGGGACACATCTGAGGGCATGCATTGGATGGTGCGAAAAGGATGCCCCACTATCTGGAATAACTGCACATGTCGGTCTTGCGTATAGCTGGTGTATTTGGATGCATTTGGGTAGGTTCGGTGTTGGCCGCGGAACCGACCGCAAAAGTCGTGCGGATTGCACAACTCGTGATAGACCCTGCTCAATTGGCGGCTTACCAAACGGCGGTCAAGGAGGAAATGGCTGACTCTGTTCGCCTTGAGCCAGGCGTGCTCGCGATTTATTCGGTGGCGGAAAAGGACCACCCGAACCGCCTTCACTTCTTCGAAATCTATGCAAACGAAGCCGCCTACAAAAGCCACATCGCCTCTGCCCATTTTCAGAAATACGTGAATACGACAAAGTCGATGATCGTTTCCAGAACGCTTATAGAAACCGACCCGGTGCAACTCAGCGCTCAGCAAGGTCAATGATTGGGCAATTATTTGCTCGGATTGTGCAATCAAGCCCGAAGGCACAGCTCTATAGTCAGCCGTTATTGAGAGCAAATTGCTGCTCACACATTCCGGAGAGCTATCATGAGCGTCCTCACCATCAATGGCCGTGAATACACGGTTGACGTAGATCCCAGCACCCCCATTCTCTGGACCCTGCGTGACACCCTGGGGATGACCGGCACTAAGTTTGGCTGCGGCGCGGCGCTGTGCGGCGCCTGCACTGTTCACCTGGATGGTCAGGCCATTCGATCATGTGTGACGCCAATAGCCGCGGCCGAAGGTCGCAAGATCACCACCATCGAAGCCGCGACAAATGGCAGCGACCCGATCGGTACTGCCGTGCATGAGGCTTGGGTCAAGCATGACGTGGCGCAATGTGGCTACTGCCAGAGCGGTCAAATCATGAGCGCGACGGCTTTTCTAAAGGCCCAACCCAAAGGCAAGCAACCCACCGCTGCCGAGATCGATTCAGCCATGGCGGGCAATATTTGCCGCTGCGGTACCTACGCCCGTATTCGCGCGGCGGTGGCGGACGCCGCCAAAGTCCTTGCCTGACCGGAGCTCACCATGCTGAACGACATCTTTACTACAGAGCTCCCCCGTGCCCTGCAACATCTGCTCGAACGCGATCAAGCCCGCGGCTCCTTCACACTCCCACGCCGCGACTTCCTCAAGATCGTCGGCATTGGCGGGCTGGCTCTGGGTGCATTTCCTCACCTGGCGCTGGCGCAGGAGGCCACCGGCGGTGACGTTGCGCCGCTCAAACCGAGTCAGCAGCCCTCTGCATTCGTGCAGATCGCGTCCAACGGAGAAGTCACGGTGACGATCAACCGGCTGGAGTTCGGTCAGGGTGTTCAGACCGGACTGCCGATGATTCTCGCTGAGGAGCTCGATGCCGACTGGAGCCTTGTGCGCAGCCGCAACGGCAGTAACAACAATGCCTACCAGGACCCGCTCTTCGGCATACACCTTACTGGCGGCTCCAATTCGATCAAGAACAGCTTTACACAGTACCGCGAGCTGGGTGCCCGCGCTCGGGCCATGCTGCTCTCGGCAGCGGCAGCGCGTTGGAACGTGGACGTGGCGAGCCTGACCACGAAAGCGGGCATGGTGTTCGGCCCTGCCGGCCATAAAGCGAGCTATGGGGAACTTGCAGAGGCTGCGATGGCGTTGCCCGTGCCCGACAAGGTCACGCTCAAGGATCCCGGGGATTTCCGCATCATTGGCCAGGCCACTACGCGCATCGATGCCAAGGCCAAGAGCAGTGGGCAGCAGGATTTCGGCATAGATATGCACTTGCCCGGACAGCTCACTGCCGTCGTTGCCCGCCCACCGGTGTTCGGTGCAAAAATCGCGTCCCTGGATGACAGCGCAGCCCGTGCCATTAAAGGCGTAAAAGCGGTATTGCGCGTGCCGCTGGACCGCGGCGCCGAAGGTGTTGCGGTGGTTGCGGACGGGTATTGGCAGGCAAAGCTGGCTCGTGATGCGCTGAAGGTGGAATGGAACTCGACCACCGTAGAAAAAGTGGACAGCGAAAAACAATTGGCTCAGTACCGGGAACTGGTTCGCCAGCCCGGCCCACGCCAATTTGATGCCGACATGACGCCACTTGCTTCGGCGCCGCATCAATTGGATGCAGAGTTCGTATTCCCCTACCTCGCCCACGCCCCCATGGAGCCGTTGAACTGCACCGTCCAGATTTCTGAGGGGCGCGCACAGCTATGGGTTGGCACTCAGTTCCCTGGCGGCGACAGTACAGCTGCCGCAAAGGTGCTGAATCTTAAGCCAGAACAAATACAGATCAACGTGCAAACGGCTGGCGGTGGCTTTGGCCGGCGCGGCGTGCCGAGCAGTGATTTCATTGTGCTGGCTTGCGAGGTGGCCAAAGCTGCGCGTGTCGCCGGACTGACCGTTCCTGTCCGCACCCTCTGGAGCCGTGAAGACGACATCAAAGGTGGCTACTACCGCCCCGTGTATCTGCACCAGGCGCGCATCGGTTTTGACGACAGCGGTAAGGTGTTGGCTTGGGATCACGCCCTGATCGGGCAATCCATCCTCGTTGGTACCGTGTTCGGCGGGCAAGTGAAGAACGGTATCGATCCCACCGCGACAGAGGGGATGCGCGACCCTTATCCGGTGCCGATGCGCCTGACGGTTCATCATCCGGAACTGAACGTACCCGTGTTGTGGTGGCGCAGCGTGGGGTCGACCCATACGGCCTTTGTGATGGAGACGCTGATCGACGAGATCGCCCGAAAAACTAAGCAGGATCCAGTAGATTACAGGATGAAGCTATTTGCCGACCAAAGTCCGCGCCATCGGGCCGCACTGCAACTGGCGGTGGACAAAAGCGAATATGGCAAACGCCAGCTGCCTGCCGGCCGTGCCTGGGGGGTGGCCGTACACGAATCGTTCAGTTCGGTAGTCGCTTATGTCGTCGAAGCCTCAGTGCAAGACGGCCGCCCGGTGCTGCACCATGTGACTGCTGGCGTCCACTGCAATTTGGTCGTCAACCCACGCAGCGTTGAAGCCCAGGTGCAAGGCGCTGCGCTTATGGGGTTGTCGATGTGCCTGCCGGGCGGTGCCATCACCCTGAAAGAAGGCGTAGTGCAACAAAGCAACTTTGCTGACTTCAGCGTCCCGCGCATCACCGACATGCCCGAGTTCGCGGTTCATGTAGTGCCAAGCGCAGAGCCCCCCACCGGGATGGGTGAGCCCGGCCTGCCAGCGCTGGCTCCCGCTTTTGCAAACGCCATAGCCAGTTTGACGGGTAAGCCAATACGTCAGTTGCCCTTCAAACTCGCATAAATCGACGAAGCAAGTGCCTGGCTATGATGGTGTGCTGTTACACCATGATCGCCAGGCGCTGACTACCCGCAATCAGCGTTAAATCTCGCCAGG
Organism: Candidatus Pseudomonas auctus; assembly: GCF_048654275.1. NCBI lineage: Bacteria > Pseudomonadati > Pseudomonadota > Gammaproteobacteria > Pseudomonadales > Pseudomonadaceae > Pseudomonas > Candidatus Pseudomonas auctus. The sequence goes on along the minus strand of NZ_JBJYZK010000001.1, from coordinate 531,150 downwards.
AAATCAATGTGGCTATTTTTTGATTGGAAACACTGGGCCGTCATTTTGGTCGTGGTGGTCTTGGTCTTCGGCGCTAAAAAACTGAAAACCCTGGGCACGGATATGGGGGAGACAATCAAAGGCTTTCGCAAAGCCATGAGCGAGGACGAAAACAAACCTGACGAGCAGGCTTCTACCGTGCAAGCGACCGTCAATACTATCCACCGGTTCGAGGCGGGAAAGGCCGAGAAAAATTAGCGGTCACGCACCTGCCGGTGGTCTCATATGGGAGAGCCGGGCAGGACAACACAAAGGTCTCTGTTGCAGGCTCATCCCACAACCAACCATTAACGTCACATGCGAATCCGTTTGATATCGCGCTGAGGTGGCTCACCAAACAAACGACTGTATTCGCGGCTGAACTGCGATGAGCTTTCATACCCCACTAGCCCGCCCGCACTGCTTGCATCGATATTCTGGCTGAGCATCAACTGTCGAGCTGCCTGTAGCCGCAACTGCTTCTGATATTGCAGCGGGCTCATCCCGGTCACGGCCCGAAAGTGTTGGCGAAACGTGGAAGGGCTCATATGCGCTTGTACCGCTAGATCATCCATGCGCAACGCCTGACGAAAATTAACTTTGAGCCAGGCTAATGTCTTGGCAATTTGCTGGCTGGGTGAACCGGCGGCAATGACATGCAGCAACTGCGGCCCATGGGTTCCGTTTAACAGCCGGGCAATGATCTCTTCCTTGATCAGCGGCGCGAGGGTCTCAATCCAGTGGGGTTCTTTGAGCAGGTCCACCAAGCGCCTCAGCGCATCCAGCACCCCCACATCCAAAGGCTGTACGGTCACGGGACGAAACGCGTCATCTCGCATACGTTGCGACAACCGCATGCGCTCGGCGACCTGCGTCACGGTGGTACTGTCGAGAGCCAGCATCATGCCGAGGAATGGCTTGAGCGCGCTGGCTTGAGTGACATGGGAAGTGACCGGGAGATCGACACTGGTCACCATCGACTCGCCGGGCGTATAGGGGAGCACCTCACTGCCGACGATCACCTGCTTGCCGCCTTGCAAGGTCACGCCAATTCCCAGGCCGTAGATACAGTGCATGGGCGCCGTAACGGCTTTACGCCGATGCAGGCTCAGACCGGGAATGTCGGTAATGCGGTCACCATCGCCAGGAACCAACTGACTGACCGATTTAGCGAGACGCGTGATATCAGTCATGATTTGGTCGTTAGACACATCGCTATTCACATTCAACTCCAAAAAAACCAGACTTAGAGATGGGCACGGTTCAAGCCATTACTCATCCTCACGTCGACAAGTGCTGCGCTTGCATCTGCGCGACGACATTGAAGGAGCTGAAGAGCAGCGCTTTAGCCGACGGTTGGCCCGCCATGTGAAACAGATCGAGCTCCAGGCGCTGCGCCCTCTCCAGCGCTTGCTCCGCGTGTTCCCTGGAGGACCAGAGAAGCTGCATGAGCGCGTGATCGCCTTCGTCACTCACTTGCACGCACGCTCTGATGAACCCTGGACATGAGCAGGTAAAGCGTTCAATACGGTTCATCAACGACGCCACCAGTTCCGGCATGTGGATAGGGTCGACGGTAAACTCAACGAAGTGACTGAACCCGCAGTTTCGTCTTGACCAGGTCATGAAGGCTCTCCAAAAAAGTTATCGTACGGCCGACGTGCACTTCCAGTTTTCATGCCCATGTGAACAAGCGGTTGAATACGCCGCGCGGGGCCTGCAATGTCCGGATCGAGCACTGCCTGGAATGACCAGCGAGGATTTGCCGGCAAGGTTCGAGCGAAACCAACCAGGTCCAGGCGTCCTTTAATATGCAGGGAGCCAGAAGAGAGGCCATTTGAGGTCCTTCATCGTTGATCAGCATGACCTCAGTATGCTGCGCCAACGAACCTCGCTTCTTGCCCGATCAAGGCGATTGATTGCCTGATTCAACGCTTATCAAGCAACATCAACCCCGCAGGCCTAGTTATTTCAATATACTTCAGAAATGAAAGCTGCCCGAATCAATCAGAACGCCTGACACCTACAGCGCATGAAAAATGTAGTCAGTGGGCAGTTGGTCATCAAACGCCAAGCCCACCTGGTGAAGCTGCTCGCGCAACGCCGGAGCATCGACGCGGACTTTCCAGTTGGAACGAGCATGCCCCACTTTTCCAGTATCGTAGCGGGCAATCGCCTCGGCGAGCTTCAGGCGATCTGGCAAGTACACCGCCAGCGCATTTCCTTTCCATGCAGCCACGTTCAGCCCCAAGGTTTCACAAAGCGCAATTTTTGCCTGCGCATCCTCTCTGTCAGCCTGGCGGGAGCGTTCAATCTGATCAGCAAGAACCGGATCAACGATTCGATCTGTAAACAACACTTCACCCTCCTCCCAGACTTCGGGCGGGCAAATCTTGTGTTCCGGATCAAGCGCAATGAACGGATTGATCTCCGCCGGATATATACGACACACCAGCGGCCGCTCTTCATAGATGCCGCAACGACCGTCATCGCCGAGGCTTGGGCATTGCACCAGCGCATTACCCGCAAACACTGCAATGGCCCGCACATGAGAATTACCGCAAGGCACCTCGACTGCGCGTCCTGCGGCGTGGGCAAACTGTTGCGGCCCAGCAGTCCAGAAGGACTGTTCAAATGCCTCCAGTATGATCGCGACCTCATGACCTCTTTCCAGCCACTGCCTTGTCTCGTTCAAAGTCAGTGGAACCAACCGCCCCTTGCAGCAGATCCCGCAGCCATTGCACGCAAACCGGATGCTGTTGTTTTGCATATCCCTACTCGCCTGTAAGTTCGACTTTCCACAGAAACACCCGCCACCTGCCCACAGCACAGGCAGGTCTTGAGGCACCTTGGGAGTATGTGAAATGCAGCGCGGTTGCGTTTGCTCGATCGAGTGGCATCTTTGCTCGATTCAAGCGATCTCAAATGCGGGAGATTGAGGAGCGGCGGGAGCTACTCGTCGAGTGGTCTGGGCCTCCCCACTGATATTGATGTGGCTGAGGCACGCTGACCGAGGTTCGCAGTTGCGCACCACGGCCAAATCTACGTTACGGTGTGCCCTGGAGTTTGAACCAGCCCGTGGTGGCCTCGATTACACTCCACAGTTTTGGCGGAATTGCGATCTGCGAAACACGTGCCGGGTTAAGCGCCGTTTGAATCTGATCGTCGTGGCCTTTTTCTGCCAGTTCCACCCAGTCAGGATTTATGACAAGGCCCTGTCCAACCGCGACGAGCGACAGGCCGAGCTCAAGCGCTTCCTCGGCTTGGCGGGGCGTCTTGATCTGCCCGGCGGCAATCACCGGGATGCGTCCGTCGACATGATCCAGTATCACCTTCGCCGTGGTCTGATCACCCTGTCCGTCGACAGGTACCGTTTCCAGCACGCTTCCCAGGGAGACGTGGAGATAGTCGATACCGCTTTCGATCAGTCCATCGACAAGCACGCAGGTGTCGTCGATGCGCAATCCATTTTCGCCAGATTCATCTGGCGAAATGCGATAGCCGAACAGGAACGGTCGATCAGCGTGTGCCTTGATGACTCGATGAACCTCATGCACAACCGCCAATGGAAAACGCAGACGGTTCTCGAGTGAGCCGCCCCACTCGTCATCGCGCTGGTTGAACTTCGGAGAGAAAAAATTCTGGATCAGAAATCCATGGGCGCCATGCAGTTCTATACCATCAAATCCTGCCTCGATGGCACGACGCGTCGCCTCACCAAACGCCAGGATAACGTCGTGAATTTCTTCCCGGGTCATTGCGCGCGGGGTAGCGGGAACGCTGAACGGTCCTGCGTCAATACTCACTGCACTGGCGCTGACAACGTCCGGCACCAACTCCATAACGGCCTTGTTACCCGCGTGGAACAACTGCAGCACTGCCGTTGCACCACCGCTCTTCGCGGCCTTTGCCAATCGCTTGAGACTGGGAACGAATGTATCGTCGAACGCTGCAAATTCGTCAGTGAATCCAATACCGTTGGCGAGTACGTGCGTGCAACCGGTGATCACCAGACCAACACCGTTTACCCGACGCTGGTAGTAAGCAATTTCCTCGTCGGAAACAGTACCGTCCGTGTTGCCGGCCCACGTTGTCATGGGGGCCATCGCCACGCGATTGCGCAACTTGATTCCGTTGTCGAACACAAACGGCTCGAACACCTTACGCGTAACCTGATTCATTTGAGTACCTGATAAAAAACGGGGTGATCAATGACGCCCTTCTCCACACCGCACCAAAACGCTCCGGCTGGAGGAAAATCGCTAATGGACGCCTTCAGCGGCTTTCACCTTCTGAAGGTCACTGGGTGACGTCGACGGCACGCATATGCATTGGGCTCATTCGACCACCGTGCACCGTCAGCTTTGCCAGAGCAGCATCCATTTCCACCAGTTCGGCGGCCGTCAGCCTCACGTTGACGGATGCCAGGTTCTCTTGGAGGTGATTAAGCTTGCGTGTGCCTGGAATCGGGACGATCCAGGGTTTCTGCGCAAGCAACCATGCCAACGCTATCTGAGCGGGAGTGGCATGCTTTTCCATTGCGAACAGCCTGAGCAAAGCAACGATTGGCTCGTTTGCTTCCAGGTTCTCGGGCGTGAATCGGTCAAACCCTGAACGCAGATCGGTGTCGGCGTCGAACCTCGTACTGCCATTCAGCGTACCGGGTAAATAGCCCATACCCAGCGGGCCCCAGCACACGAAACCGATACCCAGTTGTTCACAGGTATCAAGGACTCCGTTGTGCTCGACGCTTCTCTCCATGACGGAGTATTCGGTTTGGACCGCAGTCACACGCTGAACGGCATGCGCTCGGCGAATGGTGCTTGCACTTGCCTCCGAGAGACCGAAGTGCAACACCTTGCCCTCTTTTATAAGGTCCTGGACCGTACCCGCAACATCCTCTATCGGTACGTTTGGATCGACTCGGTGTTGATAGTAGAGATCGATACGGTCGGTACGCAGCCGCTTCAGCGAGCCCTCAAGCACCTTCCTGATATGTTCCGGGCGGCTATTGAGGGCGCCGCCGGCATCCATGTCGAAACCGAATTTTGACGCGACGACAACCTCGTTGCGAAACGGGGAAAGCGCTTCACCTACCAATTCTTCATTGGTGTACGGTCCATACACTTCGGCCGTATCAAAAAAAGTGACGCCCTGTTCATGAGCCGTGCGGATGACCTTGATGCCCTGCTCCTTGCCTGCCGGTTCGCCGTAATTGGCGCTGATGTTCATGCACCCGACACCGAGTTCCGAGACTTCCAGCAAACCCAGCTTGCGCGTGTTTGTGACGCGCGCCCCGCTCACTTTTGCGCTATCCGGCGAGGCTGCCCAGGACAGCGGAGCAACACTCAAACCGGCCCCAACGACCGCCCCGCCAATCAAAACGTCACGGCGACTGAAGCCTGGATGATCCTGGAATGCGTTTTCTGATGTGCCTCTATTATCCTGCTGCATGATCGGGTCCTGTCTGTAAATTGCTGCCATGGGATAGACGTTGGTTAAACCCGTCGATACCCCGGGTGAATCCTGGTTTCAGTATGCGGCGCACCTGCCGGGATCATTTGCCCGTTTTGTCGGCATCACTGCCTATTCCAAGGATTCTTCTGAGCATTTCAGACAGTCAGCGGACCGCGCGGTCGTTTACAGAGGGGAGTCCGTACCCTGGGACAAGAACGCCGGGAACAACCAGATGCTCTGCCACTGGTGCCCCGCAGGGGTGGCGTAGTAATCAGAGACATGGCCCGCGACCCAGAAACCGATCAGCAGGCCAGGGTAATCAGGCCAAGGGCCGAGCTGCTTCCCGAGGCCGCGCAGGCCTTCCGTTTCATTGGGGGCAAAAATGGGGGCATCACTAGTTTTTTAAAACCTGAAACCACCGCCCTAGAGCCCAGTCAGAATGTTTTTTGGCGACCCTGACAGTCTCTAGGTTTCGCCGGGCGGGCTGTTCATCTGATCATTTCTGGCTTTTCATGGACCCTGGAAATCCAGTCACTTCCAGTGCACCTCGCGATTACAGCCCACCCGCTACCAGTACCCAAGGCTGTAGCGTGCAAGCCGGATCAAAGGTGCAACGCGGGTTTGGTCTGGCGAACGTCATGGCCAGAAGGGACGCGGACCCGCAGCGCAATCAGCAACGCGGCCAGTAGCATCAGCGCGGCCGCTGCGACGAATACGCCTGCGCTGCCACCGAGGCTGAATACCGCACCGCCAGCGGCCGCGCCTGTTGCGATAGCGGATTGCACAGAGGCCACCACCATGCCTCCGGCGCTTTCCGCCTGATCAGGTACCGCATTGGCGACCCAGTTCGACCACGCCACCGGCACACCACCAAAGGCCAGACCCCAGATCGCCAGCAATACCGCCTGCCCCGGCACCGACGCCGGCAACAGCACCAACGACAGTGCTGCGACGCCGACCAGCGCGGGCATCAACACCAGAGTGGCCAGCGGGTAGCGCTCCAGCAGCCTCCCGGCTAACAACGTGCCGACGAAGTTCGCCACACCGAACCCCAGCAGCATCAGCGACAACCCTTGCGGGCCGATGCCGGTAGTCCCTTCAAGGAATGGCCGAACATAAGTGAACATCGCAAAGTGCCCGCTGTGCACCAGTACACAACCGAACATGCCCATGGCGATGCCCGGGCGCAGCAATACCTCCAGAACGGTGCGCAGTCTTGCCGGCCGGCGCGGCGCGAGGCGCGGCAGAGTGAGAGACTGGAAAGCCAGAGTCACCGTGCCTACCGCCGCCGCTGCAAAGAACGCGCTGCGCCAGCCATATAATCCGCCCAGATAACTGCCCAGCGGCACTGCCACGACCGTCCCTATGGCTATGCCGCTGAAAATGATCGACAACGCCCGAGGCAACAGAGCATTCGGCACCAGGCGCATCGCTACCGCTGCCGCCATGCTCCAGAACCCGCCAAGGGCAATACCCAGCAAGATGCGCATCAACAACAGCACCACGAAGCTGGAAGAAACGGCGACCAACAGATTCGAGGCGACCATCAACGTGGAAAAGCCCAGCAACACCCAACGTCGGTCGATGCTGCGGGTCAGACCTGGCACCAACAAGCCAGCGAACAGCGCCACCACGGCTGTTACCGTCACCGCCTGGCCAGCCAGCGCTTCGGACACTCCCAGTTCGGTAGCCATCAGCGTCAACAAACTCGCGGGAAGGTACTCAGCGGTGAGTAACCCGAACACACCCATTGCCAATGAGAAGACGGCCATCCACGCGGGCGTCGCAGGCTCTACATCCGCACCGACGCCGCAATGGCGGTCGGATACGGCGTTACATACACAGTCATTCATCGCACGGATCTCCCAATGTTCATTGCGAGCCGAGTCTAGGCGCTGAAAACTGGATGATCTATGATCCAAAGTCTCTACTTTTTGATCAAAACCCCTGAACAATGTCTGCAGACCAGTTTGCTCTTTCCTCGGACCTCATCAACGAGCTGTTGCGTGGCATGCGCCTGCGAGGCGTTGAATACCGGCGTATCCAGGCGGGTCCAACGTTCGGATTGAGCTTCGCGGAAAAACCTGGGCACGCCTGGTTCCACTTCATGGCCGTCGGCAATGCGGAATTGCGAATGGAGGACGGCAACAGGTACGCGCTGTCTGCCGGCAACGCCGTGTTCATCTCCCATGGCGCGGCTCATCAACTGTTTTCCCATCCGGACGCGCCTGTTCAAGACATCGACGGTCTAGACGGCGAAACCTTGGGTGACACCGTCAGCGCGGTGGATACCGGAGCCGATGCCAGCCCCACGCCGAGCACTCTTTTGTTCAGCGGTTGCATGGAGTTTGAACTGGGCAGTATCCATGGCCTTGGCCGGCTGATGCCGGGTCTGATGCTGATTGATGCCGGTGGCCAGCGTTATCCCGGGCTGGTACCGATCCTGACCACCATGGAGCGCGAGGTCAGCGCCGCCCGCGTGGGCTTTGCCGGCATCCTCGCGCGGTTGGCCGACGTGGTGGCCGCGATGGTTGTTCGCGGCTGGGTGGAGTGCGCCTGCGGCAATGCTTCGGGGCTGATCGCCGCCTTGCGCGATCCACGCCTGGCCGGTGCACTGCTTGCGCTCCATCAACAACCGGGCCGCGACTGGACCGTTGCGCAGTTGGCAGAGCACAGCAATACCTCGCGCTCGGTATTCGCGGAGCGCTTCCAGGTCACGATTGGCATGACTCCGCTGCGCTACGTGACCGAACTGCGAATGCGGCTTGCAAGCCAGTGGCTGACGCTCGAGAGGCTGCCGATCGAAGAGGTGGCGCAGCGTTTGGGTTATACATCCCAGGCTGCTTTCAGTCGTGCATTCAAGCGCATTACGGGCAGGACACCGGGCTTGAGTCGCAAGGTGAGGCGGCCCGCGGTTACTTGAAGTCGAGCGCAAGGAGTTGACGATCCGTGCCTCTGACTCATTTACCACCCGTTACGTCGAGGAATGTACCGGTAACAAATGATGCCTCTGTACCAGCCAGCCACAAAATGGCCCGCGCCACTTCTTCCGGCTGCCCGCCACGCCCCATCGGGATCGAGTCCTTGACCCGATCGACCCGCCCCGGCTCGCCGCCGCTGGCGTGCATGTCGGTATAGATGTGCCCCGGGCGGATACAGTTGACGCGAATGCCCTCACGGGCCACCTCTTTGGCGAACCCGATGGTGAACGTTTCCAGCGCACCCTTTGATGCTGCGTAGTCGACATATTCATTCGGACTGCCCAGACGCGCCGAAGCCGACGATACATTGATCACCACGCCGCCCGCACCGCCGTGCCGCAGGGACATGCGCTTCACGGCCTGTTGGGCGCACAGTATCGGCCCGAGAGCATTGACCGCAAAGATGCGTTGCATGCGCGCGAAGCCCAGGTCTTCCAGGCGTGACTGTTGCGCCAGCACGCCAGCGTTATTGACCAGGACATCGATGCGCCCGAACGTGCGGTCGATCGCGGTAAAAAGCCCCGCGACCTGCTCGGGGTCGGCACTGTCGGCGCGAATCGCCAACGCCTTGCGCCCCATCGCTTCGATATCCGCCGCCACCGCCAGCGCGGCGGACTCATTGGCAACGTAACTGATCGCAACATCGTAGCCTTGGGCAGCAGCGAGTCGGGCGGTGGCGGCGCCTACTCCACGACTGCCACCGGTAATCAGAATCAGCGGAGCCTGCGAGACGTTAACCATGAAACTACTCCTTAGCAGATGATGCCGAGTCAGCCGATGATGATCGCGCCGCTGGCGATCACCACACAGGCCAGCATCCGGCGGACGGTAAGTGTTTCACCGAGGAACAGGTAGCCAAGCAACGCCGCGAACAGCACGCTGGTTTCACGCAAGGCTGACACCGCGCCCAGCGGGGCTTCGTTCATCGCGTAGATAACGATTGCGTAGGCAAGCAGAGAAACCAGCCCGCCCATTGCCGCAGCGAACATACCGGGCCGAATCGAAAACAGGCTGCGGGCATCGCGCAGACCGATGTAGACCACCGGCATCAGCACGCCCCACAAGGCACTCATCCACACTGTGTAGGCCAGCGGCGCACCGGACAGCCGCGCGCCAATGCCGTCGACCACGCTATAAGCCGCGATAAAGCAACCGGTTCCCAATGCGTAAGGCAGGCTGGGCACCGACAGGCTGCGTCCCCGGAAAGCCAGCGAAATGATGCCGCCTGACACCAGCGCAATACCGAGCATTTCGCCGGGGGTGATGGTTTCGCCGGCAAACAACGCGGCGCCGAGCGTAATCAACGCGGGTGATGAACCGCGCGAAATCGGATAAATCTGTCCCAGATCGCCGACCCGGTAACTGCGCACCAGAAACAGGTTGTAGCCAACGTGCAGCAATGCCGACAGCAGCGCATACCCCCAGCTCTGAGGCGCAGGCGCCACCATGAACATCGCGGCAATTGCACAGACTATGGCGATTGCAACGCACATCACCGTCATCGACCAGAGCCGATCGGCACCGCCGCGCAGCAATGCATTCCAGCCGGCGTGCAGCAGCGCGGCGAACAGGACAAGGAGGACGAGATGAGTAGGCATTGGCCATTTTAGGCAGCCCGAACGGCCGGATTACAGAGAAGGCTCCTCATTGCACCATGAGCGATTCTTCATGCCTCAAACCTGCCGCCTTGCACTTTGAGCGCCTCACCGAGCAACCACTCGCGAAAACTCACAATGTGCGGCTGCGTCTCAACGCCCTTGGGGCAAACGAAGTAATAAGCGAGCGGTGACTGAAACGGCACATCGAACAGCCGCACCAGCCGGCCATCGCCGATTTCCTTCTCGACATGCCCGCTGCGCACCAGAGCAATGCCATGGCCGAGCAAAGCCGCCTCGACCGTCATATTGGTATCGCCAAACCTGACGCTTTCCCGCAGCGGCAAAAATGCCAGCCCGACGGACTGGAACCACGCTTCCCATTTCGGTGCCAGTTCAGCGCCGTCACGTGCCAGCAGCGGCAACTGCAACAAATCGGCGGGACTGCTCGGCATTCCGACGCGTTGCAGCAGTTCGGGACTGGCCACCGGGAAAACCTGCTCACCGAACAAAAACTGTGAATACAGACCGGGATAGTTGCCCTTGCCCAAGCGGATCGCGACATCGGCTTCGCTGCTGGCGAAATGGATGACCTTGTCCGTGGTGTCCAGCGACACCAACAGTTCCGGGTGCTGGCGGGCCAGGCTCGGCAAGCGTGGCAGCAACCATTTCAACGCAAAGGAATAGGTCGTGCTGACGCTGAGCCGGACCCTGCCCTTTTGCTCACGCAAGTCGGCCAGCGTCGCCTCAAGGCTCATGAAGAACTCGCGCACAATCGGCGCCAAGGTAGCGCCCGCAGGTGTAAGGCGTAACGACTTGCCCCGTTCAAACAGCTGCAAGCCCCAAAGCTCTTCCAGATGCCGCAGCTGATGGCTGACCGCGCTCTGGGTTACATGCAGTTCCTGCGCGGCGGCGGTGAAAGTCGGGTGCCGGGTGGATACTTCGAAAGCCCGCAAGGTCGCGGTCGGGGGCAGATCTCTCATAAACAAAGGGTCCGGGATTGGCAAAACATCGAGGTATGAGTATCAGGTCATGTTAGAGCGAAATGTTGTGAGTTGCCTGTTACGGGTAACAGGACTCTTGATGTTGGCGTATTGATCCAGCAGCCAGGCGAGGTCTTTGTAAACAAGCGCCATATGCTCCGCAAGGATGTCGAGGCTCGGTAACTTCAGCGCAGCATTTAATCGCCGCATAATCCTCACCCAGCAATTTCGCCTGCGACAGTTGCCGATCGCGCAACACAGAATTGTCATCAGGCCAATTGATAGCCCCCTAACGAAAGGCGCATGCTAGAGGGCTTCTCTCGGGCTTATATCATTCCGAATGATAGTTACCTTCGTGTCATTCGATTCGTTTTGCTATCGACCCGCCGAGCATCATCCGCCCATCTTCAATACATTGGCGGATGCATCCATGGAACAATCACTCAAACATTTGCGCTTCCCGTTGGCTCTGTTGGCCGTGCTGGTGATGAGCGCCTGCGGCAAGACTCCGGAAACCGCCGCCACCATGCCTGCTGCCAAGGTCAGCGTGGCCAAGGTGCTGGAACAACCGGTCAACGAGTGGGACGAATTCACCGGGCGCCTCGAAGCGCCGGAAACCGTTGAAATCCGTCCGCGGGTCTCCGGCCAGATCGACGAAGTCGCCTTCACCGAAGGTGCTCTGGTCAAGAAAGGCGACCTGCTGTTCCAGATCGACCCGCGTCCGTTCCAGGCCGAGGTCCGCCGCCTCGAAGCGCTGGTTGCCCAGGCCCGTGCCAATGCCACTCGCAGTGAAAACGAAGCCGGCCGTGGCGAACGCCTGCGTGCCAGCAACGCCATCTCCGCCGAACTGGCCGACTCGCGTACCAGCGCTGCACAAGAAGCCCGTGCGGCTGTTGGCGCGCTGCAAGCGCAACTGGACCTGGCCAAGCTGAACCTGAGCTTCACCCGCGTCACTGCGCCAATCAGTGGCCGCGTCAGCCGTGCCGAGATTACCGCCGGTAACCTGGTGACCGCCGACACCACCCCGCTGACCAGCGTTGTGTCCACCGACAAGGTCTACGCCTACTTCGACGCCGACGAGCGTGTGTTCCTCAAATACACCCAGCTCGCCCGTCAGGGTCAGCGCGGCGCCACTACCCCGGTGTACATGGGCCTGTCCAATGAAGACGGCAACCCGCACCTGGGCCAAATGAACTTCGTCGACAACCAGGTCAACCCGAAAACCGGCACCATCCGTGGTCGCGCCGTGTTCGACAACAGCGACGGCACTTACACCCCGGGCCTGTATGCACGTCTGAAACTGGTCGGCAGCGGCACCTACAACGCCATGTTGATCAACGATGAAGCGGTCGGTACCGACCTCGGCAAGAAGTTCGTGCTGGTGATGGATGGCGACAACAAGACCGTCTACCGCGCCGTTGAACTCGGTCCGAAGATCGAAGGCCTGCGTATCGTGCGCAGCGGCCTGAACAAGGACGACACGATCATCGTCAAGGGTCTGCAACGGGTTCGCCCTGGCTCCCCGGTTACGCCTGAAGTGATACCGATGGCCAGCGAGCAAACCATTGCCGCTCTCGCTCAACAACGACAAGCGCTGGAAGCCAGCAACCTGCCCAAAGTCGCACCTGCCAAAGGCGCGCCGGGTTCGGTTGTAAAACTGGCTGCTGCGACCCCACGCGGTTAAGGGACGACAACTCCGATGAATTTTTCCCAATTCTTCATTTCACGGCCGATCTTCGCAGCGGTGCTGTCGCTGTTGATCCTGATCGCCGGTGCGATTTCGCTGTTCCAGTTGCCGATCAGCGAATACCCGGAAGTCGTGCCACCGACCGTGGTGGTGCGTGCCAACTTCCCGGGCGCCAACCCAAAAGTCATCGGTGAAACCGTGGCGGCTCCACTGGAGCAAGCCATCACCGGCGTCGAGAACATGCTGTACATGTCCTCGCAATCCACCGCTGACGGCAAGATCACCCTGACCATCACCTTCGCCCTGGGTACTGACCTGGACAACGCGCAGGTGCAGGTGCAGAACCGCGTGACCCGGACCGAGCCGAAGCTTCCGGAAGAAGTGACGCGCATCGGTATCACCGTCGACAAGGCTTCGCCCGACCTGACCATGGTTGTGCACTTGACCTCGCCGGACAAACGCTACGACATGCTGTACCTGTCCAACTACGCGATTCTCAACATCAAGGATGAGCTCGCTCGCCTCGGTGGTGTCGGTGACGTGCAGTTGTTCGGTATGGGCGACTACTCGCTGCGGGTATGGCTCGACCCGAACAAGACCGCTTCGCGCAATCTGACCGCGACTGATGTGGTGACCGCTATTCGTGAACAGAACCGTCAGGTGGCCGCCGGCCAGTTGGGCGCGCCCCCTGCTCCGACTGCGCAAAGCTTCCAGCTGTCGATCAACACTCAAGGCCGTCTGGTCTCCGAGGAAGAGTTCGAGAACATCGTCATTCGCGCCGGCGACAACGGTGAAATCACTCGCCTGAAGGACATCGCCCGCGTCGAACTGGGCTCCAGTCAGTACGCCCTGCGTTCGTTGCTGAACAACCAGCCAGCCGTAGCGATCCCGATCTTCCAGCGTCCGGGCTCCAACGCCATCGAAATCTCGAACGAAGTTCGCGGCAAGATGGAAGAGCTGAAGAAAAGCTTCCCGCAAGGCATGGACTACAGCATCGTCTATGACCCGACGATCTTTGTGCGCGGCTCCATCGAGGCGGTGGTTCACACCCTCTTCGAAGCACTGATTCTCGTGGTTCTGGTGGTGATCCTGTTCCTGCAGACCTGGCGCGCCTCGATCATTCCGCTGGTGGCGGTGCCGGTATCGTTGATCGGTACGTTTGCGGTGATGCACCTGTTCGGCTTCTCGCTCAACGCCCTGTCGCTGTTCGGCCTGGTACTGGCGATCGGTATCGTGGTGGACGACGCCATCGTGGTGGTGGAGAACGTCGAGCGGAACATTGAACTGGGGCTCAACCCCTTCGATGCGACCAAAAAGGCCATGGGTGAAGTGACCGGCCCGATCATTGCGACAGCGCTCGTGCTGTGTGCGGTGTTCGTACCCGCCGCGTTCATCTCGGGCCTGACCGGTCAGTTCTACAAGCAGTTTGCTTTGACCATCGCGATCTCTACGGTGATCTCGGCGTTCAACTCGCTGACCCTGTCGCCAGCACTGGCCGCCGTCTTGCTCAAGGGCCACGACGCGCCGAAAGATCGGTTCTCGCGAGTGCTGGACAAGATCTTCGGTGGCTGGCTGTTCCGTCCGTTCAACCGTTTCTTCGACCGCGCCAGTCACGGTTACGTCGGTACCGTGCGCCGGGTCATCCGTGGCAGCGGCATCGCCCTCTTCCTGTACGCAGGCTTGATGGTGCTGACCTTCTTCGGTTTCTCCAGCACCCCGACCGGCTTCGTACCCGGCCAGGACAAGCAATATCTGGTGGCCTTCGCGCAACTGCCGGACGCCGCGAGTCTGGACCGCACCGAAGACGTCATCAAGCGCATGTCCGACCTGGCACTGAAACAGCCAGGCGTGGAAAGCGCCGTAGCGTTCCCGGGTCTGTCGATCAACGGCTTCACCAACAGCCCGAACGCCGGCATCGTGTTCGTGACCCTGAAACCGTTCGACGAGCGTAAAGACCCGAGCATGTCCGCCGGTGCGATTGCCGGTGCATTGAACGGCCAGTACGCCGGGATTCAGGAAGCCTATATGGCGATCTTCCCGCCGCCGCCGGTACAGGGGCTGGGCACCATCGGTGGTTTCCGCCTGCAAATCGAAGACCGGGGCAACCTGGGCTACGAAGAGTTGTACAAGGAGACCATGAACATTATTGCCAAGAGCCATAACGTTCCGGAACTGGCCAACCTGTTCACCAGCTACACCGTGAACGTGCCGCAGGTCGATGCCGCCATCGACCGGGAAAAAGCCAAGACCCACGGCGTGGCCGTCAGCGACATCTTCGACACCCTGCAGATCTACCTGGGTTCGCTGTATGCCAACGACTTCAACCGCTTCGGTCGTACCTATCAGGTCAACGTTCAGGCCGAGCAGCAGTTCCGCCTCGAATCCGACCAGATCGGCCAGCTGAAAGTACGCAACAACAAAGGCGAGATGATCCCGCTGGCGACCTTCATCAAGGTCAGCGACACCTCGGGCCCGGATCGTGTGATGCACTACAACGGCTTCATCACCGCTGAAATCAACGGTGCGGCAGCCCCGGGCTACAGCTCCGGCCAGGCCGAAAAAGCCATCGAGAAACTGCTCAAGGATGAACTTCCGAACGGCATGACCTACGAGTGGACCGACCTGACCTACCAGCAGATTCTGTCCGGTAACACAGCGCTGTTCGTGTTCCCGCTCTGCGTATTGCTGGCGTTCCTGGTGCTCGCGGCTCAATACGAAAGCTGGAGCCTGCCACTGGCGGTGATCCTGATCGTACCGATGACCCTGCTGTCGGCCATCACCGGTGTGATCATCTCTGGCGGCGACAACAACATCTTCACCCAGATCGGCCTGATCGTACTGGTGGGCCTGGCGTGCAAGAACGCGATTCTGATCGTCGAGTTCGCCAAGGATAAGCAGGAAGAAGGCCTCGATCCGCTGGCCGCCGTACTGGAAGCCTGCCGTCTGCGTCTGCGGCCGATCCTGATGACCTCGTTCGCGTTCATCATGGGTGTGGTGCCACTGGTTTTCTCCAGCGGTGCCGGTGCCGAGATGCGTCATGCCATGGGTGTGGCGGTGTTCTCCGGGATGCTCGGTGTGACCTTCTTCGGTCTGCTGCTGACCCCCGTGTTCTATGTGCTGATCCGCAACTTCGTGGAGCGCAGCGAAGCTCGCAAAGCGGCCAAGGCGCAAAATCTTCAAAAGCCACTGGAGGCGCACCAATGAGTCTGAAAGTCTTCCTGCCGAGCCTGCTGGTGCTGGCCCTGAGTGCCTGCGCCGTCGGCCCTGACTACAAGACCCCGACGACGGAGGCGGCGAACATTACGTCCGCCACCGACGGCGCCGCCGGCCAGAAGAACTTCGACCGTTCGAAATTCGAAGGCATCTGGTGGCAGCAGTTCGACGATCCGACCCTTAACCAGTTGGTGACTCAATCGCTGCAAGGCAACCGTGAACTGCGCGTGGCATTCGCCCGCTGGAAAGCCGCCCGGGCGATCCGCGACGACGCCAGCAACGATGCAATGCCGACCATCACCAGCCGCGCCAGCAGCGATCTGGCCAAAGGTCAGATCCCGGGCCAGACCACCAATCGGGTCAATAGTGAACGCTATGACCTGGGCCTGGACATGGCTTGGGAACTGGACCTGTTCGGACGTATCCAGCGCAATCTGGAAGCCAGCGACGCCGACCAGCAAGCGGCCGAAGCCGATCTGTACCAACTGCAAGTCACCATGATTGCCGAACTGGTGGACGCTTACGGTCAACTGCGCGGTGCTCAACTGCGGGAAAAGATCGCGCTGGCCAACCTGAACAACCAGCAGGAGTCGCGCAAGATCACCATCAGCCTGCGTGACGCCGGCGTTGGCGATCAGCTCGATGTCGAACGTGCCGATGCACGTCTGGCGTCGGTCGAAGCCAGCGTGCCGCAGCTGCAGGCAGAACAGGCCCGGCAGAAAAACCGTATCGCCACGCTGCTGGGTGAACGTCCGGACAAGCTGACCGTCGACCTGAGTCCGAAAGACCTGCCGGCGATTGCCAAGGCCTTGCCGATCGGTGATCCGGGCGAACTGCTGCAGCGTCGTCCGGACATCCTCAGCGCCGAACGCAGACTGGCTTCGGCCACGGCGCGTATCGGTGTAGCCAAGGCCGACCTGTTCCCACGGGTCAGTCTCAGCGGTTTCCTCGGCTGGACGGCCGGGCGTGGTTCGCAGATCGGTTCCTCGGCGGCCAACGCCTGGGCACTGGGCCCGAGCATCACCTGGGCGGCGTTTGACCTTGGCAGCGTGCGTGCCCGTTTGCGCGGCGCCGATGCCGATGCCGAAGGCGCACTGGCGACTTACGAGCAGCAAGTATTGCTCGCGCTGGAAGAGTCGGAAAACGCCTTCAGCGATTACGGCAAGCGTCAACAGCGCCTGATCTCACTGATCCGTCAGAGCGAATCGAGCCGCAAGGCTGCCGACCTCGCCGAAATCCGCTACCGCGAAGGCACCACCGATTTCCTGGTGCTGCTCGACGCCCAGCGTGAACGCTTGAACGCCGAGGACAGCCAGGCTCAGGCCGAAGTGGATCTGTATCGCGGCATCGTCGCGATCTACAAGGCCCTCGGTGGCGGTTGGCAGCCGGAGACGGTCGCCAGCAAGTAACAGATTTTTAAAGAGCTCCTTTGGTTGGCCGCAACCAACCAAATTTTTTGCCCCGCGTATCATTCGGTCGCGGGGCTTTTTTGTCTCTGTCTTTCATGGTTTTCCAGCACCGTGACCGTCGCGGTGGTACCGGCTCTGAGTCGGTCCTTGCCCGCGTAATCGGGATCGATGCCAATCCGCACCGGCACCCGTTGCGCCAGTTTCACCCAGGTGTAGCTGGGGTTGATGTTGGCCAGCAATCGACTTCCCGGGGCGTTTTCCCGGTCGGCAATGGCGAAGGCGATGCTTTGAACGGTTCCACCGAATTTTTCCCCGCTCATCAATTCGATCCGCACCCGATCACCCTCCTCGATCCGTGGCAGTTTGGTTTCCTCGAAATAGCCGCTGACGTAAAAGGAGTCGCTATCCACCAGCGCCAGCAAGGCATTGCCGGCTACCGCGTAATCCCCCTGCCGGGTCAGCAGATTGGTGACATAACCGCTGACCGGTGCTTCGACGCGGGTGCGTTGCAGATCCAGTTCAGCCTGGGTCAATGCAGCAATCGCCAGTTGCACGTTGGCTTCGGCGAGACCGAGATTGGCCTGATTGCGCAACAGATCGGCCTGGGCCACCGCCACATCGGTGCTGGACTTCTCCCACTCTTCCCCGGAAATCGCGAACCCTTGCTTGAGCGTACGTCGCCGGCGCTCTTCACTCTGGCGTTGTTTGAGCAATGCCTCGCTGGCGACAATGGCCGCTTGCGACTGCCCAAGCGTAGCCTTGGAGACCTCCACCGAGCGTTTCGCATGCTCGACGGCCAGACTGTAGCGAGCCGGATCGATTTCCAGCAGCAACTGGCCCTTGACGACATACTGGTTGTCCTGCACCGCCAGCGTGACGATGCGGCCCGAGACATCCGCCGAGAGTGTCACCACATCCGCCCTCACCCGCGCATCCCGAGTCCACGGGGCCCGGGTGTAATGTTCCCAGGCAAACCAGCCGAGCACGATGGCCAGCAGCACCACCGCCAATGTCGTCAATCGAGTGAGCAACGTCTTCAAGGTTTCAGGCTCCCATCAGCAGAATCAGTGCGGCGCACACACAGGCATAAAGGGCGCCTTCGAACAGCGCCTCATGCCAGACAAAACGCAGGACGCCGAGCCGGCGCAAACCCCAGTCGAGCAGCAGAAAAACCGGTATGGCCAGCAACAAGGCCTGAGCGATTGGCGGCAGGTAAACGCCGCCGATCTCGAAATCAATGGGCAAGGATGGGCTCTCCTTCAGATCGGTCGGGCTGCAAATGCTCGCCATGGCGTTCCAGAAACGACACCACGATCAACAGGGCCACACGCATGCGAAATACCGACCACAAGTGCTCATGGGTGGCGACATGCAAGGCATCCAGCTCATCGCCGAGCGCATGCAGCGTAGCCAGTAAAGGTGTCAGGCGTACATCCGGTCGGCCGGCGACGAAACGGCCGGTCTGACGCAATGCCGTCGACAGCTGCCTATGCAAATCGTCCGTAAGCAGAGCATTGTTTTGCGCCTGTTGCCTGAGCTGGTGCATGGCCACGCCCAGCGCTACACAGGCGAGGCTGATTTCATACAGGCGCTGCATGTCCCGTTCGTTGGCGGCCGGCAACACGCCCAGCATCGAGGTCAGGCGATCAACCATGCGGCTTTCGAAGGCGAATTGCTGTTCATCGGTGGCCGGGCTCTTGGTCAGTTGGTAGACCTGCTCCCGCGCTTCGTTGTAAAAGCGCCGGATGCGCAGAGCCGGGCGGAACGGGAAAATCCAGGCATAAACAATCAGAGCCAGCATCGCCGCACTCACGTAGGCTCCGGCAAATTCGAACCATTGAATGGCGGTGTTCTGCCCGGTGCCGACGTTCTGCGGCCCGAGCATCAGGAAACTCGACAGCCCCAGGCCCATGCCGATACCGGTGGTGGCCGGGTTGGCCAGTCCGACCGCGATCACATACAGCAAAGGCGCGAGCAGCAAGGCCAGCATTTCGAAATCACTGATAGCCGGGACCAGCATGAATTGATAGAACGCCGAGACGACCAAGGCCAGTCCCAATCCTCGGGCGTAACTCTGTGCAGCGATCAAGGGACGCGGAAATGTCGCCATCAACGAACACAGAATCCCCACCAGAATCATCCCGCCCCGCGCGCCGTCCCAAGCGGTCTCGATCCAGATCAGCCCAGCTACCAGCAACGCGCTGAAGGCGCGAATGGCATTCATCGTCGCGAGGGTGAAATCCAGGTGCAAGGGGCTGGACTGGCCACGAAACATGCAACTGGCTTCGCGTCCTTCCTGTATCGCGTCGCTCAGTTCGAGAATCTGCTCCAACTGCTGCAACAGCCGCGCCTGCTCCCAGCGCAGTGCCCACGCCAGCGAACGCAGGGTTGCACTCATGTCTTCGGTCAGTTGTTCGGCCCTGTAGGCGAGCCCTTCGAACTGCTGTTGCAGCGCGACGAACTGGTGCCGCGCCTCTGCCGGCAATGAGCGCCCTTGCAGTGCGAGCTGGTCGAGCAGTGCCAGTTCTTCTGCACGCAATTGCTGGATCTCCAGCGGCAGATCGCCCTCCCAACGCTCGGTGAGCAGTTCCCGCTGATGACGCAGCGCGGTCAGGCGCGAGGTCAGCAGCATCAGTTGATTGCCCAGCAACAGCACCAGATTGTTGGCACTGCGCAAGCGCGGGGCGTCGAAATACAAATGCCGACGCAGGCCTTCAAGGGCGCTGATTTCCCCCAACAACTGCATTTGCCGGCGCTGAAAGTCCGCTTCGCTTTCTTCGGTGCGAAGTACAGCGGCGGCATGGCTGGCAACCAGCCTGATCACCTGATCGACCTTTGCAAAATAGTTGCGCGACACCGCCTCGGGCCGCGCCGTCAACAGACTGACAACGCACACGCACGCTACCGCCAACAAGGTTTCGGTGACCCGGGTCACCGCCAGCAAAAAGGTGCCGTCCTGATCCGGAATCGCCAGCAGCGCCACTACCACAGCGGTATATCCGCTAAGCACGAACGCCTGAGAACTGGTGTAGCGCAGTAGCGTGCCGCCCGCCGTGCACAGCGCCAGCCATAAGGCCAGGGTCGTGATGAACGGCAACGGCGCCTGGGGAAAAATTGCCATCAGCACCACCGCCACCACCGCGCCAAGGGTCGTCCCGATGATTTGCCCGAAGCTGCGTGCCAGCGCCATCCCGGCCAGTGGCTGGCTGATGATAACGACGGCCATGATCGACCACTTCGGTTGATCCAGATCGAACAGAAACGCCAGGTACAAGGTCAGCAATCCGGCGACGATGGTGCGCAAACCAAACAGCAGCACAGCCTGACCGGGGTGGATCAGCGCCTTGAAATAAATGAGCAGGGACTGCATGGATAGCCTCGTCGAAACAACTTCTGCAAGCGTAGTCACTGTATTAAGGATTTGATGGTTTACGGGAGCCACAAAGCTCGTAGGGCGTTTCAGCACTTGTAGTAGGTCATATCAGGCACAGTGTTTGACTCACGGCGCGAGCTGACAGAAGCTTGCGACCTCCGCTGCAAAACGAAAGTTTCGGAAATTCGCATGCCTCAGTCTCGCCGCTATTTGCTCATCAGCCTCGGCCTTGCGCTGGTCCTGATCGTCGCCTGGCTGTCTTTGCGCAGCACTGCGCCCGTTGTGCCGGAAGCGATCAAACACGGTTACAGCGAAGCGCTGGCCGCCGCGCGTGCCGGTCAACCGGGGGCTGCGCGGGTTTTATACCAACAGCTGGGGCGCCCGGATCTGTCGGTCAAACGGCGTGTCTGGCTGCACGCCGAGCTGCCCAACTACCCGAGCCCGCAGGCCTTGAAACTGGCGGACGCCGATCTGCAAAACGAATCGCCGGACGTTCGACTGGCCGCAATCAAAAGCGTGACGGGCCTGGTGCCTGGCGGTCAGCGCAGTTTGCTGTTGGGCCCGTTGCTCGATGATGAGGATCAAACCGTACGCTTTGCTGCAATCAACGCCCTGCTCGGTTTGTCTCCGGATCAACTGGGCCTGTATTTTGCGCCGTTGCAGCAAGGTATCGACATGTGGGAACAGGCGCTCAAGAGCCAGCCGGAAAGCGCCGCCAACTATGCACAACTGGCGCGCCTGTATCTGCACAATGCGGAGCTCAAACAGGCGCAGCAAGCGTTGGAGCAGACCCTGCGCCTGGATCCCGGCAATCTGCCGGCGTTGGTGATGCAGATCGAAGTACTCGATCGCCAGGGCCAGAGCGACGCCGCGCGTCAGTTGCTCGCCCGACAATTGAAGGCCCAACCCGATTCGGCTTATCTGCAACATGCCCTGGGCCTCTGGCTGCTGCATCACGATCAACGCGAGTACGCCCTGCTCGGTTTGTCCAAAGCCGTGGAGCTCGAGCCCGACAACAAGGACTACCGCTACGACCTCGCCACCACTCTGCATGGCGCCGAAGAACTGGAAGCGGCGCAAAAGCAGTTACAGGAAATCGTCCAGCGTCACCCTGCCGACCGCAAGGCGCGGGTGCTGCTGATCAACTACTGGAAAGAAAGCGGTCAGTTGCAGAATGTGCAGATCCTGTTGGCTCAGCTTGAGCAGATGAACCCTGACGATCCCTCGTTGCAGCAAGGCCTCTAGCCGCCTTCCAGACACATCCGGCAAGAAACTCGGAACCGCAGTCTCCGCAAAGGGTCAAGTAATCAAGCAGTACCAATCGGCGTCCGGCGCCCGCTGCCTCGTTTCCCCTAGTCATGAGAGGGCATTTTTTGTCTACATCGAACGCGTTGATCAGTGCAAAAGCCGCCACCGGCATCGAAGGGCTGGACGATATCCTCGCCGGTGGCCTGTCCCGCAGTCACGTTTTCTTGCTGGAGGGTGAGCCTGGAACCGGTAAAACCACGGTCGCGTTGCATTTTTTACTGGCCGGCGCCCGTGCCGGTGAGCGCTCTTTGTACATTACACTCTCCGAAACCGAGCATGAGCTGCGTCAGGGCGCGGCCTCCCACGGATGGGAGCTGGGCGAAAATATCGAAATTTTCGAGCTGACTCCCCCGGAAAACCTGCTCAACGCCGAGCATCAGCAGAGTCTCCTGTATTCATCGGATCTGGAGCTGGGCGAGGCGACCAAACAGATTTTCGAGGTGGTCGAACGCTTCAAGCCGACCAGGGTGGTACTCGACAGCCTTTCAGAGATTCGCCTGCTCGCGCAAAGCTCCCTGCGCTACCGTCGACAGATTCTGGCAATCAAGCATTACTTCGTGCGCTATGACGCCACGGTGCTGCTGCTGGATGACCTGACCACCGAATCCCTCGACAAGACCGTGCACAGCGTTGCCCACGGCGTGATCCGGCTCGAGGAATTAACGCCCAACTACGGCGCCGAACGCCGACGCGTCAGGGTGGTCAAGTATCGCGGCCAGAAATATCGTGGTGGCTACCATGACTTCACCATCATGGGCGATGGCGTGCATGTTTTCCCGCGTCTGGTGGCGGCCGAGCACCGGGGCGATTACCCGCGTCTGCAGCTGTCCAGCGGCATAAAAGAGATGGACGCGCTCTTGGGCGGCGGCATCGAAACCGGCTCCAGCACATTGATTCTGGGCCCGGCAGGCACCGGCAAGTCGTTGATCTCGATGATCTTCGCGGCCGCAGCGGTGTCACGCGGGGAAAAAGCCGCGCTGTTCATCTTTGATGAAGAGCTGGAGCAGCTGTTCGAGCGCATGAAAAACATCGGCATCGACCTCAAGGCTCTGCGAGCCACCGGTAATCTGCTGATCGAACAGGTCGACGCCGCCGAACTGTCCCCCGGCGAGTTCTCCCACCGTGTGCGGCGCTGCGTCGATGAAAGAGACATCAAGACCGTGGTGATCGACAGCATCAACGGTTATCAGGCCGCGATGCCGGAAGAAAACGCCTTGGTGCTGCACATGCACGAACTGTTGCTGTACTTGAACCGCAAGGGCGCCGCGACCTTCATGACCGTCGCCCAACACGGTCTGGTTGGCGACATGCAGGCGCCGGTGGACATCACCTATTTGGCCGACACCGTAATTCTGCTGCGCTACTTCGAAGCGATCGGCAAGGTGCGCCGAGCCATCTCGATCATCAAGAAACGTACCGGCAGCCATGAATCGACCATTCGCGAATACCGCATTTCCACGAAAGGCATGACCATCGGCGAACCACTGGAAGCCTTTCAGGGGGTGCTGCGCGGCGTACCGACCTACCTCGGCGCGAGCAATCCGCTGCTTAAGGACGATTTCTTGTGACAGTCACCGTACCACTGTCGGAACGGGCGTTGATCCTCGCCCCCCTCGGGCGCGACAGTCAGGTTGCGCTGATGATCCTCAACGAAGCGGGCTACGGTGGCCTGATCACTCCCGACCTCAGAACGCTTTGCACCGAACTCGAACCCGGTGCCGGGTTGCTGTTGATTGCGTCCGAAGCCTTGCTGGGCCCGGATCTGGAAACCCTGCTGGCGTATCTGGATCAACAGCCCGCCTGGTCGGATCTGCCGATTGTGTTGTTGACCCACCACGGAGGATCCCAACAGGGACCCTCGTCGCAGTTGAGCAAATTGCTGGGCAACGTGACGTTTCTTGAACGTCCTTTCCATCCGGTGACCCTGGTCAGCCTGATCTCCACCGCCCTTCGCGGTCGACGACGACAGTACGAAGCCCGCGACCGCCTGATCGATCTGAGCGAAAGCGAACGACGCCTGCAATCGACCCTGGAAACCCTTGAGCAACAAGTCGAAGAACGCACCGCCCAGCTGCGGCACAACGAGGAAGCGCTGCGCCAGTCGCAGAAAATGGAAGCGGTCGGGCAATTGACCGGCGGTATCGCCCATGACTTCAATAACATGCTGACCGGCATCATCGGCAGCCTCGAGTTGATCCGCCGTCGACTGGCGCGTGGCCGGACGGAGGATCTCGACAGCCTGATCGATCTCGGCGTGACCTCGGCCAACCGTGCCGCCGGCCTGACTCATCGCCTGCTGGCTTTCTCCCGACGCCAGTCGCTGGACTCCAAAGCCGTAAAAATGAACGATCTGGTGCAATCGATGGGCGAGTTGCTGCAACGCAGCCTCAACGAAAGCATTCATCTGGAAATGCGCCTGCACCAGGAGCTATGGGTAGCCGAGGCTGACCCCAATCAACTGGAAAGCGCCCTGCTCAATCTGGTAATCAACGCCCGCGACGCGATGCCCAACGGCGGCCATCTGGTGGTCGAGACCGGTAATCAGGTGCTGGGGCGCGACTTTACTGCCGCTTACACTAATCTGGAGCCCGGCGATTACGTCGTATTGAGCGTGAGCGATAACGGCTGCGGCATGCCGGAAAACGTCATCAACCGGGCGTTCGATCCGTTTTTCACCACCAAGCCGATCGGCCAGGGCACGGGGCTCGGCTTATCGATGATCTATGGCTTCAGCAAACAATCCGGTGGTCATGTCTCGATCGAGAGCGAGATTGATAAGGGCACCACGGTCAAACTTTATCTGCCACGGTTCAAAGGCGAGACATTGCCGCATGAGCCGCTGGACATTGAACAGGCCCCCGACGCCGTGGAAGGCGAAACCGTATTGATCGTTGAAGACGACCCGGCGGTGCGGGTGCTGGTCAGTGCGGTCTTGAGTGAGCTGGGTTACCGGTTTTTCGAAGCCAGCGATGCTGACGGCGCAGTTCCCATTCTTGACTCGCCGCAGCGCATCGATCTGCTGATCAGCGACGTTGGCCTGCCAGGCATGAACGGCCGGCAACTGGCGGAAATCGGCCGGCAATACCGGCCCGACCTGAAGGTTCTGTTCATTACCGGTTACGCCGAACACGCCGCTGTGCGCGGCGGGTTCCTTGATTCCGGGATGCAGATGATCACCAAGCCGTTCACCTTCGATCTGTTGACGGCGAAGGTGCGGGAAATGATCAAGAGCTGAGGCGGTTCACGCCTCAGGCCAGCAGTTCCTGAATCTTCTCTTGCAACACATCCAGATCGAACGGTTTTTCCAGGATCGGCGCCCGGCGTGTGATAGGGCTGCCGGTCTCGCGGATTTCCTGCGGATAGCCGCTGATGAAGATCACCTTCAGATCAGGACGCAATTTGACGGCGGGCTCGGCGATCTGCACGCCGGAGATTCCGCCAGGCAAGCGGAAATCAGTAATCAACATGTCCAGATGCGGCTTGCTCGCCAGAATCTCGAACGCCTGCTCGCCGTTCTCGGCCTGCAATACGCGATAGCCCTGCCCTGACAGATAGTCTGTCAGCACCATCAGGATCACCGGTTCGTCCTCGACGACGAGTACTACATCTTGTGCATCTACGCTCATGGGAAGCCTTTGTTCGGTCAATAGCTGCTGATACGACCGTGCGGTCACTCAGAGGTTGCGTTTGTTTCGCCGTTTTCCTGGAGCGGCAGACAAACGCGAAACAGGGCGCCCTCGTTGATCTTGCTTTCGACGACGATGAAGCCGCCATGGGCGGCGACGATCTGTTCGGAGATGAACAGACCCAGTCCGAGGCCGGCCACCACCGTCTTGGCGGAGACCCGTTCGAACTGTTGAAAAATGCGTTTCTGATTTTCCTCGCTGATGCCGATGCCGTGATCCTGAACCTCGACCCGTGCGTGGTTGCCCTGGCGATAGACGCGCACCTGAATCGGGCTTCTAGCGCCATAACGCAAGGCATTGGTCAGCAGGTTGGAAATCACCTGTTCGATGCGAAACTCATCCCAGCAGCCTTCGACCGGACTCTCCGCTTCGAAGGAAACGGTGGTTTCCGCCGCCTCGATCTGTTGCGCAAAGTTTTGCAGCAAGTTGCTCACCAACTGTGCGAGATCGAAACGAGTCGGTCGGATCGACAGCTTGCCGGTGCGGATCCGCGACACGTCGAGCATGTCCTCGATCAGCCGGATCAGGCTTTTGATCTGGCGTTCGTCGCGGTCAACCATCGCGTGCATCTTGTCGAGGGTGAACGCGGCAGCGTTGTCCCGGGCCAAGTGCATCTTGCGCAGTTGGGTTTCGAGGATAAGACCGTTGAGCGGCGTGCGCACTTCGTGGGCGACGATCGACATGAAATCGTCACGCATGCGTACCGCCTGCTCCAGTTCGCCCTGGGTGCTTTGCAGTTGCTGCAACAGCGCTTCCTGTTCGCGACGGCTCTGCTCCAGCGCTTCGACCTGTTGCTTCATCGCCTTGCTCTGGCGGTACAGATCGACAAACACGTTCACCTTGCTTTTTACCGCATGGATGTCCAGCGGCTTGTGCAGGAAGTCCACTGCCCCGCTTTCGTAGCCTTTGAACGCGTAATTGAGTTCGCGGCCAGCGGCGCTGACGAAGATGATTGGAATGTTCTTGGTTTTCTCGGTACCGCGCATCAATTCGGCCAGTTCAAAGCCGTTCATGCCGGGCATTTGCACGTCAAGAATGGCCATGGCGAATTCGTGTTGCAGCAGCAGCGACAGTGCTTCGTCCGCCGACAATGCTTTGTAGACGGTGCGATCCTCACGTTTGATCAGCGCTTCGAGGGCCAGCAGGTTCTCGGGCAGATCGTCGACGATCAGCAGTTTTGCCTGGATATTACTCAGCATGCGATTCGTTCCAGCTCGACAAGCAGACGGCCGATGCCGTGTATGGGAAGTATGTAATCCGGTTGATGCGTTTTCAGTGCCGCGCGAGGCATGGTATCGACCTGTGCGTCATCCGGATCCTGCACGACGGTCAGGCCGCCCCGGCGTTTGACCTGGGCCAGGCCTCGCGCGCCATCGTGGTTAGCGCCGGTCAGCAGCACGGCGGCCAGCGCCGGCCCGTAGGCATCAGCGGCGGATTCGAACAGGAAATCGATCGAAGGCCGCGAATGATGCAAACGGTCTTCAAGGCTCAGCGACAGGCTGCGATCCTGCTCCACCGACAGGTGATAACCCGGCGTGGCGAAATACACGGTGCCGGGCATGATGTCCTGTTTGTCGATGGCTTCAGCGACCGGCAGCGCCAGCCGCCGGGCGAATACCTCGACGAGCTGACTGCGACGCTCTTCCGGCAGATGCAGCACAATGATGATCGGCAGCCCGAACCCGGCCCGCAGCGAACCAAGCAAGGTCAGCAACGCCTCGACGCCACCGGCGGAAGCTCCGACCACAATCGCCTCGACCCGAGGCAAATCCGCGGCACTGTTCATGATTTGCGGTAGATCCGTTCTTGTTTCACCAGGGGTTCGAACTGGTTGGCATAGCCTGAGAAGTCGAGGGTTTCCTTGCTGCCCAGCACCAGGAATCCACGGTGACACAACGATTCATGGAACAACCCGAAAGCTCGATCCTGAAGCTTTTTATTGAAGTAAATCAATACGTTACGACATGAAATTAATTGAGTTTCGGAGAATACGCTATCGGTCGCCAGGCTGTGATCGGCGAACGTTACGTTCTCACACAGGCTCTTGTCGAAAATCGCGTAGCCATAGGCCGCAGTGTAGTAGTCGGCGAACGAACGCTGGCCGCCTGCCTGCTGATAGTTGGCGGTGTAGGCGCGCACGTTTTCCATCGAAAAGATCCCTTGCTTGGCCTTGTCCAGCGAGCGCGGGTTGATGTCGGTGGCGTAGATGATCGTACGATCAAGCAGGCCTTCTTCGCGCAGCAGGATCGCCATCGAGTAGACCTCCTCGCCGGTACTGCAACCGGCGATCCAGATCTTGATCGACGGATAAGTCTTGAGCAGCGGCACCACTTCCTGACGGATTGCCAGGAAGTGCGATGGATCGCGGAACATCTCGCTGACCGGGATCGTCAGCAATTGCAGCAACTGCATGAACGCCGTCGGGTCATGCAGGACTTTCTCCTGCAAGGCCGAGATGGTCGCGCACTCGAACTGGCTCAACGCATGTTGCACACGGCGCTTGATCGAGGCGCCGGAGTAATCGCGAAAATCGTAGCTGTACTTGAGATAAATCGCTTCGATCAGCAACCGCAGTTCGATTTCACTGTTCCGCTCAACGGAATTACTACGTTCCACTAAATGCGTTCCATCTTGGGTAACCACACGCGAATCAGCGAGAACAGACGATCCAGGTCGATAGGCTTGGCCAGGTAATCATTGGCGCCCGCCTGCAGGCAGCGCTCCTGATCGTCCTTCATGGCCTTGGCCGTCACCGCGATGATCGGCAGCTTGCGCCAGCGCGGATCCTTGCGGATTTCGATAGTGGCTTCAAAACCATCCATCTCCGGCATCATCACGTCCATCAGCACCAGGTCGATGTCCTCGACTTCATTCAGTTTTTCAATCGCTTCGCGGCCGTTACGGCCGATCACCACAACGGCACCCTTGGTTTCCAGCGCGCTGGTCAGGGCGAATATGTTGCGTACATCGTCGTCCACCAGCAGCACCTTGCGTCCTTCGAAGACCTTGTCGCGGCTGCGGGCGGTCTTGAGCATCTTCTGCCGTTCATGGGACAACTGTGATTCGACTTTGTGCAGAAAGAGTGTGACCTCGTCCAGCAGACGTTCCGGCGAGCGTGCGCCCTTGATGATGATCGAACGCGAATACTTGCGCAGTTCGGCTTCTTCGTCGCGGGTCAGATTGCGCCCTGTGTAGACAATGACCGGCGGGAACGAGCAGATGTCCTCGGTGGACATGCGCTTGAGCAGATCGTTGCCAAGCATGTCCGGCAGCTTCAGATCGATGACCATGCAATCGAAGATCGTCGTGCGCAGCAGTTCCAGCGCGTCCTGCGCCAGGCCGACGGCGGTGATTTCGATGTCATCGTCGCCGATCAGGCGGGCAATGCTTTCCCGCTGCAGATCGTCGTCCTCCACCAGCAGCACACGTTTGACCTTCTGCGTGAGCTTGGCTTCGAGACGGGCAAACACGTCCTTGAGCTCTTCGCGAGTGGTCGGCTTGACCGCGTAACCGATGGCGCCCATGTGCATGGCCGCTTCGACGCGGTCTTCCACGGAAATTACGTGCACCGGGATGTGCCGGGTTTCGGCGTGTTCTTTCAGACGCTGCAGGACGGTCAGACCCGAGTGATCCGGCAGGCGCATGTCCAGCAGGATCGCGTCCGGCACGAACTCTTTGGCCAGGTCATAACCTTCGTCGGCACCGTGGGCAACCAGGCATTGATAGCCCAGTTCATGGGCCAAGTCATAGAGGATGTGGGCGAAATTCGGCTCGTCTTCCACCACCAGAATGCAGCGGGTATCAAACGGCGCTTTATTGCGGTCATCGTTGAAACGCGGAATGTCGACAGAGGCCAGCGGCGAAACCGTCACGGCGGGTGCAATGACCGGAGCGGCAGCGGGCGGGCTGAACGTCAGCGGCGCGACCGGCGCGTCGCCCGGCTCGCGGTATTGCTGCGGCAGCACCAGGGTGAAGACACTGCCCTGCCCCGGCGCACTGGTGACGCTGATCGAACCACCAAGCAAAGTCGCCAGATCCCTGGAAATCGACAGACCCAGTCCGGTGCCGCCGTATTTGCGGTTGGTGGTGCCGTCGGCCTGGCGGAAGGCTTCGAAAATGCTTTCCTGTTGATCCGCTGCGATCCCGATCCCCGAATCGCGCACGATAAAGGCAATGTGATCGTCCGGCTGGCCGGCGATGGTCAGGCTGACCGTGCCCTGTTCGGTGAATTTCACGGCGTTGGACAGCAGGTTCTTGATCACCTGCTCCAGACGCTGGCGGTCGGTGAACAGCGTAATCGGCGCATCGGGCTGCAATTGGACACTGAATGCGAGTTGCTTGTCTGCCGCCAGCGGTTCGAACATACCGCGCAAGCCGTCGGCCAGACGTGCCACGCTGGTGTTTTCCGGGATCACTTCGAGTTTGCCGGCTTCCACCTTGGAAATATCGAGAATATCGTTGATCAGGTTGAGCAAATCGTTGCCGGCGGAATAGATCGACTCGGCAAACTTCACCTGCTCGGCACTGAGGTTGTCCTGCGGATTTTCCGCCAACAGCTTGGCCAGGATCAGCGAACTGTTCAGCGGCGTGCGCAGTTCGTGGGACATGTTGGCCAGGAACTCGGACTTGTATTTGCTCGAACGCTGCAGTTCCTCGGCACGCTCTTCGAGCTGCACCTGGGCCTGATTGAGCTCGTTGTTCTTTTGATCCATGGCGTCGCGCTGCTCGGCCAGGGTCTGGGCCTGTTCGGCCAGTTGCTCGTTGGTCTGTTCCAGCTCGACTTGCTGGGTTTCCAGATGCGCCTGGGATTCCTTGAGAATCCGCGATTGCTCCTCCAACTCTTCGTTGGCGGTTTTCAGCTCTTCCTGCTGCACCTGCAACTCTTCGTTGAGTTGCTGGGTTTCGGCCAGCACTTCCTGCAAGCGCTGGCGATAGCGCGCGGCTTCGATGGAGGTGCCGATATTGCCGGCGATCAGTTCCAGCAGCGCCACATCACGGTCGGTGAGCGGACGCAGGAACCCGAGTTCGATCACGCCGTTGACCCGGTCGTCATCACTGGTCGGCACCACCAGCACACTGTGCGGCAGGCCTTCGCCCAGACCGGAGCTGACCTTGAAGTAATCGGATGGCACCGAATCGAGACGGATCAGCCGAGCCTGCTGGGCGACCTGCCCGACGAGGCCTTCATCGCTGTAAATCAACTGATCCTGTTGTTCCTGTTCGCGGGAGAAACCGTAAGTCGCCACGCGCTTGAGGCCGCCATGCTCCTCGCGCACATACAGCGCGGCCACGGCGGTGCCGAGGT
Organism: Candidatus Pseudomonas auctus; assembly: GCF_048654275.1. Lineage (NCBI taxonomy): Bacteria > Pseudomonadati > Pseudomonadota > Gammaproteobacteria > Pseudomonadales > Pseudomonadaceae > Pseudomonas > Candidatus Pseudomonas auctus. The sequence continues at coordinate 500,135 of NZ_JBJYZK010000001.1, read as the reverse complement.
ACTGAGCGCAGAATTGCAGGATATTGCGCCCCAGCAGATTGACCGTCAGTTGCCCCAGCACTTGCTCGGCGAGCTGAGTCTGGCCGTTGCGCAACCAGGCTTGCTGTTCCAGACGCTTTGCACTGGCCTCTTGCGCCGCCAGGGTCGCGCCATAGCTTTGCGACAGGTTGAGCAGATCGCGGCGACCGACATAGGCCAACAGACCGCTGATGCCCGCCACGAACAGCAGATAAAGGCTGATGCTCCAGACCGTGGTGCGGCGAACGTCTTCGTTGCGGGAGGCGCGCAGCAACTGTTCGGTCTCAATCACATCTTCGAACTGTTTACGTATTTCATCGGTCAGGCGCTTGCCCTTCCCCGCTTTGACCGCCGACTTGTAATCACCGCTGGCGCGTTGCAGATCGATCATCGACTGCGCATAGGTCGCCCACTCGGTCTGCAGCGCCTGAAGTCGACGCAGGCGATCGGTCTGCGCCGGATTGTCGGCAGTCAGTTCAAGCAAGGTATTCAGTGCCACGGCGATGCGTGGCTTGGCCGTTTCGTACGGGTCGAGGAAGTGCTCGTCGCCGCTGAGCAGATACCCGCGCATGCCGGTTTCCAGATCCACGGTGAGTTTCACCGCTTCGTTGGCGTTATTGATCACCCGGTCGGTGTGCTCCACCCACTGGATCACAGACAACAAATAGGTGATCAATGAAATGAAGAACACGGCACTGATGACGCCGACGCCCAACGGCAAACTGACGTTGCGGCTCAGGAGTTTGCGAAACCGTTGCTCATCAACCGAAGACGGAGAGGACATGTGGCAGCCTTGTCGAACTGTTGAAAACCAGGGAGTTTGCCCCAAAACGGCACCATGGATCCATTTTTCTCACAGCTTTAATACTGTTTTCCTACATTTGCCTACGCCGAATCGCGGCCCAACAGTTATCCTTGCCCGCCCGTTTGCGCCTATCCTTTTTTTGTATGCAGTCGGGAACTTGTGGCTATGCGCCACTTACTCATGCAAGAGCCCGGCATTTTTGATCGACCGGCGCCCCGTCCCCCATTCTTGAGAGCCGCCACTATGTCCACCCCCGCGCCCACCATCCTTGTAGTCGAAGACGACGCCATCGTGCGCATGCTGATCATCGATGTGCTGGAGGAACTGGACTTCAAGGTCCTGGAAGCAGATGGCGGCGAACAGGCACTGGAAATCCTCAAGGATGACAAGCACATCGACCTGATGATGACCGATGTCGGCTTGCCGGGTATGGATGGGCGTGAGTTGGCCACCGAAGCCCGCAAGCTGCGCCCGACCCTGCCAATCCTGTTTGCCAGCGGTTACGCCGAAACTATCGATGTACCGGCGGGTATGCATGTAATCGGCAAACCCTTCTCGATTGATCAACTGCGCGACAAAGTCAAAGCCGTTATTGCTCAACCCTGAAGTCGGAACGTTCATTTTCGCAAACTTTCAAGGGCAGACATTCGATCTGCCCTGACCCACTTTGAAACCAGCCACAACTGCACCTGCGTCGAAAAACTCAGTTATTCTCAGGCCGCCGGCAGTTGTGGTTTTTTTTGCATTTTCACCTTTGATACGACCAAGCCAGAGCTCTAAAACAACCACTCGACGCGCTGGTTATATTGAAATCCTCGTCACTTCCGGACACTGGCTTCAGAGCCACACTGTTATCGGCGGCGCAAGTTTCAGCGCAACAATTTAAAACTTAGCGAACAACCCCGAAATCAAATTCAACTAACAAGTCAGCGCGGAGCACTATTACTCTGCGGCGACTCATGGCGCATGCACCATCAATAAAGCCCCCGCACGACCAACGAGGAAGTCATATCTTTCAAACAATAAGGATTTTTACTTATGCAACCTGCTCCGACCCTGATACCGGACATCAATTCGATAAATTTATTTACGTTTACCCAACAACCAGAACTCGACAAAAAGGAAAAAGCCACGGTTATTGTGGCTCTTAAAGACTTGAAAAGTAATCGCCCTGTCAAGGTATCCGGTACTTTTCACCCTGCCACTTTTCCACGAACGGCAGGCTCCACTTTTGACACCGCCGAGGAATTCGTTCGCGTTGCATTGTCGAAGTTGATCGCAAGCGATGCCTTTTCCAGTTTGAAAACCAAGTATCACTTACCCTCCGACGCTCTTGTCAGTGTCGATGAACACGCTGTTCTCTGGGTACTGAAGGACGGAATCTGGATTGACCTGACTCACGACGGCGAATCATCTGCTCTGCAAGATGAACTGCAAATGCTCGCCGAATGCACGCTACAGACAGGCGGCTGTGTTTTTTCGGGGCCGGTCATCGGTGTTGAACAATGGCTGCGTTATCACCAGTTCGATATACCAGTCACCGATGATGAGACGCAAAGCCTGATCGATTTCCTGGAGTTCGAAATGCCTTCCGCCCCTGCGACCGGGGACTATCACGAATTATTGATGGAACCCCCGGAGTCTGCCTTTCATCTGTCGACTGCAGACCGGCAAACCATCCGTGACGTGATTGGCGAAACAACCCACGGACAGACAAGCCTGCTGCAGTACATCGCCCTGAAGAACTTCAGTGCATTCCCCGACGCCGTCAGACGTGAGCGTGCTGGTGGCTATTTGAAAGATTTTCTGAAAAGGCCGAAAGTCAGGACACTGGGCGAAACGTTGCACAAACGCTTGGAATGGCACCTGGATACCGACCATCCTGACGTCGCCACGCGCCAGCTCGATTACCTGGTGGTCACTGCCTTGATTCTGGACCTGGTATCGGACGTCGACAAACCCGGCAAAGCCGTTGCCGGTCTCGCGCTGTACCAGCCTGCCAATGCCTCGCGCACCGCATCCGACATTGTGCTGGAGGTGGAACAGCACCTCGTCGCCAACACGTTACTGGAACCGCACAATGCTTCGTTGGCAGCGCATCTGCTGCTGTCGGGGGTGGCTCCCGAATTTCTCGTGCAAGGCGTGCCTGATGAACTGACCATCGACAAACCGGGATGGGTAGTGCTCACCCAGGCTGTAGCGCTGATCGAAGCGGCTGCACCGGGTACATCCCGGTTGATGAAGTACAGCGACATCATGGCATTCTCCGATCTGGCGCCTGTCAGCAAGGCGCAGCGCCTTCTTCACGAGGTGACGGCCATTCGACCGATCATCCACTGGGCCATGCTCAACGAACTGATTCCTTATATTGCCGATACGGACTACGACGTCGCGACTTTCAATACCGCTGCCTCTTACTTCACCCAATACGCCGAAGCGTTGAACCAAATGGAATCCGGTCTATCGGTCACTCCACCCAATAGACGCAAGTTGGCGCTGGAGGCCTTGAAGCGCGTCATGCCGGGAGGAGACTATCTCGAACAGCGTGTTTACAAGATCAGATACGTTGCATCTTTAAAAGAGCGAAACTTTCTGGATCTGGTGCTCACGCAGATCCCGTTAAATATTCCCAATATTGTGGAGTCACTGGCTCATGAAACTGGAGTGGACAGCCTTGTTTTCTCTAGAGTATTGAACCTTCGCGCTTCGATTCTCGATCTATACATGTCTGACGATCTCGAAGTTGGCGGGCAATTCAATAATAGCTTTGTGGCCACTACCAATCTCAAACTTCCGAAAGGGGCTTTTTCAAGATTGAGCAAACTTGAGTCCGTGGATGAATTGTTCGATGCGGCATTTGATCAGTACTATCCGACGCTGCAAAACGGCCTCGCCTCTGTCATAAAAATGGCAATCACCCAGTTGCCCGAGGAAGACAGAAAGTTCCTGATCAATGGTTCCACCACTCTCTATACCGTGCGCAATGAAGTGAATCCGCTGAATGCATTTCAGGAGACTCAGCGCCAGCGCAATGCCGCCAAGGGACGCTACGGGATTATTCTGGGCAGTCGCAGCGATGGTGAATTCCGTTGTTATGAGTTGTTCCCACTTAAAGGACTGTGCCGCGCACGACCGGATCTGGCTACCTTGATTCAATCGCGCGGGGTGATCGACGACACCCCGGAATTATCTTACGTCGGTGCTGAGACGGACTTTCAGGACAAACGGTTCGAGCAGCCATGGCCGCTCGACTTTGCAGCCTATCTTGACGGCAGCGAGCCCAGGTCAGACGTCAGTTCCAGAGTCGTGGTGGAAAAGCTCTGGCACTTCACTTGCCAATCGAATGATGCGCGTCCCGTGCCTTTATTCTTCTCCGTTGCACTCGATGCCTTGGCGGAAAGCGTTTTGAGCTGTCATCCAATGGCCACCCGCGAGGAACTGTACACGCTGCTGAACACCCGGACCGAGCTGCAACAGTTGCGTGACTACAACAATGCATTGGATACATCCCTCGTTAATGTTCTCGTGCCTTTCAAGAAGTGCATCGAAGACATCAACTCCGGCGATGCCGAGCGCGTCACCGAGGGCGTCGGTGGCTGTGTCCTGGATGGCCTGGCGCTACTGGGATTGATTATCGGCTTCGGCGCCTCGGTGGCCGGCATCGTTGCCAGAACGGCCTCGATGACCAGCAAGGTGCTGAAGATTGCCAAGGCCAGCGCCCATTTTGCCTTGTCACTGGTCAATCCATTGGACGGTTTGCCCACGCTGGTGTTGAAGGGTGCCCGTCTGACCAGACGCGGCGTCCTGTTGCTGACCGGTCACGCCATTGAAGCGGTGGAAACGGCCACCGGTCAATTGCGCCGACTGGCAGGTAGCGCGCAATCCTATGACTTGATCAAGGCCGCGCAAAAATCCGATCTGCTGCAAGGCACCTGGAAAGCCGTCGGTGACCTGGGTGAGTCGAAGAGCCTGATCGCCCTTGAGAGAAACAGCGACTGGCGTGCACTGAACCTCAGAACAGGTGGCCCATGGGGGCCTGCCCTGAAAAATTTCAAAGTGGCGGCAACCTCCCCTTTGCGCAAGCTATTCAACCTGATCAATCCGTTCAGCTATACCCGCACTTATGTGAGTAAAGCCATTCCACTTGCCAGAACCAAGCTCGACAACGCTATCGCGCTGCTGTCGAAGGCTCCCGACGATGACGTTCGATCGATTCTGAAGTATGTCTTCGGCAGTGATTCCGATGAGGCCCTGAATTACTTGCTCGCGAATCTGAAAGTCATGCGCAAGGATCTGGACTCGGTCACCCTGGCCAATATGTCCTTCAAGCGCGGTTCGGAAGCGGCAGCGGCATTACGTACCAATGCCTATAAACGATGGAAAACCAGTGTGCTGGCCGGCGGCACCGTCCAGGACAGCACCGAGCACTTTCTGGTGATTTACAAGGATGGCCTGGACGATCTCTACAGAATCTCCCGCTACGACGAAGCACGGATTGCCGATGCGCTGATCCATGAAATGTCCCACGGTGCGCCGCAGACCCTGGATTTCTACTATGGCTATCCAATAACTTCGGGCTCCGGAGCCGCCCCCATCGATGCGGCGGGCCTGATCGACTTTGCGAAGGACGCCAAAAGCGCCCATCCCGATAATCTCGTCAATCCGCACTTCAGCTCAGCTCAGCCACCTTCATTTACCGAGTTCCAGGCAAGTATCAACAGTCAGCCCGATATCGTTCGCCAGCATCCGGCGCTTCGCAATGCCGACTCCTATTCGTTGGCGGTGTCCCTGCTGGATCAGAGTCGAAGCAACCCCCGCGAGCTGATGTTCAATCTGGCCTATATAAAGGGCTCACTGGAGGCAGCCGATAAAACGAAATACAAGTTCATTCAGGGAACACTGCCGATTCAACTCGCCAGACCCAAACCCTAAGAACGACAAACCGGGCACTGCCCGGTTTGTGCTTTAATGCGCGCCCTGTTTTTTTCATGTTTCAAGGAATCGCCCTCATGTCCCAGCCCGAAACCAACGTCCTGGTCATAGGCTATGTCTGGCCGGAACCCCGCTCTTCGGCGGCAAGCGGACACGTGATGCAGATTCTCGAGACGTTTCTTGAACAGGGCTGGCAGATTACCTTCGCCAGTCCAGCAGGCCCCGGTGAACACCGCGCCGATCTGACTTCAATGGGCGTCCGCGAAGTCCCTATCGAACTGAACAACAGCAGTTTCGATGTGTTTATCAGCGAACTTGCACCGGACATTGTCTTGTTCGACCAGTTCATGATGGAAGAACAGTTCGGTTGGCGCGTTGAAAAGCACTGCCCGAACGCCCTGCGCGTGCTGGAAACCTCAGACTTGCAAAGCCTGCGGCATGCGCGGCATCACCGCCTCAAGGAGCGCCTGAAAGCCGACGCCGATCAGAACGACTTCCGCCAGTTGTATGTTCCGGCGTTGCGTGAAGAGTTTGAATTGATGGCGTGTTCTGATCTGGCGAAACGGGAGATCGCATCCCTGTACCGCTGTGATTTGAATCTGATGATTTCCGAAGTCGAGATCGAGTTGCTGGTGTCTCAGTTCGGGCTGCCGCGACAATTGCTGCACTGGTGCCCGTTGATGGTCGAGATTCCAGACGCGGTCTTCCGTCCGTTTGATGAGCGCGCGCATTTCCTCAGCATCGGCAACTTCCGTCACGCTCCCAACTGGGACGCGGTGCTGTGGATGAAGACCACGGTCTGGCCGCTGATTCGCGCTCGATTGCCAGAAGCCCAATTGCATGTCTACGGTGCTTACACACCGCCCAAAGCCACGGCACTGCACAACGCGGCCCAAGGTTTCCATGTCATGAACTGGGCGGAAGATGCGTTACAGGTGATGTCTCAGGCCCGCGTGTGTCTGGCGCCGCTACGCTTTGGTGCCGGCATCAAAGGCAAACTGGTTGACGCCATGCTGTGTGGCACGCCCAGCGTCACGACACCGATTGGCGCCGAGGGGATGCACGGCGAACAGGCCTGGCCTGGGACCATCGATGCAACCGCCGAAAGTCTCGCCAATGCGGCGGTGGCTCTTTACCAGGACGAATCTTTGTGGAAACAGGCCCAAGTCCAGGGACGCACTCTACTCAGTGATCGATATTCAAAACGGGTACATGGTCCAGCGCTGATCGAAAGACTGCTGAGCTGCCAGAAAAATCTGCAACTTTCAAGAAACACCAACTTCATCGGAAGTATGCTTCGCCATCACGCACACAAAAGCACGCAGTATATGTCGCAGTGGATAGAGGCAAAAAATAAACAGAACCACTAATATACATCCGGCATTAAACAATCACTTGAATAAAAAACAAGCCAATATAAATATCCTTGCTGCCACTTGAACAACTTCAAGTGACACCTGACCAAACAAGGATTTTTATGAACAACACCTTCTCTAAAAACAACTGGATGTCATCGACGCCCGACATAGATGTTTTGTCACTGGCCGAACTCAGTCTGCCCGGCACTCATAACGCAGGTTGTGATCGCAAGGCTTCCTATGCATTGATTCCAGGCCCTCACCATCTCGCTTGCCAGAATGATTCCTTTTATTCACAACTGAGCAATGGGTCACGAGCTCTTGACCTGCGACTGGCGAGCTTGGCCAAGGAGAAAGGCATTCTGAAATACCGATTCCGACACAATAAGTTTCTCTCATCGCGCACTTTGTTTGACTTGTTGTTTGAAGTTAAAAACTTTCTTCACCTCAATCCAGACGAGTTCATTATTCTGGACTTTCACGAACTGGCGGACAGTGAAGGAAAATTCGACTTCAAAGGATTCAACGACTATTTGATCGAATATCTGGGGCCGCGAATCATTCCGACCTACAACACTGACCTCAGTCTTGCGCAATTAAAACGCATCAGTCCGATCCAACGTATTTTGGTCTGTGCGCCCGGGCACGATGATCTCGATAAAAATCTATTCAACAGAAAAATCGAACACCAGTGGGAAGAGAAGTCTTCTACCAGAGCAGATGATTTGAAAGGTTATATCACCCGGGTAATGAGAACACCTCCGGGCAGTTGGGCACCCTGGTCTTTATCCGCTGCCACCTGGACTTTGCTATTGGGTCCTGTTCGCCTGCACAAGGAACTTGATGAGTGGTTTGACCCAGATAAAAGTGACTGGGCCGAGAAGTCGAATATCATCAATGTCGACTTTATTGAAGATTCAAAAATCGTGGCTTACTGTCGGGCGGCCAACTTGAAAAAAATACGACAATAAGGGAGCGCTGCGGCGCGGCGAATCACGGCCTTGCCACGCCGCCGCCATTGCGCTCTGGTCGAGCATGCCCGGAAAGAGGCATGATTGAGCGGCAATAATAAAAAAGTGCAGCCACCATGACCCGAACCGCCCGCGTGACCGACCCTTCTTATGAGCTGATGGATGACCATAACGGGTTGTCCATCATCTATCGTCAGCACGGCTTCCCCTGCCCGCTGGTGCGCTGGCATTTCCACAAGGAATACGAGCTGCACCTGATCGTCGCCAGTTCGGGCAAGGTCTTCATCGGCGACTACATCGGCAATTTCTATCCGCAGACCCTGTTTCTCACCGGCCCCAATCTGCCGCACAACTGGATCAGCCAGGTGGCCGAAGACGAAGTGGTCGAGAAGCGTGACATGCTGGTCAACTTCACCGATGAGCTGTTTGAAAGCGGCCATCAGGTATTCGCCGAACTCAAGACCCTGGCGCCGCTGCTCGAACGTGCGCAATACGGCATCGAATTCCGCTCCCCGCAGACAATCCGTCAGGCCATGATCCTGATGCAACGCATCGCTGATTCAAACGGTATCACCCGTCTCGGGCACTTTTTCATCCTGATGGAATTGCTGGCGGCCTGCGACGACTACCAGCTGCTGTCCGGCGCAACCACCCCGCAACTGGCCGACGAGCACAACATCGACCGCACCAACCGCGCAGTGGATTACATCTTCGCCCACTACGCCCGCGAGTTGCCGCTGGAGGAAGTCGCCGAGCACCTGGGCATGAAGCCGACCTATTTCAGCCGCGTGTTCAAGCAGGCCACCGGGCGCAACTTCATCGAATTCGTCAATCGCCTGCGCATCAGCAAGTCCTGCGAACTGCTGGCGGACGGCGACAAACCGGTCACCGAAGTGTGTTTCGAGTCGGGCTTCAACAATATTTCCAATTTCAATCGGCGCTTTCAGCAGCTCAAAGGCATGACGCCTTCGCATTATCGGCGGCTGGTGGTGCAGCGCCTGACCGAGCAAAACCACGGCTGACGCCGGAAAACCTGTACGGATTAATGCAGGCCGTCCTTCTGAAACGCCCTTCCCTGCGTTTGCCGCACCAATCCCGAGTGCAAAAAAGTATCGATTCAAGTGCTAGGGATGATTTGTCAGCCCTGCGTCAGAAGGCTGTAATCAGTGCACATTCTTCCCCCGCTGGAAGAACACAAAAACAATAACTGTCCTTCTGCCCCCGCCGGGTGCAGAAAAGGAGTGCACGATGCAACCCACTGCAAAAGCTCTGCTGGCCCTCACCTGCATGACCCTCAGCAGCGTCAGCCTTGGCGCCCAGACCCTGACCATCGCCACCGTCAATAACAGCGACATGATCCGCATGCAAAAGCTCTCGAAAACCTTCGAGACCGAGCATCCGGACATCAAGCTCAATTGGGTGGTGCTGGAAGAAAACGTCCTGCGTCAGCGCCTGACCACCGACATCGCCACTCAGGGCGGGCAGTTCGACGTATTGACCATCGGTATGTACGAAGCTGCACTCTGGGGCGCCAAGGGTTGGCTTGAACCGATGAAGGATCTGCCGGCCAGCTACGCCCTCGACGATGTGTTCCCGTCGGTGCGCGAAGGCCTGTCAGTCAAAGGTTCGCTGTACGCCCTGCCGTTCTACGCCGAAAGCTCGATCACCTACTACCGCACCGACCTGTTCAAGGACGCCGGCCTGACCATGCCCGAGCGTCCGACCTGGGAACAGATCGCCGGCTTCGCCGAAAAACTCACCCACAAGGACAAGGAACAGTACGGCATCTGCCTGCGCGGCAAGGCCGGCTGGGGTGAAAACATCGCGTTGATCACCACCATCGCCAACGCCTACGGCGCACGCTGGTTCGATGAGCAGTGGAAACCCGAATTCAGCGGTCCGGAGTGGAAAAACGCGCTGAACTTCTACGTCGACACCATGAAGAAATCCGGCCCGCCGGGTGCCTCCAGCAACGGTTTCAACGAAAACCTCGCGCTGTTCAACAGCGGCAAGTGCGCAATGTGGGTCGATGCCAGCGTCGCCGGTTCGTTCGTTACCGACAAGACTCAAAGCAAGGTCGCCGATCACGTCGGCTTTACCTACGCGCCGCATCAGGCCACCGACAAAGGCTCGGCGTGGCTGTACTCGTGGGCGCTGGCGATCCCTACCAGCTCCAAGGCCAAGGATGCCGCCAAGGAATTCAGCGCCTGGGCCACCTCAAAAGAGTACGGCGAGCTGGTCGCCAAAACCGACGGCATCGCCAATGTTCCGCCGGGTACCCGCGCCTCGACCTACAGTGACGCTTACATGAGCGCCGCGCCGTTTGCCAAGGTCACGCTTGAATCGCTGAAAGCGGCCGACCCGAGCAAACCGACCCTCAAGCCTGTGCCGTACATCGGCATCCAGCTGGTGACCATTCCTGAATTCCAGGGTGTAGGCACCCAGGTCGGCAAGCTGTTCTCGGCGGCGCTGATCGGCCAGACCACGGTCGACCAGGCACTGACCGCCGCGCAGCAAACCACCGAACGCGAGATGAAGCGCGCGGGTTATCCGAAGTAATCCTGCGAAAGCCTCTCCTGCCTTCTGTGGGAGCGGGCTTGCTCGCGAAAGCGGTGTATCAGTGAAACATTTGTTGTCTGACACCACGCCTTCGCGAGCAAGTCGAATCGTCGCACCGTCGCTCCCACATGGGATCTCCATAGGTCTGTATGACTCGGTTGTAAACGCCATGAATACTTCAACTGCCAAAGCCCACATCGACCTGTCGCAGCCCCGGCGCAAAAGCCGCGTGGCCAATCCCGGCTGGTTTCTGGTCAGCCCTTCGGTGGCCCTGTTGCTGCTGTGGATGATCGTGCCGCTGGGCATGACCGTCTATTTCTCGATGATCCGCTACAACCTGCTCGATCCGGGCACCAACGAATTCGTCGGGCTGGAAAACTTCACCTACTTCCTGACCGACTCCGGCTTCATGCCTGGCGCCACCAACACGTTGCTGCTGGTGGGCAGCGTGCTGCTGATCAGCGTGGTGTTCGGCGTGTTGATCAGTGCGCTGCTGGAGGCCAGCGAATTCTTCGGTCGCGGCATCGTGCGGGTGATGCTGATTTCGCCGTTCTTCATCATGCCCACGGTCGGTGCGCTGATCTGGAAGAACCTGATTTTCCATCCGGTGTCCGGGATCCTCGCCTATATCTGGAAATTGTTCGGCGCGCAGCCGGTGGACTGGCTGGCCCACTACCCGCTGTTGTCGATCATCATCATTGTGTCGTGGCAATGGCTGCCCTTCGCGATCCTGATCCTGATGACCGCCATGCAGTCCCTCGACCAGGAACAGAAAGAAGCCGCCCGCCTCGACGGCGCCGGCCCGATCGCGATCTTCTGGCACCTGACCCTGCCGCACCTGGCACGGCCGATTGCGGTAGTCGTGATGATTGAAACCATCTTTCTGCTGTCAGTGTTCGCCGAAATCTTCACTACCACCAACGGCGGCCCCGGCTACGCCTCGACCAACCTCGCCTACCTGATCTACAACCAGGCGCTGGTGCAGTTCGACGTCGGCATGGCCTCGGCCGGCGGCCTGATCGCCGTGGTCATCGCCAACATCGCCGCGATCATTCTGGTGCGGATGATCGGCAAAAACCTGACTGACAAAGCCTGAGGCCTGCCATGACTCTTCAACAATCCCGCCGGCTGCAAAGCCTGCTGCTCGGCACGCTGGCCTGGGCCATCGCGATCATCATTTTCTTCCCGATCTTCTGGATGGTGCTGACCAGTTTCAAGACCGAAATCGACGCTTTCGCCACGCCGCCGCAGTTCATCTTCACGCCGACGCTGGAGAACTACCTGCACATCAACGAGCGCAGCGACTACTTCAGTTTCGCCTGGAACTCGGTGGTGATTTCCTTCAGCGCCACCGCCCTGTGCCTGCTGATCGCGGTGCCGGCGGCCTACTCGATGGCGTTCTACGAAACCCAGCGCACCAAGGGCACGCTGCTGTGGATGCTCTCCACCAAGATGCTGCCGCCGGTGGGCGTGCTGATGCCGATCTACCTGCTGGCCAAGAGTTTCGGCCTGCTCGACACGCGTATCGCGCTGATCGTGATCTACACGCTGATCAACCTGCCGATCGTGGTGTGGATGGTTTACACCTACTTCAAGGACATCCCCAAAGACATCCTCGAAGCCGCCCGCCTCGACGGTGCCACCCTGGCTCAGGAAATGCTCCGCGTGCTGCTGCCGATCGCCAAGGGCGGCCTCGCGTCGACCGTGCTGCTGTCGCTGATCCTGTGCTGGAACGAGGCGTTCTGGTCGCTGAACCTGACCTCGTCCAAAGCCGCGCCGCTGACCGCGTTGATCGCTTCCTACTCAAGCCCCGAAGGCTTGTTCTGGGCCAAGTTGTCGGCCGTCTCGACGCTGGCCTGCGCGCCGATCCTGATCTTCGGTTGGATCAGCCAGAAACAACTGGTGCGCGGCCTGTCGTTCGGTGCCGTGAAATAAGAATTCGCATGAGGAGCGCCACCATGGCCAACCTGAAAATCAAGAATCTGCAAAAAGGCTTCGAAGGTTTTTCCATCATCAAGGGCATCGACCTTGAGGTGAACGACAAGGAATTCGTGGTGTTCGTCGGCCCGTCGGGCTGCGGCAAATCCACCCTGCTGCGCCTGATCGCCGGCCTTGAAGAAGTCAGTGGCGGCACCATCGAACTGGATGGGCGCGACATCACCGAAGTCAGCCCGGCCAAGCGCGATCTGGCGATGGTGTTTCAGACCTACGCGCTGTACCCGCACATGACCGTGAAGAAAAACATGTCGTTCGCCCTCGACTTGGCCGGCGTACCGAAAGCCGAAGTCGAGAAGAAAGTCGGCGAAGCGGCGCGCATTCTGGAACTGGGCCCGATGCTGGAACGCAAGCCGAAACAACTGTCCGGCGGCCAGCGTCAGCGCGTGGCCATCGGCCGGGCGATCGTGCGCAACCCGAAAATCTTCCTGTTCGACGAGCCGCTGTCCAACCTCGACGCCGCCCTGCGGGTGCAGATGCGCCTGGAACTGTTGCGCCTGCACAAGGACCTCAAAGCCACGATGATCTACGTGACCCACGATCAGGTCGAAGCCATGACCATGGCCGACAAGGTCGTGGTGCTCAATGGCGGCAAGATAGAGCAGGTCGGCTCGCCGCTGGAGCTGTATCACAACCCCGCCAACCTGTTCGTCGCCGGTTTTCTCGGCACGCCGAAAATGGGCTTTCTCAAAGGGCAGATCGCGCGCATCGACGGCGCGAGTTGCGAAGTCTCGCTGGATGCCGGCACCCGCATCACCCTGCCCTTCAACGCGGCGAACCTGAGTGTCGGCAGCGCCGTGACCCTGGGCATTCGCCCGGAACATCTGGAGCTGGCACAAGCGGGCGACTGCACCCTGCAAGTCATCGCCGACGTCAGCGAGCGGCTGGGCAGCGACACCTTCTGCCACGTCAAGACCAACGCCGGCGAAGCCCTGACCATGCGTGTGCGCGGTGATCTGGCGAGCCGTTACGGCGAACAACTGAACCTGCACCTGGACGCTTCCCACTGCCATCTGTTCGATGCCGACGGCGTGGCGCTGACCCGCCCGTTGCGCGCGGCCGCCTGATTTCGAGACTGACCCGATGAAACTGAACAAGCAAAACCTCAACCGCCTGGCCGCCGAAGTGAAACTGCCGGCCTACAGCCTCAGCGACACCCGCCAAGGCATCGCCCACATTGGCGTCGGCGGTTTCCATCGCGCGCATCAGGCGTATTACACCGACGCGCTGATGAACACCGGCGAAGCGCTGGACTGGGCGATCTGCGGCGTCGGCCTGCGCGCCGAAGACCGCCGCACCCGCGACGATCTCAAGGAGCAGGACTACCTGTTCACCCTGTTCGAACTGGGCGACAGCGACGACACCGAAGTCCGCGTCATCGGCGCAATCCGCGACATGCTGCTGGCCGAGGACAGCGCCCAGGCGCTGATCGACAAACTCGCCGATCCGCAGATCCGCATCGTCTCGCTGACCATCACCGAGGGCGGTTATTGCATCGACGACAGCAACGGCGAATTCATGGCGCACCTGCCGCAGATTCAGCACGATCTGACGAACCCGCAACAGCCGAAAACCGTGTTCGGTTTCCTCTGTGCGGCGTTGGCCAAGCGGCGTGCGGCGGGCACTCCGGCGTTCACGGTGATGTCGTGCGATAACCTGCCGCACAACGGCGCGGTGACCCGCAAGGCGCTGCTGGCCTTCGCCGCGCTGCTCGATCCGGACCTGCGTGGCTGGATCGACGCCAATGTCAGTTTTCCCAACGCCATGGTCGACCGCATCACGCCGATGACCAGCACCGCGCATCGCCTGCAACTGGCGGACAAACACGCCGTCGACGACGCCTGGCCGGTGGTCTGCGAACCCTTCGTGCAATGGGTGCTGGAAGACAAGTTCGTCAACGGCCGCCCGGCCTGGGAAAAGGTCGGCGTGCAGTTCACCGACGATGTTTCCCCCTACGAAGAGATGAAGATCAAACTGCTCAACGGTAGCCATCTGGCGCTGACTTACCTGGGCTTTTTGAAGGGCTACCGTTTCGTTCACGAAACCATGAACGACCCGTTGTTCGTGCGCTACATGCGCGCCTACATGGACCTGGACGTGACCCCGCAACTGGCGCCGGTGCCGGGCATCGACCTGACCGAGTACAAGGACACGCTGGTGGCGCGGTTTTCCAATCAGGCGATTGCCGATCAGTTGGAGCGGGTTTGCTCCGATGGCTCGTCGAAGTTTCCCAAGTTCACCATTCCGACGATCAATCGGTTGATTGCCGATGGGCGCGAGACCAAACGCGCGGCTTTGGTGGTGGCGGCTTGGGCACTTTACTTGAAGGGCGTGGACGAGAATGGCGACACTTACTCGATTCCGGATCCTCGGGCGGCGTTCTGTCAGGGGTTGGTGGCGGAGGATGCTTTGATCACTGAGCGGTTGTTGGGGGTTGAAGAAATCTTCGGTACGGCGATACCGCGTTCGAAGGAGTTTGTGGCAGCGTTTGAGTGGTGCCTGAACAGCTTGCGAGAAGAAGGCGTCACTCGGACTCTCGAGCGTATTCTGGCCTGAAAAGCCCCTCACCCCAGCCCTCTCCCAGAGGGAGAGGGAGCCGACCGAGGTGTTTATCCGAGGTACATCGACCTGAAAGTCCGGAGCCGAACTCAGGAATTGAAACCTACACAAATCTGCTCCCTTTCCCCCTCTCCCCTTTGGGGCGGTCCGACGTTTCGGGAGGGTTGGGGTGAGGGGTGGCTTTAGAAGTCGCCAAAAAACCAACAGGTTCACACCATGCACAAACAACAACTATTCCTCGGCATCGACTGCGGCACCCAAGGCACCAAAGCGATCATCCTCGACGCTGTCAGCGGTCAGGTTCTCGGCCAGGGCGCCGCCGCCCACGCGATGATCAGCGGCGCCAACGGCCGCCGCGAGCAAGACACCGCGCAATGGCTGGAAGCCTTCGCCCTCGCCACCCGTCGCGCTTTGTTGGCGGCAAATGTCGACGGTCAGTCAATCCAGGGCATCGGCGTTTCCGGCCAGCAACACGGCCTGGTGTTGCTCGACGATCAAGGCCAGGTCCTGCGCCCGGCCAAGCTCTGGTGCGACACCGAAACCACGCCTGAAAACGATCGCCTGCTGAATCATCTGGGCGGTGAACAAGGTTCGCTGGAACGCCTCGGCGTGGTCATCGCGCCGGGTTACACCGTCTCCAAATTGTTGTGGACCAAGGAGCAACATCCGGATGTGTTCTCCCACATCGCACGGATCCTGCTGCCCCATGACTACCTGAATTTCTGGCTCACCGGCCGTGCGTGCAGCGAATACGGCGATGCGTCCGGCACCGGTTACTTCAACGTGCGCACCCGCCAATGGGATTTGCAGCTGCTGCGCGACATCGACGCCAGCGGTCGTCTGCAAGCCGCGCTGCCGGAACTGATCGACGCCCATCAAGCGGTCGGCACGATCCTTCCCGCCATTGCCGAACAGCTGGGCATCAACCCCAACGCGGTGGTGTCCAGCGGTGGCGGCGACAACATGATGGGCGCTATCGGCACCGGCAATATTCAGCCGGGGGCGATCACCATGAGCCTCGGTTCTTCCGGCACGGTGTACGCCTACGCCGAGGCACCGAAGGTCAGCCCGGATGCGTCGGTCGCAACCTTCTGTTCCTCGAGCGGCGGCTGGCTGCCATTGATCTGCACCATGAACCTGACCAACGCCACCGGTGCGATCCGCGAACTGTTCAACCTCGATCTCGACGCGTTCAATGCCTTGGTGGCCCAGGCTCCGATTGGCGCCGAGGGCGTGAGCATGTTGCCATTCCTCAACGGCGAACGCGTGCCGCCCCTGCCCCACGCCACCGGCAGCCTGAATGGCCTGACCATCGATAACCTGACCCAGGCCAATCTGTGCCGCGCCGCAGTCGAAGGCACCACCTTCGGCTTGCGTTATGGACTGGATCTGTTGCGCCAGAATGGTTTACAAAGCCGCAGCATTTGCCTGATCGGCGGCGGCTCGAAAAGTGCGGTGTGGCGGCAGATCGTCGCCGACATCATGAACACCCCGGTGATCTGCACCGAGCAGAGCGAAGCCGCAGCCCTCGGCGCGGCGATTCAGGCGGCGTGGTGCAAATCGTGGTCGAACGGCCACGAAGACACTCTGGCCGATCTGTGCCAGCGCTGCGTGAAGCTCGACCTGAACAGTGAAACCCTGCCGGTTGCCGCCAATGTCGCGGCGTTCCAGCAGGCCTATGAACGCTATCGACTGCATGTCGCAACCTTATAAAGAGCAAACAACTATGTACCTGGTGTGTGGCGAAGCACTGTTCGATTTCTTCAGCGAAGACGATGCCGGCGGGCAGGCATCGAAAGTCAATTTCAAGGCGATTGCCGGTGGCTCGCCGTTCAATGTGGCGGTGGGTTTGCGCCGTTTGGGTGTGGATTCGGCGCTGTTTGGCGGGCTGTCCACCGATTACCTCGGCCGGCGTTTGCAGCAAGTGTTGCAGGATGAAGGCGTACGCCCGGACTATCTGGTGGATTTCGCTGCACCGACCACTCTGGCGATGGTCGCGGTGGGTGCCAACGGCTCGCCGCATTACAGCTTCCGGGGTGAAGGCTGCGCCGACCGTCAGCTGAGCCTGACCCATCTGCCATCGCTGGGCCCGGAAGTGCGCGGCTTGCACTTCGGTTCGTTCTCGCTGGTGGTGCAGCCGATTGCCGATACCTTGCTTGCGCTGGTGCAGCGTGAAAGCGGCAAACGCCTGATCAGCCTCGACCCGAACGTGCGCCTCAACCCCGAGCCGAACATCGACCTGTGGCGCGAGCGGATCGCCACGCTGGTGCCGTTGGTGAACCTGATCAAAGTCAGCGACGAGGATTTGAACCTGCTGTACCCCGAGCAGGATCCACAGCGGGTCATCGAAGGTTGGCTGCAGCATCGCTGCCAAGTGGTGTTTCTGACCCGTGGCGGTGAAGGCGCGACCGTGTTCAGCCGTGCCCACGGTTCATGGTCGGTGCCGGCAAGCTCAGTGAAGATTGCCGACACCGTCGGCGCCGGCGATACCTTCCAGGCCGCTTTGATCACCTGGCTGACCGAACATGAACTGGACTCGGTGGAAGGTGTTCAGCACCTTAACCGCGAGCAGATCGACGGCATGCTCAGGTTTGCCGTACAGGCCGCCGCCCTTACATGCAGTAAAACAGGTCCGGATTTGCCTTATCGCCACCAGTTGACCTGACCGCGTAGACTGGCGCCCTTTTTTGCACGACGGGATGACGGCTTTTGAATTCGCGGCGCACGGTTGGACTGTTGGTATTGGCGGCACTGTTGACCGGTTGCGGAACATCGCCACCGCGTTCGCCGGAAAACCTCTGCGAGATTTTCCGCGAAAAAAGTGATTGGTACGACGCGGCGCAAGTCACGCAAAAGCGCTGGGGCGTACCGATCCAGGTGCCGTTCGCCATCATGTATCAGGAGTCCGGCTACCGCTATGACGCCAAGACGCCGCGCAAATACCTGTTGTGGGTGATCCCGTGGGGCCGGGTTTCGACGGCCTCCGGCTATGCACAGGCCAAGGATGAAGTCTGGTCCGACTACCAGAAAAGCACCGGTCGCTACGGCGCCGATCGTGAAGACTTCGATGACGCCATCGACTTCGTCGGCTGGTACATGGACAAAACCACCTCGATCAACGGCGTGTACAAGTACGACGCCTACAATCAGTACCTCAACTACCACGAAGGCTGGGGCGGTTTTCGCCAGAAGACCTACGCCAGCAAGGCGTGGCTGATGCCGGTGGCGCGCAAGGTGCAGAACCGCTCGGACATGTACGGTCAGCAATACGCAGCGTGCAAGAATGATTTGAATCGCGGATTCTGGAGCCGGTTCTGGCATTGGCTGTAAATGTCAGGATCTCGGTGACATCGAGATCGCCATCGCGGGCAAGCCCGCTCCCACAGGGATTTAGGGTGACCACAATTAAGTGAGCACCCGGGAAACCTGTGGGAGCGGGCTTGCCCGCGAAGGCGTCAGTTCAGACACCACTGGCCCAAGGGTTACAACACCGAAAAGTTGTAACTCACAATCAACCGGGTCTCATCCACATCCCGAGCAAACTTCTCGTAGTTGGTGCGATAAGTCGCATTACGCAACCGCAGGCTGACGTCCTTGAACGTCCCGGTCTGAATCACGTACTTCAGCTCGCTGTCGCGTTCCCACTCTTTGCCTTCCTGATCGCTGCCCGGAACCTTGATGTGGTCACCGTTCACGTAGCGGGTCAGGAAACTCAAACCGTTGATGCCGATCGCCTTGAAGTCATAGTCATAACGCAGCTGCCACGAACGCTCCTGGGCGGCGGCGAAGTCGTTGACCTGCACGTAGTTCACCAGATACGGGTTGCTGCCATCCAGATAAGGCATCGAATTGTCACCGTTCATGCGCTGCCAGCCAGCGCTGAAGGTGTGACCACTGATGCCGTAGGACAGCATTCCGCTCAAGGCGCGGTTGTCGATGGAGCCCGCTTTCGCATCACCGCTGTCGGCGCTTTTCAGCAAACGCAGATCAGCTTTCAGCACGCCGTCACCCAGCGGCTGATTCGCCAAAAGACCCACGAAGTGCTGGCGATAGATATCTTCAAGCTCGGCGTAGTGATACTGCGCGGTCAGGCGATCGTTGATCTTGTAGTCGAAGCCGTACATGTCGAAATGATCGGCGGTGGTGTTGCACGCATAACGCTTGTTCTTGCAGTGCACGCGGATGTCTTGCGAATCGGTCGAATCCCGTGCGGTGTACTTGTCCAGACGCGCGGCCATGAAGGTCAGGTCCTTCACCTCTTTGGAGGTCAGCATCGCACCGTTGAACATGGTCGGCAGCAGGCGACCGTCGTTGTATTTGAGCAGTGGCAGATCCGGCAGCAACGCGCCGTATTTCAGCACCGTATCCGAGACTTTGACCTTGGCGGTCAGGCCCATTTTTGCGTACTGACCTTTTGAACCGCGCGGGTTGTCACCGCTGGACGGCAACAGGCCGCTGTTGCTGCGATCGGGGCTGGAGTCGAGCTGAAAACCCGCCATGCCCAGCGCATCGATACCAAAACCGACGGTGCCTTCGGTGTAGCCCGATTGCAGATTGAGAATAAAGCCCTGCGCCGACTCTTCGCGCTTGGACGCGCCCTGATCACTGGAGGTGTGCCCGTCACGGAAATCGCGGTTGAAGTACACCGTGCGCGATTCGATCTTCGCCGTGGTGTCTTCGAAAAAACCGCTGGCCTGGACCTGCGCGGTAAAACCGGCGCACAGCACAAAGGCTCCGAAGCCAAGCGACTGGCGCGGGGTGATGAGGGGAAATGGGGGACGCATTGAAAACTCCAACAGAACAACGATTGCGCAAAGGCACAAACAACCAGAAATAGCTCCCGTCCCGGACCAGTGAAGAACCGGGAGGCAGTGAACACGCGGGGGTGAACGGCAATGATGGCAGATGGCTTTGACGTGCTACAGGCGACTTTAGTCTGAAACTGACTGGTTGTTCCGCTGACATCCGTGCGCAGGATTTTCCGATTGTGCGAAATGCGTGAACCCCGCTACATTTGTTTCTTGCTTATTCAAGGATGGAATTCAAAGCATGCTGGACGCCAATGCCACTCACATCAGGTTTGCCATTGATGGCGCTTCCGCCGACCTGCAAGTCCTCAGCTTCACCGGTCGCGAAGCCCTCAACGAACCGTTCCGTTTCGACCTCGAACTGGTCAGCGCCCGTCCCGACCTCAACCTTGAAGAACTCCTGCACAAGCCTGGCTGCCTGACCTTCGGCGCCACTGGCGAGGGCAAGATTCATGGTCTGGTGTATCGCATCGAGCAAGGCGATTCCGGCAAGACCCTGACCCGTTACAGCCTGAGCCTGGTGCCGCAACTGGCCTACCTGCGGCACAACCATGACCAGCAGATCTTCCAGAACCTCACCGTGCCGAAGATCATTGCCCAGGTTCTGGAAGATCGCGGGATCCTGGCCAACGCCTACAGCTTCCAGCTCGGCGCCGAATACCCGGAACGCGACTACTGCGTGCAGTACGACGAATCCGACCTGCATTTCATCCAGCGCTTGTGCGAAGAGGAAGGCATTCACTTTCACTTCCAGCACAGCAGCAGCGGTCACAAACTGGTGTTCGGCGATGACCAGACCGTGTTCCGCAAACTGAAACCGGTCAACTACCAGCAAGACTCCGGCATGACCGCCGACAAACCGGTGATCAAGCGCTTCAACCTGCGCCTGGAAACCCGTACCAGGCGCGTCAGCCGCCGCGATTACGATTTCGAGAAACCGAAGATCCTGCCCGAAAGTGCCGTCAAGTCCGCGTTCATGCCGGACCTGGAAGACTACGACTACCCCGGCCGCTTCACCACGCGCGAGCGCGGCAAGTTCCTCTCGACCCGCGCGCTGGAACGCCATCGCAGCGACTACAAACTCGCCGAAGGCAAAGGTGACGAACCGACCCTGACCAGCGGCCACTTCATGACCCTCGCCGAACACCCGCGCGCCGAATGGAACGATTTGTGGCTGTTGCTGGAAGTCTTTCACGAAGGCAAACAGCCGCAAGTGCTGGGCGAAAACGTCACCAGCGACGTCACCGACAACAAGAGCGATTTCCACCAAGGCTACCGCAACTCGTTCCTAGCCACCCCGTGGGACGCCCACTACCGCCCTGCCCTCGAACACCCGAAACCGAAAGTGCTCGGCAGCCAGACCGCCATCGTCACCGGCCCCGCCGGCGAAGAAATCCACTGCGACCAGTACGGCCGCGTGAAAGTGCAATTCCACTGGGACCGCGACGGCCAGGCCGACGACAAGACCACCTGCTGGCTGCGCGTCGCCAGCGGCTGGGCCGGCGCTGCCTACGGCGGCATCGCCATCCCACGCATCGGCATGGAAGTACTGGTGACCTTCCTCGAAGGCGACCCCGACCAACCATTGGTGACCGGCTGCCTGTACCACAAGGAAAACGTCGTCCCCTACGACTTGCCGGCGAACAAGACCCGCAGCACCTTCAAGACCCTGAGCTCACCGGGCGGTAAGGGCTATAACGAATTCCGTATCGAAGACAAGAAAGGCGCGGAACAGATCTACATCCACGCCCAGCGCGACTGGGACGAGAACATCGAGCACGACCAGAAGATCCGCGTCGGCAATGAACGGCATGACACCGTTGAAGCCAATGTTTTAAGTGAATTCAAGGTCGAGGAACACCGCATCACCCACCTGGATCGCAAGAGCGAAATGCGCGCCAACGATCACCTGACCGTGGGCGTGACACAGCATGTGAAGGTCGGCACCGGGCAGTTCGTGGAAGCGGGCACGGAGATTCACTACCACGCTGGTGAAAAAGTCGTGATCGAAGGCGGGATGGAACTGACGGCGAAGGCTGGCGGCAGTTTCATCAAGGTCGATGCGGGTGGTGTGACCATCAGCGGTGCGGAAGTGAAGGCCAACACCGGCGGTGCGCCGGGTGTCGGTTCCGGAGTTGCGATTCTGGCGCCATTGATTCCTTTACCGGCCTCCAGCGATAAAAGCGGAAACCTGCTCGCCCGCAAGGAAGTATTGGAAGCCATCGAATACGACATGGATTTCATCATCACGGATCAGAACAGCGGTCTGCCCTTGCGCAACTTTCCCTATGTGATCAAAACCACTTCGGGTCAGAACCTCGTCGGGCGAACGGATGAGCATGGCAAGACGCGCAAGATCAGCAGCCTCGAAGCCGAGACCGCGACAATCGAAGTCTACGATGACGTACCTCCCCTCAATCCACATTGGGATGCCTGACGTGGCAAAGAACCAACCGCTGGCCACCAGCAAAGCCGTGCTGACGCCCACGACCGTGCAAAAGTCTGCTGCGCTGCCGGTGGACGACAGTGCACGCCTGAAAGAGATCCGGGCACTGGTCGCCAAGAACAATCAATCGTCGATCGATGACGACACCATCATTTGCCAGATTTACATGGAGTCTCGTTTTGATGCCAAAGCCGAATCAAGCGAAAGCACGGCGCGGGGACTGATGCAGTTATTGAAGGGGGCTGTTCGGGAGTTGTACAGAATAGAAGATCTGAGCAAGCCCAGAGCAGAGCGTTCGCCGGAAACAAAACTGTATCTTGAGGCCGACAAATTCCATGACAGCCCCGGTTTTCTGGATGAAGCCATCAACATTCGTGCTGGCACCCGATATCTGGAATTGCTGATTCAACGCCAGAAAAAAAACGGCGCAGCCGATCCGATTGCTGAAGCGTACAAAAAGTATCGCGGCAGGACTGACGGCCGGTACTACACCAAAATCAAGGCCTGTGCAGACAAGCTGCGTGCAGCGCCCAATTCAATGCAAGTATTGAGAGATATGGCCAAGTGAAGGGTCTTCTTACAGGCTTGATTATCGGACTGGTGAGTCTGCAGGTGTCGGCTGCCGAGCTCAAATTTTCCACCGTAACCCGCTGCGATCTCTCCAGTGCTGAAAGTGCGGTTTCGCTACTCAGTGGCCATCCCATTCTCGACTCGCATGTTTACAAGATCCGCCAGTCACAGAAAACGAACTATCTGTACGAAGACTCGGACGCTTCCAGAGGCAGCAACGTTCATTGGCAATGCGTCAATCTGACAAAAGATGTGAACGCACTCCTGATTTCGGGAGAGTTCACCTCGAACTACCTGCAAGGTGCGCTGTTTTACTTCGATGGAGACAGCGCGCAGGTAGAACGCCTGAACTTTGCCGAGAGAAATCGGCCCGGCTGGATCCTGCTGACTCAGCAAGGGCCTCAGGTCATTTTCGAGAACAAGGGGAACGAAAGCTCTCACAAGTTCTTGAGCTACGGTAGAAATGACGCTTTTCTGGAAATCGACGAGCTTCCGGTGCCCGACCCTGCCAAGGGAGAAACGCTGACAGAACTTGAGCCCTGATGCTTCGGTACAAGTCGGGCTGTCTGGACTCATCCGATGGGTGAGTCGACTCTGACGGCCCCGATTTCACTGAGTCAAATGCCCGCTCTAAGGGAATACCCTACGCCCCTGAAGGGCATTTGCGGGTTGTACGAGCCCGGCTAATCCTGCACCATCCGTCCCTTGCTTATTCAATGGACGGAAATAAAGGCATGCTGGACGCCAACGCTACCCACATTACCCTCACGCTCGAAGGCGCTTCGGCCGACCTGCAAGTCCTCAGCTTCACCGGTCGCGAAGCCCTCAACGAGCCGTTCCGTTTCGACCTCGAACTGGTCAGCGCCCGTCCCGACCTCAACCTTGAAGAACTCCTGCACAAGCCTGGCTGCCTGACGTTCGGCGCCACTGGCGAGGGCAAGATTCACGGTCTGGTGTATCGCATCGAGCAAGGCGATTCCGGCAAGACCCTGACCCGCTACAGCCTGAGCCTGGTGCCGCAACTGGCCTACCTGCGGCACAACCATGACCAGCAGATCTTCCAGCAACTGACGGTGCCGAAGATCATCGCCCGCGTTCTGGAAGATCGAGGCATCCTGGCCAACGCCTACAGCTTCCAGCTCGGCGCCGAATACCCGGAACGCGACTACTGCGTGCAGTACGACGAATCCGACCTGCATTTCATCCAGCGCTTGTGCGAAGAGGAAGGCATTCACTTTCACTTCCAGCACAGCAGCAGCGGCCACAAACTGGTGTTCGGCGACGACCAGACCGTGTTCCGCAAACTGAAACCGGTCAACTATCAGCAAGACTCCGGCATGACCGCTGACAAACCGGTGATCAAGCGTTTCAACCTGCGCCTGGAAACCCGCACCAGCCGCGTCAGCCGCCGCGATTACGATTTCGAAAAGCCGAAGATCTTGCCCGAAAGTGCCGTCAAATCCGCGTTCATGCCGGACCTGGAAGACTACGACTACCCCGGCCGCTTCACCACGCGCGAGCGCGGCAAGTTCCTCTCGACCCGCGCGCTGGAACGCCATCGCAGCGACTACAAACTCGCCGAAGGCAAAGGGGACGAACCGACCCTGACCAGCGGCCACTTCATGACCCTGGCCGAACACCCACGCGCCGAGTGGAACGATTTGTGGCTGCTGCTGGAAGTCTTCCACGAAGGCAAACAGCCGCAAGTGCTGGGCGAAAACGTCACCAGCGACGTCACCGACAACAAGAGCGATTTCCACCAGGGCTACCGCAACAGCTTCGTGGCCACCCCGTGGGACGCCCACTACCGCCCTGCCCTCGAACACCCGAAACCGAAAGTCCTCGGCAGCCAGACCGCGATCGTCACCGGCCCTGCCGGTGAAGAAATCCACTGCGACCAGTACGGCCGCGTGAAAGTGCAATTCCACTGGGACCGCGAAGGCCAGGCCGACGACAAAACCACCTGCTGGCTGCGCGTCGCCAGCGGCTGGGCCGGCGCAGCCTACGGCGGCATCGCCATTCCACGGATCGGCATGGAAGTGCTGGTGACCTTTCTTGAAGGCGACCCCGACCAGCCGCTGGTCACCGGCTGCCTGTACCACAAGGAAAACGTCGTCCCCTACGACTTGCCGGCGAACAAGACCCGCAGCACCTTCAAGACCCTGAGTTCACCCGGCGGCAAGGGCTACAACGAATTTCGCATCGAAGACAAGAAAGGCGCGGAACAGATCTATATCCACGCCCAGCGCGACTGGGACGAGAACATCGAGCACGACCAGAAGATTCGCGTCGGCAACGAACGGCATGACACGGTCGAAGCCAATGTTTTAAGTGAATTCAAGGTTGAAGAGCACCGCATCACTCATCTGGATCGTGTCAGTGAGATGCGGGCGAATGATCACCTCACCGTCGGGGTGACCCAGCATGTGAAGGTCGGCACCGGTCAGTTCGTGGAAGCGGGCACGGAGATTCACTACCACGCCGGCGAGAAAGTGGTGATCGAAGGCGGAATGGAACTGACGGCCAAGGCTGGCGGCAGTTTCGTCAAGGTCGATGCGGGTGGCGTGACCATCAGCGGTGCGGAGGTGAAGGCCAACACCGGCGGAGCGCCGGGGGTGGGTTCCGGTATTCAGATCCTCGTGCCTTTCATTCCTGGCCTGGCAGCCCTCGACAATGCCGGACGCTTGATGCAAACCCGGCTGAATCAAAAGATCGAGGCTGAATCGCTGGTCGTAGTGCCAAAGCTGAAGGCGCCGAAAGGCATCTGCGTTGAGTGCCTGAAGAAAGCCATGCGGGAAAAACTGGCCCTGCAATCGGGAGCCAATTGATGACGAAGGACGACGCAGCGAAAGCCTGGGCAGAGGCGCATAAAAACGCACAGTCGAGATTCGCAATCGTTGAAGCGGGCCTGCTCTCCGAGCCGGCTCGACAGCAATTCCTCAAATCCGATCCGTCACGCCGCCCCTTGATGCTTCAACCTGAGTTCGCCGAATTGCGCAACTACGGCCCATGGCTCGTGGACGTCAGCGACATGGAATTCGAGGCCTTTCTCGCCCACGAATACTTCACCGGCTGCACCGCCATGGCCAGCTGGATCCGCACCGACTGCCCCGGCGACAAACTCGCGGCGCACCTGAGCGATGCCTTGCTGGCAAAAAATGAAGCCGGCGAAGTCCTGATGATCCGCAGCTACGCCCCTGAAGTACTGCCGATGCTCCACGCCCGCGACGATCTGTCCTGGCATGCCTGGCTTTTCGGCCCGTTGCAGGAGTGGTGGGTGCCAGCGGCGGATGATGAGTGGCAATGCTTCAAAGGGCTTAACCTGGAAAAGCCGGGCAAGTATCAGCCGATTTTCCTGGACGCAAAGTTATGGAAGGACATGGAGGTCGATCCCCTGCCCTACAACCTGACCACCGAACTGGAAAAAGACGCGCCAGAGGTATTCACCAGTAGCTGCCATGGCGACCGGTTGAACCAGGTCAAGCAGGCGCTGGACGCAGGTCGCGCAGAAGGCTTGTCGGACCCGGAAGACGTCAGCCTGTTTGCCAGCCTGCAATTGATGGACCCCGAGTTCCCGGCGAATTGGCCGATGTGGGGAAAAGCCAAAGAGCGGGCTGTTGGGGAGAAGTTGCCGCTTGGGGTTGTGATGAGGGAGTTGTCGGAGTGAGTCGACAACTTAATAACCACAAAGGGAAATATCGAAGTTCAGCAATCGGCATCCTGACTCTTTCCTTCCTTGTTCTGGCCTTGTTCGTTTACAACAGCACCCGAACACCAGGTGCGGCGTTGACGTCTCATAACTATATGAACAGGCCCGTTGGCAGTTACTGGGTCAATGATCACTGGGGTGGAAATGGCGGTGTGACTTGTTGCTGGGACCTGTCCGGTGACCAGGCAAAAATAGTCTGGATCCTGAGCATGTCAAAATCTCAGGAGGAACAGGGTATGACGATAGAACGGCACGAAGCGTTATTGCCCATGCCCGAGCGAAAAGCAGGAGACGATACATTGCACGTCTACTTTCTCCCTGAAAACAGCATCGAACTTGTTTGGTCCTCAACAACACTGGACACAAAACACGCACCGAACGAAGCAGCCTCCTCTCAAGTAAAAGACGAAAAAGGAAGTTCCTCAAAGCGACTTCCGGCTGAGCAATACCCAACATCAGGAAGGAATCTAGCAGTATGACTGTGGCTATGAACATGAAACGGCAAAAAATCTGGCGCCGCCGCAACCTGGTCATTGGGCTGCTTGTTTTACTGCTGCCGTTCCTGGGTTCGTACCTTTACAACCAGTTTCGTACGCCTGGGGCGATGTTGACATCTGCAAACTATATGGATCGCCCGATTTTTAGTTTCTGGGCGAATGACTTTTGGGGTGGAAACTTGATGGCAATGGGAGGCGGCGGAATTATGTGCTGCACCCGATTTGAAGGAAAAACCATTAAAATAAAATGGATTCTGGACATGACCCGTCAGCAGCAATTGAGTGGAGCGGTAGAAGAGCATCACGAAATTGAACTTCCACTGCCCGAGCGTGGGCCAACTGATCAATATCTTCACGTTCAATTCGAACCGGGCAACAAGGTTAGGCTGGGATGGAGTCCCGACCTCACAAGACCTTTCCCATCTCCCTTTGCCAAGCAAAAATCTATTGAACAAGGACGTATCCCATGAGCACACCTCAGCATCTAGATCGTGCAGAAGCTATCAGCACAAAAACGAACTCCTGCACCTCTGTTGAGAAAAATCCTGTTCTGCCTTGTGAGGCGACGCTGCGAGTTGGATTCTTCTTCGATGGTTTTGGCCGAAACATGAAGAGCGACTTGCAAGAGGATCGACTCAGTAATGTTGCCAGACTTTTCATGGCGTACCCGGATGCTGACCTATCCGATGCATCAGATTCATTTACGGGAAATAAACGATTTTACTTGTCGGGTTTGGCCACTGAGTTTGATAAAACACTCGGAGGTGGAGAGACCGTAAGCGGCGCAGGCATTGATGGCGCCGCAAGCAGGGCGAAAGACAGCATAGTAAAGTCTCCTGAAGACACTATTTCGAATAGCCCACTTGATTCCGCAAAGGACGTCATTACCGGTAAAAAATGGTGGGAAAGCATCTATAACAACATAAAGCCTGGAAACATTATTACCTCAGCAATCAAAGCAGCAGCGCCAGCATCTCTGGACATGTTTGACTTTACTCGTGACAACGAACTGATAACGAACTTTTTCAAAACAGGTGTAGATACGCGATTGGAGGCGGCGGTTAGCGCCTTGGAGAAGGCTTTAGAAGACGCTAACAAGAACAGCAAAGCTCCGGTTAAAAAAATATCCGTGTCAATATTTGGCTTCGATTTCGGCGCAAGCCTTGCAAGAGCATTTGCTCATAAGATCTTTGAAGAGTGCGACCCGGCCACCACCATATTTAAGAAAACAAATCTTGAAATTACGTTCATGGGCCTTTTTGATGCGGTAGATCGTAGTGGCGAGGATTCAATTATTTTTGAATATCTGCTGCCTTTCGAGAACAAAGTCGATGACGGTGAATGCCTTCCTGGTCCTGTAAAAAACGCATTGCATTTAATTGCAGCACATGAGTGCCAGGAATCTCGCCGATCTCGATTGATTGGTACCGGTCCATCGACACCTCGCTGGGAAGAGCGCCTCGTACCTGGAACCAGCTACGACGTAGGAGGAGGCTTGGCTAAAACTGATGCTCCTCATAGTCGTGAACTCCACATGGTCAGTCTGCATGAAATGTATAACGCTGCTTATCGTGCAGGCGTTCCGCTTTACCCCATGCAAACACTTCCTGAAAAAGCGGTCTTGGTATCGAAATACTTCCAATTGAATGACCACATCAA
This sequence comes from Candidatus Pseudomonas auctus, assembly GCF_048654275.1. Taxonomy (NCBI): domain Bacteria; kingdom Pseudomonadati; phylum Pseudomonadota; class Gammaproteobacteria; order Pseudomonadales; family Pseudomonadaceae; genus Pseudomonas; species Candidatus Pseudomonas auctus. The sequence continues at coordinate 471,249 of NZ_JBJYZK010000001.1, read as the reverse complement.
CGGTGCAAGCGCCATTGAAGTTAGTAAAAAATACCTAAGTCTTGCAGGCAATCAGAAGGTCTCCCCCGAAGCATTCCTTGCTCACCGACGTTTGTATATTCAGAGGCTGCGCGGATTGTGGGAGATCTATCGCGAACAGCATAAGGCGTATGACGAACAGGAAGACCGTCTCGCACGTCCAATCCTTGGTAAGCAAGGGTCAATGGCTAAATTTTTTGGCATGGGAAATGAAACAAGCGCCCAGGCTGCCAAGCGAGATCAGGCGATCAAGCAGAACCAACAAGACAAGGCTGCCTTACGCAATGATCTAGGTTGGCTAGAAGATGTGGACCGTGAGGCATGGCGACTGAACACCGCTTTTGCTTCAGCGCCCGTTAAAACTTTATTGAAGGATTGGTTCAATCCTGAAGTAAAAAGTTTGAACTTTGATATCGAGGACTTGCTTGAGTTTTATGTTAATGATCGATACATGATCCAGCAGATGCCACCGACCCAGAATCCTCCGCTACCCAAATATTTTCGCGTGCGAGACTTCGACATACCGAGTCTGAATAAGACAAAAGGTATGGCACCGGATTATCTGGAGCAGACGATGCGTAAGCCATCGACACAATCGTCAGGCGCATCGACCTGAAGCAAGGATAAATCTACTGCGGGGCTCACGCCGACAATCTCAATATACGAAATGGATTTCATTGATTTGATAGATGTTTCTGCCGATGCGCGCCGCCGACGGACCTGGCGGCGGAGACAAATAGCGCTGGGTGTGTTGGCTTTGGTGCTTTCATACGCTGCCCCGAAAATCTATGGTCTGCTCCGCACGCCCGGCGCGATGTTGACTTCGGAGAATCACACCGATCGCCCGATTACATTTTTTTGGGTGAATGATTTGGGTGGTGGAAATCTGTTCGCAATGGGGAGCGGCGGTGTTATCTGCTGCCAGAGAACTGAGGGAGAGACGGTGCGTGTCTCGTGGATTCTCGGCCGGACAGGCGAGCAGCTCAGGAATGGAGTGCAGAAAGAAAATCATGAGGCGATTTTGCCGCTCCCTCGCCGAAAGCGTGGTGATGACTTTCTACATGTTCGATTTTTGCCCGGAAATATTGTCGAGTTGAAATGGAGCCCCAACTCGATCAGCCCGTTTGATCCAGTTCCGGATGAAGAGCCAAAAGCCTCCAACAGCATCACGGGCAGATAATGCTTCTGCCCGTGAATACCAGGCCGCTTTTCAAACCATCAAACCGGCGCCTGCCAGTTAAACATTTTCTGCTGCGCAACCTGCAGCAAATCACTGCCATCCTGCGTCAGCAGGTACAACGCATGGGTGATGTGGGGAATGTCCTGGACATCAGCGTGCTTGAAGCACAGGCAGTGCAGGGTTTCGAGCAGGTCGGCAGCGGCGCGGATGCGTTGCACGGCGGCTTCGAAGAGGTCTTTCGGGTTGGCTTGGGTGTCGATGACCAGCGGTGCGCTGTCGGTGACGCCGCTGTTGAGTGGGAGATAGCGGGCGGAGCTTAATTTCAGGATTGGCATTGGAATTACTCAAGGCAGCTTGAAAGTAACCGCCAGCACCGTGACCAAACGATGGGGAGGCGGACTGTGTACAGGCTTGGTCAACCGAGAACCACCTGACTCGGCTCGCCCGAAGGCGACCCTGCACACAGCCGCCACAGCAATGCACTCCACGGACACGAAAGTCCGTCGGGGCGAATAATGGCACACATGCACAGGTGATTACGTTAGGTGACCAAACCTAAGTCGCTGATTTTGCAGCGACGCCAAACCATAACCGCCCCACTCCAGCCCCCGAAAGCAGACAAGGCATCCACCCTTGTAGGAATCCGCCGAGTCTCCCCCGCGAAACAATCCCCGCCCAGACAGCCGGCGTTCAGCCCGGTTAACCATCGCTTAACGCAGCGGTCAAAAACTCTACTGAACCGCACACCCTCAGCCCTTGGCTGACGCCGAGTGCGGCAGGTTTGGCTGGCAATCTGCCGAACTCAATTTCCGTCGCACCGGAGTCCATCATGAACATTCGTCCGTTCCTGCTCACCACCGCCCTCGCCTGCACCGCGTTTGCCGGGCTGGCCCAGGCCAATGACACCTCCAAGGCTGTTCCCTATGAATACGGCATGCCGCTGCATGTCGCCAAAGTGGTTTCCCTGACCGAGCCGCAGACGCAGGAGTGCAAGGTCGTCACCGCCGACATGAAATACCTCGACAACAACGGTAAACCGGAAGAAATCAGTTACCGGAAATTATCTGACGCCTGCAGCTTCCAGAACTGACAGAAAGCTCTGATTTGCGGCTTTGCGGTAGGCGAGTACGGGTCTCGAAGAGTATGCTCGGGGCCCTCCTCACTGCCGCAAGGATTCGCCATGCAGTTGTCGTTCCGCACGCTCTCGACCCTCACCTTCTCCCTTTGTTTTCTGCTTTCCTTGGCGTGGGGTCTGGCACCACAGATGTTGCTGGCGATCTGGAGCATCGAGTATTCGGAAGCCGCCGGATTCGTCGCACGGCGCAGCGCGGTGCTGTTTGCGGCGTTGGGGGTGATGTTTTATCTGGTGCGCAACGCGCCGGTATCGATCGCGCGCAATGCGCTGAGCAACGGCTTTATCGTCGGCTGTTTTGGCCTGGCGGTGCTGGGGTTTGCTGAATGGCTCAACGGCCACGCCGGCCCCGGGATTCTGCTTGCGGTGCTGGTCGAGTTCGCGCTGGGCCTTGGCTTCTTGCAGGCCCGGCGCGTGACGGTCGAACTGGGTGAAACAGTCGGTTAGACGACTCGGGATCGCGGCACTGAATGTTGGGTCGCCGTTTGTAGCGCAAGATCTGAGCGCAACCCGGCGATCAGGCCGTTGATTTCGCGACAGCTGTTCAAATGACTGGCATCGATGCCACTCACCTGCAGCTCAACCTGATCGGTCTGGTGATCGCCATACACTTTGACGGTCATCGACAGATCCGGGGACAGCGTGCACTGGCAGCGTTTCGGTAGAAAGCTGCTTTCAATGATGTTGCGGAGTTCCAAGGCAGACAGAAACATGGCGAAACCTCTCCTTACTGTGAGACTGCCAATCAAGTATTCACGTCGACCGTTGCCACGGTTCCCACGGGTGTGTCCCCGCTGAATCCTTGGGTGTGACAAGCGGCTGTACTGCGAAATGCCCATTGGAGTGTAGGCGCCCGAACTCGGTGCGCTGCACCAAATCAACGCATAAAACGTGCCTTTCATCAGGTTGCATTCACCTCCTTGCAAATCAATGGCTTGGCGAAAAGGCAGGCCACTGGCCAGTTGCAAAATGCAAGATTCGATCGTGCAGGCACTGCAATTTGCATGCGGTTGGCGGTTTGCATTCATCGCCTGTGACAGTGAGAATGCCCGTCAACCAACGTACACCCGCCAGGAGGCTTCAATGGGAAATTTCACTGTTTACGCGACCGCCGGCCTGATGCTCGCCAGCCTGTCCACCCTCGCCCACGCCGCCAAGCTTGAAGACACCGCGCCTTATCCGAAGGCCGAAGCGGGCTTCACGCGCCAGGTCATCCACCTGCCGCAGCAAGCCCAGGAAGAAAACTTCAAAGTCGAAATCCTTGCCGGCAAGACCCTCGAAGTCGACTGCAACCGCCAACGCCTGGGCGGCACCCTCGAAGAGAAAAACCTCGAAGGCTGGGGTTATCCGTTCTACCGCCTGGAAAAAGTCAGCGGCCCGATGAGCACGCTGATGGCCTGCCCGCCCGGCACCCAGAAAAAACGCGCGTTCGTGCCGGTGATCGGTGACGGTTTCACTGTGCGCTACAACAGCAAGCTGCCGATCGTGATTTACGCACCGCAGGACGTCGAAGTGCGCTTCCGCATCTGGTCGGCTTCGGACAAGATTGGCGTGGCAATACCTGAATAATCTGCAAAGGAGCCGCAGCCTTGATTACCTGCCACGTCAGATACGTGATTGATCCCTATCAGTTGGACGCATTCGAAGCCTACGCCAAGACCTGGCTCGGCATCGTCGAACGGCTGGGAGGAACGCATCATGGTTACTTCCTGCCCTCGGAAGGCGCGAGCAATATCGCGTATTGCCTGTTCAGTTTCCCGTCGCTGGCGGATTACGAAAGCTATCGCCACATCGCACTGACCGACCCCGAAAGCACGGCGCTGGTGGCCGATCTGGTCGAAAAGAAGTTCATCATCAGCTACGAGCGCAGCTTTCTACGCCCACTGCTGCCCTGAACGCTTCAACGCCGTTGGCAACTGCCAACGGCTGATAGCTGCGCAACTTGAAATTCCGACTCATCTGCCCAAGGAAGGAATACCTGATGTCCATCGCCCTGCCTCTCACTGCATTGATTGCCTTCAGCGGCTACACCGTTAGTGTGATGCTGCAAGCCGAGCAATCGCTGATCGACTTCGGCATCAGCCTGATGTCGCGGCCCGACACCGCACAAGTGGTGATCGATCTCTATCTGCTGGCAACCCTGGCGGGCGTCTGGATGTACAAGGACGCGCGCAAGCGTGGGCAGTCGGGCTGGTCAGTGGTGCCGTATCTGTTGCTGACGGCGGTGTTTATTTCAGTCGGGCCGTTGTTGTACCTGGTGGTACGGGGCCTGCAGGATCGCAAAGGCCCGGCCCCGGTCATTTCGCAAGACGCCTGAGCCCGAACAGCATCCCGCCCGCCCCCAGCAGCATCGCCGCCAGGAACAACGGGTACGACACCCACCACGGCGTGCCGGCGGTCATCATGCTGAATTCCGACATGCCGCCAATGCTCGCGATCAGGTTGAGCGGCAGGAATACCACGTTGATCAGCGTCAGTTTGCGCAGCAGGTTGTTCATGCTGTTGTTCATCAGGTTGCCCCGGGCGTCGATCAGCCCGGAGAACACCGTCGAATAGATTTCCGCCTGCTTGTAGCACTGGTTGTTTTCGATGATCAGGTCGTCGATAAGGCCGATCGCTTCGCTGCCGAAATGCTGTTTTTCCGCGTGATTGCGCAGCCGCGTGAGCACCGCGCCGTTGCTGTGCAAGGCGTTGATGTAATAGATCAGGCTTTCGCTGAGGTTGAACATTTGCACCAGATGCTGGTTCTGCATCGAGGCGTTGAATTTCTGCTGCAACTCCCGGGCGACCAGTTTGATCACCTTCAGATGCCCGAGGTAGTGATGGATGTTGTTGAACAGCAAATCCAGCAACACATCCAGCGGCGTGTTCAGTGGCTTGCGTGTGCCAATACCGTGCAGCGGCGTGTCGTCCGTGGCGATGACCAGCAACTGACCCGGTGAGAACAGCAAACCACAGGACGACACCTCGAATGCCAGGCTGCCGCCCCCGGAATAGTTTTCCGGGCGTTTCCAGATCAGGAACAGATGATCGGGGTGAAACTCGATCCGTGACACCTCGTCCGGGTCGAGCGCCGAGGCCAGCGCGTGTTCATCGAGTTTGAAGTGACTGTGGAGCAAGTCGCGCTCGGCGGCGTCCGGGTCGCTGAACAGCATCACCTCGGCGTCCAGCCGCTCGACCCGCTGCAAACCGCCGTGATTCAGTGCAAAGCTGTTGATCATCGGCCGGTCACCAGGCCTGGCCACGACGTTTGAGCTCGAGACGGCGCACGAATTCTTCCAGCACCAGCGAATACAGATCGTCTTGCAGGTAGGCGTCTTCGATGCCCGCGTCGAGGTTCGGGTTGTCGTTGACCTCGATCACCACGACTTTGTCGCCGGCCTGTTTCAGATCGACGCCATACAAGCCGTCGCCGATCAGGTTGGCGGTCTTCACCGCCAGTTCCACCACCGCGCGCGGCGCCTCGTGGATCGCCAGCGTGCGGCATTCGCCGTTGACGTCCTGACCCTTGGCCTTGTGGTTGTAGATCTGCCAATGGCCCTTGGACATGAAGTACTGGCAGGCAAAGATCGGTTTGCGGTTGAGCACGCCGATGCGCCAGTCGTACTCGGTGTAGAAAAATTCCTGGGCCAGCAACAGCACCGAGTGTTCGAATAGCTCGGCGGTGGCTTCCAGCAAAGCCTGCTGGCTCTCGACCTTGATCACGCCACGGGAGAAACAGCCATCCGGGATCTTCAGCACCAACGGAAAACCGAGGCGTTCGCCGACCCGTTCGAAGTCTTCGGGTCGCTCCTTGTAGAGAATTTCCGTGGCCGGCATGCCCAGTTGATGGCTGTTGAGCAGGTCAGTGAGATAGACCTTGTTGGTGCAGCGCAGGATCGACGTCGGGTCGTCCATCACCACCAGCCCTTCGCTTTCGGCCTTCTTGGCGAAGCGGTAGGTGTGGTTGTCGACGCTGGTGGTCTCGCGGATCAGCAAGCCGTCGTACTCGGCCAGCCTTGCGTAGTCCTTGCGTTCGATCAGCTCGACATCGATGCCCATGCTTTTGCCGACCCGCACGAAGTTTTCCAGTGCGCGGGCGTTGGACGGAGGCAAGGCTTCCTGCGGATCATGCAGGATCGCCAGGTCATATCGCGCCACTTGCGGCGAACGCGGTACACGCCAGATCTTGCGACTGAAGCCGTCCAGCGCATTGGCGAACTGATCTTCCTGATCGTCGCGCAACTTGTGCAAGGCGCCAGACTTTATACCTTCGATGTGCCAGCCGTTAGTTCGACGAAACTCAACTAACAGAATCGGACACGGGAATACTTCAAACAATTGCCGGGCCAGATCCTGCAACGGCTCTATATGCGTTCTGCCGAAATAAAGTGTCAGCGTAAAACCTTCAGTGTCGCTGTAGAGATGATGGCTGAGGGCTTTTTCCAGGGTTTTATCCAGGTCATCCAGCGCCAGACCGTAAAGGGATTTTCGGGTCAGTTCGCTGATGGTGCGTACCGACGGAATCACCTTGTGCCCTCGAGCCTCCGCCAGCAGAGAGCAATAGTAGCCGTGGCCCAGGTACTTGTAGCTGCGGCACAGATTGATCACCTGCACCCGTTTTCCCGGCTCGCTGTCGGGCGGTTGTTCGAGATATTCCTGGGCCGTCAGGATGTCTTCGCTGGGAAAGTACGAGGCCCAGTCTTCCTTGCGTTCGACGATGATCAACACTTGACTGGACGTTCTGATCTGCGGTTTTAAATAAGTTGCCGGTGGCAAACTTTGACTGGATACTTCGCGCCAATGACCCTGTACCGCTGACATAGAAATTGATCCGTTGGAGAACAAGACCTTTTCTATTAAGCATGAAGTTTTTCGAAAGTCCCGTTTCGTTACGCAACTTTTACGGTGGTCATATGAATGCTGTTTTTCGCCTGGCGGTCGTTGAGGATTTGCCTGCGTTGCTCACGCTGGAGATGCACTGTTTCACCACGGACCGGCTCACCCGCCGCAGTTTCCAATGGATGATCACCCGGGCCCACGGGCAATTGTGGGTGGCCGAACGTGAGGGTCAACTGGCCGGGTATGCGCTGGTGCTGTTTCATCGCGGCACCTCGCTGGCCCGTCTGTATTCCATTGCGATTGCCCCCGAGGCACGCGGCGGCGGTCTGGGAAAACAATTGCTGCAACAGATCGAGACCTGCGCACTCGAGCACGACTGCGCCTACCTGCGGCTGGAGGTGCGCACCGACAATCCCACCGCCATCGCCCTGTACGAGCGCAACGGTTACCGGCGCTTTGCGCTGATCCATGACTACTACGAGGATCACGCCGACGCGCTGCGTCTGGAGAAACGTATTCTCCAGCATCGCGATTCACGCAATATCAAGGTCCCCTATTACCGACAAACCACCGATTTCACCTGCGGCCCGGCCTGCCTGCTGATGGCCATGAGCGCGTTGCAGGCTGATCGTTTGCTGGAGCGGCGCGAGGAATTGCAGTTGTGGCGCGAAGCAACCACGGTGTTCATGACGGCCGGCCATGGCGGTTGCAGCCCGCAAGGCCTGGCTCTGGCGGCCTGGCGCCGGGGTTTCAGAGTGCGATTGCAACTGAGCATGACGGGGCCGCTGTTTCTCGACGGCGTGCGCGATGCGCATAAAAAAGACGTCATGCGCCTGGTCCATGACGAGTTCATGGCGCAACTGAACGACACCGATGTCGATCAGGTCATCGGCGTAACGCTGGATTTACCCACACTGCTGGCCAACGGTGGACAACCCCTGGTGCTGATCAGCAGCTATCGCCTCACCCGCTCCAAGTCGCCGCACTGGGTGATCGTCACCGACTGCGACGAAGACTTCGTCTACCTGCACGACCCGGATGTCGATCACAGCCAGCATCGCCAGCCCATGGACTGCCAGCACGTGCCGGTCAGCCATGGGGAGTTCGAGAAGATGTGCCGCTTCGGTCGTGGCAAGTTGCGGGCGGCGGTGGTGCTCTACGCTCGCTCACCCGCGTGAAGGGTTCATTTGAGTCCGATCTTGTACAGCGAACCGTCGGACTCATCGGTCAGCACATACAGGTAACCATCCGGCCCTTGGCGCACATCACGGATCCGCTGTTTCAATTCGCCGAGCAAGCGTTCTTCATGCACCACTTTGTCGCCGTCGAACTGCAAGCGGATCAGCTCCTGCGTCACCAGCGCACCGATGAACAGATTGTGCTGCCACGGCTTGAAGCGATCGGCGTCGTAGAACGCCATGCCGGTGACGCCCGGGGATTTTTCCCAGACATGGTGCGGCCCGACCGTGCCTTCGGCGGTCTTGCCCTTGGCTTCCGGGATCGGTTGCATGGAGTAGTTGATGCCGTGGGTCGCCAGCGGCCAGCCGTAGTTCTTGCCGCGTTCGATGATGTTCACCTCGTCGCCACCGCGTGGGCCGTGTTCGTTTTCCCGCACCGTTCCGGTCAATGGATTGAGCGCGGCGCCCTGGGGATTGCGGTGGCCGTAGGACCAGATCTCCGGGCGCACGCCGGACTGGCCGACAAAGGGATTGTCGTCCGGCACCTTGCCGTCGGGGTAGATCCTCACGACCTTGCCTTGCAACTTGTCCAGGTCCTGCGCGGTCGGGCGGTCGTTGTTTTCGCCCAGGGTGATGAACAGATAACCGTCCCGGTCGAACACCAGCCGCGAGCCGAAGTGATTGCCGACCGACAGTTTCGGTTCCTGACGGAAAATCACGTTGAAGTCCTTCAGGGTTTTCAGGTCATCCGACAGGCGCCCGCGCCCCACCGCCGTTCCGGCCTTGTCACCCGCACCGCCACCCTCGGCGTACGACAGGTAAACGAGGCGATCCTGTTTGAAATCCGGTGACAGCACCACATCGAGCAATCCGCCCTGCCCCTTGGCCCAGACGTCCGGCACACCGGTGATCGGCGCAGAGAGCTTGCCGTCGGCATCCACCACGCGCAGGTTGCCGGGACGTTCGGTCACCAGCATGCCCTGGCGATCAGGAAGGAAGGCCAGAGCCCATGGGTGCTCGAGGCCCTGGGTAATCGTTGTGACTTCAAGGGTGCCCTGCTCGCTTTGCAGCTCTTTGGGAGCGGCGGCGAACGCCGGAGCGGCGATAAGTGCACTGGCACATAGGCCGGCCAGAAGGGTTTTACGCAACATGCACGATTCCTTTTGTTCGTTTGAAGGGCTGACAGAAGCGGTTCTGCCATTCAACGGTTGCTCCCGCTGTCACGGGCTGGAGGGTTGGGGATGAAGGTGGGTGGCGTGCTCGGCACGGAGCGCAGCGGCTGGCCATTGCCGATACCGCGGTTTTCCAGGGTCGGCGGACGCGGCACGGGAACGGTGTTCGGCCCGCGAATGGGCGGAGTGCTGGCCTGGGTGCCCTGCATGCTGTTGGGGTTCGCCCGGCGGATCGGGCTGTTGTAGGGGTTGTTGCTGTTGCCGGTCGGACTTTGTGCCAGCAACAGCGATGTATGGCTTATTGCGCCATCGGCGTGAACCAGCCCGCCACTGAGGGCGAGCAACGCAATGCCAAGCAGGAAACGGTTCATGAACGGCCTCTTTCGGTGCGCAGGGACTAGAGCCTTCGAGTCCACGCTACGCCGTGGGTTCGCATTTGTTAACCCGTCACCGCTAAACAAGATGTAACACGGCTTGACCTGACGTTTAGCGGCACCCAGCAAACAACGGAAACTTTTACGCCGGGCCACGGGTCACCCGAACATCACTCGGAGAACAGCACATGGCTCGGGCAATCTGGAAAGGCGCAATCAGTTTCGGTCTGGTCCACATCCCTGTGGCGCTGGTCTCGGCGACGTCATCCCAAGGCGTCGACTTCGACTGGCTCGACAGCCGCAGCATGGACCCGGTCGGCTATAAACGGGTCAACAAGGTCACCGGCAAGGAAGTCACCAAGGAGCACATCGTCAAAGGTGTGCAGTTCGAAAAAGGCCGCTATGTGGTGCTGAGCGAGGAAGAGATCCGCTCGGCACACCCGGTTTCGACCCAGACCATCGATATCTTCGCCTTTGTCGACAGTGAACAGATCCCGCTGCAGAACATCGACACGCCCTATTACCTGGCTCCGGACAAGCGCGGCGGCAAGGTCTACGCCTTGCTGCGTGAAACCCTGAGCAAAACCCGGAAGGTCGCCCTCGCCCGAGTGGTTTTACATACGCGCCAATACCTGGCGGCGCTGATGCCTCTGGAGTCGGCGCTGGTGCTGGTGAAGTTGCGCTGGCCGCAGGAAGTGCGCAGCCTGGACGAACTTGAGCTGGGCAGCGAAGTGACCAAGCCGCAACTGGCCAAGGGCGAGCTGGACATGGCCAAACGGCTGGTGGAAGACATGACAGCGGACTGGACGCCCGAGGATTACAACGACGAGTTCGAAGACAAGATCATGGCGCTGGTGGACAAGAAGGCCCATGAAGGCAAGATCGAAGACGTTGAGACGGTTTCCGGTGAAGAAGAGCGCAAATCGGCCGATGTTATCGACCTGACCGAACTGCTCAAGCGCAGCCTCGGCGGCAAAGCCCCGGCCAAACCGGCGAAGAAGACTGCCAGCAAGACAACAGCGGCGAAGAAAACCAAAAAGGCCTCATGAAAATGAAATCGGGCGACTGTCTTTCAACAATCGCCCGATTCGTCAGATCAGGATGAAGATCGCCAGCAGACCGCCGAAGATCGCCCACTTTTCCATGTAGTAGAGTTTGCGATTGCGCTTTTTCAGCTCTTTGCCGCGCAGGCGAATCTTATAGATTCTGGTAAATAACCGGTTGATGCCACCGGTGCGGTCACCCGCATCGTTCGGCGCACCGGCCGCCGACATCACGGTGCGGCTGAACCAACGGTTGAACGCCGCCGCCCAGCGATACTTCATCGGGCGCTCGATGTCACAGAACAGGATGATGCGGTTCTGGTCGGTGGTGTTTTCCGCGTAATGAATGAACGTCTCGTCGAACATCACCGCTTCGCCATCACGCCAGTGATAATTCTCGCCATCGACGTTGATGTAGCAACCGGCGTCGTTCGGCGTTTCCAGGCCAAGGTGATAGCGGTACGAACCGGCGTATGGGTCGCGGTGACGCACCAGCTTCGAGCCCGGCGGCAGCTCGGCGAACATCGCAGCCTTGATAGAGCCGATGCTCTGCACCAGTTCGGTGGTGCGCGGGCACAGTTGCAGCGCCGACGGGTGGCTGTCGCCGTACCACTTCAGGTAGAAACGCTTCCAGCCAGTCTTGAAGAACGAGTTGAAACCGACGTCGTCGTACTGGTTCGAGCGCTTGATCTCGCCGGCACGCAGCAGGTTACGACCTTCTTCACGGATTTCTTCCCAGTGGGTCTGCAACGGAGTCAGATCGGGAAAGTCCTTTGGATCAAGGTAAGGCGTGTTGGGCTTTTTCGAGAACAGATAAAGGAAGCAGTTGATCGGTGCCAGGAACGAGGAGTGATCGCTCAGTTGACGACCGAGTTTGTGGCGTACGCGACCGCGCAGGTGAACGTACGCAATGGAAATGACATATACAGCGGCAATGATGAGTTTCACGGAAATCGTCACACGTCAGAAGTGAACAAACTGCGCGCCTTTCGGGCTGTGGCCCAAGGTCTGTGGCAGTGGTCTGAAATCAAAAAAAAACGTCCCGGTGGCGCATCCTTGAGCCCATGCCGGACAAGGCATTGGGTGAATGGATGGCATTTTAGCCACAGTTTGTAACCAATAGTGAACCTTCATCTGTGAAAAACTGTCTCGCGATTGCGCCAAACGGCAATCGGAATGTCACCGCCCTATCGTTTAAAGAGCCAGACCAGTACAATCGCCGCCAAACTTTACGCGCCCCCCTTGGTTGATGACGGGATTGCCCCGCCTCAGCGCACTTCGACTCGGGCCAAGCGCTCCGGCTGCACCCTCGCTACTCAGCACGCTTCGCAGGAAAAACCTTTGATTTCTACAGCTAACATCACCATGCAGTTCGGCGCCAAGCCGCTGTTTGAAAACGTTTCGGTCAAATTCAACGGCGGCAACCGCTACGGCCTGATCGGCGCCAACGGTTGCGGCAAGTCGACCTTCATGAAGATCCTCGGCGGCGACCTCGAGCCGTCCGGCGGCCAGGTCATGCTGGAGCCGAATGTACGCCTGGGTAAACTGCGCCAGGATCAGTTCGCCTACGAAGAATTCACCGTGATCGACACGGTGATCATGGGTCACGAAGAGCTGTGGAAGGTCAAGGCCGAGCGCGATCGCATCTACTCGCTGCCGGAAATGAGCGAAGAAGACGGCATGGCCGTGGCCGAGCTGGAAACCGAGTTCGCCGAGATGGACGGCTACACCGCCGAATCCCGCGCCGGTGAACTGCTGCTGGGTCTGGGCATTCCGCTGGAACAGCACTTCGGCCCGATGACCGAAGTCGCGCCGGGCTGGAAGCTGCGTGTTCTGTTGGCTCAGGCACTGTTCTCCGATCCGGAAGTGCTGCTGCTCGACGAACCGACCAACCACCTGGACATCAACACCATCCGCTGGCTGGAAACGATTTTGACGGCGCGTAACAGCACCATGATCATCATTTCCCACGACCGTCACTTCCTGAACAGCGTCTGCACCCACATGGCCGACCTGGACTACGGCGAGCTGCGTCTGTTCCCGGGCAACTACGACGAGTACATGACCGCGGCGACCCAGTCCCGCGAGCAACTGCTGTCGGACAACGCCAAGAAGAAAGCCCAGATTGCCGAACTGCAAACGTTCGTCAGCCGCTTCTCGGCCAACGCCTCGAAAGCCAAGCAGGCCACTTCCCGCGCCAAGCAGATCGACAAGATCCAGCTGGCCGAAGTCAAGCCATCGAGCCGCGTGAGCCCGTTCATCCGTTTCGAACAGACCAAGAAGCTGCACCGCCAGGCCGTGACCATCGAGCAGATGTCCAAAGGCTTCGACGGCAAGACCCTGTTCAAGAACTTCAGTTTCACCGTTGAAGCCGGCGAGCGCGTAGCCATCATCGGCCCGAACGGTATCGGCAAGACCACCCTGCTGCGCACGCTGATGGGCGAACTGACCCCGGACGCAGGTTCGGTGAAGTGGACCGAAAGCGCGGAGCTGGGCTACTACGCTCAGGACCACGCCCACGATTTCGAAGACGACGTCAGCCTGTTCGACTGGATGGGTCAGTGGACTCAGGGCGAGCAAGTGATCCGTGGCACCCTGGGTCGCATGCTGTTCTCCAACGACGAGATCCTCAAGTCGGTGAAGGTGATTTCCGGTGGTGAGCAAGGTCGTATGCTGTTCGGCAAGCTGATCCTGCAAAAGCCGAACGTACTGGTGATGGACGAACCGACCAACCACCTGGACATGGAATCGATCGAGGCGCTGAACCTGGCGCTGGAAAACTACCCGGGCACGTTGATTTTCGTCAGCCACGACCGTGAGTTCGTATCGTCCCTGGCCACCCGCATCATCGAGCTGAGCCCGAACGGTGTGACCGACTTCAGCGGCACCTACGACGACTACCTGCGCAGCCAAGGCGTGGTGTTCTAAGTCGAATCGAGCGGTAAACAGAAAGCCCTGTCCTTGTGACAGGGCTTTTTTTTCGTCGAGGAAAAGATCGTTAGCCTGCTTCCTTTTAATCCAGCGCCACGCCATGATGCGGACTCTCCCACCGCCGCCCGCGAACGAGTCCTCATGTCTGCGCAGCAACAGCCACCGCAAAGCTCCCTGGCGATCACCCTGCAGATCGTCTCCATCGTTTTCTATACCTTTATTGCCTTCCTCTGCATCGGCCTGCCGATAGCGGTACTGCCCGGCTACGTGCACGAGCAATTGGGTTTCAGTGCCGTGATCGCCGGGCTGGTGATCGGTTCGCAATACCTGGCTACCCTGCTCAGCCGGCCAATGGCCGGGCGCATGTCGGACACCATCGGCACCAAACGGGCGATTGTTTATGGTTTGTCGGGGATCGTGCTCAGCGGTGTGCTGACGCTGGTTTCGACGTTGCTGCAGAGCTTGCCGCTGTTGAGCCTGTCGATCCTGATTGTCGGGCGCCTGTTGCTGGGGATTGCCCAGGGCCTGATCGGCGTCGGCACCATCAGTTGGTGCATGGGCCAGGTCGGTGCCGAACACACCGCGCGCTCGATTTCGTGGAACGGCATCGCGTCCTATGGCGCGATTGCCATTGGCGCGCCGTTGGGCGTGGTGATGGTCGCCGACTATGGCTTCGAAAGCCTTGGCATTGCGCTGTCGCTACTCGCGGCCGGCGCCTTGCTGCTGATCCGCAATAAGCCCTCGGTGCCGGTGGTACGCGGTGAACGCCTGCCGTTCTGGGCGGTGTTCGGACGGATTGCGCCGTTCGGCGCCAGTCTGAGCCTGGCGTCGATTGGCTATGGCACGCTGACCACCTTCATCACCCTGTATTACCTCAATCGCGGCTGGAGCGGCGCTGCGTATTGCCTGACGGTGTTCGGTGTGTGTTTCATCCTTTCGCGGCTGCTGTTCATTTCCGCCATCGGCCGTTTTGGCGGATTCACCTCGGCGATTGCCTGCATGACCATCGAAACTGTCGGCCTGGTCATGCTGTGGCTGGCGCCCTCGACCGCGTATGCCTTGGTCGGCGCCGGTCTGGCCGGGTTCGGCCTGTCGCTGGTATATCCCGCGCTGGGCGTCGAGGCGATCAAGCAGGTGCCCAACTCCAGTCGTGGTGCCGGGTTGAGTGCTTATGCGGTGTTTTTCGATCTGGCGCTGGCGATTGCCGGCCCGTTGATGGGCGCGGTGGCGTTGAACCTGGGCTATTCGTGGATTTTCTTCAGTGCGGCCGTGCTGTCCGTGACCGGACTGGCGTTGACCTTGCTGCTCAAGCGCCGGGCCATGGCGTAAACGCTCACTGATCCGCCGTCTGCATCCCCGCGCGGGTCGGCCTGCCCAAGGCATGGGAGAAGAACCGTCCGGCCTCGGAAATCAGGTTGCGGTGGATGTCTTCTCGATCGACCCCGTCCGCGTCGGTGCACAGCGCCGGCATCGCCCGGATCTGCTCTTCATTGCATGGCGCCATGAACACGAAGTGCCCTGCCCCGGCCAGCAATTTGAAGTCGGGTGCGGTCGGCAGCTTGCGCGCCAGGGCCGCAGCGTTTTTATCGAAGGCCACCAGTTTGTCGCCATCACCGCTGTAGAGCAGCACCGGCACATGCACATCAGCCAAAGTGTGACGACCAAACTTCAGGCTCAGCGGCGCCATCAGCAGCAACGCATGCACGCGCGGATCGGCCACCGGTTGCAGATCGTCGCGGTCGACAATCAGCTCGCCCTGGGTGTTGCAGGCGTCGCGGTCATCCGGACGTTCCTGGCAGTAGCGGCGCAGGCGATCCAGATCCGGCTGCGCGCCGGACAGAATCAACGCTGTTTCGCCGCCCGCCGAATAGCCGATCACGCCGACCTGCTCGGCGTTCACGTACGGCGCGAGCATGCGATCGCCCAACGTCGCGGTAATGGCTTCGGAAATCTGGATCGGCCGGCCATAGAGATTGCTCAACGTACCGAGGCGGCTGTGATCCTTGGAGTTATCGCCGGGGTGAATCACCGCCACCACCACGAACCCCTTGCGTGCCAGTGACGTAGCCAGGTCGTGCAGCGCCAGCGGCGTGCCGGTGTTGCCGTGAGAGAGCATAAGCATCGGGAAACGGCCGATGGCGACTTTGGTGTCTTCGCCGGCCTCGACCGAATAACCTTCGAGCAGGCTCAGGTGTTCGCGGTCGCTGGAGGGATAGAACGCGATGGCGCGCATCGGTTGCAGGTCGAGCGGATCGAGGAATGTCATCTCGTGATAGCCGACGCTCCAGCGCGGGTGCTGCCCGGGCGCAGCGTGCACTGAATTCAGGCTGCCGAGCAGGCAAATCAGTAACGCTGCACAAAGACGCATCATGGGATGCCCCACCCTGTTGTTACTCAATCGAAAGATCCGTTGTGTTCGACGCCCGAAATTCCGAAATTCGGTACCCCGGCGCGGCGTTGCACTCAGACGTTGATCATCAGACTGCATAACCCGGGCCAGATTATGTAACAGTCAGAAACAAAAAACTCCGTATCTGGCCCTTGCGGAACCAGAATACAGAGTTTTTTGGAATTTGCCTGAACAGGAGCTGTTCTTTACGCAAGCCTTACGCGGCGGCGAACAGCTGCTCGCTGATCTTCGCTTGCGCGGCGCTCATGGCGTTGTTGCGCACTTCTTCGCCGTAGGCCAGGCCTTCGGCACGCACGACTTCGATGTCGGTGATGCCGAGGAAGCCAAAGACCAGTTTCAGGTAGTCTTCGTGTGCCACGCCCGAAGCTTGACCGGCGTGGATGCCGCCAGCGGTGGAAACGATCACTACTTTCTTGCCGCCGCACAGGCCTTCAGGGCCGGCTTCGGTGTAACGGAAGGTCTGGCCGGCGACGGCGATGCGGTCGATCCAGGCTTTGAGCTGGGTCGGCACGGTGAAGTTGTACATCGGTGCAGCGACGACGATAGCGTCAGCGGCGATGAATTCGGCCAGGGTGGTGGCGCTCAGTTCGGCTTCGTGCTGTTGTGCGGCGTTGCGCAGTTCAGCGGTGGTGCCGGCAGCAACCAGGGTGGTCGACGAGAAGTGGCTGATGGCATCAGCGGCCAGATCGCGGTAGGTCACAACAGCGCTTGGCTCGGCGGCTTGCCAGGCTTTAGTGACTTGACTGCTCAGCTGACGGGAAGCGGAGTTGTCGCCCAGAATGCTCGAATCGATGTGCAGCAGTTTCATGTGGAATCTCCTGGAATGAATCGCCGGTGGCGACGGAATGGAGACAATCCTACCGACGAAACCAATAGCTGATTAGACGGCAACAATGCGATAGTTTGTCCCACTGATAGAACAGTCGGGTTTCTCCATGCAAGACCTCAACGATCTCTACTATTTCGCCAAAGTGGTCGAGGCTGGCGGTTTCGCCGCCGCCGGCCGCTTGCTCGGCATTCCCAAGTCACGCCTGTCGCGGCGCATCGCCGAGCTGGAAGAACGCCTTGGCGCACGTTTGCTGCAACGCACCACCCGCCAATTGAAGCTGACGGCGGTCGGCGAACGCTATCTGCGTCACTGTCAGGCCATGCTGCTGGAAGCGGAAATGGCCGATGAAACAGTGGCCAGCATGTCCAGCGAGCCTCGCGGACGCTTGCGGGTTTCCAGTCCCACGGGGCTGGCCCATGAAATGCTCCCGGTGGTGATCAGCAATTTCCTTGGCAAATACCCTCAGGTGCAGCTGGAAGTCACCCTGATCAATCGACGGGTCGACCTGATCACCGAAGGCATCGACGTGGCCCTGCGCGTGCGCGAACACGGCGATGAAGAACCGATGCTGGTGACCCGCCGCCTGCGTCAGGCGCAGATGGTGGTGGTCGCAAGCCCTTCCTTTATGCAGGGCGTGGAAATCAATCATCCGCAGGACCTGAAGAACCTGCCGGTGCTGGGCGCTCTGGAAGCCGATCGCATGGTGCATGTGCGCCTGCTCGATCAGCACGGCAAGAGTTGCGATCTGGCGCTGGAAGCCCGGCTGGGCATCGACGATTTCATCGTGCGCAAGGCCTGTGTGCTGGCCGGCCAGGGTTTCACCCTGCTGCCGATGATGTATTGCGAAACGGAACTGAACAACGGCACGCTGGTGCAGTTGTTGCCTGATTGGTCACTGCCCGGCGGCTGGCTGCAAGCGGTGTATCCGCATCGGCGCGGGGTGATGCCGGCGGTGCGCGCATGGATCGATCATCTGGTCGAATCGTTCAATGCCTGTGGAGAACGGCTGTTATGAAACAAGGAAAGATGAGCGAACAGGATGTCGCGGACTTCTGCCTGGCCCTGCCCGGTGCCAGGGAAGACTACAAATGGGGTGGCGTGCGAGTGTTTTCGATTGCCGGCAACAAGATGTTCGCCTTGCAGGGACTGCGCGGTGATTCGCTGGCGTTCAAGGTCGACAAGGACCTGTTTCTCGGTCATTGCGACCGGCCGGGCATTCACCCGGCGCCGTACCTTGCCCGGGCGCAATGGATCATCATGTACCCGCCCTACCCGCTGGGCGCCGAGGAACTGCAAGGCTTGCTGCAGCGTTCCCACCAACTGGTGGTCAGCAAGCTGCCCAAGCGCGTGCAGGTCGGGCTGCTGCTTTAGAACAACGCCAGGAGGTTCGAACCGAGAAACAACTGATCGATCCAGAACACCTGATGCAAAGCCACAATCATCCAGAACAACACCTGAAACGACACCTTGCGCGTCTTGTGCCGGAAGACCTGCTGGGCGATCAACGCGCCCGGCCAGCCACCGGCCAGTTCCACCGCGTGCAGGATGTTTTCCGGTGTGCGCCAAGCGTCGGCGCGGGCCTTGCGCTTGTCCGCCCAGTACAGGAAAAACGCCAGCACGCTGACCAGCCCGTAAGCCGTCAGCGGTACCAGGGAAATCCCGCGCAGCCACATCGACAACGAGCCGAACAGTGGCAGCGCGCAGACGATCAGCAGCACCACCAGTTTCAATTTCAAGTGCTGGATATTGCCACCGGAAGGACCGCGATCCGGGCGGCGTGCGCGGGAGTCGCTCATGGCTTGGCTGCCGTCCAGTCGACCCAGCCGAACTGCCACGTTGCCAGAATCACCAGACCGAAGACGATCCGGTACCAGGCAAACGCCGCGTAGCTATGGCTGCCGATGAACTTGAGCAGGCCGCGCACCGCGATCATGGCGAAGATAAACGCGGTGACGAAACCGATGGCGAATACCGGGAAGTCCGCCGGTACGAACAGGTCGCGATACTTGTAGCCCGAATACACCGCCGCACCGACCATGGTCGGCATCGCCAGGAAGAACGAGAACTCGGTGGCGGTCTTGCGCGACAGGCCGAACAACAGGCCGCCGATGATGGTCGAGCCGGAGCGCGAAGTGCCGGGGATCATCGCCAGGCACTGGGCGAAGCCGATCTTCAGCGCATCCGTCCAGCGAATCTCGTCGACCGTTTCGGCGTGCACTTCATGCTGACGCTGCTCGGCCCACAACATCACGATGCCGCCCACCACCAGCGCGGCGGCCACGGTGATCGGATTGAACAGGTAGTGGTGAATCAAGTCGGCGAAGACCACTCCCAGCACCACGGCGGGCAGGAAGGCGATCAGCAGGTTGGCGGTGAAGCGCCGCGCACTCGGCTGGGTCGGCAGGCCAATGACCACGTCGAGAATCTTGCGTCGGAATTCCCAGACCACCGCGAGAATCGCACCAAGCTGGATGATGATGTTGAACGCCATGGCCCGCTCGCCTCCGAAATCGAGCAAGTCGGCAACAATGATCTGGTGTCCGGTACTGGAAATGGGCAAAAACTCCGTCAGCCCCTCTACAACTCCTAGAATCAGTGCCTGCAAGGCCGTCCAAAGATCCATCAATCCCCCAGAGAGCGATGCACAGAGGCATGCCCCGATAGTATTTTTTACGTTCACTGCGTTCAGCGTAGCTGGTTAAAGCTGTACCGATTCCGCGCGCACAGGATCCACACGAAACAGTCAAAATTCCGTGAAAAATCAATTTCGATTCAGGTTTTCACGCGCGGGGCCGAAATCCTAACAGACAAGCCGTAATAGCGCTGCCGCGTTCTACGACTTGGGTCGCGTATGCCCGGTCACCGAAACGTGGTTGGATGCTGGCGGTGGTTTATTACAAGAAAAAGAATCCGGAGTGACAGCGTTATGAACAGCTTGCGCAGTGTGTCGATCAGCCGACGCTTGTGGCTCATCTTGATTGTGGCCGTGGTCATGCTGTTGACGTTGGGCGTGTTGATGCTCAAGCAGATCCATGATGACCTCTACCACGCCAAGGCCCAGAAAACCCAGCATGTGGTGCAGACCGCCAGCGGTTTGCTGACTTACTACCAAGGCCTCGAAGCCGCAGGAACCCTGACCCGCGATGTGGCACAGAAACAGGCGCTGACCGCGATCCGTGGCCTGCGCTATGACCAGAACGACTATTTCTGGATCAACGACCTTGCGCCCGTGATGGTCATGCACCCGACCAATCCCAAGCTCGAAGGCCAGAACCTCTCGGCGATCCGCGACCCGGACGGCTTTGCGGTGTTCAATGAAATGGTCGCCATCGCCAAGGCCAAGGGCGCCGGCATGGTCGACTATCGCTGGCCCAAGCCCGGTGCCAGTGAACCGGTGGCCAAGACCTCTTACGTGAAATTGTTCGAGCCATGGGGCTGGGTCATCGGTTCGGGCGTGTACGTCGACGACGTGCAGGCCGAGTTCCAGGACCAGGTGATCAAGGCATCCGTGGTCGGACTGGTCATCGCGGTGATCATGGCGCTGCTGGTGATTCTGATTGCCCGCAGCATCGTTCGTCCGTTGCAGGAAACCGTGAACGCCATGGCCAACATCGCCAGCGGCGAAAGCGATCTGACCCGCAGCCTCGACACCCACGGCCAGGACGAAGTCACTCAGTTGGCGCATCACTTCAATGCCTTCACCGCCAAACTGCGCCGGGTGATCGGGGACTTGCAGCTATCCGCCAGTGCATTGGGCCAATCGTCCAGCGAGCTGGGCAACGATGCTGCGCAGGCTCAGCAACGCAGCCAGCAGCAGTCGCAGCAGATGGAGCTGGTAGCCACTGCCGTCAACGAAGTGACCTACGGCGTACAGGACGTGGCGAAGAACGCCGAACACGCCGCCAGCGAAATGCGTGACGCCGAAGCCCAGGCCCAGCAGGGCCAGATCAACATCGACGGCAGCCTGCAACAGATCGACAAGCTCTCCGGCACCATCGATCAAGCGGTGGAAGTCATCCGCACGCTGGCGACTGAAAGCACGCAGATCGGCAGCGTGCTGGAGGTGATCCGCTCGATCGCCGAGCAGACCAACCTGCTGGCCCTCAACGCCGCGATTGAAGCGGCTCGGGCCGGCGAACAGGGGCGCGGTTTTGCGGTGGTGGCCGACGAAGTGCGTTTGCTGGCGCAGCGCACGCAGAAGTCCACGGCGGAAATCCAGACGATGATCGAACGCCTGCAAAACCACTCCGAAGCCGCCGTGAAGGTGATCGGCGACAGCAGCAAGGCCTCGCAACTGACCATCGAACAGGCCGGTCTGGCCAGCGCCAGCCTGAACGCGATCGGCCAGGCCCTGCGTAACCTCAATGGCCTGAACGCCTCGATTGCCAGCGCAACGCTGCAGCAGGCGCATGTGGTCGAAGACATCAACCAGAACGTTACCCAGGCGGCGGGCTTGTCTCACAGCACGGCACTGGCGGCCGAGCAGTCGAGCGTGGCGAGTGTGAAACTCGGCCAGCTCAGCGAACAACTGAACGGGCTGCTGCGCCAGTTCCGCGTCTGATCCCTGCAACAGGTGGGAACTCGTTTCCCACCTGTTTTTCGGTACAATCCGCTCCCTTCCCAACTCCCCCAAGGATCCTGCATGTCCGGGCTAGAACTGTTTGCCGCCGCCCTCGGCGTGATCGCCGTGTGGCTCACGGTCAAACAGAATCCGTGGTGCTGGCCGATCGGACTGGTCATGGTGTCGCTCTACACCTGGGTGTTCTTCGAGGTGAAGCTGTATTCGGACATGCTGCTGCAGGTCGTGTATGCCGGGCTGCAAATCTATGGCTGGTGGCAATGGACGCGGGCCGGGACGATGCATGACGGGCGTGAAGTCAGCCGGCTCGACAATCGCTCGATTGCGCAGGGCCTGGCCATCGGTGCGGTCGGCAGTCTGCTGCTGGGCGCGGCCATGGCCCATTGGACCGACGCGGCGCAACCATGGCTCGACGCAGCGCTGACCGGTTTCAGCCTGGTCGCGCAATTCTGGATGGCCCACAAACGCCTGCAATGCTGGGCGCTGTGGTTCGTGCTGGATGTGATCTTCGTCGGACTGTTCCTCTATAAAGGGCTGTACCTCACGGCGGCGCTGTATGCCCTGTTCACCCTGATCGCGGTGCAAGGCTGGCGCGAATGGCGTGCCGATCCGGCGTTGCAACGATGAAAGTGATTGTGCTGACCGGTCCCGAGTCTACGGGCAAGAGCTGGCTGGCGGCCGGGATTCAACAGCAGTTCGGCGGTTTGCGGGTGGACGAATATGTGCGCTGGTTCATCGAGCAGAACCCTCGGGATACCTGCCTGGCCGACGTCCCCGAGATCGCGCGCGGCCAGTTGCAATGGGAAGACGCAGCACGCGCGCAGCAGCCGCGCCTGTTGATTCTCGACACGCATCTGCTGAGCAACATGCTGTGGAGCCAGACGTTATTCGGCGAGTGCCCGCCCTGGCTGGAAACCGAGTTGCTGGCCCGTCATTACGACCTGCACCTGCTCCTGTCCCCGGAGCAGATCGAATGGACGGACGACGGTCAGCGCTGCCAGCCCGACTTGAGCGAACGACTCGCGTTCTATCAGGCGACCCGTACATGGCTGGAAAACCATCACCAACCCTTGCAGATCATCAAGGGCGACTGGGCCGAACGCCAGCAGCGGGCCTTCGATGCGGTGCACACCTTGCTCGCGGACTGACCCGATTTGCGGGGCGTTTGACCCGCCGTATCCCCCTGCTTTGGGGGAAAAGTGTCCATTCCTGAAACACTCCTTCAGGTGCAAAGTGCCCGTCTCAAGGCCCTTCATCCCTTTGTCATCCGACTTGTTACGCCACTGAAACACCTGCGCGCAAACCCTTGGTCCAGAGCTTTGCACTGTCTTTAACGGGTTGCGCAGGCAGTGTTTTGTTTCATCGATGAAACAGCTGTTGTATCAGCCCCACGCTCAATCCACTCAACACATTGAAACTCAAAGACATTTCAAAAGCGGCACAGCTTTCGCTCTCTCCTTCACAACGCTGAACAGGCTCAGCCCACTGAAGAAGGAATTGCCGCCGTGGGGAATATCAAAAAAGCCTTTACCTGCCTTCTGCTGATCGGATCAGCCGCCAGCCCGTTTCTCAGTTTCAACGTTCAGGCCGAAGGCAACGGCGTGATCGTGCTCAATCGTGATGTCCAGCCGATCCCGATCGGTCGCAGCGGTGGCAAAGACCCCTATCCGACCACCGTCAATGCCAACCCGTCTGCCCGCATCAATTCGACGCTCAGCAATACCGAACTCAGTGATGGTGACTTTGCCCGTGTAGCCAGCGGCTCTTCCATCCGCGGCAACATCAACACCCCCAGCTCAAACCTGCCCGGCATGAACAACCTGACCAACCAGAACGGCCTGCCCGGCATGAGCGGCGGTCATGGCGGCGGTGCCGGCAGCTCGATTTCCAATACCGTAAACCGCGCGATGAGTTCCGGTCTCGCTCCGTTGACCCGAATGGCTGGAGGCCAGTGACATGAATCGTTCCCTGCTCCTGCTTGCCCTGCTCGGTTGCTCCAGTGTGATGGCCGATCCCAGCGCTGTGAACAACGCGAACATTCAAGACTCCGGTGCTCAGTACCGCGGCAACTTCAACGTCAACCAGGCCGCTGGCGATCAGATGCAGCAGGCCAACGTCAAGGCGATTGCCATTGGCACCGAGTCCCACGCCAGGACCAGCGTGCAGCAGAAAATCGACACCCCCGCCGACCGCTCGATCAACGCGAGCGCCAACATCGGCGGCACCTCTTTCAGTAACGGCAACGGGATCCTTGGCGTGAACCAAGGCGCCGGGGCCAACAACCAGATGGCCAACGTCACGCGCGTCAGCATCAGTGCTGGCCCGCAGGCCGTTGACGATAGCGCCCTTTCCCAACAGAACGTGGCGTTGTTACCGAGCTCAGGAGCAACTGGCACCTCACCCGGCAGTCGCCAGGTCACGACAAGTGATCAGGCCTTCACCGGCAGCCGAGGGGTAATCCAGGTGAACCAGAGTGCCGGGGTGGGGAACCGAATGGCTAACACCCTGAGCATCCGGGTCGCTGACTGACCCAAACAACAAAAGCAGTGCAATTAGAAAGTACCAACACTTAACCAACTAATAAGCACGGAGAAACACCATGAAACCTACAATGGCCCTCAAACCACTGGTTTTCGCACTTGCAGCAGTGATGGCAATCGCAGCACAGGCAGGCGGTCGTGATGATGATCACGGTCATGGTAACGGGCACGGCAACGGTCATGGCAACCATGGTCCGAAAGGCCCAACCCTGGAACAACTGCTGCAAATTACCGCCGGCGCCGGCGCTGCAGTGCTCGATGCACAAAACAGCGATGGCAACGTGGTGAAAAACCAGGGCACCGTCAACAATGCCAACGCCAGTGACTCGCTCAATGGCTCCAACGGCAACATGGGCGCCAACGTTGCAGCCGGTGACGGCAACCAACAAGACAACGCCGCGGCCCTGGCTACCGCCGACGAAAGCTTCATCTTCGGCACCGCTGTTGCTGCCTCGAGTGCCACTCAAGTCAACAACAACAACTATGTGAAAAACTCGTCCACCTTCAATAACGCCACGCTCAACAATGCAGGCAACAATGGTTCCGGCAACATCGGTATCAACGTGACCTCCGGCAACTTCAACCAACAGAAAAACAACCTGGCAATCGCCGTATCGGGTGGTCGTGTAGCCACTGCCGCTGCTGCTGCCAACCAGTCCTCCACTGGCCTGGTCGTCGACAACAAAGGCGTGCAGACCTACAAAAAAGACACCCTTACCGGTACCTTCGCAGCCGCTGGCGTGTTCAAGGCCAAAGGCACTGCGACCATCGAAGACGATGACCACCACGGTGGTTATGGCAATCGTGGCGGCGGCCACGGCGGCAACGATGACCAGAAAGCCAAGTTCGAAGCCGTGGGTACCTTTGGCCTCGCTGGCGTCACCACTCAGCAAGTGCTGACCAAAGATGGCTGGAAAGCACCTGTTGTGAACAATGCCAACATGACCAACTCGATGAACAACTTCTCCGGCAACGGCGGAGCCAACGTCTCGGCGGGTGTGGGCAACCAACAAAGCAACTCGCTGTCCATCGCTGCAGGTTGCAAAGCCTGCATGTAATCGCGATCGAAACGAAAGCCCCGGAAACGGGGCTTTTCCTCAGTCCCAAAGGCGTATCGATCATGCGTAAGGCTGCCCTCCTCGCTCTGCTTTGCTTCTGCGGCCTGACCCAGGCTGCCCAGATGCCCGTTGCTGCCTTGCCTGGCGGCACGCTCGTCTACAAGAACGTGCAAAGCATCCGTGAGCGCAAGTTTGCCGACATCGTCGAACAGAAAACCGACTTCAGTTGCGGCGCCGCCGCACTGGCCACGGTATTGCGCCAGGCTTATTGGCTCGACGTCGATGAGGAGCACATCATCAAAGGCATGCTGGTCAACGCTGACCAGGACCTTGTTCGTACTCAGGGTTTTTCCATGCTGGACATGAAGCGCTACATAGAAAGCATCGGCATGCGCGCCAGGGGCTACAAGATTCCACCGGAAAAACTCGACGCAGTCACGATCCCGGTGGTGGTACTGATGGAAATTCGCGGCTACAAGCATTTCGTGGTGATGCAGCGGGCGGACAAGGATTGGGTTTACATCGGAGACCCGGTTTTAGGACACAAACGCTACTCCCATGATGACTTTGTCAAAGGTTGGAACGGCATTGTCTTTGCCATCGTCGGCCCCGGATATGACAAGGCCAATGCCTTGCGCAGCCCTCCGGTACCGGTGACGGCCAAAAACAAGCTGGATGCCTTCAACCCGGTCAAAGATGCTGAATTGATGGACTTCGGGTTCATACAGAGCGACTTCTTTTAATCGCCGATTACAAGAGTGGGGCTGGATGTCCCGGGAGCAGCAGATGAAAACCTCATACTGGCTGGCCGCCGCCTGCCTGGCAGCAAGCGCGTCAGGCTATGCCAATGCAGGATTCAAACCCATCGAAATCAAGGACCAGGAGCTCGCAGAGCTGCGCGGTCGTTATGTCATGCCGGGCCGGATCATCAGCTTCGGTGTCGTCATGAGCAGTACCTGGCGCAACGCCAGTGGAGATCTGATCGGGGCATCGGCCTCGATGCAATTGCAGGCCGCTTCGGTCAAACCTGAATTCTACGTCTCGACCATCAAGGAACACGGCAATGGCAGTACCCCGGAACTGGGGACTGGCAATGTCATTGGTGGCGCAGCCCTGAACACCTCGCAAGGCGTCACGCAAAGCGTACGCGCGGCGGGCGACAGCAATACCGCTTACAACAACGTTGCGATCAACGTCAAAGAGGCCAGTCAGGCCCCCGCCCTGGTGCCTGCCCAAGGGCAAGCTCTTACAGCCGGTCAGACCATCACCGGCAGCAACGCCGCCGGGAGTGTTGCAGTCTCTGCCACCGGCGGCGGCGTTCAGATGGCCATTCAGGCCAGCGGCAACCAGGGCACAGCACTGCAACAGGTCGCTCAGAGCGGGCTGCTGCAGAACACTCGCCTGCTGGGCAATGCAAACGTAGTCAACAACCTGACCCAACTCAACGTTGTCCTGAACAATAACGGCAGAAGTGCCGGCGCACTGGACTGCAACCTGACTCAACTCGGGGCGCTACGCAATATCGGATATTGAACTACGCTGAGTCTCGATCATTGGGCTTAAAGGGACGGCTTATTCATGTATCGATCAGTATCACTGCGTGCTGCTGTATGTTTGAGTACTCTTCTACCCGCGGCGATGCTGCAAGCAGCACCCGACGCCGATGTAGAAGCCCTGAAACAGGAACTTCTGGAGCTTAAGCAACGATACGAAGTACAACAGAAAGCCCTGGCGGTGCTCGAACAACGGGTCCGCCAGGTCGAAGAGCAACCCGCCTCTCCGCCCCCAAAACGCCTGGCCAAATCGCCTTCGGACATGAAAGGCAACCGGGTGGCTGCAGGGACCGGGGCTGCAGGGACCGGGGCTGCAGCAGCGTCGGGGGGCGCCGCCGGGGGCAGCGGCGCATCCTATGGCCAGTCGCTGGCCGACGATTCACAACCGGCACAGAGTGTGTCCAACCTGTACGACGAAGCCAGCGGCTTCTTTGGCGGCGGCAAGTTCAGCTTTGAAACCGGCGTGACCTATTCACGCTATGACACCCGCCAGCTGATCCTCAACGGCTTCCTCGCTCTGGACTCGATTTTTCTCGGCAACATCAACCTCGACCGGATCAAGGCCGACACCTGGACACTAGACCTGACGGGGCGCTACAACTTCGACAATCGCTGGCAGTTCGACCTGAACGTGCCGGTGGTCTACCGTGAATCGACCTATCAGTCCGGCGGCGGCAACGGCGGCGCCTCCAACGTCACCACCGAACAGGACGTCAGCCGCGACCCGACTCTGGGCGACGTCAACTTCGGCATTGCGTACAAGTTCCTGGACGAGTCGGTCAATACCCCGGACGCCGTGGTTTCCTTGCGGGTCAAGGCGCCTACCGGCAAGGACCCGTTCGGAATCAAGCTGCGCCAGACCGATGCCAACTCGAACCTGTTTGTGCCTGACACCCTGCCTACCGGCAACGGCGTCTGGTCGATCACACCGGGCATCTCGCTGGTCAAGACGTTTGACCCGGCCGTGCTGTTCGGCAGCCTGTCCTACACCCATAACTTCGAGGAATCGTTCGACGACATCAGTTCGACCGTCAACCAGAAAAACCCGGGCAAGGTCCGCATCGGCGACAGCTTCCAGATCGGCGCGGGTGTTGCCTTCGCACTGAACGAGAAGATGAGTATGTCGTTCTCTGTCTCGGACCTGGTGCAACGCAAGAGCAAGCTGAAACAGGATGGCGGGGATTGGGAATCGGTGGTGTCCAGCGACGCCAACGCCGGTTACTTCAACGTCGGCATGACCATTGCGGCTACCGACAACCTGACTATCGTGCCCAACCTGTCCATCGGCATGACGGACGATGCCCCGGACTTCTCCTTCAGCCTGAAATTCCCGTACTACTTCTAATCCGCAACATCATGAAAAGGCCCGCTGCGACTTGCATCGCAGCGGGCCTTTTCAGCTTCCCGGGCCAGGGAAGCGCCGCGCCCTAGCGGATCTGGTGCTTGTGCAGCAAACGGTAGAAAGTCGGCCGGGAAACCCCCAGCACCTTGGCGGCAACACTGAGGTTGTCACTGTGGCGGTTCAATACATCGCAAAGGGCCTGGCGTTCGGCGCGGGTCTTGTAGTCTTCAAGGGTGCCCATGGGTGCCGCGATCGACTGCTGGCTGATCAGCCCCAGGTCACGGGCCTCGATCTGCCGTCCTTCGGCCAGCACCAGCCCCCGACGCACGCGGTTGGCCAGTTCGCGGACATTGCCCGGCCAGTCGTGCTTGCCCATGGCAATCAGCGCATCTTCACTGAAGCTGCGCGGACGACGGCCGGTTTCGTGACTGTAGAAATGGGAAAAATGGTTGGCCAGCATCGACAGATCGCCGTGGCGCTCGCGTAACGGCGCGGTCACTACTTGCAGCACATTGAGCCGGTAGTACAAATCCTCACGAAAGCGCTTCTTCTCGATGGCGGCCTCAAGGTCGACGTGAGTCGCTGCCAACACCCGCACATCAACCGGGATCGGTTGACTGCCGCCGACCCGTTCAATGTGTTTTTCCTGAAGAAAGCGCAACAGATTGGCTTGCAGTTCCAGTGGCAGATCGCCGATTTCATCGAGAAACAAGGTGCCGCCGTTGGCTGCTTCGATACGTCCGACCTTGCGCTGATGGGCGCCGGTGAACGCGCCTTTCTCGTGGCCGAACAGCTCGGACTGGATCAAATGTTCGGGAATTGCCCCGCAGTTGATCGCAACAAACGGTTTGCTGTGCCGTTGCGACTGCCGGTGCAGGGTGCGGGCGACGAGTTCTTTACCGGTCCCGCTTTCTCCGCGAATAAGCACAGGCGACTCGGTGGGAGCCAGTTTACTCAGCAGTTTGCGCAGCTCGCGGATCGGTTTGCTGTCGCCCAGCAGCTCGTGCTCCGGCTGATCGACGTGAATCGTGCCCTGGCCACGCAGGCGGGCCATGCCGAACGCGCGACCGAGGGTGACCTGCACCCGGGAGACGTCGAACGGCAAGGTATGGAAATCAAAAAACCATTCGCAGACGAAGTCGCCGACGTTCTGCAAGCGCAGCACTTCCTGATTCAACACGGCGATCCATTCGGTGCCGCTGCGGCTGATCAGTTCTTTGACGGCTTCGGGACGTTCCAGGTGAAAAGGCTGTAAACGCAGCAGGCCGACATCGCAGCTTCGGTCGGCGGCATTTTCCAGGCTGCAACTGTCGACGTCCCAACCCACGGCACGCAAACCCGGCAACAATCGGTGACAGTCGTCGCACGGGTCGACGACCAGTAAACGTCGTAATGCAGGCGCTTCGTTCATGACTGTTCCTTGGCGCCAAATTTTAGGAAATGATCGTAAAAACAGTCATTTGGCGAACCTGACTGTTACATTAGCAAGAATTTGACGGGGCCTTGTATCGATTGCTTATAGGTGTACAAGTGAAGCAGTTATAAGAAAGCGCTTTATTAGTTAGCTATCGACTTGATTCTTTCGCCAGGCTTTCAAAAACCGGTCGGAATATTGAAGGTATGAAAGAAATTCGAAATTTCTTCAAATCCGGTGTGACCTGCCAACGGGTTGCGTGCATCAGTACAAGTAACTCGCCGAACGGTAAGCCCAACCGACGGCACATCACTTGATTGGGCACTTAAAGAGAGAAGACCCCATGACCGCCCCGCTCCGTATCAACGAAGCTCTTTTGATTGCCAACCGCGCATTTGAACCGTTTCAATGCGTCGCCTGGGCCCCACAAGATGGCAATGGCGAACTTTGCCTCACCGTGATCGACCGCACCAACTCCCACATCGGTCGTACCCAGATCCCAAGCAGTGCCTACTCTGATCCAGCGCAACTTGAACACCTGTTGCAACAAGCCCGCGCCGAACTGAGCGAAGAAGGCTATACGTTGCAATCCTGGTCGATGCCACACTGATAGTTGCGGGTAATGCGGATGACGCTCAAGTCATCCGCCCTCTTCTGTTAGTTGCCAATCTTTTTCCAACTTCAGTCTTTTGTACAACTTTCCTCGATACTTTCGCGCCTGAATACTTGGCAGGCTTGCGACTGGTTCAAAAAGACACTGTTCTGGCACAGTGCGACTCTCCACCTGTTAGTTCTGTCAGTTGTACTTGCGCGTATTCAGGGATTGAATGTCTCGCTCATGCAGTTACCCGTTCCGCCTCCCGGAAATCGGTCGACTCGCAAGGAGAAGCATGCATGTCAACCCAGACCGCCATCGCGTTGCCGACGCTAGCGAAAAATGCCGGACAACTCGACAAAACTTTTTCCAGTAATGGTGTGGCGCAGGTTTACTTCGCCGGCAGTACGTCCAGCCTGACCCAGAGCGTGGCACTTGATGCGCAAGGTCGGATTCTGGTCGCCGCCAAAGTCGGCACGGCTCAGGGCAACTGCTTCGGTCTGGCCCGCTTGCTCGGGGACGGATCGGCGGACCTTGGCTTCGGTAATCAAGGCAGCGTGATCGGCCGGTTCGCCAGCGGATTCGAAGCGACGGGCAGCAAGGTTCAGGTCTTGCCCGACGGGCGGATTCTGCTGGCAGGCCTGCACTATGAATCGGAACACTGCACCCTTCCCGCCCTGGCCCTGTTCGACGCCCAAGGCCGGCCTGACCCGGACTTCGGCGACAACGGCCGACAAATCGTTCGCTTGCCCGGCGACCTGTCCATGGGCACCCGCGACGCCTGGCTCCCGCCGGGCGTTCCGGGCGCCGAAGCCTGCGATTTTGCGGTGCAACCGGACGGACGTATCCTGTTGATCGCCAACCATCACTTCGAACTGGCCGATCACGTCGGCATGCTGATCCGCCTCACACCCGATGGCAGACTCGACCCGTCGTTCAACGGTCGCGGCTTCGTCATGGTTCGCCACTTGCTGCTCAATACCTGGCTCGGCAGCGTGCTGCTGCAAGGAGACGGAAGAATCGTGGTGGCCGGCTCCATCGATTTCCCACAGGAAGGCCTGCTCGCCCGCTACCTGCCGGACGGCCAGCTCGATGAACGTTTTGCGGTGGACGGCTTCATGGCCTTCAAAGTCCAGGGGCACAGTGCACTGGTCAATCAGGTCATCCAGTCGGCGGAGCATTTGCATTGTTTTGGCAGCAGCCGCGATCCGATTCGATGCATGGCGCAGTCTGTCCATGGCAACGGCCGCCCTGACCTGCACTGCAACGGTGGTCAACCGCATTTGCTGGCAATCGGCTCCAGCGGCTGCCAGTGGAGCGCGGCGCAGGTAATGCCGGACGGACGCATGATCGCGGTTGGCGCGACGATCGGCGGTGTTGAAGCCGATTTCATCGTCGCCCGCTATCTGGCCAACGGCAGCCTTGATCGAAGCTTCGGTTCCGGTAATGGCTGGTTGCGCACGCGACTGGGGCGCAGCCTCGATACGGCCACCTCGGTGGCGATACAGCCTGACGGGGGAATTCTGGTGGGCGGCTATTCGCTGGATGGCAACTACCGTGCGATGGTGGCGCGGTATCTGAATCACTGATGCGAATCCGACTGCACTTGATCTTGCCCATCGCTTACGGCAACTTGCGCGCTTCTTAATACAAGGAGCAACCAATGTCCGGTTCGATGGCCCAGGCGTTCGCGCACAACTTTCTCGGGCATTCACCCCGCTGGTACAAGGCGTGTATCGTCGGGTTTCTGCTGCTCAATGCGCTGGTACTGTGGGCCGCAGGTCCGGTCGCCGCCGGCTGGTTGCTGGTGATCGAGTTCATTTTCACCCTGGCCATGGCGCTCAAGTGCTACCCGCTAATGCCCGGCGGCTTGTTGCTGATCGAAGCGCTGCTGCTGAAGATGACCACGCCCCAGGCGCTGTACGAAGAGCTGCAGCACAATTTCCCGGTGATTCTGCTGCTGATGTTCATGGTCGCCGGCATCTACTTCATGAAAGACCTGCTGCTGTTCCTGTTCTCGCGCCTGCTGCTGGGCGTGCGTTCAAAGGCACTGCTGGCCCTGATGTTCTGTTTTCTGTCGGCATTTCTTTCGGCGTTTCTCGACGCGCTGACCGTCACCGCAGTGATCATCAGCGCCGCCGTCGGCTTCTATTCGGTTTATCACCGAGTGGCCTCCGGCAACGACCCGCGCCAGGACAGCGAATTCAGCGATGACCGGCATCTGCCCCAGCTGCATCACGAGGATCTGGAACAGTTTCGCGCCTTCCTGCGCAGTCTGTTGATGCACGGCGCCGTCGGTACTGCACTGGGTGGCGTCTGCACCTTGGTTGGCGAACCGCAGAACCTGTTGATCGGCCACGAGATGGGTTGGCACTTCGCCGAGTTTTTCCTGAAGGTCGCACCGGTGTCGCTGCCGGTGCTGGTCGCGGGACTGGTGACCTGCCTGTTGCTGGAGAAACTGCGCTGGTTCGGCTACGGCACGCTGCTGCCGGACAACGTACGTGCAGTGCTCGCCAACTACGCCGCCGAAGACAACGCCGAACGCACGCCACGCCAACGCGCCGCCCTGCTGGTACAAGGCTGCGCTGCGCTGATCCTGATTGCCGGGCTGGCGTTCCATATTGCGGAAGTCGGGTTGATCGGCCTGATGGTGATTGTGTTGATCACTGCATTCACCGGGATCACCGACGAGCACCGACTGGGCAGCGCATTCAAGGACGCCATGCCGTTCACTGCGCTGCTGGTGGTGTTCTTCGCCGTGGTGGCGGTGATTCACGACCAGCAACTGTTTGCGCCACTGATTCAATGGGTGCTGGCACTGCCGGCGGAGCAGCAACCGGGGATGCTGTTCATCGCCAACGGTCTGCTGTCTGCAATCAGCGACAACGTGTTCGTCGCCACGATCTACATCACCGAAGTGAAGCAGGCGTTCCTGTCCGGGCACATGAGCCGCGAACATTTCGAGACGCTGGCGATTGCGATCAACACCGGCACCAACCTGCCGAGCGTGGCGACGCCCAATGGTCAGGCGGCGTTTCTGTTTCTGCTGACGTCGGCGATTGCGCCGCTGGTGCGGTTGTCTTACGGGCGGATGGTGTGGATGGCGTTGCCTTACACCGTGGTGATGGGATTGCTTGGCTGGTATGCCGTGAGTTACTGGCTGTAAAAACAACAACGGGAGCCGAAAAGGCTCCCGTTTTTTTATGCCTCGATCAATGCGGCAAGATGTACTTTTCGATGGCTTGCGCCACACCATCCTCGGTGTTCGGCCCCGTCACCACGTCGGCCTGACGCTTCACCGCGTCTTCTGCCTGCCCCATGGCTATCGACAACCCGGCAACATGGAACATCGCCGGATCATTGCCGCCATCGCCAATCGCAGCCGTCTGCGCCAGCGGCACACCGAGGTGTTCAGCCAGCGTGACCAGCGCCGAGCCCTTGTTCGCCTCGACTGCCGTCACGTCCAGGTACACCGGTTGCGAGCGCGACACCTGCGCGAGGCCCTCGACCTTCGGCAGCAAACGCGCCTCCAGCTCGATCAGCAGTTCGGTGTTGTTGCTGGTGGCCACGATCTTGTCGATGCGCTCCAGATACGGCTCGAAACTCTCCACCACCACCGGCGGATAACCCAGCCCGTGCTGCTCGCGCGGCACCATCGGCCCGTGCGGATCCTTGAGCAGCCAGTCACCACCGCTGAACACCCAGATTTCGACATCCGGCTGATCGGCAAACAGCGCCAGCGCCGTCAGCGCGGCCGTGGCCGGCAGGTAATGCGCGACCAGAATGCTGCCATCCGGGTTGACGATCGTGCCGCCGTTGAACGCGGCGGTCGGCAGATCGACACCCAGCGCTTCGATCTGCTGCAGCATGGCTTTGGGCGGCCGCCCCGTGGCGAGACTGAACAGCACGCCCGCTTCGCGCAGCGAACGAACCGCGTCAATCGTGCGCTGACTCAGGCTGTGATCGGGCAGCAACAGCGTGCCGTCCATATCACTCAGAAAAAAACGGATCGGCTCGCTCATCCGAGACCATGCCAGACGCGACCATCGCGAGTCAGCAGGTCATCGGCGGCTTTCGGCCCGTCTTCGCCGGCGGCATAGGTTTGTACACTGGCGTCCTGTTGCCAGGCATCAAGGAACGGCTGTACCGCGCGCCAGCCGTTCTCGATGTTGTCGGCGCGCTGGAACAGCGTCTGGTCACCGGTCAGGCAGTCATAGATCAGGGTTTCGTAGCCGGTGGACGGCTGCATTTCGAAGAAGTCCTTGTAGGCGAAACCCAGCTCGATGTTGGCCATGTTCAGCGCCGGCCCCGGCCGTTTGGCCAGCAGGTCGAACCACATGCCTTCGTTGGGCTGGATCTGGATACGCAGGTAGGTCGGTTGCAATTCGTCGACCTCGGTATCGCGGAACTGCGCATACGGCGCCGGTTTGAAGCAGATGACGATCTCGGTGTCGCGCACGCTCATGCGTTTGCCGGTGCGCAGGTAGAACGGCACGCCGACCCAACGCCAGTTGTCGATCATCACTTTCAGCGCCACGTAGGTTTCCGTGGTGCTGTCGGGGGAGACGTTGTTTTCATCGCGATAACCGGCCACCGGTTTGCCAGCGACTTCACCGGCGCTGTATTGGCCGCGTACCGAGTTTTCCCGTGCTTCTTTGATAGTCCAGGGGCGGATCGCGCCGACCACCTTGGCCTTCTCGCCCCGCACCGCATCGGCGCCGAACGCGGCCGGCGGCTCCATCGCAACCATGGCCAGCAACTGGAACAGGTGGTTGGGCACCATGTCCCGCAGGGCGCCGGTGTGTTCGTAAAAACTGCCACGGGTTTCGACACCGACGGTTTCGGCGGCGGTGATTTGCACGTGGTCGATGTAATGGTTGTTCCAGAACGCTTCGAACAGGCTGTTGGAGAACCGGCTGACCAGAATGTTCTGCACGGTTTCCTTGCCCAGATAGTGATCGATCCGGTAGATCTGCTTTTCCGACATGACCTTGAGCAGGCAGGCGTTCAATGCCTCGGCGGTTTGCAGGTCGGAACCGAACGGTTTTTCGATCACCACCCTTCTGAAGGCTTCCGGGGTTTCTTCGAGCAACCCGGCGCTGCCGAGACGGCGCACCACTTCGCTGAAGAAACGTGGCGCGGTGGCCAGGTAGAACACCGCATTGCCAGTGCCGCTGTCGGCGATTTTTGCCGCCAGAGCTGAATAGGTGCTGTCGTCCAGGAAGTCGCCCTGGACGTAGCTGATGCCTTTGGCGAGTTTGGCCCACAAGGCCGGATCAAGCATCTGATCGCCCTTGCCGACCTTGGCTGCCACTTCGGTGCGGATGAAATCTTCGAGCTTCTGCGCGAAGGCTTCATCGGTAATGGCGTTATGGTCAACGCCAACGATCCGCAGGCCATCATCCAGCAGGCCGTCGCGACTCAGGTTGTACAGCGCCGGCATGAGCAGACGCTTGACCAGATCACCGTGGGCGCCGAACAGAAACAGCGTGGTCGGTGGCGCGGGTTCTGCCTTGGATTTCCTGCGGATCGTATGGGTCATTTCTTCGGAGTCTCCACATGGCCGCCGAAGCCGAAGCGCTGGGCCGAAAGAATCTTGTCGCCGAAAGTGCCCTGGCCGCGGGAGCGGTAGCGCGAGAACAGCGAGTTGGACAGCACCGGTACCGGCACCTTTTGTTCCATGGCCGCTTCGATGGTCCATTGACCTTCGCCGCTGTCGGCCACGGAGCCGGAGAAGCCGTCGAGTTTCGGGTCGACCGCCAGGGCATCGGCGGTCAGGTCGAGCAGCCACGACGACACCACGCTGCCACGACGCCAGACTTCGGCAATGTCAGCCACGTTCAGGTCGAAACGCTGGTCCTCCGGCAGAAGCTCGCTGGACTTGGTCTTGAGAATGTCGAAGCCTTCGGCAAAGGCCGCCATCATCCCGTACTCGATCCCGTTGTGGATCATCTTGACGAAGTGACCGGCACCGGCGGGACCGGCGTGGATGTAGCCGTGCTCGGCACGGTGGTCATCGGACTTGCGGTCCCTGGTGCGCGGAATGTCGCCCATGCCCGGCGCCAGAGCGGCGAACAGCGGATCCAGACGCTTAACGGTCTCGGCATCGCCGCCGATCATCATGCAGTAGCCGCGCTCCAGGCCCCAGACGCCGCCGGAGGTGCCGACGTCGATGTAGTGCAGGCCCTTCTCGGCCAGGGTTTTGGCCCGGCGGATGTCGTCCTTGTAGTTGGTGTTGCCGCCATCGATGATGGTGTCGCCCGCTTCGAGCAGCGTGCTCAGGGTTTCGATGGTGTCTTCAGTCGGTGCGCCGGCCGGCAGCATGACCCACACGGCACGCGGCTTGGCCAGGCCTGCGACCAGTGCAGGCAGATCGGCGACGCCGGTAGAGCCCTCGGCGGCCAGGGTGTCGACAAAGGCGGTATTGCGGTCGTAAACAACGGTGGTGTGACCGTTGAGCATCAGACGTCGCGCAATATTGCCGCCCATGCGGCCCAGTCCAATAATCCCGAGTTGCATGTGCTGATGCTCCTTACTACAAATAAAAGTGTGTCAAAGGTTATAGCCCAACGTGAATCATGGAGCTTAGTCCAGAGCGTCGGTGTGAAGTTTCCGGGCATTGTGCCCGATCCAGACTGATAACGTCGGGAAACGTGCCGAAGACACAACGACCATGAAAAATAAAAAAGTTCCATTCACGAGCAAAAGAAATCAAAATCGGCGCCGATAGTATGTCAGCAACCGAATTCGGGGCTGAACTACAGTTGAGACACGCCATTTGCGAGGTGAGCAATGGGCACAGTACACACAGCAATGCCGCCACAAACCCTGTACGTCACCATCCGTCGTGATGAATTGCGTCAGTTGAAAGATGAACGCGACCAGCTCAAGCAGGAACTCGCGCAATTGCGCCTGCTGACCCAAGGCGCCGAGCCGCAGCCCTTGCCACGCGTACAGCGCTCGCCCCACGCCTGATCCCCGCCCGCTTCGGGAGCAGCCATTGCTGTTCCCGACATGCTGCACCTCCTGCCCTTTTCGGCAACTAACAAAGTTTTCACATTCGCTTGTTGATACTCCCGCGCATTCTGGCCGTGCGTCTGTGCGCATGGCCTCCGTTCGTCGGGCTCATGCGTCCTTTGCATGAAACGCCCGGTGGTGGATGTAACGACTGAGCTGGAGTGCTGAATGGCGGTGTTCAAACGCAGCAATACGACTGCGACAGGTTTTGATTGGGCCGGTTTTATCTGGCTGTTCGTGTTCTTCTGGTACTTCTCCGGTATCACCCAACTGCTGATCCAGTTGACGGGCACCTCTGGGTTCACCGGGTTCCGCCAGGCCTTCGTGATGAGCGCCGTGTGGCTCGCGCCGATGCTGCTGTTCCCCAAACGCACCCGTCTGCTCGCCGCGCTGATCGGCGTGGTGTTGTGGGCCTGCTCGATGGCCAGCCTGGGTTACTTCTTCATCTACCAACAGGAATTCTCCCAGAGCGTGATCTTCATCATGTTCGAGTCGAACGTGTCCGAAGCTGGCGAGTACATGACCCAGTACTTCGCCTGGTGGATGGTTCCGGCGTTCCTTGCACATACTGCGTTCGCGTATTTCCTGTGGACCCGCCTGCGTCCGGTGTACCTGCCCCGTGGCCGGGCATTCGTCGCCGCCATGGCAATCCTGGTGGCCGTGATCGGTTATCCGCTGGTCAAGCAGACAATGCGTACCGGCAGCTTCGAGCAAGGCTTCGAGAAATTCGAAACCCGCATCGAACCCGCCGTGCCGTGGCAGATGGCCGTGGCTTATCACCGTTATCAGGAAACCCTGGCCGACATGCAGGGCATGCTGCACAGCGCGAGCAAGATCCCGCCGCTGAAAAACCTCAAGGACTCGGGCGCCAATCAGCCGGCGACTCTGGTGCTGGTCATCGGCGAGTCCACCAATCGCCAGCGCATGAGCCTCTACGGTTACCCGCGCAAAACCACGCCGGAACTGGACAAGCTCAAGGATCAGCTGACGGTTTTCGACAACGTCATCACCCCGCGCCCTTACACCATCGAGGCGCTGCAACAGGTGCTGACCTTCGCCGACGAAGAAAACCCGGACCTGTACCTGTCCACGCCGTCGCTGGTCAGCATGATGAAACAGGCCGGTTACAAGACGTTCTGGATCACCAACCAGCAGACCATGACTAAACGCAACACCATGCTCACGACCTTCTCCGAACAGGCCGACGAGCAGGTGTACCTGAACAACAACCGCAACCAGAACGCCGCGCAGTACGACGGCGACGTGATCGAGCCGTTCAACAAGGCCCTGGCCGACGCGGCGCCGCGCAAGTTGATCGTCGTGCACCTGCTCGGTACGCACATGAGCTACCAGTACCGTTATCCGCCGAGCTTCGACAAGTTCCAGGATCGCAACGGCGTTCCGGCCGGTGTGCGTGACGATCAGGTGCCGACCTATAACAGCTACGACAACGCGGTGCTGTACAACGACTTCGTGGTCTCGAGCCTGATCAAGGACTACGCCAAGTCCGATCCGAACGGCTTCCTGCTCTACCTCTCCGACCACGGTGAAGACGTGTTCGACTCGGTGGGCCACAGCACGCTGGGTCGCAACGAAAACAAGCCGACGGCGCCGATGTACACCATTCCGTTCATGGCCTGGGCGTCGCCGAAGTGGCGTGAAAACCACGACTGGAGTTTCGCCGGGGATCTGAGCCGCCCTTACAGCAGCTCGCACCTGATCCACACCTGGGCGGACCTGGCCGGTTTGAGTTTCGATGAACTGGATCGCAGCAAGAGCCTGGTCAGCGACAGCTTCAAGCCACGTCCACTGTTGATCGGCAACCCTTACGAACGCGAGCAGCGGGCCCTGATCGACTTCAGCCTGATGAAGCCGAAAAAACCCGCGGCCACGACCACGGAAGTGGTGTTGCAGGAGTAACAGAAAGGGCCGGAACCGGCCCTTTTCAACATTTACAATCGTACTGCCCCTTCCCTTGCAACCTGCACGCGTCATTCACGCGTGCAGCGTTCGTCCGATACGCCGTGGAAATACGCTGTAAAACCTAGACTGAACGAGCGTTAACCTCTTGTTAATGCCCTCGACGGACACTGCGCCCCGAGGCTTAGATTCATGGATGAACGGCTCCGACATTTTTCGTAGGAGGCACCATGAAAACCACGACTGCAATCCTTGCCGGTCTACTCACCCTGGCATCCGCCAGCGCATTCGCCGAAGGCGGCGCCGAGCGCATGAGACATTACTGGGCAAACTTCCCGGTTCATTCCGCACAGAGCCAGCAGGCTGACGCGAAGACCAATGAACTCAAGGTTCCGGACGACCAGACCGCCCAGGTCACCGAGTCCTATCGCCCTTGAGCGAACGCTGTACCGATGGACCTGCGCTGGCCCGGCTCTGGCCTCGCAGATGACAGTTGGGCGCCCTTTCCGGGCGCCTTTTTTTATGCCTGCAAATCCTTGATCCAGAACAGCATGCGCCCGTGATTCGGGTCGAACATGCCTGGCGCGAAGCCGAATTTGGCATAGGAATTTTGCGCTATGGCGTTACCTTCGAGTACCTCCAGAGTGATCTTGCAGCAACCACGCTGACGGGCGATGTCCTCGACCTTGCGCAGCATTTTCTGACTCAGCCCCAGACCGCGAAACTTCGTCACCACTGACACGTCGTGCACATTGACCAGCGGTTTGCAGGCAAACGTGGAAAACCCTTCAAAGCAGTTCACCAGCCCCGCCGGCTCGCCACCGACAAAGGCCAGGACGCTGAACGCGTGGGGCCGTTTGGCCAGTTCGGCGGGCAGTTGCTGCAACAGTTCAGGGGCAATCGGATGGCCGCCGCCCATCGGGTCCTCGGCGTAATGATTGAGTACGCCACCGATGGCTTCGGCATGCACCGGATTGGTGTAACTGGCTTGAAGCACAAGAATTTCTGCGGAATCCATTTCCTTCCTCGATCGCACGGGGCCCCGGCGCGTTTGATACGCACTGATAGGCTCGGCGACCTTAGCGCGAGGCAGGTCCCGGCGACAACCCGACGTTTTCAGTGGCCCCAGATGAGTTCTTCGGTCCAGCCCAGCTCGGCAAAATCCTCGGCTCGCAAACCGGACTCGCCGGCACAGAAAAACTCGTCCAGTTGCGGCGGTTTTACCGAGGTGCCGCTGAGCATGGCGTGAACCTGGCCGCGATGGTGGATCTGATGTTCGAACAGGTGCGAGATCATCCGCAGACGGCTGTCGTGCTGTGGCGTGTCGCGGGCGATGGTGACGATGCGCCCCAGATCGGCATCGCGCAGTTGCTCGCAGTAGGCGATCAGCCTGCGGTCGACATGGGCCTGTTCCCGGCGCAAGGCCTGTGACTCGGTGAAGGGTTCGTCAGCGTTGAAGAACACGTAGCAATCGGGATGCGGTTCGTCACCGCGCAACTCCCGCTCCAGCGCGTCGACGTAGAACCAGTCGCAGGTGAGGATATGGTTGAGGGTCAGGCGGATGCTCGGGAAGAAACTGGCCCGTGGCGCCGCCAGCTCCGTGTCGTCGAGCTGGCTCCAGGCCTTGGCCAGTCGATGGTTGGCCCAGGCATTCTGATAAGCCATGGTCAGCAAATGGTGGGACAGGGGCTGAGTCATGTGGCGCCTCCGTGTTTCAGGTCTCGGCGAAGCGTTGCAGCTGCATCTCCTGCAAGCGGCTGAGGGTCCGGCGGAACGGGAATTCCAGATAGCCCTCGGTATACAGCGCGTCCATCGGCACTTCAGCCTCGATGAACAGCGGCACCTTGCGGTCGTAGCACTCGTCGACCAGCGCGATGAAGCGGCGCACGCCGTCGTCGTGCACCGACAACTGCGGCAATTCGCGATCGCCGGCCACCACCCGCTCCGCGCCATCCTCGGTGCCACGGGCGATCCGCCCTTCGCGTTTTTTCGCGCTTAGGTTCGGCACTTCGCTCAACAGGATAGCCCGGTAGGTGTCGCACAGCGCGATGAAATCCATGGCGGCGAACGGTTGCTCGCACAGGTCGGCGTAACGGCACCACAGCACCGAATCGCTGGCCTGCACCACGTTCAGGGCACGGTAACCGACCGGCACCGGTTCGCCACTGACGGTTTGCCCGGCCGCCAAGGCGTCGAACACCTGGCTTAGCGCGCTACCCTGCCCCGGCTGAGTGACCCAGTAGCGCTGCTCGATGGCGCCGGGATGCAATCGATGATCTTCGGCGCCGTTTACCGCGACCACTTGCATGTGCTGTTTGATCGCGGTGATCGCCGGCAGGAAGCGGTCGCGGTTGAAGCCGTCGGCATACAGCTGATCCGGTGGCAGGTTGGAAGTGCAGACCACCACCACGCCCTCGTCGAACATCACTTGAAACAAGCGCCCGAGAATGATCGCGTCGCCGATGTCATTGACGAACAGCTCGTCGAAACACAGCACTCGCACTTCAGCCGCCAGCTCACGGGCCAGGGCTCGCAACGGATCGGCGATCCCGGTCAACTGGAAGGAGCGTTGGTGCACCCAGCCCATGAAGTGATGAAAGTGCTGCCGCCGCGCCGGCACCCGCAGGCTCTGATGAAACTGATCCATCAGCCAGGTCTTGCCGCGCCCGACCGGGCCCCACAGGTAAACGCCGGTGACCGAACGGGCACCGGCGTGCAGGGCTTCATGGCATTTTTGCAAGGCCCAGACCGCGTGCTCCTGGGCTTCATCCTGGATGAAGCCCTTGTGGTCGACGGCATATTGCCAGGCGCTCAGGGGGGAGTCGAAAGTCATGCGCGGCAGTATGCCACGACGGCTACAAGGAAATATCCAGCCGAGCGATTTTGCCCTGTTCGTTGAGGCGGAACGTGTAGCGCAGCTCCAGCGGGCTGCCGGGAAACGTTCCGGAGATCAGCCCTTGCACCAGTACTTTGCCGGTGCGCTGCTGGACGCCGAGCACTTCGACCCGTGGCTGATAGCGCTGGGCGGTGTCCTGCATCCAATTGGCGATGGCCTGCGGGCCGACCTGATGATGGCCTTCATCGAACACATGGGCATCCTCGGCAAAAAAACTGCCGACCCGGGAGGTATCGCGAGCATTGGCAGCATTGATGTACTCAACGATGGCCGGGGCGAGTATCGAGGTGGGATGGAACATGAGTGCAGCTCCTTTTTTCGGGTTCTGTCGCCATCCTAGAACACCCCTGCGTCAATTCCTGTCAGGAGTGAAGCGGCCGTTTTCGTCCAGTTGCATCAGCCGCTGCCAGGTGCGCAACAGGTCGCTGCGACGCCCCGCATAGCGCTCGCCCTGCAGGCTGGCGGCGGCAATCCGGTCGGTGCGAAACGTGCGATAGGCACCGCGCAATTCACACCACGCGACGATGATCCGCACCTCGTTGAGAAAACCCAGCGCCAGCGGCCAGATCAACCGCTGGCTTTGCACCTGCTGCGCATCGGCATAATCGATGTGCAGCTTGGCCTGATCGCGGATGGCGTGGCGGAACACGTTCAACGGCACGGCGTTTTGCGGAAAACCGTAACCCGGCGGCCCGGGCATGACGGTCGGATTGCGCAGCGCTTCCTGGGCCTGCGGGTCCAGCACCGCAGCGATTTTCGCCAG
The DNA here is from genome assembly GCF_048654275.1 of Candidatus Pseudomonas auctus. Classification (NCBI taxonomy): domain Bacteria; kingdom Pseudomonadati; phylum Pseudomonadota; class Gammaproteobacteria; order Pseudomonadales; family Pseudomonadaceae; genus Pseudomonas; species Candidatus Pseudomonas auctus. The sequence continues at coordinate 428,484 of NZ_JBJYZK010000001.1, read as the reverse complement.
TGCATCCGCCGCAGCCTTGCTCAGCACTTCGTCGCCGCGCTGATCGACATAACGCAGGCCCAGCACGATGGCTTCGGTCTCGTCGGCGTTGAGCATCAGCGGCGGCAGAAACAGACCGCTGCGCAGCACATACCCGATGCCCGCCTCGCCATGGATCGGCGCGCCGAGGGCGGTCAGTTCGGCGATATCGCGATAGAGGGTGCGCTCGGAGATTTCCAGCTCGGAGGCCAGCGTTGCTGCGGTGACCGGGCGTTTCTTGCCACGCAGCACTTGCAACAGGGTCAACAGTCGAGTGGTTCGCGACACGGTGTGAGGCTCTGGGCAGAAAATTTGCCGGAGCTTAGCAGAGCCTGGTGTCAGAAATTGTCAGGAGCTTTCACCAGGCTCGGAGGGGATCACGCGTCGACTTTGTGCCGGGCCGCGTACAGGCAAAGCATCTCCATGGCCAGGGTCGCCGCCGCCAGCGACGTCACGTCCGCGTGGTCATAAACCGGGGCGACTTCCACAACATCCATCCCGACCAGATTGATCCCGCGCAGACCGCCAAGGATTTCCAGAGCCTGTACCGTGCTCAACCCGCCGCATACCGGCGTACCAGTGCCCGGGGCGAAGGCAGGATCCAGACAATCGATGTCGAACGTCAGGTACACCGGGTGATCGCCGACCCGCGCGCGAATCGCGTCAACAATTGCTTCGCAACCACGGCGATGCACCTGCCGCGCATCGAGCACCTGAAAGCCCTGATGATCGTCGTTGGTGGTGCGCAAACCGATCTGCACCGAACGCGCCGGATCCACCAACCCTTCCCGCGCTGCGTGCCAGAACATGGTGCCGTGATCGACCCGTTTGCCGCCCTCGTCCGGCCAGGTGTCGCTGTGGGCATCGAAGTGGATCAGCGACAACGTGCCGTGCTTGCGCGCATGGGCCTTGAGCAGCGGATAGCTGATGAAATGATCGCCGCCGAAGGTGAGCATGGCGCTGCCGGAGCTGAGGATGTGCTCGGCGTGGGCTTCGATGCTTTCCGGGATGGTGTGCGGCGAGCCGTAATCGAAGTCGCAGTCGCCGTAATCGATCACCGCCAGATGATCGAACGGGTCGAACGTCCATGGCCAGTGCCGTTCCCAGGCAATCCCGGTGGACGCTGCGCGAATCCCGCGCGGCCCGAAACGAGCGCCAGGACGGTTGCTGGTGGCGGTGTCGAACGGCACACCGCTGACCGCCACGTCCACGCCGCGCAGGTCGCGGCTGTAGCGTCGGCGCATGAAACTGGTGATCCCGGCGTAAGTGCTTTCGGCAGCAGTGCCGTAAAGGCTGTCACGGGTCAGGGCCTGATCGTTTTGCACTGGCACGTCCATCGGTGTGCTCCTGTTGTTATGAAAGGCTATTGGCGGCTACGGAAAGTGGTCCACAGGCGTGTGCGCTGGCGCATGTCCTTGAGGCTCATGCTGTGGTCGGCGTACAGCCGCTCGCGCACTTCGGGTTTTGGGAAAATGTCCGGATCGCTGCGCACCGCCTCATCCACCAGCGGCGTGGCGGCCTGGTTGGCGGTGGCGAAGAACAGCGTATTGGTCAGCGCCGCCACGGATTCGGGGCGCAACATGAACTCGATGAAAGTCCTTGCGGCTTCGGGGTGCGGCGCGTCTTTCGGGATGGCGAGGTTGTCCTGCCACACCAGCGTGCCTTCCTTGGGAATCCGGTAAGCGACTTCGAACGGCTTGTTGGCCTTGCGCGCCTGATCGGCGGCCATACTCGCGTCACCGTTGTAGGTCAGCGCCAGGCAGACGCTGCCATTGGCCAGATCATTGATCTGCCGACCGGTGGCGACGTACAGCACCGAGGGCTGCAACTGCTGTAACAAGGCTTCGGCGGCAGCCAGATCTTTCTTGTCGGTGCTGTAGGGATCTTTCCCGAGATAGTGCAGCGCCAGGCCGATCACTTCCTGTGGCGAATCGAGAATCGCGATCCCGCAATCCTTGAGCTTGCTGGCGTATTCGGGCTTGAACAGCAGATCGAGGCTGTTGAGCGGCACGTCGGGCAGCCGCTGCTTCACGGCTTCGACGTTCATGCCCAGCCCGAGCGTGCCCCAGGTGTAAGGCACGCTGTAGCGGTTACCGGGATCGACTGCCGCCAGTTTTTCCAGCAGATCCGGATCGAGATTGGCGTAGCCCTTGAGCCCGTCGCGCGGGATTTCCTTCAATGCGCCGGCGGCCAACCCACGGGCCAGCACGCTGGACGAAGGCACCACCACGTCGTAACCGCTGCCACCGGTGAGCAATTTGGTTTCCAGCACCTCTGAGGTATCGAAGGTGTCGTAGCGCACGTGAATGCCGGTTTCCTTTTCGAAGCGCTGCAAGGTGTCCGGCGCCACGTAATCGGCCCAGCTGTAGAGATTGAGCGTCTTCTCTTCGGCCTGGGCGGCGATGGAGACGGTAAGCAACAACGCGGGCAAACACAGCTTGAAGACGGGAGCCATGACGAACACCTGACCGAAGGAAGTGGTGGCAGGATGCGCCGTCGGATACATTCGAAAAATATCAAGTTTGTTAACCTGACTTTATCCAGGAGTAATGTGATGCTCGGTCAGCTCCACGATGTCGATCTTCAGCTTCTGCGGCTGTTTCTCGGCGTGGTCGAATCCAATGGTTTCAGCGCAGCCCAGGGTGAACTGGGGCTGAGCCAGTCGAGCATCAGCCAGCAAATGGCCAAGCTTGAGACGCGTCTCGGCTATCGGGTGTGCAACCGGGGCAAGGGCGGTTTCAGCCTGACGCCCAAGGGCGAGCAACTGTTGATTGCGGCGCGGGCGCTGTTCGATTCGATCGAAACCTTCCGCCATCAATCCAACGGCGTCGCCGGGCGCTTGATCGGTGAAGTGCGACTGGGCCTGTCGGAGGCGGTCGATCAGTCGGTGCTGCAACGGGTGGCGGATGCGATCCGCCGGTTTCGCGAGCGGGACGAATCGGTGCGCATCGAGTTGATCAGCGCCATGCCCGGCGAAATGGAGCGCCTGCTGCTGCAACAGCGGCTGGACCTGGCCATCGGTTACTTCTCCCAGGTACAGAGCGCGTTCGACTACCGCGAACTGTTCAGCGAAACCCAGCATCTGTATTGCGCGCCCGGCCATCCGCTGTTTACCGACGAGGCCCCTGATGACGCGGCGTTGCAGGCCTGCGACCGGGTCGATCACCCGTATCGGTTTTTGCGCAGTGACGAGCCATTTCAGGGCAAGGTCTGCTCGGCACGCTCGGAACAGGTCGAAGGCACCCTTGCCTTCATTCTGTCCGGCAAACACGTCGGTTATCTGCCCGATCACTACGCCCGCCAATGGCAGGACAAAGGCTTGCTGCGCCCGGTGCGCGAAGGCGAGTTGAGCTTTGACGTGGCGTTCCATCTGGCCCGCCATCGGGCGCAAGTGCCCGGCGATGCGCAGAAGGCTTTTGAAGAAGACCTGCTGTCAGCCTTTGGTCGAACCTGACCTTTTGGGCAGTTTTAATGCGTTGCCCTCGTCTCCCGCTTACGGCATCCTGCGCACCCATTTTCCGACCCGGCCCCGCATTGCGGCACGCAAACCACCATGACCGTCTCTGAAAAAGCCCCGCGCAACAACGATCTGATCTACGGCCTCAACGACCGTCCGCACTTCACCGCAACGGTGTTTGCCGCCCTGCAACACGTGCTGGCCAGCTTCGTCGGCATCATCACCCCGACCCTGATCATGGGCGGCGCTCTTGGTCTGCAGAGCGAAATCCCGTACCTGATCAGCATGGCGCTGTTCGTCTCGGGCCTCGGCACTTTCGTTCAGGCCAAGCGCTTCGGCCCGGTCGGTTCCGGGCTGTTGTGCCTGCAAGGCACCAGTTTTTCCTTTATCAGCGTGATTCTCAGCGCCGGCTTCATGGTCAAGGCCCGGGGCGGCGGCACCGATGAAATCCTCTCGACGATCTTCGGCGTGTGCTTCTTCGCCGCCTTCATCGAAGTGGTGCTGAGCCAGTTTATCGGCAAGTTGCGCATGCTGATCACCCCGGTGGTGACCGGCACCATCATCACCCTCATGGGCCTGTCGCTGATCAAAGTGGCGATGACCGACATTGCCGGCGGCTTCGGCGCGGCGGATCTGGGCGCTGCCAGTCACGTGTTCCTGGCAGCGCTGGTGCTGGGCACCATCGTGGTGTTGAACCGGGTCGACGTGCCGTTCCTGCGGTTGGGCGCAATCGTCATCGGCCTGACCCTCGGCTACGTGGTGGCGTGGCTGATGGGCACCGTGGATTTCGCCAACCTGCCCGAAGTGCCGGTGGTGAGCGTGCCGGTGCCGTTCAAGTATGGTTTCAACTTTGATTGGGTGGCGTTCGTGCCGGTGGCGGTGATTTTCCTGGTGTCGCCGCTGGAGGCTGCCGGTGACCTGACTGCCAACTCGATGATCTCGCGGCAACCGGTCAAAGGCCCGCTGTACATCCGCCGGATCAAGTCCGGCCTGCTCGCCGACGGCCTCAACTCGGCCATGGCGGCGGTGTTCAACAGCATGCCGATGGTGACCTTCGCCCAGAACAACGGGGTGATTCAGCTCACTGGCGTGGCCAGCCGCTACGTGGCGTTCTTCATTGCCGGGCTGTTGGTGCTGCTGGGACTGTTCCCGATGATCGGCGCGGTGCTGCAACTGATGCCGAAACCGGTGCTCGGCGGCGCAGAGCTGGTGATGTTCGGCACCGTGGCGGTGGCCGGGATCAAGATCCTCGCCGAGGCCGGTCTGCATCGGCGCAACATGCTGATTGTGGCGATTTCCGTAGGCATGGGCCTGGGCATCGCCGCCGTGCCGGAAGTGCTGCGCGAACTGCCGCAGGCGCTGCGCAATATTTTCGAGTCGCCGATCACCGTCGGCGCGCTGTGTGCCATCGTGCTGAATATCTTCCTGCCGGAAGAATTCATCGAACTGGAAGAAGATGACTTCGATCCGGAAGCCTCTATCCTTCAGGTCATGGAAAATCCCGACCTGCCGGCCAAAGCTGAACCCGCAACAAACGCCGCTGTCGCACAGTTGAACCGTTGATCCTGTCCGCTCCATCAAAAAGGGCTGATACCGGCAACGGTTCAGCCCTTTTTCAATGAGAGAGCATCAATGCGCCGCCTCCAAGCCGTCATCCTGTCCCTGCTTCTGCTCTCCCTCAGCGCCTGCGCGCTGTTCCCCAACCGCGACCCGGTGAACATCAACGTGGTCGGCCTCGAACCGCTGCCGAGCCAGGATCTGGAAGTGCGCTTCGCGATCAAGCTGCGCGTGCAGAACCCCAACGAAACGCCCATCGACTACAACGGCATCGCGCTGGATCTGGAGGTCAACGGCCACTCGCTGGCGTCGGGTGTGAGCGATCAGAGCGGCTCGATTCCACGGTTTTCCGAAACCATTGTCAGCGTCCCGGTGAGCATTTCCGCGTTCTCGGTGCTGCGCCAGACCCTCGGCCTGAGCCAGACGCAAACCCTCGACAACCTGCCCTATGTGCTGCGCGGCAAACTGGCGGGCGGGCTGTTTGGCACGATGCGCTTTGTCGATACCGGCAAACTCAGTCTGCCGAGGGCCAGTGCCGCAACCTGGTAAAGATGCGGTAGTCTGCACGGCCCACTGTCAGAACATGGAAGTTGTGGTTTATGCAAGACACGCCCACGCTGTACACCGAACGGCTGATTTTGCGTCCGCTTGAACTCGCGGATGCCGAGGCCATCCAGCAGCAATTTCCCCACTGGGAAGTGGTGCGTTATCTGAACGTTTTCGTGCCCTGGCCGTATCCGGACGACGGCGCCCTCACCTATCTGCGCGACATTGCGCTGCCTGCCGTTGCAGCCGGCAAAGAGTGGCACTGGACGATTCGCCTAAGATCGGCGCCAGAGCAATTGATCGGCAACATCAGCCTGATGGACGAGCCGGATAACCACCGTGGGTTCTGGCTCGCCCCGGCGTGGCAGGGTCAGGGCCTGATGACCGAAGCCAGCGAAGCCGTGACCCGGTACTGGTTCGAAACCCTCGATCAACCGTTGATGCGCGTGCCGAAAGCCGCACCGAACCTTGGCTCGCGAAAGCTATCGGAGCGTAGCGGCATGCGCTTGATTCGCACGGACGAGGATGACTTTGTCGGCGGCCGCTTCCCACGGGAAATCTGGGAAATCACCCGCGAAGAATGGCGGCGCCGACAAACCGTCAAACCGTGAAACGCACGCCCGGTTTAGCCCGCTCATCGACGCTCAACTCGAACACATCCGGCCGCGCATAGTGGCCAACCACGTCGTAGTCGTAGCGGGCGCGCACCAGTTCGGCGGTGTCGATCTCGGCGGTGAGCAAGCCGGCCTCGCCGCGCAACGGCCCGGCCAGCACATCGCCCATCGGCCCGACGATCACGCTGCCGCCGGCGATCAGCGGCCGATCCCCCGGCCAGTTGGCGATTTTCACGCCCAGCTCATTCGGCGAGGCCTGGACCTGACAGGCGCTGACCACAAAACAGCGCCCTTCATGAGCGATGTGGCGCATGCTGACCTGCCACATCTCGCGCTCATCCACAGTCGGCGCGCACCAGACCTCAATGCCCTTGGCGTACATCGCCGTGCGCATCAGCGGCATCATGTTTTCCCAGCAGATCACTGCGCCGAGCTTGCCGACCTGAGTGTCGAGCACCGGCAGCGTCGAGCCGTCGCCCTTGCCCCAGATCAGCCGTTCGGTGCCGGTGGGCATCAGTTTGCGGTGCTTGGCCACCAGGCCCGCCTGCGGGTCGAAATACAGCGCGGTGCAATGCAAAGTGCTGCCGGCCCGTTCGATCACACCGATCACCAGATTGGCCCCGGTACGCGCCGACAGCCCGGCCAGAGCTTCGGTTTCCGCCCCCGGCACATCGATAGCGTTGGCGAAGTAACGGGCGTAGGCCTCGCGGCCTTCCGGCAAGCGATAACCCAGCTGCGTGCCGAACCCCTCGCCTTTCGGGTAACCGCCGAGCAAGGCTTCGGGCATCACCACCAGCGCGGCACCGGATTCGATGATCGCGGTTTCCCAACTCAGGATCTGTTCCAGGGTTTCAGTCTTGCCGCCGGGCAAGGCGCCGATCTGCAGGGCGGCAACGATTGATTTGGGCATGGTGGTCACTCCGTTAAGTTCAGGTGTTGCTCATTCTCCGGCACCACGGGATCATGAATAAAGACCGATCCACTGCTGATTGATATGAGCCAAATGAATATCGCAACCGTCGACCTCAACCTGCTGAAAGTCTTCGAAGCCCTGCATGAAGAGTCCAGCGCCAGCCGCGCGTCGTTGCGCCTGGGCGTGACCCAGTCGGCGGTCAGCGCGGCCTTGCGCCGGTTGCGCGAAGTGTATGGCGATCAATTGTTCGTGCGCACCGGCCGCGGCCTGGCGCCGACGCTCAAGGCCAACCAATTGAAACCGGTGGTCAGCGATGCCCTGAACAAATGCCGGCAAAGCCTGGCCATGGTCGACCCGACCGCCAATCATTACGAAGGACGTTCGGTCACTGTGGGCCTTTCGGACGATTTCGAGATCGCTTACGGCCGTCGGCTGATCGAGGAAATCGCCCGTCGCGCACCGAAACTGCGGCTGATCTTCCGCCAGACCCACAGCCAGATCGTCGCCCGGGCGCTGATGGAACGCAGCATCGATCTGGCAATCACCGCCGGCGGATTTGCCGAGCGGCTGCTCAGCCGTCAGGTGTTGGGTGAAGGGGGTTACGCGTGTCTGGTGGATCCGGCGAGCCTGGCGCCGGGTCAGCAGCAGATCGATCTGGAAGAATTCGTCACCCGCGAGCACCTGCTGGTGTCGTCGGGCGGTTTTATCGGGATCACCGATGAAGGGCTGGCGGCGCTGGGCCGGACTCGCCGGGTCTGCGCCTCGACCACGCATTTCGCCGCGTTGCCGCATCTGCTCAAGGGCAGCGAGGCGGTGGCGACCATTCCCACCCACGCGGCGCAGGCCATTGCTTCAATGAGCGGGCTGGCGCTGCTGCCCTGCCCGCTGGCGTTGCCGCGCTACCCGATCGAACTGGGCTGGCGCACCAGCACCCAGATCGATCCGGTGGTGCTGACGGTGCGCGAAGCGATTGGCGCCAGCTTCAGAACCGAGTGATTACTTGTTGGCCGCCATCAGGCGATTGACTTCACTGCGCACCATGTTGGCGAATTCCGGCGGCGACATGCCGTCCAGTTCCGCGCGCACGAACTCGGCCCATTTGCCCTTGCGCTTGGAGCGCTCGCCGAACAACCGCGCGGCCTCGCCCTTGGCTTTGCCCAGATTGTTCTGCCAGAGTTCGAACAGTCGGGATTTCTCATCTTCCAGCGCGGCGCGCTCTGCGAGGGATTTGTCGGCCAGATTGAAACTCATCGGGAATTACCTGCTGCATGAAATGGCGACATCTTACACGCTGGACGGAAACCTCTGACGCTGGTTTTTGTTCCGGATGGAAAATCGCTGCAACTTTTCAAGGCGCGCCACACTCCATTGTTCACTGTCCATTCACCTGCAAGGAGTCACCCAATGGCCCGGAAAACCGCCGTTCAAGCCGCCGAAGACCAAATCAAGGACCAGGCCTTCAGCGAACTTCAGGCGCTGATCGAAGAGTCGGAAAAACTGCTCAAGAGCAGTGCATCCCTGGTCGGCGAGGAAGCGGAGACCCTGCGCGGGCAAATCGCCCAGAAATTGCAGCAGGCGCTGGATTCGGTCACCAGTGTGCGTGACCGCACCAAACCGGCGGTGGACGCCACCGAGAGCTACATCGGCGGGCACCCGTGGCAGACCGTGGCGATTTCCGCCGGGTTCGGCCTGGTAGTCGGATTGTTGCTCGGTCGCCGCTGAGCGCGAACAAAAAAGGCGAGCCCTCGGGCTCGCCTTTTTCATGCCCGGCAAAAACTCATTCGCCGGCCAGTTCACGCAACTGCGCCAGGGTCTGCTGATCCAGTTCGATCCCTTTGGCCAGTGACTTGGCCCGCTGCAAATGCCGCCGATCCCCCGGCAAGCGCTTGAGCCCTACCCCGTGCATCTGCCGCACCAGTTCCTGACTGCGCTCGGCAAAGCTTTGCCCGGCGGTCTTGCTCGGGTCGATCACTATCAGTAACTGGCCGGTCCACGGGGTCTTGGCACCGGGGTGATTCTTCCAGTCGAATTCGAACGAAAAGTTGCCGCCGGTCAGCGCAGCGGCGAGCAGCTCGACCATCATCGACAGCGCCGAACCTTTGTGCCCGCCAAACGGCAGCAACGCGCCGCCTTCCAGAATCGCTTTCGGATCGCAGGTCGGCTGGCCGAGGCTGTCGACGCCCATGCCCGCCGGCAGTTTCTCGCCCTTGCGCGCGGCGATCTGTACGTCGCCATGGGCAATGGCGCTGGTGGCCAGGTCAAACACGATTGGCGCGCCATCGGCCCGGGGTGCGGCGAAAGCGATCGGGTTGGTGCCGAACAATGGCCGGTCGGCGCCGTGCGGCACCACGCAAGTCATGCTGTTGACCACGCTCAGCGCCACCAGGCCTTCGTCGGCAAAAGGCTCGACGTCCGGCCACAGCGCGGCAAAGTGGTGGGAGTTGCGGATCGCCAACACCGCAATCCCGGCACTGCGGGCCTTTTCCATCAGCAGTGGACGTGCCGCCGCCAGCGCAGGCTGGGCAAAACCGTTGCCGGCATCGACGCTGACAAACCCTGAAGCCACGTCCTCGACTTTCGGCACGGCCTTGCCGTTGACCCAGCCGCTGTCGAGCGTCGAGACATAACCGGGAATCCGGAATACGCCGTGACTGTGCGCACCGTCCCGCTCGGCACTGGCGCAATTGGCGGCCAGGGTTCTGGCGACTTCGGCCGAGGTGCCGTGACGGGTGAAAATCGTTTCCAGCAGTTGAGTCAGCTCGTCCAGGGACACCGTGGACGAGAGCGAATGATCGTGTGGCGCAGACATCTGAAGCTCCAGAGTAATTATTGGAGGGAACAACAGCGAACGGACAACCCGCCAGAGGATTAACCACGGCTGGCCGGTGGCCTGTCAACCCCGCAATGGACAGCCGATTTCCAGACAGCGGGCTCAATACCCTTCACATTCAGATCAATCCCAATCTGACACTGGCCGGCCCCGCCAGAAATGTCGTCGAATTTGCCCTCGATCACATCAATGTCGCCCAGAGCACCGGGTAGAAAGGGTCGGCCAGCTGGAGCCGATCCGAGCGTTTGATTCACGCATAAAAAATGCGCAGGCTCGACACCTGCGCATCGCTCCACAACCGTGGGGGTCAGTCTTTCTGATCGCGAAGGACATTGCCGGAGGCGCCGTCGATACGGAATTCGTACACCACCCCGTCGGCCTTGCGTCCTTCGCCTTTCCAATAACCATTGTTGTCGGCCTCGATCTCGTAGACCTCGACATAACCGGCCTTGGTTTTCACGATCTCGATGGCCTTCTCGATGGTGATCCAGCCCGCGCCCGGGCGGTCGGCCAGTGCCGCGCCTGCGCTCAGAAGACTGGCGGTTGCAACCACAGCGGCCAAGGTTCTTTTGATCATGTTTTCACTCCATTTATGGTTAATGTTCGCGGGATGTCCTGTTTTTTGGGGCGCTGCAGCGAAAAAAAGTTCCACGTTTGATGGGTAAATGCCATGACGGCTGTTCTCGGCGCCTTCCGCCCAAGGTTAGAATGCGCGAAATCAGGATGAGTCAATGACCCAGAACCCTCTCTCGGAAGCCGAATACGATGCAATCACCGATGCCGCCGCGCATTGGTGCATGCGCCTGCACGCCGTTGACTGCACCGCTGAAGAGCGCATGGCGTTCGAACAATGGCGCGATGCGCACCCGCTTCACGCGTTCGAGTATGAGGCGATGCTGGAAATCTGGGACGTCGCTGAACACCTGCCCCGGCCGGCAACGGCACCGGCCCTGCCGATTCACCCGACGGCGACCCGGTCATGGCGCCAGTACGCCGTAGCGGCTTGCGTCTGCGCACTGGCTTTGCCGCTGGCGGCCTGGACCGGATGGAACCTCGGCTGGCTGCCTGACAGCTATCAGCATTTCGCGGCCACCGACAATGTCCGCCATGTCACCCTGGGCGATGGCAGCCAGGTCGAGCTGAATCTCAACACCGAACTGACCTACAGCAATTACAAGGACGAGCGTCGCGTCACCCTGAAAAAGGGCGAGGCGTTCTTTGAAGTCAGCCACGACCTGAGCCACCCGTTCGTCGTCAGGGCCGCCGAAGGCAGGATTCGCGTCACCGGCACACGCTTCAACGTCTGGATGTATGGGGATCAGGTGAAGGTCAACCTGATCGAGGGTTCCGTGCTGGTCACCAGCAACACTCAATTGCCCGGCGATGGTCTGCGCCTGGGGCCTTCGATGCAGGCACGCTACAGGCATGGCGATTTCACTCCGCAGATCAGCCAGACCTATGCCAACGACAACGCACTGGCCTGGCGCAGCGGCAAACTGGTGCTCGACAACCTGCCGCTGAACGAAGCATTGCCGCAGATCAATCGTTACCTGGACAAGCCCCTGATGCTGGCCGACAACGCCACCGGTTCGATCCGGGTGGGCGGCATTTACAACATCAAGGAACTGAACAGCTTCGCCAGTTCTTTGCCGAAAGTGTTGCCGGTCTTCCTGACCCGCAACAAGGACGACAACCCGGTGATCAACCCGATGCCGCAGCAACCGCCAAAAAACTGAAGGCCGTTCCCGTGAGGGAGCGGCCTTGTGCTTTTGCGGTTGTCCGCAGGTTGAACAGCTGATTACTGCGCCGCGACTTTCCCCGTTTTTTCCAGTTCATCGCGCACGGTCTGCACCTGATATTGCGGATCGGCCTCGATCTGCTGTTCGGTGAACGGCAACACACTCCACTGTTTCTTCGAGAAGGCCTCGGTCTGATCCCGGGAATACTTCGACGCCGGATCACTGGATAACGAGAATGCCAGCAGGCCCTGGGCATGCGGTCCCTTGTCATCGAACGTCACGACTTGCAGGTAACTGGTGCCGCTGACCACTTCCAGCTTGCCGTCTTCACGGGGCACGCTCTGGATGGCGTTGTAGATGCCGAGCGTGCCCGGGCCACCGTGAATCGGCGTTTGCTGGCCACCACTGCTGACCACCTGCACATCCCCCCAGCGGGTGCTGGCGTTCAGGCCCATTTTTACCGCCGATTCGGCCGACGCCAGCATGGCCTCGCGCAGTGCCTTGGCCACTTCCGGTTTTTCAACGGCCAGCCCGCGCGGGGTGTGCTGAGCATCCTTGGGATCGAACGCCACGCGCCAGGCCTGCGGCGATTCCTGCATCGCTTGCATGATGTTCTGGAAATGCACCAGGCCGACGCCCGACTCCAGATTCGCCCGACCATCCCACGCCTTCAGGCTGCTGCATACCGATTTCAACGCGGCCTCAGACTGCGAAGCACAGAACTTTCGCAGGTCCGGCACCACCTGAGTCGCCAGGAATACCTGATCGTCCATCACCATGTGTTGCAGATCCTGCACCGACACCGAGCCTTTCTTGCTCAGGGTCGCCAGACGATCCAGCGCAAAGCGCGAGCGCAGGCCCAATGGCTGGCCGTCCTGACTGATCAACGGCGAGAAACCGGTTAACGGTTGTGCCGGGTTGGCCAGCCAGGCCGAATCGTTGGAGTGCTGAACGAAGTCCTTGCGCAACAATTGTGGCAACTGACTGGAAGCGTAAATGCCCTTCTGTGCGGCTTGCGGGTCGATGTCCCAGGCGCAGGCGCTGTTGGAGCCGTCGAGCACGATCATTTTCAGACCGGCGCGCGGGTCGCTGCACCTGGCCAGTTTGTCGGCGCTGACGTTCGGCACCACCGACAGGTTCATGTACAGCGTCTGGCCCTTGTCATCCACGGCCAGGGTGTTGACCCACGGGATGCCCTGAATCATGTGCACCGAATCCTGCAGATCCTTGAGATTGCCGGCGCGGTTCATGGCGTACCACTGCTTCAACACCCGATCGTTGTCGAGGTTCGCATCGCGAAGGCTATAGGCGAACTGATTGTCCCAATCGAGCTTGCCGGGCCATTGCACAATCGGGCCGAACTGCGAACTGTAGACATCCCGCGAGACCGGCACCACCTGACCGTCTGCCTGTTTGACCTGCACGGTGACCGTCTGCTTGTTCATCGGCAAGGACTGGCCGTCGAGCAGGTAACGGGTCGGATCCTTCGGATCGAGTTGCAGGCGATACAGGGTGAAATGCTTTGACGAATCGACGGTGTGGGTCCAGGCCAGATGCTGATTGAAGCCGATGTTGATCATCGGCAGGCCCGGCAGCGCCGCGCCCATCACGTCGAGTTTGCCAGGAATGGTCAGGTGCATCTGATAGAAGCGCATGCCGCCGACCCACGGGAAATGCGGGTTGGCCAACAGCATCCCACGGCCATTGAACGAAAGCTCGCTGCCCACCGCCACCGCGTTGCTGCCACGGTCCAGTGCGAAGCGTTGCAGGCGCGTGTCCGCCAGTTGATAGGCCCGCGCATCGTTTTCAATCTTCGCAGTGGCCTGCGGCGGAGTAGCACCCGCCAGCGCTTCGGCGAACTGGCCCACCCCGCCCTCGACCAGCAGACGACGGGTCAACTTCACCAGGTCCTCGGCGGCGATATCGCGCACCCATTCACCCTGGCACTGTTGTGGCAAGCCCTGCTGACGGCGTTCGGCCAGATAACGGTTGTAGCCGGCGGCATAACCTTCCACCAGATCACGCACTTCGACCGGCTGGGCCTGCCAGAAAGCGTTCACTGCCTGCGGCGTGTTGAGCCACTGGAAGAACACGTCGCTGACGCGGTTCTCGCGCTCTTCGACTGTCAGTTGCTCCGGCCCGAAGTACCGCGACCGCTCGCCATTGACCGTCACGACTTCGTTGGCCAGCAGGCACAGGTTGTCCTGCGCATAGGCATAACCGATGCCGAACCCGAGACCACGTTCGTTTTCCGCGCGGATGTGCGGTACGCCAAAACCGGTGCGGCGGATATCGGCGCCGGTCTGGCCGGAAGGGCTGAACGCCTGCGCCGACACACTCAGCCCGAGAAAGAGGCCGGCAAGGGTCAGTCCGGTGAATTGCCTGGAAATAGTCACGCTCGCTCCTGATCGAAATGCCGAAGAGCGAACCGCCAGCCACCGTGAACACGTCGGACCCGGCTCGCTCTGAAATCACCCACGCGTCACGCGCAATGAGCCTGTTCAGAAAACGAAGCTGCGGAAAAAAATTTAGTCGGTCACACACCCGTTTCGTGCCGCAATCACGGGGAAAAGACAAAACCACGACAAATTTTCTACATTTTCCGCTTCATGATTTGGCGGGCTGAAACGTCTTGTTTAGAGAGAGCACGAAAAATCTTTCCTGATCAGGCTCTGAAAGGAGTAATCGCATGTACAACCCACCCCTACCATCGGAAGGTAGCCAGACCCCACAAGGAACGCCCATGGGTTCACACGCCGACGTATTCGGGCAACGGGTCGAGCGTCACGGCAATGATCGCATCCGTATGCTGCTTAAAAGCTTCGGCCTGCGCACCAGCCTGATTCGCCTCAAAGTCATCGACACCCTGCTGGTCGCCGCCGAGGACGACCGTCGTCTGGGTGTGCGTGGTGTTCACAGCCAGTTGCTGGATCTGGACATTCCCTTGTCCTTTCTCAGCGTGCGCGAAGTCCTCAAACGCCTGTGCGCCGAAGGTGTCATCACGTTCAACGACGACAAGAGCTACAGCCTCCATCCCCAGGCCGCCGCCGTGCTCAACCACGATTGAAGCGCCCGGCAGATGCCGTCAGGGCTTGACTTTGCGGCGCATCACGCCGTTGATCACCACAACCACCACCGCCACACCGATGGCTATGTACTGAAATGTTTGCTCGCTGAGCTTGCCGGCGTTTTGCAGCCAGGACAGGCCAAGCATGATCAGCAGTACGGCGAGGGCGATCAGAATCGAATATTTCAAGCGTTGCTTCTGGGTCATTACAGGTTCCTGAACCGTTGGAATGTATCGGGTTTGTATCGGCGTCGATGCCATGCACATACCCTTTCACGGGGATATGCCGCTGCAAACGGGGTCTCATGTTACAGCCGATGAAGAGCTTTGGCTTCAGGCGGCTTTAACCATGAGGATCTTTGAAATGCTGCGTCGAATCACCTGGCTGATTCCTGTCCTTGCACTGCTCACCCTGAGCGGCTGCATTATTTTCCCCCACGGCGGCTGGCATGGCGATCATCGCCACTACGCGCCGCAAGGTCCGGGCTACTACGACCATCGTTAAGTCATGCCGCGAGAAGGATGCCAGCGTCCATTCATTCAAATGCAACAACTGATTTAGTGTCAGCCGAAATGCCCACAGGAATGTGGGCATTTTTCTTAAGACTCTATTCATTATCTTGTCAGGCAATTCGCGCTTGCGAGTAGGCATCCCGACTTGTGCAACATCAAGCAACCCCCCGTCATAGAGCGTCACAGCAATGACGTAGGAACAGTCTGACCCCGCCTCTACCCTTTGCGCTCTCTCTCGAATCTCGTGGAAGCGTATGCAAAGAACTCTCATCAATCTCTCGCCGCAGCAGGCGCTCGGTTTCTGCCTCGCCATCATGCTGTTCGAATGGCTGACCTACATGGCCAGCGACATGGTCATGCCGGCGATGCTAACCGTCACTCAGGATCTTGAAGCCGATGCCCGTCATATCCCCAACGCCTTCAATCTCTACCTGATCGGTGGTGTGTGCCTGCAATGGCTGATCGGACCGCTTGCCGACCGGTTCGGTCGACGCCCGTTGTTGCTGGCCGGTTGCGCACTGTTCGGTGCAACGTGTGCAGCGACAGTCTTTACGCCCGGTATTGAAGTTTTCAACGCATTAAGGCTAATCCAGGGCATGGGGCTGGGGTTTGTGGTGGCTGTCAGCTATCCCGCACTTCAGGAAGTATTCTGCGAAGCCGATGCGGTGCGCCTGATGGCGCTGCTCGGCAATGTTGCACTGCTTTCGCCGCTGATCGGTCCGCTGCTGGGCAGTCTGTTGTTGGAATGGCTCAGCTGGCGCGAACTGTTTCTCGGCCTGGCCCTGGTTGCCGTACTTGCATGGACCGGACTGTACGCCTGCATGCCCGAAACCATCGGCGTGGTCCGTCGTGATGGCACTCAGCAACCGCCCATGGCCTTTTCCCTTCGCCAGATCGGTGTTCGATACCTTGCGTTGGCGCGCAACAAAAACTTTCTCGGGACCTGCGTTGCACTTGGCCTGATGAGCCTGCCGCTGATCGCCTGGATCGGTCTTGCACCGCTGTTGCTGATCCAGTCACTGGGGCTGACAACGCGGGAATATGCCCTGTGGCAGATTCCGGTTTTCTCGGCGGTCATTCTCGGCAATCTGATTCTCGACCGGTTGCTGCCCACACGTGAATTGCCGCAATTGATTCGCCTGGCACTGTGGCCGTACTGCCTGGGGCTGCTGACCCTGGTGGCCGTTGCCATGACCGGTCTCTCCCTCACCGCACTGATTGCCGGCCTCGCGCTGTACGCCGTAGGGCTGGGCATGAGCAACGCAGCCCTGTATCGGCTGGCGCTGTTTTGCAGCGATGACAGCAAAGGACTGGTCTCGGCCGCGATCGGCATGATTTCGATTGCCGTAATGGGTGCCGGTGGAGCGTTGATTGCCGCCATCGGCGGCGGCCTTCGCCTCGATTTCTTTGCGCTGTGGGCCGCGGTCGGCGGCCTGCTGTGCCTGCCCCTGCTCAACCGGTTTTTGCCTGCTGCGGCAAGGCCGACCGTTCACCATAACGATAAGGACGTCTGATGTTCCATTTCCCCCACAGCGACAAGCTCTGCGCGTTGACGCAACCCTATTGCCCGGACTCCGTGCCGGACGGGCTGTTCGATCAGGCCATGGTCGAGATCAGCCGTTTCCACAGCCAGCACACCCCAGGCTACGAGCACTGGCTGAACGCCAACGGGCTGACCGTGGACGATCTGGACAGACTCGACAACTGGTCGCGTCTACCGCCGATTTTCGCCAGTTTTTTCAAGCAGCACCTATTGCTCAGCCCCACCGGTACCCACGCGTTGGAGCTGACATCCTCAGGCACCAGCGGTCAGAAAAGTCGCATGCGTTACGACGAACGCAGCCTGGGCGCCGCTCAGTACATGGTCGAACGCATCTTTCACCATTATGGCTGGAGCAACCCGCAAACCCCGTGCAACTACTTGCTTTTGAGCTATGAGCCGGAAGAGACGATCAGCCTGGGAACCTCCTTTACCGACCAGTTCCTGTGCCGGTTCGCGCCCGTCAACCGAGTGACCTACGCCCTGCGCCATACCGGGAGCGGCCATGAGTTCGACAGTTTCGGCGTTATTGCAGCGCTGCAATCATTCGCCGAAGAAGGACTGCCCGTACGGATTCTCGGCTTTCCCGCCTTTCTCTGGCAGACCCTTGAACGCATGCGAGCCACCGGCGTTCGCGAACTGCAACTGGCACCGGACTCGTTGGCGCTCTTCGGGGGTGGCTGGAAAAC
Organism: Candidatus Pseudomonas auctus; assembly: GCF_048654275.1. NCBI lineage: Bacteria > Pseudomonadati > Pseudomonadota > Gammaproteobacteria > Pseudomonadales > Pseudomonadaceae > Pseudomonas > Candidatus Pseudomonas auctus. The sequence goes on along the minus strand of NZ_JBJYZK010000001.1, from coordinate 411,001 downwards.
CCATGCCGCGCAGGAGATTCCCCGTCAGCAACTGTACGAGCGCATGCACCGACAACTGGGCCTTGAGGTCTCTCGCTGCCGTGACGGTTACGGCGCGGTCGAGCATCCGGTGCCTTACCTTGAATGTGCTCATCATCATTTCCATGTGCCCGTCTATTCGCAGGTCTTCGTGCGCAATCCGTCCGACTTCACGGTTCTGCCGTATGGCCGTCAAGGCTTGCTGAGTTTCGTCTCGCCCTACATTTCATCGAGTCCGGCCCACGCCGTGGTCATGAGCGATCTGGCCACCCTGCATCCAGGCGCCAGCTGTGGCTGCGGTCTATCTGCAGACTGGTTCGAACTGCATGGCCGCGCCGCGACCACGGCCGGCAGAAGCTGCGCCCTGGCCGCCGCTGAACTGCTGGGGAGGCATTGACATGTATCTGATCAATGGACAGCTTCACCCCGACTACCGGCTCGACGCCGCACTGGAGCAACTTCATCTGGACCTGCCACAGCGACTGGGCACGGCACTCCAGCGTGGGACAGTCCTCGATGCGGTCGCGGTTTTCTCCACCCGACTGCACGATCCGGATCTGCCTCTTGAACCTGAACACCGTCAATCCCTGATTGAGTTCTGCCAGCCTGATGCCCTGCAGCACAAACTGCAACGTGAGCTGGGGGAGCAACCGGATGCCTTGCGCCGCATCGACTATCGCGAGTCGCACTTCGAACGCTGGAGCCCGCTGGGTCTGGTGGTGCACATCACCCCTGGCAATGCGCCGCTGCTGGCCTTCTGTGCCGTGATCGAAAGCCTGCTGGCCGGCAACGTCAACTGGCTGCGTCCCAGCAGCAGTGATCAGGGCCTGACCGCTCGCTTGCTCCATGCGCTGACTCAGTGCGACGCCACCGGCCAGATCGCAGGACACGTCGCGGTCATACCAGCAACGACCGAGCAAATCGGCCAACTCTGCGAACGCGCCAACGGCATTTCAGCCTGGGGCGGCGAATCGGCGCTTCAATCCATCCGCCGACAGATCCCGGCCGGCTGTCGCTGGATCGACTGGGGTCATCGGATCAGTTTTGTTTACCTGACTCCCGAGACCGCCTCGCCAGAGGCGCTGGACGCGGTGGCGGATGAAGTCTGTCGTCTCGACCAACAGGCCTGTTCCAGCCCGCAATGGCTGCTGGTGGACAGCGATGACGAAGCTGTTCTGCGCATCATCGGCGCGGGCCTGGCAAAGGCGTTGGAACGTCGGGCCCAGCACTGGCCGGCCTTGATGCCGTCACTTCAAGAGGCGTCGCAAATCACTACAGACACGGCGATCGCGCAGTTGACCCAGAGTTTTGTCGGCCCCCCCGGACATGTCTGGAAAGCACCGGGCTGGCGGGTGATCTGGACGCATGACCAGCAACTCGCGCCCTCGCCGCTGTTTCGCAGTGTGCTGCTCAAACCACTGCCACGAACGCAAGTCATCGAGGCGCTCGTGCCTTGGCGAAACATGCTGCAAAGCTGCGCCCTGATCTGCTCCGAACACGAGACAGCAGAACTTTCGCAGATGCTGATCGCAGCAGGCGTCACGCGAATCGCCCCCGTTGAATCGATTCACGAAGGTTACGAGGGCGAACCTCACGACGGTGTCTATGCCTTGCAGCGCCTGAGTCGGCGGGTGTCGGTCAGCCTGCCGGTTGCGACGCTGTCTACCTGTGCCACGCTTGATCCGCTACCGGCACCGCCGTGCATCGCAGCTCGCCCGATCATGAACAAGGAAACGTTTGTCACCCGACCGATCAATCCGGCGGCCCGCCTGTACTTCCGCTCCGGGGGCAGCAGCGGCGTTCCGGTGTTGTCGGGTTTCAGTTACCGCGATTTTGATCGGCAAATGCGTGCCGCCGCCGATGGCCTGTTTGCGGCGGGCCTCGACCCGGCCCGCGACCGCGTGATGAACCTGTTCTTCAGTGGCGGGCTGTATGGCGGCTTCTTCAGCTTTTCCAAAGTGCTGGAGCTACTGGGTGTCACTCATCTGCCGATGGGCGCGCCTGCCGATGACGATTACCGCGAAATCGCCCGTTTGATCATCGAACAACGCGTCACCACACTGGTCGGCATGCCGAGCACCCTGCATCGTCTGTTTCTAAACGAGCAGTCACGATTGCGTGACTATGGCGGCATCGAAAAGGTCTTTCTCGGCGGTGAGCATCCCGGCGAACAGAGCCTTGCGTTGATGCGCATCTGCGGCGTCAGGCTTATCCGTTCGGCCATTTACGGCAGCGTCGACGCCGGACCACTCGGCCATGCCTGCCCGGCAACGTCTGATGGCGTATTCCATCTGATGAGCGATATTCAACATCTGGAAATCGTCGCGTTTGAAGCCGATCAGCCGGTGAATGGCGATGAAATCGGCCGTCTGGTGTTCACCTCGATAGAACGACAAGGCCAGGACGTTCAGCGATACGACCTTGGCGACAGCGGCCGCTGGATACCCGGCCGGTGTCCATGCGGGCTGCCGGCTCCACGCTTCGAGCTGCTCCAACGTCACGGCCGGCTGCTGCGCATCGGCACGGACTTTATCTGTCTGGAAACACTGGCTCGGCATCTGCAGGTCGAATTCCAGTTGATCCTGGAACACGCACCCGACGGGCTGGAGCGGATGCGGTTTCGCAGTTCGCTGCCCGCCCGCGAAGTTCATGACCGCCTGCTGGATTACCCGACGCTGGCGACCCTCATCCGCACGGGACTGCTGACGGTGGACGCAGAACACTGTGCGATCGATCAGTTCGCCCGAAACAAACACAGCGGAAAGACGCCGCAGGTGATCGACAACCGCAGCGTGGTCCCGCCCACTGACTTGCAAGGAATGCAACATGAACACAAGGATTGAGTTGAACGAGCTCGTGGCGTTTGCCCGTCGCCATTCAAGCTTTTACGCAGGCCACTTCGCTGATGTGCCCGAGCACGTCACTTCGCTGGCTGAATTGCCGGTGATCGATCCCGCTGCCTACTGGGTAGGCAGCCAGGATCTCGACCGCTGGCCTGTACTGACCGATTCTCTGGAAAACGCACTGGTATTCAAGACAGGAGGAACCACCAGCACCGGTAAATTTTCGGTTTTTCAGCGCAAGGAATGGCAAACACTGGTAGCGGACTTCGGTCGCAGTCTCGGCGGTCAGTTGAGCGCGGGTGACCGTATCGCCAATCTGTTTTTCGCTGGCGACCTCTACGCCAGTTTCATCTTCACCCACGATGCGCTGGCACAGGTGGAAACGGACATTGTCGAATTTCCGTTCACCGGTCATGTCGACTCGCTCATCCTCGCCGATGCCATCGTCCGGCACCGCATCAATGTGCTGGCCGGCTTGCCCGCCCATTTGCTGACCTTCGCGGCCTGGCTGGAACAGCACGGGCGGGTACTCGAGGGCGTGAAAACCCTGCTCTACGCCGGGGAAAGTCTCTTTCCGGCACAACTGCGACGATTGGGGCGTGTCTTTCCCGGTGCGCGCATTGCGTCTCTCGGCTATGCCAGTGTCGACGCCGGTTTCATCGGCGCCAGTCAACGGGATTGCGCGTTGGGCGAACATCATGCGGCGGACAACCATAGCGTGCTGGAGATTCTCGACGAAGAAACCGGAGAGGTGATTGACGGGTGCAACCGGGTGGGACGACTGGTGGTGACCAACATGACCCGTCGCTTGATGCCCTTGATTCGCTATCCGGTCGGCGATCGTGCCTGTTGGCGAGAGCCCGGTAATGTTCCCCGGCGCAAATTCGCGTTGATGGGACGCTGTGCCGACAGTCAGCGGGTTCGTGTCGGCATACTGACCCTCTTGCCTCAGGCCATCGGCCAAACCGTACAGCGGATTACCGGCAGTGAAGACTGGCAACTGGTGATCGAACAGGAAGGCACAAGGGATATTCTGTGCCTGCGCTGGGTACCGGATGCCCTGTCTGCGATGGGTGAGCAGGCAGACCGGTTACTGCACCGTGCGTTGATCGAAGCCTATCCATTGATCGAAGAATTGAGCACCGGGCATTTGCTCGAATTGCAGATCCGGCGCTGCACGATTCAGTCACTGTCACGCCATCCACGGTCAGGTAAACAGCAGCGTGTAGTCGATCTGCGGGTATACGACAATCTGCACGGGGAGGACCGTTGATGGAAACCCTGATCCTGCGCAGTTACCGTAACAGCGACGCCCGTGCCGTCAGCCAGCTTTTCAGAAAGGTCTACGGCAACCAATACGCTCAGCCCCATGTTTACCTGCCGCGCATGATCACGCAGAACCATGTCGGCGGGCGCTGGCATTCATTGGTGGCGGTGTCGCAGGGGCGGATTCTGGGACACGCGGCATTGATTCGCGACAAGGAGTCGCGCATCGCCGAACTCGCATTGAGCGTGGTTGATCCGCAGAGCCGGGGCCAGAACGTGGCCACCCGACTGAGCCGACAATTACTGATTCATGCCCAGGCGCTCGGATGCCACGGCGTGACGATCAAGCAGATGACCCATCATCCCTACACGCAACGGATGGCCGCCCGTCTGGGGTTTCACAACACCGGGCTGCTACCCGATCATGCCCCTTCGCCCTTTGGCGAACCGGTGCCGGAGTCGTTGGTGCTCGGCTATCTCCAGATCGACGGATACCAGCGACCGTTGCCAAGCCTCGCATGGCCGGATGGCTGCCGCGAGTTCATGCAGCAGATGGTCGACATGTTCGGGACACGGGACAACCCATCACCCTGGGTCGGCGACCCCATCCAACTGGATCAGCGTTGGGGGCGCTATGACTGCGTATTGGAGGCGCTTGACGACGGATTGCTCAAGCAATTGCAGCAGTTGCCGGACCATTGGCTGATTTCGATCAGGCTCAGACTCGCGCAGGGTTTCGATAGTGCCTGGCGCCAGTTGTCGACCATGGACTTCACCTTCACCGGGCTGGCACCCGATGAAAAAGGGTCCGGATGGCTGGCGTTGTTTCATCGCGGATTTCAACCAGGACCGCTGACATTGCACTGCCCGCGCATGCAGGTTCTGCAGGACGACACGCGACAGCGCAAACTCAAGGCTGCGTAAACGACGAGGCCCGCTCCGTTGCCGGGGCGGGCCTGCCTGATCACGCCTTGGCGCTGACACCCTTGTCGGTAGGAGGCTTGCGCTCCCCACCCTGACCGTAGGTCTGCAGATTCTGCAGCACATAGATGGCTTTCTTGTACTCGGGGATCAACGTATTGGCGTACTTGTTGCCCTTGAGATTGTTGTTTTGGATGGTATCCAGTTGCGTCGCGAAGTACTCCAGCGCATTGAACTTGGCGTCCGGATCCTTCTGAATGCCGAAGCGATCAAACTTGTCGCCGGCGTTGAGCAGAGTAATGGACGTGACTTCGGAAATCAGGCCACGGCTGCGCAGCATTGCACTGAGGCTGCCCAATTGTTTGGCCGAAACATTGGTGGGATCGAAACCCTTGATGTTCTTGTGCAGACCCTGCTTGTCCATCTCGGCGATGCTGATTGCGTTGGGGTCGTTGCCGACCAGAGCCAGCATCTGCTTGACCTTCACGCTTTGGGAAACCGGTTTGCTCGAGCTTCCTGTGTCTCGAACCAGCAAACCCGCCTTGGGTTGCCAGGCACCGGTATAGCCGATAGTCATGTGCAGGCTCCTTGCGAGGAAAACATGAAAAATTCCTTGTTGGACGACTTTTGAGTTGCCCGGAGTATCGGCCGGCAAACTAATGGCACCAACTCCTTTCTGCACTTTTTTACAATTTTCGTACATTCACGATACAAACCGACAACGGCCCCGGAAATACGGGACCAGAGCATTCATTACAATGTGATGAAAGTGGGTTTATCGCTCTAATGTTCGGGACAGTTAGTCCTCGTGTATCAGGCCGGATACGTTCCATCGGTCGGGATTGCATCTTTTAGGACGCAAGTACCTAAAGCTTCCCGAAGTCGCGACGATACGTTAGGAAACCTGCGCTGTTTTCCCCCTGCCCACAATAAGAATCCCTGCTAAAGGACCGGTTTCCATGCCCGCATTCCGCACCATTCAGGCTCGCTACACGCTGTTTCTGGTTCTGTTCATTCTGTTGTTGTCGGTGCTGACCGTGGTTGGCATCAGCCAGCTGGTCGCGCCCAAGCTGCGTCATACCGAAGAACAGGTGGTGCTCAATCGCATTGCTGAAGTGGCCGAGCAGATCCAGGGCGAACTGAACAAGGTCCAGGCGCAACAGCGCAGCATCACCCAGACCATCCCGCTGCTCGACAGCGCAGCCATCGATACCGTGTTGCCGGGGCTGGTGGATCAATACGGCGAGCTCAAAGTATTCGGCGGCGGCATCTGGCCGTTGCCCGGCCAGCGTGAGGCCGGACGCAACAAGTTCAGTACGTTCTGGCACCGCGACGCCTCCGGCAAACTGGCGGTAAACACCTTCTGGAACAGCGACGCAGCCCCCAACTATTACGACCAGAGCTGGTACAAGGGCGGCATGCAGACCCCGCGCGGCCAATGCGCGTGGGCCGCTGCCTATAAAGATGACGCCAGCGCCGAACCGCGCACCAACTGCGCCATGGCCATCCAGAAAAACGGCAGCGCCTGGGGCGTCTCGACCATCGACGTGACATTGGGCTTCTTCAACGATCTGGTGGCGCGCAAGGAAAAAGACCTCAACGCCGAAATGCTGATCGTCGAGGCTGACGGCAAGATCATCAGCAACAGCTCGCGCATCAGCGGGCCGATCGTGCTGAAGAACATCAGCGAACTGGCCGGTGGCTCGACCTTCGCCAGCCAGGTCAAGGCCGGGCTGCAAAACCGCGAGCAGGCGCAGCGCGTCGAATTCGACAACCACGGTGAAGCCAGCACCTTCTTCATGCGCCCGATCGAAGGCACCCCGTGGTTCCTCGCCACCGCGCTGCCGACCAAAATGCTCACCGCCCAGCGTGATGACGTGCTCAGCAGCCTGAGCCTGTTGCAGATTCCGCTGGTGATCCTGCTGGTGCTGCTGCAGGTCTACGCGATTCGCCAACTGGTTTCGCGCATGAAAGCGCTGAAAGCCAACATCGATTCGCTGTCCAGCGGCGATGCCGACCTGACCCGGCGCATCACCATCCGCGCTGAAGATGAGCTCGGCGCCATCGGGCACTCGGTCAACACCTTCATCGCCTACCTGCAGAACATGATCGGCGAGGTCACCCAGGCAACCGGCGCCATGGCCTCAAGCCTCGACAACCTGCAACGCACCTCGGCGCACACCAGCCAGATTCTGCTGCGCCACGCTTCGGAAACCGACCAGACGGTTACCGCGATCAACGAAATGAGCTCGACCGCCGAAAGCGTCGCGCAAAATGCCGCTGAAACCGCCGCCTTCACCCAACGCGCCAATGAAAACGCCGACCGCTCGCGCGTGGTGGTTGGCGAAGCGTCAAGCAGCGTGGTGGCGTTGATCGACGAAGTGGCCAGCGCCACGCACAAGGTCGAAAGCATGCAGCAGGACGCCCAGCGCATCACCGAAATCCTCGGCGTGATCGGCGCCATTGCCGGCCAGACCAACCTGCTGGCGCTCAACGCCGCCATCGAAGCAGCGCGGGCCGGTGAACAGGGTCGCGGTTTTGCAGTGGTGGCGGACGAAGTGCGTGCCCTCGCCGCCCGCACCCAGGCCAGCACCTCGGAAATCAACGAGATGTTGAGCCGTCTGACCCAGGGCGTGAGCTCGTCGGTCAGCGCCATGGAAAACACCCAGGCCAGCTGCCAGTCGGCCGCCGATGCCACGGCGCGAGTCAACAGTGGCCTCGACGAGATGGCCGGTTCGGTCAGCCACATCAACAGCCTCAGCACCCAGATCGCCACCGCCGCCGAACAGCAGAGCGCGGTCACCGAAGAGATCAACCGCAGCATGGTGCAGATCCGCCACATGGTTGATGAGCTGGTGGAAAGCGGTCAGGCCAGCGAACTCAACACCCGCCAGTTGCTGGAAGCCAACAGCCGGGTCAGCGCGATCATGGGGCGGTTCAAGGTTCGCTGACCGTTTTGTCATCTTGCGCTCAGTGGCCTGTCAGCTTTGATCTACGATCATATTGGCAGGCCTGCCTCGTATCACTTGGAAACACTCCGTTGATGCCCGGCAGGAAAAACCGGTCAAAATGCCTTCCTTTTTTGACCGTTTCTCCTCTAAGCCGAGAGCCCTCCATGCGAAACCTTCTGCGTCTGGCCGCCCTGAGCGCCCTGTTCATCTCCTCCCTGGCGCAAGCCGCCGACCTTATTCCGATCGAAGTCCACCGAGACGCCAACTGCGGCTGCTGCAAAAAGTGGATCAGTCATCTGGAAGCCAATGGCTTCAAGGTCGAAGACCACGTCGAATCCGACATGAGCAGCTTCAAGCAGCAACACGGCGTGCCGCCACGTCTGGCGTCCTGCCACACCGCAATCATCAACGGCAAATTCGTCGAGGGTCATGTACCGGCGGAACAGGTGCTGGCCCTGAGCAAGCGTGACGACCTGCTGGGCGTTGCCGCACCGGGCATGCCGATGGGCTCGCCGGGCATGGAAATGGACGGCATGAGTGATGCGTATCAAGTGATCGGCCTGAAGAAAGACGGTGCCGATGTGGTGGTGGCGGATTACCCGGCCCATTGATGACTGCGGGTTATCTCGGGCTGTTCCTGGCGGCGTTCGGCGCGGCGACGCTGTTGCCGCTGCAATCGGAAGCCGTGCTGGTAGGGCTGCTGGTCAGCGAGCGCTATTGGCTTTGGGGGCTGTTGGCCGTGGCGACGCTGGGCAACGTCCTCGGTTCGCTGGTGAACTGGTGGCTGGGGCGCAGGCTGGAACGCTTTCAGGACCGGCGCTGGTTTCCGGTCAGCCCCAGGCATATGGAGCGAGCCCGCGTTCACTATCAGCGTTACGGTCACTGGTCGTTGCTGCTCAGCTGGTTGCCGGTCATCGGCGATCCGCTGACGCTGATCGCAGGGGGCATGCGCGAACCTCTCGGGCGTTTTCTGTTGATCGTCACTCTCGCCAAAGGCGCCCGCTACGGAGTGCTGGCGATGCTCACCCTCGGCTGGCTCGGTTGAACGATCGGGCCCGGGGATTGCCTGTGTTTAACGTCGCCCTAATCCGGCCGTTCCAGCATCGGCCAATTTCTTGTGGAGTTGTCCTATGTCCGTATCGCTGACCCGCTGGCTGCCCGGCCTGCTGCTGACCGCCGCCCTGCCCCTGCTCGCTCACGCCGAAGGCCCGCAATACGGCCCGCAATTGCAGGGTTTCGAGTATCCCTACACCCTCAAGCACTTTGCCTTTCAGTCTCAGGGCAAGTCGCTGCAGATGGGTTACATGGACGTCGCCGCCCACGGCAAGGCCAACGGGCGCACCGTGGTGCTGATGCACGGCAAGAATTTCTGCGGCGCGACCTGGGACAGTTCGATCAAGGCCCTCAGCGAAGCCGGTTACCGGGTGGTCGCCCCGGATCAGATCGGTTTCTGCACCTCCAGCAAACCCGATCATTATCAGTACACCTTCCAGCAACTGGCGGCCAACACCCAGCAATTGCTCAAGGCGCTGGGCATCCAGAAGGCCACCCTGCTCGGCCACTCCACCGGCGGCATGCTCGCCACCCGTTACGCGCTGCAATACCCGGATCAGGTCGAGCAACTGGCATTGGTCAACCCGATCGGCCTGGAAGACTGGAAAGCCCTTGGCGTGCCTTACCGCAGCGTCGATCAGTGGTATCAGCGCGAATTGAAAGTCACCGCCCAGGGCATTCGCGACTACGAACGCACGACCTATTACGACGGCCGCTGGAAACCCGAATTCGACCGCTGGGTGGACATGCTCGCCGGCCTGAGTAACGGTCCGGGCAAGACTCAGGTCGCATGGAACTCGGCGCTGATCTACGACATGATCTTCACCCAGCCGGTGTACTACGAGTTCAAGGATTTGAAGATGCCGACCCTGCTGCTGATCGGCACCTCCGACACCACCGCCATCGGCAAGGACATCGCGCCGCCCGAAGTGAAGGCGAAAATCGGTCACTACGAGGTGCTGGGCAAGCAGGTGGCGAAACTGATTCCTCAGTCCACGCTGGTGGAATTCCCCGGCATGGGCCACGCCCCGCAGATGGAAGAGCCGGCGAAGTTCCACGAGGCACTGCTGGGCTGGCTGGACAAAACCAATCCCGTTCGTTGAAGAGGTAACGCTGATGGCGGTGCAGATTGCGGTGATCGATGACTGGCAGGACGTCGCGCGGGGCGTAGTCGACTGGTCGGTGCTCGACAGTCTCGGCGAAGTCACCTTCGTCCATGAGTACCCGGCGGACAACGCCACGCTGGCCGAACGTCTGGGCCGGTTCGAAGTGATCTGCGTGATGCGCGAACGCACGCGCTTCGACGAAGACCTGCTCAAACGCTTGCCGAACCTGAAGCTGCTGGTCACCGGCGGCATGCGTAACGCGGCGCTGGATATGCCGGCCGCGGCCCGCCTCGGGATCAAGGTCTGCGGCACCGACAGCTACAAACACGCAGCGCCGGAACTGACCTGGGCGCTGATCATGGCCGCCAGCCGCAATCTGCTGAACGAGGCCAACGCCCTGCGCGCCGGCCAGTGGCAGCAAGGTCTGGGCGGCGACCTGCACGGCAAGACCCTGGGCATCCTCGGGCTCGGCAGCATCGGCCAGCGGGTGGCGCAGTTCGGTCAGGCGTTCGGCATGCGCGTCATCGCCTGGAGCGAAAACCTCACCGCCGAACGCGCCGAACAGGCTGGCGTCACCTATGTCAACAAGCAGCAATTGTTCGAACAGGCTGACGTGCTGTCGGTGCACCTGGTGCTCAGCGATCGCAGCCGGGGCCTGGTCGATGCCCAGGCGCTGGACTGGATGAAGCCGACCGCCCTGCTGGTCAACACGGCGCGCGGGCCGATTGTCGACGAAGCGGCGCTGATCAAGGCTTTGCAGAAACAACGTATCGGCGGTGCGGCCCTTGACGTGTTCGATCAGGAACCGCTGCCGGCACTGCACCCGTTTCGCACCCTCGACAATGTGCTGGCCACGCCTCATGTCGGCTACGTCAGCCGCCAGAACTATGAGTTGTTCTTTTCGCAGATGATCGAAGACATTCAAGGGTGGTCAGCCGGGGAACCTATCCGCCTGCTTAACTGAGTCACCTCGCCTTCGCGGGCAATCCCTGCCCGCGAAGCAGCACCCACTGCCTGCCCGCCAACACAACTGTCCGCACCGCAACAGTGCGCCCGCACTTTCCCGGCGCCCGAAATCGTGACTGGTCGGTCACCATTTTGTGTCACCGAACCCGCCAGACATGCACTTCGTCGGGGCGCACCCCCTCCCGAAGCCACGGATTTCGTGAGCGTGCAACAGATTGTCGAACAATTCATCCAATTGCCCTGGCCCGCTCTAGGATCTGGCCTAGACTGGTTTTCGCGGGGTAAAACCGGCCGGTCACAAAGTCAAAAATTCGTCGAAACTTTTGCAGATCGCGGCGGGTCATCTGATAGGCAGGGCCAAAGCGACTGGTTCAAGTCTTGCAATGGCCCCCTCACCCATTCTGCTTGCACGTGTTGGGTAGCGATTTGCTCACTCATGCGTGGCGTGTTTGCGCCCGGCCACAGGACCTGGCCATGGACATCGCATGTTCAAGACAAGAATCAGATCAAAAAGACGGGAGATTCATATGATCAGTGCGGCATTGGAAATTCAGGGAGAACGGGCTCATCAGCCGATGGGTGAATCGAGCACTTTAAGCGTTCCCGGCAGCCGATCGATCAGCGTCCCGATCACCAAGACACTGACGCCGATAGCCAGTCAGAACCCCAACAAGAAAAAAGTGTTGTTCGTGACCTCGGAAATCGCCGATCTGGTGAAAACCGGCGGTCTGGGAGACGTTTCTGCCGCCCTGCCCCGCGCGATGGCACATCTGCATGACGTGCGGGTATTGATCCCGGGTTACCCGCAGGTCATGAACAGCGAAAATCCGATCCACATCATCGGCGAACTGGGTGGCCACGCTGCACTGCCACCCTGCAAGATCGGGCGCATGGACATGCCCGACGGTCTGGTCATTTATGTCTTGATCTGCCCTGAACTCTACGCCCGTGACGGTGGCCCGTATGGCGCCAACAATGGTCGCGACTGGCCGGACAACCACATTCGCTTCGCTCGTCTGGGTCTGGCCGCAGCCGATATCGCCGCCAACCTCGCGCAAATCCACTGGTGCCCGGATCTGGTGCACGCCCACGACTGGCCGGCCGGTCTCGCGCCTGCCTATATGCACTGGCGCGGGCAACGCACGCCGACCCTGTTCACCATTCACAACCTCGCTTATCAAGGCGTGACCAGCCTGGGCTCGTGCCCGGAACTCGGGATTCCCGCCCATGCCCTGCAACAGGAAGGCATGGAGTTCTACGGCAAAATGTCGTTCCTCAAGGCCGGCATGGCCTATTCGAGCCATATCACCACGGTCAGCGCTACCTACGCGCAGGAAATCACCACACCGGATTTCGGCTGCGGTCTCGACGGTTTTCTCGCCGCCAAGACCCAGCAAGGTTTGCTCAGCGGCATCCCCAACGGCATCGATGAAAGCTGGGACGCCGCCACCGACCCGCACCTGTTCGCACCGTTCGCCATCGGCGACTGGGAAGGCAAAGCGGTCAATGCCGCCCACGTTCGCGAACTGTTCGGCCTGGAACAATCGGAAGGTCCGCTGTTTGCCGTGGTCTCGCGGCTGGTCTATCAAAAAGGCCTCGACCTGACCGAGGCGGTGTCGGAATACATCGTGCAGAACGGTGGCCAGATCGCAATCATCGGCCGTGGCGAGCCGGAAGAAGAACAAGCCATGCGCGAACTGGCGCTGCGCTTCCCCGGCCAGATCGGCGTGCGCATCGGCTTCAACGAAACCGACGCCCGGCGGATGTTCGCCGGCAGCGATTTCCTGCTGATGCCGTCGCGTTATGAACCGTGCGGTCTTAGCCAGATGTACGCCCAGCGCTTCGGCTCGTTGCCGGTCGCGCGCAACACCGGCGGGCTGGCCGACACCATCGAAAACGGTGTCACCGGTTTCCTGTTCAACGAATCGACCGCCGACAGCTACCGCGAAGCCCTGAGCCGCGCGTTCAAAGTATTTGCCTTTCCCGAACTGCTCAACGCCATGCGCTGCCGGGCAATGGCCGCGCCATTCAACTGGTGCAAGGCGGTCGAACCCTACGCCGAACTCTACGAACAACTGGTGGCCAAGTCGCTGGGAAAAACGCACCACAAATAACCAGGGAGCTTTACAACAATGCCGTCACGGACACCTGAAAGCTGGCCCCACGGCGCGATCATGCTGGATGCCGACCACACACAATTTGCGCTGTGGGCGCCGGATGCGTTTTACGTCAGCGTCGAGCTGGGCAACGGCCAGTCGCTGCCTATGCTGCCCCAGGGCGATGGCTGGTTTGTCATCAAGACCCGCTGCCCTGCCGGCAGCCGCTACCGCTTCAACATCGACGGCGAACTGGAGGTGCCCGACCCGGCCTCCAGGGCGCAGGACGGTGATATCGACCGTCACAGCGTGGTGGTCGATCCCCACGCCTATCCATGGCAACACGTAACGTGGCGAGGTCGGCCGTGGAATGAAGCGGTGATCTACGAGTTGCATGTGGGTGCGCTAGGCGGATTCGATGAGGTCGAAAAGGATCTGGCCCGACTGGCCGCCCTGGGCATCACCGCTATCGAACTGATGCCGATCGCACAATTCCCCGGCTATCGCAACTGGGGGTATGACGGCGTACTGCATTTTGCGCCACAAGCCTCCTATGGCACTCCGGAACAGCTCAAGCATCTGATCGACAGCGCCCATGGCCACGGTCTGGCGGTGATTCTCGACGTGGTCTACAACCATTTCGGTCCGGACGGCAACTACCTGCATCGCTACGCCAAGGGCTTTTTCCGCGAAGACAAACACACCCCCTGGGGCGCGGCCATCGACTTTCGCCGTCGTGAGGTGCGGGACTTCTTCGTCGAAAACGCACTGATGTGGCTGCTGGAATACCGTTTCGACGGTTTGCGCCTGGATGCCGTCCATGCAATAGAAAGTCAGGACTTCCTGCCCGAACTGGCGCAGCGTGTCCGCCAACAGGTCGACCCTGCCCGTCATGTATGGTTGACCGTCGAGAACGAACTCAACCAATCGAGCCTGCTGGAAGAAAATTACGACGCCCAATGGAATGACGACGGCCATAACGCTTTGCATGTGTTGTTGACGGGCGAAACCGATGCCTACTACGCCGACTACGCTCTGCAACCGACCGAGCAACTGGCCCGCTGCCTGAGCCAGGGCTTCGTGTTTCAGGGGCATATCACCCGCCACGGCGAACCACGCGGCGAACCGAGCGAGCATCTGCCGTCCACTGCCTTCGTACTGTTTCTGCAAAACCATGACCAGATCGGCAACCGTGCCTTCGGCGAGCGCCTGCATCAGTTGGCCGATCCGCGCGCGCTCGAGGCGGCGACGGTGCTGCTGTTGCTGTCGCCGATGATTCCGCTGATGTTCATGGGCGATGAATATGCCGCCGAGCAACCGTTTCTGTTCTTCACCAGCCACCACGGCGAACTGGCGAAACAGGTACGAGAAGGCCGTCGTAACGAGTTCGCTGCATTCAGTGCGTTCACCGACCCGCATAAGCGCGAACGGATACCCGACCCCAACGCCGAATCGACCTTCCACGCCTCGCGGCCAACGCGGTCCGGTAATGGCACACCGCGCCAGCAGGCAACGAATGAGCTCTATCGTCACCTGCTGCAATTGCGTCACCGCTACATCATCCCGAACCTGTCCGGCACCCAGGCCCTTGGCGCGCAAATGCTGGGCCGTGGTGCGGTCAGCGCACGCTGGCGTCTGGGCGATGGCAGTGAGTTGCGAATTGACCTGAACCTCAGCGGGACGGCAGTGGTCAACCCTCCACGGACCGGCGCGGTGTGGCTGTTTCAACAGCCCCCCGCTGCCGAGATGTCGGATAAGGGCCTTCTGCCCCCGTATTGCGCGCTCGTCAGCCTCACGGCCGCAACCCCTTTGCCCCCCTTGGATGGAGAGCGCCTATGAGCGATGCGCAACTGGAAATTCTCGCCAGCCGAGCCGGCCTTGCCGTCGACTGGATCGACGCCAACGGGCGAGCCCAAAAAGTCGCCCCGGCCGTGCTTCGCAATGTGCTGATCGGTCTCGGCCACCCGGCCGGCACTGCCCAGGAAATCGACGCCAGCCTGCTTGAACTGCAGCAGGTACAGGAAAATCGCCAACTGCCGCCACTGCTTACTGCCGATCTCGGCAAGGGCCTGGATCTGGCCCGCTATTTCGAACCAGAAACCCCTTGTGAGATTCACCTTGAAGATGGCTCGCGCTTGAGCCTGCGGCTTGATGCGGAGTCGATACTGCCCGGAGAGATTCCGGTCGGCTATCAGCAAGTGCACATCGCCGATCAGCAATTCACCCTGGCCGTGGCGCCGGAACGCTGCTTCAGCGTGGGCGACGCGGTGGACAGTCCGATCCCGCGCGCTTGGGGCCTGAGCGTGCAGCTTTATGGTTTGCGTCGCCCTGGCGATGGCGGTTTCGGCGATACCCAGGCCCTGGAAGAACTGGCCCGGGTGGCCGGCGAACGGGGTGCCGATGCACTGGCGATCAGCCCGTTGCATGCGATGTTCAGCGCCGACACCGGGCGCTACAGCCCTTACTCGCCGTCCAGTCGGCTGTTTCTCAATCCGCTGTATGCCGCACCGGGGACCATCCTCGGCGAGCGCGCGCTGCGTGATGCGATTGACGCCGCCGGCCTGACCGACCAGTTCAAGCAACTGGAAGACCTGAAACTGGTCGACTGGCCGAAAGCGGCCGAAGCCAAACTGAAACTGCTGCAAGCCTTGTACGACGGTTTCATCAACGGCGAACACCCGCTGCATGCCGACTTCTCCAGTTTCCGCGATGCCGGCGGTGAAGCGCTGGAAAACCACTGCCGCTTCGAAGCCATCCAGGAAATGCGCGCCGCCCGTGGCGAGAGCCTCGACTGGCGCGAATGGCCGGAACACTGGCACGACCCGCGCGGCGCAGCGCTCGGCGCATTTGCCGAGGAATACGCCGAGCGCATCAGTTACTTCGCGTTCTGCCAATGGTTGATTCACCGCTGCCTGGAACGTGCCCAGACCGCCGCTCGCAGCGCCGGCATGGGCATCGGCCTGATCGCTGACCTGGCGGTGGGTGCCGACGGCGCCGGCAGCCAGGCCTGGAGTTTTCAGGACGAACTGCTCGCCTCGCTGACCGTCGGTGCGCCGCCGGACATTCTCAATCGCTCCGGACAGGGCTGGGGTATTTCCGCGTTTTCCCCGGAAGGCCTGGTGCGCAACGGTTTTCGCGCGTTTATCGAGATGCTGCGCGCCAACTTCGCCCACGCCGGCGGGCTGCGCATCGACCACGTCATGGGCCTGCAACGGTTATGGGTCATCCCCAACGGTTCCGCCCCGGCAGACGGTGCGTACCTGTATTACCCGGTGGACGACTTGCTGCGTCTGCTGACCCTCGAATCCCATCGTCATCAAGCGATAGTGCTCGGTGAAGACCTCGGCACCGTACCCGACGGCCTGCGGGAGAAACTGATCGCCCGCGCCATGCTCGGCATGCGCGTGCTGTTGTTCGAACAGGACAACACCCATTTCAAACCGATCCTCGACTGGCCGGACAACGCACTGGCCACTACCAGCACCCACGATCTGCCGACGCTCAACGGCTGGTGGCATGGCCGCGACATCGACTGGAACGCGCGGCTCGGGCTGGTCGATGCCAACGGCGAAATCGACTGGCGCCGTTACCGCGAACGCGAGCGTGAAGGCCTGCGCAGTGCCTTGAGCCAGGACCCGCAGAACTTTCGCGAGGAATCCCACGAGGCCGATCAGGTGGTCGACGCCGCTGTGCGTTTCCTCGGCCACACTCGCGCGCCGCTGGTGCTGTTGCCACTGGAAGATGCGCTGGGGCTCGACGAACAGGCCAACCTGCCCGGCACCATCGACACCCACCCGAACTGGTCGCGCCGCTTGCCGGCCACCAGTGAGACACTGCTCGACGGTGTCGACGCCGCAAGACGCCTGGAACTATTGGCGTGTGCCCGCCTTCAAGCAGCCGAGCGTGACCAATGAGTGCATTGCCTATCCCGACACTGCGCGCCACGGTTCGCCTGCAATTTCATCGCGGTTTCACCCTTGATCAGGCGGTGCCGCTGGTGCCGTATTTCTCTCGACTCGGCATCAGCCACATTTATGCCTCGCCGCTGCTGGCCGCGCGCGCCGGCTCCATGCATGGCTACGACGTGGTCGACCCGACCCGGGTCAATCCGGAACTCGGCGGCGAGCCAGCCTTGCGTCGTCTGGTCGCCAGCCTGCGCGAGCACGGTATGGGGCTGATCCTCGACATCGTCTCCAATCACATGGCAGTCGGTGGCGGGGACAACCCGTGGTGGCTCGATCTGCTGGAATGGGGACGGCTCAGCCCCTACGGCGAGTTCTTCGACATTCAGTGGCACTCGCCCGACCCATTGATGGAAGGCCAGTTGCTGTTGCCGTTTCTCGGCAGTGACTATGGCGTCGCGTTGCAGGACGCGACTCTGCCGCTGGTGTTCAACGCCGAAAGTGGCACCTTCCATGTCGAGCATTACGAGCATCACTTCCCCATCTGCCCCGGCGACTACGGCGAACTGCTCAGGTCCGCTGACACACCGAACGAAGCCCTCAGGGCCCTCGCTGAACGTTTCAGCGCGCTCAGTTATCAGACCGACGCTCGCGCGCTGGCGATTCCGCTCAAGGAAGAACTTCAGCAACTGGCCAGCGACCCGCAGATTCTGCAGGCCATTGAGCGCAACCTGACGCACTACGATTCGAAGACCGAAGACGGTTTTCAGCGTCTGCACCAATTACTGGAGCGGCAAAGTTATCGTCTGGCGAGCTGGCGCACGGCAGCGGATGACATCAACTGGCGGCGCTTCTTCGACATCAACGAACTCGGCGGTTTGCGAGTCGAGCGTCCGGCAGTGTTCGAGGCCACCCACGGCAAGATTTTCCAGTTGATCGGCGAGGGCTTGATCGACGGCTTGCGCATCGACCACATCGACGGCCTCGCCGACCCACGCGGTTACTGCCGCAAGCTGCGCCGCCGCCTCGATCACCTGGCGCCGGGCCGGCACTTGCCGATCTACGTCGAGAAAATTCTCGGCGACGGCGAAACCCTGCCCACCGACTGGGCCGTGGACGGCAGCACCGGTTACGAATTCATGAACCAGCTGTCGCTGCTGCAACACGACCCGGACGGCGAACACGTGCTCGGTGACTTGTGGCAACGCCGTACCGAGCGCCCCGCCGCGTTCATCGAAGAAGCCCAACTGGCGCGCCAGCAGATCCTCAACGGCTCGCTGGCCAGCGATTGCGAAAGCGTCGCCCAGGCCCTGCTGCAAGTGGCACGCGACGACCTGATGACCCGCGACCTCACGCTCGGCTCGATCCGCCGGGTGTTGCAGGCGCTGATCGTGCACTTCCCGGTCTATCGCACCTACATCACCCCGATGGGCCGCTCGGCCCGGGACGAGGTGTTTTTCCAGCAGGCCATGGACGGTGCACGGCAGACATTGAGCGAAGCCGATTGGCCAGTGCTGGACTCCGTAGCCGGTTGGCTCGGTGGTCAGCCATGGCGGCGCAAACCCCGTGGGCGCTCGCGCAAAATCCTGCGCCATGCCTGCGTGCGCTTTCAGCAGCTCACTTCGCCGGCCGCGGCCAAAGCGGTGGAAGACACCGCGCTGTATCGTTCGGCGGTGCTGCTGTCGCGCAATGACGTCGGCTACAACACCGAGCAGTTCAGTGCGCCGGTCAGCGACTTTCACGCGGTGAACCTGCAACGTCTGGAGAGCTTTCCCGACAATCTGTTGGCCACCGCCACCCACGACCACAAACGCGGGGAAGACACCCGCGCGCGGCTGGCCGTGCTCAGCGAGCGCAGCCATTGGTACGCCGAACAGATCGAGCTGTGGCGCGCCCTCGCCCGGCCGCTGCGCAATGACGATCAGCTGCCGTCGTCTGCGGACGAACTGATCCTTTATCAGGCGCTGCTCGGCAGTTGGCCGCTGGACCTGCGTGACGACGATCAGGCGGGCTTCGCCGATTACGCCAAACGTGTCTGGCAGTGGCAGCAGAAAGCCCTGCGCGAAGCCAAGCTGCAAAGCAGCTGGAGCGCGCCGAACGAAGCCTACGAAAACGCAGCCCAGGCGTTCACCGAACAATTACTGCTGGCTCCTGAAGGCGAACTGCTGCGCGGAGCGCTGGCCAAGACCGTCAACAGCATCGCCGCCGCCGGCGCCCTCAACGGTCTGGCGCAAACCTTGCTGCGCATGACCGTGCCGGGAGTGCCGGACTTGTATCAAGGCAACGAGTTCTGGGACTTCAGCATGGTCGACCCGGACAACCGCCGGCCAGTGGACTACGCCGCCAGGCAGCAGGCGCTGGAGGCACCCGGGCCGGTTCAGGAACTGTTGGCGAACTGGCGCGACGGGCGAATCAAGCAAGCATTGATCGCCGAGGTGCTGCGTCTGCGCGCCGACCACACCGAGTTGTTTCGCCAGGGTTCGTACCAGGCCCTCGAGGTGCTGGGCAGCCAGGCGCACAACGTGCTCGCGTTTGCCCGCGAGCATGGGGAGCGACGGATCATCGTGATCGTGCCGATCCGTTGCGCAACCTTGCTGGAAAACAGTGCTGTGCCGATGGTTGACGCGCTGCGCTGGGGCGATACGCGGGTGGTTTTACCGTTCGACGCCTCTGACGAAAATCCGAAGGGACTTTTTTCGAGCACCGCAGTCACAAAAAACAGGGAGCTGAAGGTCAGCGCCGCGCTGGGGGATTTCCCGGTCAATCTGCTTATCCAACACGTCTAGCAGCATGAGTTCAGTTCAGGAGCATTGCGATGAGTACCGACGATAAACGCATCCGCGAATTCGCCTATCAGATCTGGGAATCCGAAGGTAAACCCGAGGGCCAGGACGCCCGCCACTGGGAGATGGCGCGCAAACTGGCCGAAGCCGAGGCATTGGCGCCGAAAAAATCGCCAAAAGCCGCCGGCAGTAAAACCGCCGGCAAGACCGCCACCAGCAAAGCGCTCGACGGCAAAGGGACAGCTGCCAAACCCAAGACAGCCACCACGACGAAGGCCAAGCCCGCCGGTGCTGCCAAAGTGATTCCTCCGGGCGAAAAAGCCACCGAGAAAAAGCCCCGCGCGCCGCGCAAGCCGCCTGCGGTCTGACGCCCCCCGAACCATTGATTTGAATAACCGTGTGGCGGGTTCGCTCGCCACCGAGGGCTCGCTCGTCCTCGAAAAACACCTACCCCCCGATTTTTTGCAGGAGCACCTATGACCCGTCCAAAGAAAGCCGAGCCCGCCGCGCACGCCGAACCCTCGCGCATCCGTGAAGGCCTGCCCTTCCCGCTCGGCGCGACCTGGGATGGTCTGGGGGTGAACTTCGCGCTGTTCTCCGCCAACGCCACCCGGGTCGAGCTGTGCATTTTCGACGATGCCGGCGAAGTCGAACTCGAACGCATCGAACTGCCGGAATACACCGACGAGATCTACCACGGCTATCTGCCCGATGCGCATCCGGGACTGATCTACGGTTACCGGGTCTACGGACCCTATGACCCGGCCAACGGCCACCGCTTCAACCACAACAAGTTGCTGATCGACCCCTATGCCAAGCAATTGGTGGGCGAATTGAAATGGTCCGAAGCGCTGTTCGGCTACACCATCGGCCACCCGGACGCCGACCTCAGTTTCGACGAGCGCGACAGCGCGCCCTTCGTCCCCAAGTGCAAAGTCATCGACCCGGCGCACACCTGGGGCCACGACCATCGCGTCAGCGTGCCGTGGGACAAGACCATCATTTACGAGACCCACGTGCGCGGCATCAGCATGCGCCACCCTTCGGTGCCGGAGAATGTGCGCGGCACGTTTGCCGGGTTGATGGTCGACGATGTGCTGGAGCACATCCGCAAACTCGGGGTGTCGACCGTCGAACTGTTGCCGATCCATGCCTTCGTCAATGACCAGCACTTGCTGCACAAGGGCATGACCAATTACTGGGGCTACAACAGCATCGCGTTCTTCGCCCCGGATCCGCGCTATCTGGCCAGCGGCAAGATTGCCGAGTTCAAGGAAATGGTCGCGCACCTGCACGACGCCAATCTCGAAGTGATTCTCGACGTGGTCTACAACCACACCGCCGAAGGCAACGAGCAAGGCCCGACCCTGTCGATGCGCGGGATCGACAACGCCTCGTACTACCGCTTGATGCCGGACGACAAGCGCTTCTACATCAACGATTCCGGCACCGGTAACACCCTCGACCTGAGCCACCCGTGCGTGCTGCAAATGGTCACCGACTCGCTGCGCTACTGGGCCAGTGAAATGCACGTCGATGGCTTCCGCTTCGACCTGGCGACCATCCTCGGTCGCTATCACGACGGCTTTGATGAACGGCACAGTTTCCTCGTGGCCTGCCGCCAGGATCCGGTGCTGCGCCAAGTGAAAATGATCGCCGAGCCCTGGGACTGTGGCCCCGGCGGTTATCAGGTCGGCAATTTCCCGCCGGGCTGGGTCGAGTGGAACGACAAGTTCCGCGACACCGTGCGTGCCTTCTGGAAAGGCGACGACGGCCAGCTCGCCGACTTCGCCAGCCGCATGACCGCCTCCGGGGAAATGTTCAACCAGCGCGGTCGCCGGCCTTATTCGTCGGTGAATTTCGTCACCGCCCACGACGGCTTCACTCTCAACGATCTGGTGTCGTACAACGACAAGCACAACGAGGCCAACGACGAAAACAATCAGGACGGCAGCAACAACAACCTGTCCTGGAACCACGGCGTCGAAGGCCCTACCGACGATCCGGAAATCAATGCACTGCGCCACCGGCAGATGCGCAACTTCTTCGCCACCCTGTTGCTGTCCCAAGGCACGCCGATGCTGGTGGCCGGTGACGAATTCGCTCGTACCCAGGACGGCAACAACAATGCGTATTGCCAGGACAGCGAAATCGGCTGGGTCAACTGGGACCTGAGCGAGGACGGCAAAGCGCTGCTGAAGTTCGTCAAACGCCTGATCAAGCTGCGCCTGGCGTATCCGATCCTGCGACGCGGGCGGTTCCTGGTCGGCGAATACAACGAGGACATCGGCGTCAAGGACGTGACCTGGCTTGCGCCGGACGCCACGGAAATGACCACCGAACACTGGCATGACGCGCAGAATCGCTGCATGGGCATGTTGCTTGACGGCCGTGCCCAGGAAACCGGGATCCGCCGCAAGGGTGGCGACGCCACGTTGCTGCTGGTGGTCAACGCCCATCACGACATCGTCAACTTCACCTTGCCGGAAGTGCCTGAAGGCAGTTTCTGGACGTGCATGATCGATACCAACCAGCCATCGATCCGTGGCCAGGAGCGTTTTGAGTTCGGTCATGAGTACTCGGTCACCGGACGCTCGCTGCTGCTGTTTGAACTGCAACGCGAAGAAGAGGACTGACATGGACTTGCCCGTCTATCTCTCACGGCACGCGCCGGACTACCGCGACACTGCCGCCCTCGGCCTGTGTCTGCGGCAACTGGTCGAGGCCGGCCTCGATCGCCTGCCGTTACCCGGTAGCGGTCGTACGCTGGAGCGCTGGCAACGGCTGTCCGAGGTCGGTGGGCACGATCTGGGGCTGTGCAAACTCTATGAAGGTCACACCGACGCGCTGACGATCATCGAGCAGCTCGGTGGCTCGCCGACGCCCGGCAGCACGTGGGGCATGTGGGCGGCTGAACCACCGCAGGCGCGGGTTCGGGTCAGCCGTTCGGGGCAAATGGTGCGGTTGAATGGACGCAAGGCCTGGTGCTCCGGGGCGGCAGTGCTCAGTCATGCCCTGCTGACGGCGTGGGATGAGGACGATCATCAGCAACTGGTGGCCGTGGCCCTCGACCAACCGGGTGTGACCGTCACCGATCAAGGCTGGCAAGCGGTCGGCATGGCCGCCACCGGCAGCGTCGAGGTGCTGTTCGATGAGGTCGAGGCGCAGGCGATCGGCGATCCTGGCGACTACCTGCAACGTCCGGGTTTCTGGCATGGCGGGATCGGGATCGCCGCGTGCTGGTACGGCGCCGCGAGGGAGATCGGCGAACGCTTGCGCCAGCACTGTGCGCGGCGTGAAGAACCGCACGCACTGGCCAGTCTCGGCGCCGTCGACAGCGCGTTGCACGGCGCCGCACAGGTGCTGCGTGTCAGTGCCCTTAACATCGACAGCAATCCCGGAGCCGACGCCGAGTTGTTGGCCCGGCGTGTGCGTGCCGTGGTCGAGGACGCCGCTGCACAGGTCATGCGCGAGACTGGCCGGGCACTTGGCGCCGGGCCGTTCTGCAAGGACCTGCACTTTGCCCGCCTGGCGGCCGACCTGCCGGTGTATCTGCGCCAGAGCCATGCCGAACGGGATCTGGCAGTACTGGGCCAACTGGCTGCGCAGCAACCGCGCGAGGGTTGGGCCCTATGAACCGCAATCCGATCATCGGTGAAGGAACCTCCTTGCATGAGTGGCAGGGCTCGCGTCATCTGGCAGCGGTGGAGAGCATCGACATTCTCGACCTGGTTCCGCCAGGATCGCGGGCGGTGGTGATCGCGCCGCATCCGGACGACGAGGTGCTCGGTTGCGGCGGGCTGTTGCAACAGCTCGCAGCGGCGGGCCGCACCCTGCAACTGATTTCGGTCACCGACGGCAGCGCCAGCCATCCGGGCTCGGAGCGCTGGCCGGTGGAGCGCCTGAGTGTGGTGCGCCCGCAGGAATCCGCCGAAGCCCTGCGTCGTCTCGGCCTGCCCATGCATCAGGTGCAATGGCTGCGCGGCGGCTTTCCCGACACTCAGGTCGCCGCGCGCGAGTCGATGCTGTGTGACTACTTGACCCGCTACCTGCAACCCGACGACGTGATCTTCACCACCTGGCGCGAAGACGGCCACAGCGACCATGAGGCTGTCGGCCGTGCCAGCATCGAGGCGGCGCGCCGTGTGGGTGCAATTTGCCACGAACTGCCGGTCTGGACCTGGCACTGGGCGACGCCGGAAGACGCCATCGTGCCCTGGGAACGGGCGCGCAAGATTCTGCTCAGCCCGGCGCAGGTCGCACGCAAGCGTCACGCAGTGCATGCCTTCGCCAGTCAGTTGGAGGGTGATCCCGACGCGGGACTGCCACCGGTGCTCGCGCCCTATGTCATCGACCGTTTGCTGCAACCGTTCGAGGTGGTCTTTCTATGAGCGTCGAGGATCGTTACTTCGAAGGCCTGTTCGCCGGCAATAACGACCCTTGGGGATTTCGCCAGCGCTGGTACGAGCAGCGTAAACGCCTGGTGACCCTGGCGGCACTGCCCCGCCCGCATTACCGCGCGATCTTCGAACCGGGTTGCGCCAACGGTGAACTGAGTGCCGCGCTGGCCGAACGCTGTGATCGACTGTTGTGCTGCGATACAAGCGCCGCCGCGGTGAATCTGGCGCGTACCCGGCTGAGCCTGTTCGACCACGCCGAGGTGCGACAGGGTCGCCTCCCTGTTGATTGGCCTGAGGAAAAATTCGACCTGATCGTATTCAGCGAAATCGGCTACTACCTTGATCGACAGGATCTGACAGAGGTCATCCGTCGCATCAGCGATTCGTTGACGGCAGACGGTCAATTGCTGGCCTGTCACTGGCGCCCGCCCATCGATGGCTGCCCGCTCAATGCTCGCCAGGTCCATGACCTGATTCATGAACAGTTGCACCTGTCACGATTGGTCCTGCATCAGGAGGCAGATTTCCTGCTGGAAGTCTGGAGCCGCGAACCGCGTTCGGTGGCCGCGCTGGAGGGTTTGCGATGATTGGCATCCTGATCCCGGCACACAACGAAGAAGAGTGGCTCGATGACTGCCTGCAGGCCGCCCTGCGCGCGGCCGGGCATCCGATGCTGGCAGGTGAACCGGTGGAGATCCTGGTGGTGCTCGACAGTTGCACCGACCGTTCGGCGCATATCGTCAGCCAGTACCCTGTGCGGGCGCTGAGCATCGAGGCACGCAATGTCGGCCAGGCCCGAGCCATCGGTGCGCAACAGCTGCTTGATCGGGGTGCTCGCTGGATTTCCTGCACCGACGCCGACAGCCGCGTCGCCGAAGACTGGCTGGTGGAACAACTGGGATTAGGCACCGATGCCGTGTGCGGCACGGTGACGGTCGAGCGCTGGCATGACACCTTCGATGAAGCCGCGCAGATTCGCTATCACGGTCATTACCAGGCCTGCGAAGGACACCGGCACATCCATGGCGCCAATCTGGGCGTCAGCGCACAAGCTTACGTGCGTGCCGGAGGCTTCGAACCATTGACCTGTGACGAAGATGTGCGGCTGGTGCGCCAACTGGAGCTTTGCGGGGCCAGCATCGCCTGGAGTCATCGGCCACAGGTCATTACCAGCGCCCGTCTGGACAGTCGTGCACGCGGCGGATTTGGCGACTTTCTGCGACAGTTGGCACAGACTGAATAAAAAAAAGCGGATCAGATTGATCTGTGACGCGACGAACCGCCCGTCTTGAGCAATACTCTGCTGCGCAGCAATCCAGGGTTCGGAGCGCTGCAGGGCTATCCACCAGCCTTCACGGGTCGAACACGCCTGGAGACCGGCGCTTGTGCGACTGAGGGCGAGACACAACAAGGACGTATCACTCATGAAACCGTTATCCCTCAGCGAGAGCGGCCTGCCGGCGCAGATCTGGAACAGCGCCCCGCAGCTCGACAACATTCCCGTCATCAATACCCACACTTTGGTGCCACCCGGCGCCCGCGCCGTGGTCATCGCCCCGCACCCCGGCGATGAAGTAGTGACCTGCGGCGGTTTGCTGCAACTGCTTTCCAGCCTCGGACATCCCTTGCAACTGCTGTCGATCACCGATGGCAGCGCCAGTCATCCGGGCTCGCGCCAGTGGTCGGAAAAACGCCTGAGCGTTTTCCGCCCGCAGGAAAGCGTCGAAGCCCTGCGCCGCCTCGGTTTGCCGATGCACAGCCTGAAATGGGTGCGCGGCGGTTTCACTGACAACGCCCTGCACGATCAGGAATCTCAATTGACCGAATTCATCGCCCGCTATCTGCGCCCCGGTGATGTGGTCTTCAGCACCTGGTGCGAAGATGGCACCGCCGATCATGAAGTGGTCGGCCGGGCCAGTGCGAAGGCTGCACAACTGGCCGGCGCAACCTACCATGATGTCCCGGTCTGGGCCTGGCACTGGCCAGAACGGGAGCAAGCGCAGATCCCGTGGCATCGCGCGCGCAAGCTGCGGCTCGACACCTGGACTGTTGCGCGCAAGAGCCACGCCACCCATGCCTACGCCAGCCAGCTCAATGGCGAACCGGCGATCGGTATCGCGCCGCTGCTGCCCAAGTCAATTCTGGAGCGCATGCGCCTGCCCTACGAGATCGTCTTCGTCGATTGACAGTCCATCGGGCGCGGGCAGCCAGTCAAAGTGAACTGCCCGCGCCCGGATCAGTCGCATGAACAGGCAGTCATGATTCAGAGGAGTGAACGTGTCCAGCGATCCCAAGCGTCATGTCGTCGACGCGCAGACTTCCACCCCGTCCTCCATCCATCGCCTGCGGGTGCTGACGGTCAACACGCACAAGGGTTTCACCGCGCTCAATCGACGTTTCATCCTTCCGGAACTGCGTGAAGCGGTGCGCAGCACCTCGGCCGATCTGGTGTTTCTGCAGGAAGTGGTGGGCGAACACGAGCGGCATTCCAGCCGCTACCACGAATGGCCGCAAACCTCGCAGTACGAATTCCTTGCCGACAGTATGTGGAGTGACTTTGCCTACGGCCGCAATGCGGTCTATCCCGATGGCCATCACGGCAACGCCCTGCTGTCGAAATACCCGATCCGCGAATATCGCAATCTCGACGTCTCGATCACCGGCCCGGAACGGCGCGGGCTGTTGCACTGCATATTGGATGTGCCGGGACATGCCGAAGTGCATGCCATCTGCGTACACCTGAGCCTGCTCGAAAGCCATCGGCAATTGCAGTTGCAGCTGCTCTGCCAGTTGCTCGAATCCCTGCCCGACGATGCGCCAGTGATCATCGCCGGCGACTTCAATGACTGGCAGTTGCAGGGTAACGTCGCCCTCGCCCGCCGAGACTACCTGCACGAAGCCTTCGAACGCCACCACGGCCGCCCGGCCAAGACCTATCCCGCGCGCTTCCCGTTGCTGCGACTGGATCGGATCTACCTGCGCAATGCCAGCAGCCACGACCCGCAGATCCTCGGCAACAAACCGTGGACGCATCTTTCGGATCATTTGCCGCTGGCGGTTGAAGTGCATTTATAGCGCGATACTGACAGCTGTCCTTACATACGCAACGATGCGAAATTGGTCGCCAGGCCCGGTTTCGCAGACCGACTGTCGGTTGCAAAAGATCTCTGCCTCGCGGTTTCCACAGCGTTTAGCTCTACAAACAAGAACTTAGATAAGTGCGGAAAAACAAAAACTTGCATCACCCGTTTTGACCCGACCGCTCATCGTCCAATTTCTTGACGCAAGGGCTGGGGTCTTCTTAGCTCTACCTTACTACCCCCGGAAATACTACTCGGGGCGAACCCCAGGTCACTCGTCAAAACGGGCGGCCACGGGTTCGCCACGCTCCATTCGGTCGCCCCTCGTTCGGGGTAGGAGAGACGCCAAGGCGAGATACTGCATGCGCTAGCAAGGTAGACCTCCATGAAAACCTCACTCACCTCACAAGAGATCAAAGTTACCTTTTGCACCGTTTCAAGTTCTATCTTGCTGTGCTCGTCCATGGAGGCGCAGGCGGGTCCTGTGGCGGACGAAGCAACACCCTGGTATCGCCAGGACATTCCCGTCATGACCCTCCCCGCCACGGTCGTGACTCCGGGCCCGCAACGGCTCAGCCCACAGCCGGATCTGCGCGGGACGAACCTGATTACCGAAGACCTCGCCCCCTCGGCCTGGGAGCATCTTTACGGTCCGACGTCCCGTCAGGCGCAAACCGACGTCATCAATTCGGGCTTCGCCATGCCCGGCACCGGCGACTTCAAGGGGCCCGCCGTACTGACCTTGAAAAGCAGCAGTGGGCACACCCAGCAAGTCGGCCTGATCGGCGGTGTGAATCAGATCCGGGGCAATGGCAACGGCCTGATCACCAGCCGCGCCCTCGCCGACCCGACCACCGACACTCTCAACCTGCAAGGCCAGAGCCTGGGCGCTTACTACAGCCTGATTGGCCCACAAGGCTGGCACGTCGACCTGTCGGCCAGTGGCGGCCGGGTCAGCGGTTTCAGCCGTAACGAGCAAGGCGCACGCCTAGCCACCGAAGGCAGCGCGATGACGCTGTCGGTGGAAGGCGGATTCCCGATCGGTCTGGGTGAAAACTGGGTGGTTGAACCGCAGGCGCAATTGATCAACCAGCGCATCACCCTGGACACGCCCTATGCGGGCTCGGGCAATGCGTCTTCCAGCGATATTTCATCTTGGAGCGGCCGAGTCGGTGCGCGCTTGAAAGGTAGCTATGACCTGAATGGCTTGCCGGTCGAACCCTACGTGCGCACGAACCTGTGGCACACGGTGTATACCGGCAACACGGTGACGCTGGATCAGGTGGACAAGATCAGCAGCAGCCGCAAGTCCTCGACCGTGGAAGTCGGCCTGGGGCTGGTGGCGAGGATGACACCGACGGTGAGCCTGTACGTCAGCGCCGATTACAGCAGCGACGTGGACGACAACGACCTGAACGGGTTGATTGGCAGCCTGGGGATCCGGATGCGCTGGTGAGCACCCGTATGATCGTTCCCACGCGAGCGTGGGAACGATCATACGGAGCGTGGGGTCAGGCCTCGGGTTTAAGGATCAACACCGCCAGCGGCGGCAGGTTCAGCTCCAGCGACAACGCCTGCCCATGGCTAGCCACCTCTTCGGTGAACGCGCCGCCACCATTGCCATAGTTAGAACCGGCGTAGGTGTCGGCATCACTGTTGAGCAATTCCTTCCAGCGCCCGGCAAACGGCACACCGACCCGGTACGACTGGCGCGGCACCGGGGTGAAGTTGGCCACCACCAGCACTGGCGTGCCGTCCTTGCTCCAGCGCAACCAGGCGTAAACGCTGTTGATCGCATCATCACCGATCAACCACTGAAAGCCTTGCGGCGCATCGTCCTGCTCGTGCAGCGCTGGCTCTTCGCGGTAGAGCCGGTTGAGGTCGCCGACCAGTTTCTGCACGCCTTGGTGTTCCGAATATTGCAGCAGATACCAGTCCAGTTGCTGGTCGTGGTTCCACTCGCGCCACTGACCGAACTCGCAGCCCATGAACAGCAACTTCTTGCCCGGATGGGTCCACATGAAGCTCAGGTAGGCGCGCAAATTGGCGAATTTCTGCCAGCGATCACCGGGCATCTTGTCGATCAGCGAATGCTTGCCGTGCACCACCTCGTCGTGGGAAATCGGCAGGATGAACCGCTCGGACCAGGCGTAGACCAGACCGAAACTCAACTCGTTGTGGTGATGGGCGCGGTACACCGGATCCTGCTGGATGTAATGCAGCGAATCGTGCATCCAGCCCATGTTCCATTTGTAAGCGAAACCGAGACCGCCCTGCTGGGTGCTCTGGCTGACGCCCGGCCACGCTGTGGACTCCTCGGCGATCACCAGCGCGCCCGGCGCTTCCAGTGCCACCACGTCGTTCAAATGCCGCAGAAAGTCGATGGCTTCCAGGTTCTCGCGACCGCCATGACGATTGGGCACCCACTCGCCGGCCTTGCGCGAATAATCGCGATAGAGCATCGACGCCACCGCATCGACCCGCAGCCCATCAACGTGGAAATGCTTCAACCAGTGCAGCGCCGACGCCAGCATGTAGCCGTGCACTTCGGTGCGGCCCAGGTTGTAGATCAGCGTGTCCCAGTCCTGATGAAAACCTTCTTGCGGGTTGCCGTACTCATACAACGCCGTGCCATCGAATTGCGCCAGACCGTGGGTATCGGTGGGGAAATGCGCCGGCACCCAGTCGAGAATCACACCAATGCCGGCCTGGTGGCAGGCATTGATGAAGTCACCGAACTGTTCCGGTGTGCCGTAACGCGCGCTCGGAGCGAATTGCGACAGCAACTGATAACCCCAGGAACCACCGAACGGGTGCTCCATGATCGGCATCAGTTCGATGTGGGTGAAACCCAGCTCCTTCACATACGGAATCAAACGCTCGGCCAGTTCCGGCCAGGTGTATTGGCGTGCCACTTCGCCCAGATCATCGAGTTCGCACTGCCAGGATCCGGCGTGCAACTCATAGATCGACAGCGGCGCGCTGTGCTGCTGTCGCTCGTGGCGGCCGTTCATCCAGTCCTGATCCTGCCAGTCGATCTGCAACGGTGCGGCGACTTTTGACGCAGTGTCCGGCGGCAGGCTGGTGGCCAGTGCCATCGGGTCGGCCTTCAGCGGCAGGATGCCGTGAGCACCGAGGATTTCGTATTTGTACAGCTCGCCCGCCTGCAGGCGCGGAATGAACAACTCCCACACGCCGGATGGATGTCGCAGGCGCATCGGATGCCGCCGGCCGTCCCAGACGTTGAAATCGCCGACCACCGACACCCGCCGGGCATTCGGCGCCCACACGGCAAAGCGCACACCGTCGACGCCATCGACGGTTTTCAGCTGCGCGCCGAGGCAACTGCTGAGGTCGCGGTGATTGCCTTCGGCGAACAGATACAAGTCCATTTCACCGAGCAACTGACCAAAGCTGTAGGGATCTTCCGCGACCTGTTCACCACCGGCCCAGCGGGTGCGCAACAGGTACGGCCGCGCGCCCTCGAAACGCCCGACAAACAGCCCCGGCGTTTCGGTAGCCTCCAGCGGACCGAGTTCTTCGCCACTGTTTTTATCGACAACAGCAACACTCAACGCGCCGGGCAGATACGCCCGGATAAACTGCCCGCCGGCGCCATCGCCGTGGGGGCCAAGAATGGAAAACGGGTCGTGGTGTTCTGCGCGCACCAAGGCATCAATGTCTTTTGCAGTGGGCAGCAATCTTTCTTTAGCGTGACCCTGTTCCCTGTTCGAGAAACTCATGACTACTCTCCACCAAGATCGGAAAAGGGTTTGAGCCCCGTCAATAACCCGTACAGACCGTGCAGCGGCACGGGCAGCCAGGTGGGGCGATTTTCGGCTTCATAGGCCACTTCGTAGGCCGCTTTCTCCAGACCGAACAACGCCAGTGCGGCGTCGGCACCTTCAGGATCTTGCCAGGCATGATCAAGACTAGCTGCCGCCTGACGATATGCCTGGAGAAATGCTTCCCGGGCTTCACGCAGGTAACGCTCCGTGACCCGCCGACGCGCGGCTTCGGCCTCGGGGCTGTTGTCGACGTTGTGCACATTCAGCGCCATCGCCGCGGCATAGTCGAAGGAGCGCAGCACCCCGCTGACGTCCTTGTACGGACTGTGCTTGCCTCGGCGTTCGGCCAGTGGCCGCGCCGGTTCACCTTCGAAGTCGATCAGGTAGGCATCGCCCTTGATTACCAGCACCTGCCCCAAATGCAGGTCGCCGTGGACACGGATCCGCAGACCGCCGGCGGATTGCTTGGCCAGTTCCTGCACGTGGGCAAGGATGGTTTTCTTGTTGTCGAGCAAACGAGCGACCAGCTTCTGATCCGCCGCGTCCAGTTCGCCCTGATGTTGCTTCAGGAGCTTCAGGGCATGTTCGACCTGCGCCGCGACATCCTTGCCGCTCGCCTGGGCATCCTTGGCCGAACTGACTTGCGGCGCGAAGTCCTTGTTGTCGCTCGGCGCTGCCAATACCTGATGCATTTCCCCCAGACGCTGGCCGAGCATCCCGGCGAAATCCTTCAGCTCACCCAAGGCGTTGTAGTGCTGCGCCTGCTCGGACACCGCGTCGGCCAGTTCGTCGCGCAGTGCACGTTCGAGGTTGTTCTGCGTCCATTCCCAGGCGTCGCCCTGATTGCTCAGGTAGCCCTGTGCAATCATCAACAGATTGTCTTCGCCCTTCCCGTCCCGACGAATCACCGAACCCAGCAGCGGTGAGATATTGGCAAATCCGGCCGCGGTCAGGTAAGCGCTCATCTCCAGTTCCGGGTGTACGCCAGAAGCGACTTTTCGGATCAGCTTAAGTACCAGACTGTTGCCGATCACCACCGAACTGTTGGATTGCTCGGCGGACAGATAGCGCACTTCGGATTCCGCACCGAGGCCGAGTTTTTCCAGTTGCGGCGTTGCCTCGAAACGGATCTCGCCATCACTGGATTCCAGCACCGTGCCGCTCTGCATGCCTTGCAGCGCCGCGCGAACAAATGCTTCAAGACTGAAAGCATCGGTGATCAGCCCAACTTGGCGAACCCGGCGCACACGGGCCAGGGCCAATTGCTGCGGCAATGCCGGCCCGACCTGATCTTCGGCAATAAAGCCGAACGGCAGTTGATATCGGCTGGTCTGCCCACCGCTCTGCACTTCGATTTCGCTGAACAACACCGGATGCTGCGCATCACCGAAGCGCACGCCGTAGGCCAGTTTCACCTGTTCGATGGCAGCGTCCTTGCCGGCGAACCAGCGGCGGTTCTGCAGCCAGCTCGGCAGGATCGCCTGCTCGAGGGTGGCCCGGGACGGTGCTTCGAGCAGTTCCTCCATGCGCTTCTTCAGCACCAGCGTGGTGAAGTCCGGCAGGCTCTGCGCAGGTTCCACGTGCCAGCTCGGCATCTGGTTTTCCGCCGCCAGGCCGAACCAGTAGAACCCGTAAGGCGGCAGGGTCAGCAGGAAACTCAGCTGGCCGATGGGCGGGAACGCGTTACCACCGAGCATTTCCACCGGCACCATGCCGACGTAAGCCGACAGGTCGAGTTCCACCGCTTGTGCACTGCGTGACACGTTGGCTACGCACAGAATGATTTCGTGCTTGCCGTCCGGCCCGGTGTATTCGCGGGTGTAGGCCAGAACGCGACGGTTGGCCGGCGACAACATCTTCAAGGTGCCACGACCGAACGCCTTGGATTGCTTGCGCACGGTCAGCAGGCGTCGGGTCCAGTTCAGCAGCGAATGCGGATCGCCGGCCTGGGTTTCGACGTTGACCGATTGATAGCCGTATTGCGGGTCCATGATCGGCGGCAACACCAGACTGGCCGGGTCGGCGCGAGAGAAGCCGCCGTTGCGGTCGATCGACCATTGCATCGGCGTACGCACGCCGTCGCGGTCGCCGAGGTAGATGTTGTCGCCCATGCCGATCTCATCGCCGTAATACAGGGTCGGCGTGCCGGGCATCGACAGCAGCAGGCTGTTGAGCAGTTCGATGCGGCGGCGGTCACGCTCCATCAACGGCGCCAGACGCCGGCGGATGCCGAGGTTGATCCGTGCGCGACGGTCGGCCGCGTAGTAATTCCACAGGTAGTCGCGTTCCTTGTCGGTGACCATCTCCAGCGTCAGTTCATCGTGGTTGCGCAGGAAGATCGCCCATTGGCAGTTGGCCGGGATCTCCGGGGTCTGGCGCAGGATGTCGGTGATCGGGAAGCGATCTTCCTGGGCCAGCGCCATGTACATGCGCGGCATCAGCGGAAAGTGAAACGCCATGTGGCATTCGTCACCATTCACGCCCTCGGCGTCGGTATCACCAAAATACAGCTGGGTGTCTTCGGGCCATTGGTTGGCTTCGGCCAGCAGCATGCGATCAGGGTAATTGGCGTCAATCTCGGCGCGGATCTGCTTGAGGACGTCGTGGGTTTCCGGGAGGTTTTCGTTGTTGGTGCCATCGCGCTCGATCAGGTACGGAATAGCATCCAGGCGCAGGCCGTCGATGCCCATGTCCAGCCAGTAGCGCATGACCGACAGCACGGCTTTCATGACTTGCGGGTTATCGAAATTAAGGTCCGGCTGGTGTGAATAGAAGCGGTGCCAGAAGTATTGGCCCGCCACCGGGTCCCAGGTCCAGTTGGACTTTTCGGTGTCGAGAAAAATGATCCGGGTGCCGTCGTATTTCTGGTCGTCATCCGACCACACGTAGAAGTCCCGCGCCGCCGAGCCTGGCTTGGCCTTGCGCGCTCGCTGGAACCACGGGTGCTGATCGGAGGTGTGGTTGATGACCAGCTCGGTGATCACCCGCAGGCCACGCTTGTGTGCTTCGGCAATGAACCGTTTGGCGTCGGCCATCGTCCCGTAATCGCTGTGGACGCCACGGTATTCGGCAATGTCGTAACCGTCGTCGCGGCGTGGTGAGGGGTAGAACGGCAACAGCCAGATGGTGTTGACGCCAAGATCGGCGATGTAATCGAGTTTGGCGATCAGGCCGGGAAAGTCGCCAATCCCGTCGTTATTCGAGTCGAAAAAGGATTTGACGTGAACTTGATAGATAACCGCGTCCTTGTACCAGAGCGGGTCTTTGATGAAGGTGGCAGCCTTGGGTTTCTTCGCCATGTGAAACTCCTGTTCAATTCTATAAACACGGTGAGCCGATCACTTGGCTCGCAAACGATGAGCACACTGTAGGAGCGAGCCTGCTCGCGAATTCGGGTTGGCAGGCAAGCTATGTATTGAATGTTGGCCCGCATTCGCGAGCAGGCTCGCTCCCACAGGGGATCTGTGTTCAGGCAGTGATCCGCCAGATTCCGAACGGCTGATACGCCGGGTCGATCCGCATGAATTGGTACTTGCCGTGCCAGTCCCAGCGATGGCCGTTCATCAGGTCTTCGCCGTGGGTGGTGGCATCGTCCGGCAGGCCCATTTCCCACAGCGGCAGCTCGAAATTCGCCTCCTGCACGTTATGTGGATCGAGGCTGACAGCGACCAGAATGAAGTTGCTGCCGTCCGCACTGCGCTTGCCGAAATACAGAATGTTGTCGTTCCAGGCGTTGTAGATCTTCAGGCCCAGATGGCTGTGCAGCGCCGGGTTCTGGCGGCGGATGCGGTTGAGCTGGGCGATCTCGGCAATGATGTTGCCGGGCTGGTTGAAGTCGCGGACGCGGATCTCGTACTTCTCGGAATCGAGGTATTCCTCCTTGCCCGGCACTGGCGCCGATTCGCACAGTTCAAACCCCGAGTACATGCCCCACAGGCCCGAGCCCATGGTCGCCAGCGCCGCGCGGATGAGGAATCCGGGACGTCCCGACTCATGCAGGAACGCCGGGTTGATGTCCGGAGTGTTGACGAAGAAGTTGGGCCGGTAGCACTCGCGCCACGGCGA
Source organism: Candidatus Pseudomonas auctus (assembly GCF_048654275.1). Lineage (NCBI taxonomy): Bacteria > Pseudomonadati > Pseudomonadota > Gammaproteobacteria > Pseudomonadales > Pseudomonadaceae > Pseudomonas > Candidatus Pseudomonas auctus. The sequence goes on along the minus strand of NZ_JBJYZK010000001.1, from coordinate 375,763 downwards.
CTCATTCAGCTCGCTGAAATAGGTCGCCAGTTCGGTCTTGGTGTTGCGCCAGGTGAAATAGGTGTAGCTCTGGGTGTAACCGACCTTGCCCAGCCGCGCCATCATCGCCGGGGTGGTGAAAGCCTCGGCGAGGAAGATCACTTCCGGGTACAACGTACGGACATCGGCGATCAACCATTGCCAGAACGGCAGCGGCTTGGTGTGCGGGTTGTCGACGCGAAAGATCTTCACGCCCTCCTGCACCCAGCCGACCACAATGTCGCGCAACTCGACCCACAGGCTCGGAATCGCTTCCGGTGCATAGAAGTCGACGTTGACGATGTCCTGGTATTTCTTCGGCGGGTTCTCCGCGTATTTGATCGTGCCGTCCGGCCGCCAGTTGAACCAGCCCGGATGCTGCTTGAGCCACGGGTGATCCTGGGAACACTGAATGGCGAAGTCGAGAGCGATCTCCAGACCATGGTCAGCGGCAGCGGCCACCAGCCGACGGAAGTCCTCACGGGTGCCGAGTTGCGAGTGAATCGCTTCGTGGCCGCCCTCCTCGCTGCCGATCGCATACGGACTGCCGGGATCGTCCGGGCCGGCGGTCAGGGAATTGTTGCGACCCTTGCGATGGCTGCGACCAATCGGGTGGATCGGCGTGAAATACAACACGTCGAAGCCCATGTCCTGAATCATCGGCAGGCGCGAGTGCACGTCATTGAAGGTGCCGTGGCGGGTGGGATCGTCGGTGATCGAGCGGGGAAACAGTTCGTACCAACTGGCGAATTCCGCCAATTCGCGCTCGACGTCCACCGGGAATTCCGGGCTGAGGCTCAAGTAGGCGCGGTGATCGGCCTCGGCCATCAGTTGCGCACTGCGCGAGTGCAGAAACAACGCGACCTGCTCGGTTTCGAGCAGGCCGGACAATTCGTGGTGCAAGCCGGCCAGTTGTTCGCTGAGCTGACCTTCGCTGCGCTCGGCGGCCTGCTGCACCATGGTGCGTCCCTCTTGCAGCTCGAGGCTGACCGGGACACCGGCGGTGTGCTTTTTCTCCAGTTCGTACTGAAAACTGGCGAACTGGTCGATCCACGCCTCGATCAGGAACAGATAACGGCCCATGCGCTGCGGCTGAAACACACCGCGCCAGCCATTGTTGCCCTGATCGCTCATGACTTCGGTCTGCCAGGTCTCGTCACCCTCTTCGCGCCAGCGGATGCGCACCGCCAGTTTGTCGTGACCGTCGGCGAACACCTTGCTGGTAACCACGATCTCCCGACCTGCGATCGCCTTGACGGCAAACTGCCCGCCGTCGAGGGTCGGCATGGTGTTTTCAATGACGATGCGCGGCAACAGCAAGGCCTGCGACAGCGGCATGTGCGGGTTGTAGCTCTGTTCGGAAGGTTTTTCAGCAGTCATTGAGCATCTCTCCTTAACGCCCCAAGGACGCTCGTTTGCCTGTTTGGCGGTCACGGTCGGGCCTGGGCCCGGATGAACTCTCTCAGGTTCCGAGCGGCCGTCGCCGGGAAAAGTTCACAGGGATTTGCCGCGCTACAAAATCGGATCGATTTCGCAGTGAAGTGGTCAATCCACTTAAGCACGTCCCACGCCAAGTGCCACACGGAGGTTCACCCGATGACTATTCCAATTCCCGCTGAAACACCCGATCCGAACATCGACAAACCGACCCTGCCCGAAACCGAACCGCAACCGATCCCTGAACAGGAGCCGCCTGGCACCACGCCACCGCCCAAGGAAGAACCGCCGACGACCATGCCGCCGGTAATCGTCTGATCAGCGTAGGTCGTTGTGGTCTTTCTCGATGCGGTCCTTCTCGATGTGATCCTTTTCGAAGACCCTGACGATCCGCGGCATGACACTGAATATTCCCAACGCGAGCAACGTACTGAGCACCGCCGTCGCCTCGCGGCCCAGACCGGCCGCGACGCCGATGGCGGCGGTCATCCACAGGCCGGCGGCGGTGGTCAGGCCCTTGACGTGGCCTTCGTCGCCTTCATGGTTCTTGAGGATGGTGCCGGCGCCGAGAAAGCCGATCCCGGCAATCACGCCCTGCACCACCCGGCTCATCGCGTCGGCCTGGGAACCGGACAATTGCGGTACCAGCACGAACAACGCCGCGCCAAGGGCTACCAGCATGTGCGTTCGCACCCCGGCGGCCTTGCCCTTGTGCTCGCGCTCAAACCCTAGAATCCCGCCCAATATGGCCGCCATCAACAGGCGCACGGTGATCCGGGTCAGCTGCGACGCATCGCCGATGTCGGCGAATTCCGCTTGCAGTGTTTCCCACACTTCATGCCACCAGGCGTTCATCGTCCAGTCCTTGTTATGAGTTGATAAAGGATGGACAGCGCCGACCATTAATCGGTTGCGTAGAACGATCTGCTAAACCGCGCACCCTAACTGTTGAGATCCCCTGTGAAAAAGGACAGCCCCATGCCCCTTCGTATCGATGAAAGCAATCCGGAATCGAAAGTCTGTTTTTTCACCGTGGAAAATGGTGAAGAGATTCGGATCTGCGACACGCTGGAAGTAAAGACAGATAGCGAAAAAGCCATGTCGTTCGTCGAGGTGGAAGGACGGCGCATCTACGTCACCGAAGCCGAAGCGGACGCATTGACCGTCGCAGGCGCCCGGGATGGGCGCAAACACCTGAAGGCCGACGACAGTGATTCGGTGATTTGACTGACCTCGATCAACAACCGGCGCAGAGCTCTGGGATAGGCCTCTGCGCTTTGGCCTGCGGGCTGCTTCAAGTTGTCGCAGGCATGGCAGAACAGCCCATCTGATACGCTTTTTATTGAAATATCTGAGTCTGTTATGCAAACAGATCGGCGCTCATAGTTCCCTGGCCTGATGGAGGCTGATGAGCGAACGACCATGAGCGAACGAATCCCCGTCCGAACCGTAGAAGCATCTCCCCGGATAAAAAAAGTACCGGCGCGCCCAATGAAGGCGAAACACGCCACCAGCGACAACCAGATCTTCACCCGCAGCTTCACCGGCCTGTTCCGCACCTTGCGCATGAGCGGCGCGGGGTTTCTGTTTCTGCTGTTCTTCGGCACGGTATGGCTGAACTGGGGCGGACGTCAGGCGGTGCTCTGGGACCTTTCCGAAAGCAAGTTCCACATCTTTGGCGCGACCTTCTGGCCGCAGGATTTCATTCTGCTCTCGGCGCTGCTGATCATCGCCGCGTTCGGCCTGTTCGCGATTACCGTGTTCGCCGGCCGGGTCTGGTGTGGCTACACCTGCCCGCAGAGTTCGTGGACGTGGATCTTCATGTGGTGCGAGAAGATCACCGAAGGCGAGCGCAACCAGCGGATCAAATTGCAGGCGGCGCCCTGGAGCCTGAACAAACTGGCGCGGCGTGCGGCCAAGCACACGCTGTGGCTGGCAATCAGCGTGCTGACCGGCCTGACCTTCGTCGGCTACTTCACCCCGATCCGGCCGCTGGCCGAAGAACTGCTGACCCTGCAGATCGGCGGCGTCAGTCTGTTCTGGGTGCTGTTCTTTACCGCCGCCACCTACATCAATGCCGGCTGGCTGCGTGAAGCGGTGTGCATGCACATGTGCCCGTATGCGCGATTCCAGAGCGTGATGTTCGACAAGGACACCCTGGCGATTTCCTACGACGCCGCCCGTGGCGAAAACCGGGGCCCGCGCAAACGCGAGATCAAACCGGCCGAGGCCGGTCTCGGTGATTGCATCGACTGCCAGTTGTGCGTGCAGGTCTGCCCGACCGGCATCGACATCCGCGACGGCCTGCAAATGGAATGCATCGGCTGCGCGGCATGCATCGACGCCTGCGATTCGATCATGGACAAGATGAATTACGCTCGCGGCCTGATTCGCTATACCTCCGAGCGTGAGTTGCAGGGTGGCAAGACCCATCTGCTGCGTCCGCGCCTGATCGGCTACGTCGCGGTGCTGGTGGTGATGATCGGCGCCCTCGCCCTGGCATTGGTGGAACGACCAATGGTGTCGCTGGACGTGACCAAGGACCGTGGTCTGTTTCGTGAAAACGGTCTGGGCCAGATCGAAAACATTTACACCCTCAAGGTCATCAACAAGACCCAGCAACGCCAGGAATACAACCTGACGCTGGTGGACGGCGACGGCTTCCAGCTGCAAGGCAAGACCGAACTGAGCCTGGCGCCAGGCGAGATCGTCGATGTGCCGGTGTCGGTGGCGATGACCTCCGAACGCCCGGCCAGCAGCTCGCAGACCTTGAGCTTCAAGATTGCCGACAGTGATGAGCCGGGGATTTATAGCGTGGCGAAGAGCCGGTTTGTTGCGCCGATGAATCGGTGAGCCGTTAGAATCTCCCCCCTCACCCCAGCCCTCTCCCAAAGGGAGAGGGAGCCGACCGAGGTGTAAGGAGTTGTACATCGACCTGAAAAATCGAGTCGACTATGGATTCACTGCAGCACGTTCATGTCGGCGTAATTCTTAAGCATCCCACGATCAGTCCCCTTTCCCTCTGGGAGAGGGCTAGGGTGAGGGCTGATGCCACTGACCCACCACAAAAACACCAAACACCACGTACCAAGGCCCCCGATGAAACGCTACGAAAAATTCGCCGACGACATCGCTGAACTGATCCGCTCCGGCGTCCTCGGCCCCGGTCAGCGGGTGCCGTCGGTGCGCTACGCGAGCCAGACCTACGGCGTCAGCCCGTCCACGGTGTTCCAGGCCTATTACCTGCTGGAACGTCGCGGCCTGATCCGCGCCCGCCCGCGCTCCGGCTACTTCGTCAATACCCACGCCCCGAGCCCGTTCTCGGAGCCGGTGATCAGCAGCCAGGTCAACGAGTCCACCAAGGTCGACGTCAGCGAGCTGGTGTTCTCGGTGCTCGAGTCGATCAAAGACCCAAGCACCGTGCCGTTCGGCTCGGCATTCCCCAGCCCGACCCTGTTTCCGCTGCAACGCCTGTCCCGCTCGCTGGCCAGCGCCGCGCGGGAGATGGACCCGCGCATGGTGGTCACCGACATGTCGCCGGGCAACCCGCAACTGCGCCGGCAGATCGCCCTGCGCTACATGGTCGGCGGCCTGATGCTGCCGATGGAAGAACTGCTGATCACCAACGGCGCACTCGAAGCGCTGAACCTGTGCCTGCAAGCCGTGACCGAGCCCGGTGATCTGGTGGCCATCGAAGCCCCGGCGTTTTACGCCAGCCTGCAAGTGCTGGAACGCCTGAAGCTCAAAGCCGTGGAAATCCCCGTGCACCCGCGCGACGGCATCGACCTCGGCGTGCTCGCCCAGACACTGGAACGACACCCGATCAAGGCCTGCTGGTGCATGACCAGTTTCCAGAACCCGATGGGCGCGACCATGCCCGAGGCCAAGAAACAGGAACTGGTGGAACTGCTGAAACAGCATCAGGTGCCGCTGATCGAAGACGACGTCTACGCCGAACTCTATTACGGCCAGCAGGCGCCGAAACCGGCCAAGGCCTTCGACACCGAAGGGCTGGTGATGCACTGCGGCTCCTTCGCCAAGAGCCTGGCCCCCGGCTACCGCATCGGCTGGGTCGCCGCCGGCCGCTACGCGCAAAAGATCGAACGACTGAAACTGATGACCTCGCTGTGCGCCTCGATGCCCGCACAAGCAGCCATCGCTGACTACCTGCAACACGGCGGCTACGACCGTCACCTGCGCAAACTGCGCTATGCCCTGGAAGAACAGCAAAGCTCGATGCTCGCGGCCATCGCCCGCTACTTCCCGGCGCAGACGCGCGTGAGCCAACCCGCCGGCGGTTATTTTCTGTGGCTGGAACTGCCACCGCAGATGGATTCGTTGAAGTTGTTTCAGATGGCGTTGGCGCAGGGGATCAGCATCGCGCCGGGGCCGATCTTTTCGCCGACCCAGCGCTTCAGGAATTGCATTCGATTGAACTACGGCAGCCCGTGGACCGAGGATGCAGAGAAGGCGATGGAGACGCTGGGGCGGATTGTGCGGTCGTTTTGAGGAATAGATATTGCCTGATCGATTGCAATCGCCAGCAGGCTGGCTCCCACAGGGAAATGTATTCCAAATGTGGGAGCCAGCCTGCTGGCGATTAGGTCGGTCGCTGCAATAGAAAGATCGGGCTTAGCGCCCGCCGCCGAGATCGACGAAAGTCCCGGTGGCATACGAAGCCTTGTCCGACAGCAACCAGACAATCGCCTCCGCCACTTCATCCGGCCGCCCGCCCCGGGCCATCGGAATGGCCGACTCCAGCTTGCTGACCCGATCCGGGTCGCCGCTCAAGGCGTGGAAGTCGGTATAGATGTAACCCGGACGCACCGCGTTGACCCGAATCCCCTCGCCCGCCACTTCCTTGGACAGACCGATGGTGAACGTATCCAGCGCGCCTTTGGACGCCGCGTAATCGACATACTCATTCGGCGAGCCCAGCCGCGCGGCGACCGAGGAGACGTTGACGATGCTGCCACCCTGCCCGCCGTGTTTGGGCGACATGCGCAGGATCGCGTGCTTGGCGCAGAGGATCGGCGCCAGCACATTGGTTTTCATGATCTTGAGAATGCGGAATTCGGACATTTCGTCGACCCGGGATTTTTGCCCCACGGTGCCGGCGTTGTTGACCAGGGCGGTGACGCGGCCCAGTTCGCTGTCGACCCGGTTGAACAGCGCGATCACTTCGTCTTCGATACTGACATCGGCACGCACGGCGATGGCCGTGGCGCCGCGCTCACGCACCTGGTCCAGCACGTGGTGAGCGGCCTGTTCGTCGGTCTGGTAATTGATGCAGATCCGATAGCCTTGCTCGGCAGCCAACAGCGCGGTGGCGGCGCCGATTCCACGACCGCCGCCGGTGATCACAATGACTTTATCCATGCTGGCCTTTCCCCCGATGCACACGTAACAGTCGGGGCAAGAATAACCGTCATTGCAGGGTTTTGCATGACCTGCGATTAGCGGCTCAGCTCACCGCCAATTGTTTGCCGCGCACGATGTCCTGCAGGAAGCGATCCGCCGGCATCGGGTGACCGAGCAGATAACCTTGCAGTGAATCGCAGCCCAGTTGCGTCAGGAAGTCCTGCTGCGAATCGGTTTCCACGCCTTCAGCCACGATGCGCAGCCCCAGCGCCTGACCGAGGGCGACGATCGCCGAGACGATGGCCGCGTCATCGCTGTCGTGTTCCAGATCGCGGACGAAACCGCGATCGATTTTCAACTCGTTGGCCGGCAGACGCTTGAGGTACATCAGACTCGAGTAGCCAGTGCCGAAGTCGTCGATGGACAGGTCGACGCCCATGTCGGACAGTTCCTGCAACACCGTCATGCTCGCATCGGCGTCACTCATGGCGGTGGTTTCGGTGATTTCCAGGGTCAGGCTGTTGGCCGGTAAATGATGGGTGGCCAAGGCCTTGGCCACGCTGCTTACCAGCCCTGCATGGCAGAACTGCAACGCCGACAGGTTCACCGCAATTCGCCAGTCGGTGTAGCCCAGTACGTACCACTCGCGCATCTGCCGGCAGGCCTCATTGAGCACCCACTCGCCAATCGGAATGATCAGCCCGGTCTTCTCCGCCAGATCGATGAACTTGTCCGGCATCAGCATGCCCTGGGTCGGGTGCTCCCAGCGCACCAAGGCTTCGGCACCGACCGGACGACCGTCGGCCGCATGGAATTTGGGTTGGTAATGCAGGCTGAACTCGCCATGCTCCAGCGCCGCCCGCAAGTCCTGCAGCAATTGCAGTTGCTTGCGCGCGTTGCTGTTCATCGAAACGTCGAAGAAGCTGTAACCGTTCTTGCCGCCGCCCTTGGCGTGGTACATCGCGGCGTCAGCGTTCATCAGCAGTTCCTGGGCGCTCTCCCCGTTGCCGGGGTACAGGGCAATGCCGACGCTGGCGGAAATCTGCAACTCATGCTCGGCGACCCGGAACGACCGGGCGATCAAGCCGACCTGACGCGCCGCCAGACCCAGCGCATCGTTGGGTTCGGTCAGGCGCACCAGCAGGACAAACTCATCGCCGCCGATCCGCGCCAGCGTGTCGAGGCTGCGCAAATCTTCGCGCAGACGCACCGCCACTTCGCGCAGCAACTGATCGCCCATGTGGTGACCGAAAGCGTCGTTGACCGGTTTGAAGCCGTCCAGATCGATGAACATCAGCGCAAAACAGCCGCCCTGCTCGTTGACCTTTTTCATCGCCTGATTGATCCGGTCATCCAGCAGCATGCGGTTGGGCAGGCCGGTCAGGGTGTCGTGCAACGCCAGTTGGGTGAGTTCGCGGTTGGCCACGGTCAATGAATGGGCCAGATCAGCCGTGCGGGCTTCCAGGCGCGCGTCGAGAATCGAGGTCAGCAGCGCGATGGCCAGCACCGCCAGCGTGGTGATCAGTACCAGATTGTCGAGACCGTTGCCGTTCAGGCCGCTGAGTGCCGCACCGCAGAAACTGCCGTCGGGAAACCGCGCCGCCGCCATGCCGGTGTAGTGCATGCCGACAATCGCCACGCCCATGACAATCGCCGCCCCGGCCCGAAACAGCCGCACGTAAGGCGAGTGCTGACGCAGGCGAAAGGCGATCCACAGCGCTGCCGCCGAAGCGCCGACAGCGATCAACAACGAGGCGCCGAACAGTGTCGGATCGTAGTCGATGCCCGGCTGCATGCGCATCGCGGCCATGCCGGTGTAATGCATGGCGCTGATGCCGGCGCCCATGATCAACGCGCCAAAGGCCAGTTGCCAGGCCGGCAGTTTCGGCTGACTGACCAGCCACAGGGCAAAACCGCAGGACAGCACGGCGATCAGCAATGAAAGCGCCGTGATCGAAATGTCGTAACCGAGGCTGATCGGCAGCTTGAACGCCAACATGCCAATGAAGTGCATCGACCAGACGCCGATGCCCATGGCAAACGCCCCGCCGGCCGTCCATAAATGCACGGCGCGGCCCTTGGCAGTGGCAATGCGCCCGGTGAGATCGAGCGCGGTGTAGGAAGCAAGGATCGCCACACACAGCGAAATGAAAACCAGCGTGAAGGAGTAGCTACCGATGAGCATGGGAATTCTCGTGACCACCCCGCCGTACTGCGTCCGTTCTCCGCGGGGCCAAATGCGCCGATTGTACTGATTGCGCAGAAGAACGCACTGACAAAGTAATCAAATGGCCATCAACCCGATGAAACGCTTGTTTGATCGTCGGACAAGGCTCTGGAGTGCTGCTTTGACAGAGCGTCCGCCCTCGCCCGCAGATCGTTCCCACGCTCTGCGTGGGAATGCAGCCCGGGACGCTCCGCGTCCCTTCCAAAGCCGAACGCGGAGCGTCCGTTGAGGGATTCCCACGCGGACGGTTCGACGCCTCGACGTGGGAACGATCAACAGGCTAGCGGTTATCAGTGGTTTCCAACTGCCCATCCCAACCACCGCCCAGCGCCGCAATCAACTGCACGCTGGCGATCAAACGGCTCTGCAGCACGTTCAACACACTGCGCTCGTTGCTCAACGCCGTCGCCTGCACCGTCACCACATCGAGATAAGCAATCACCCCGGCCTTGTACTGGTTTTCGGTCAGACGCAGGGAATCCCGTGCCGCATCGAGGGCTTCCTGGCGCACGACCGCTTCGTCTTCGTACACCTTCAACTGCACCAGATAGTTTTCCACCTCGCGGAAGCCATCAAGCACGGTTTGGCGGTATTTGGCCACGGTCTGGTCGTACACCGCTTCGGTGCGGTCGACTTCGGCCGAACGGATGCCGCCGTCGAATAGCGGCAGGGTCATTTTCGGCCCTACCGACCAGAAGCGGTTCGGCAGGCTGATCAGGTTCTGCGAGGTACTGCTGCTGTAGCCACCGCTCATGCTCAGGCTGAAATCCGGGTAGTACGCAGCCTTGGCCACGCCGATGTTGGCGTTGGCGGCGATCACCGAGCGCTCCGCCGAGGCGATGTCCGGACGGCGCTCGAGCAACTGCGACGGCAGGCTCAGCGGAATTTGCGGCAGCTTGGGAATGTCCTGGGTCTCGGCAATATTGAATTCGGCCGGCGGCTGGCCGGTCAGTACCGCGATGGCGTTTTCGAACTGCGCCCGTTGCCAGATCAGGTCCACCAGATCACCCTGAGTGGTTTTCAGCTGGGTCTGCGCCTGCGCCACCGCGTCCCGCCCGGAAACCCCGGCGTTGTACTGGTTCATGGTCATTTTCAGCGAGCGCTCGTAAGCGGCCACTGTCGATTCGAGCAGGCGTTTCTGCTGATCGATCACCCGCAATTGCAGGTAGTTCTGCACCAGCTCGGATTGCTGGCTCAAACGCATCGCCGCCAGATCGGCATAGCTCGCCTGAGCGCTGGCCTCATTGGCTTCCAGGCCACGGCGCAATTTGCCCCAGACATCGGCTTCCCAACTCACGCCCAGTTGCGCACTGTAAGTGTCACGAATACCGCTGGAGGAACTGCTCAGGCTTGAACTGCTGCTACCGGTACCCTGACTGGAACGGGTCTTGCCGGCACTCAGATCAATACTCGGATAAAACGCGCCGCGCGCACTGCGCACCAAGGCCTGGGCCTGACGGTACTGGGCCTCGGACTGGGCGACGGTCTGGTTGGAGCTGTTGAGTTTCTCGATCAGCTGGTTGAGCTGACGGTCGCCATACAGCTCCCACCACGCGCCGCGCGCCAGGGAATCGCTCGGGTTGGCCTGACGCCAGCCTTCGGCTTCCTTGTACTGGGCGATTTCGGCGGTCTGCGGGCGCTGGTAGTCCGGGCCGACGGCGCAGGCACTGAGCATCGCCACGCACAGAGACAGGCTCAGCAGGCGCGAGCCGCGGACAGTGGCCAGATTGATAAGCGAACGGTCAGTCATAGCGGAGTTTCCAGAGCGGCATCGGTGCGCACGCCACGCCATTTGTTGAAACGATGGCGCAACTTGTCGAGATAGAGGTAAACCACAGGCGTGGTGTAAAGGGTCAGCACCTGGCTGAAAATCAGCCCGCCGATGATGGTCAGGCCCAGCGGCTGGCGCATTTCCGCGCCTTCGGCCCGGCTGAGCAGCAACGGCAAGGCGCCGAGGATCGCCGCCAGCGTGGTCATCAGGATCGGCCGCAAACGTTGCAGACAGGCGCTGCGGATCGACTCCAGCGGCGCCATGCCGTGATGACGCTCCAGTTGCAGCGCCAGGTCGATCATCAGGATCGCGTTCTTCTTCACCACGCCGATCAGCAGGAACAATCCGAGCAGCGAGATCAGGCTGAACTCGCCGCCCAGCACATAGATCGACAGCAAGGCACCGACCCCGGCCGAAGGCAGCGTCGACAGAATCGTCAGCGGGTGAATGTAGCTTTCATACAGCACGCCCAGCACCAGATACACCGCCAGCAGCGCACCGAGGATCATGAACGGCTGGCTCTTCTGGGTAGCGGCGAAGGCATCGGCGGTGCCGGCCATTTTCACGATAACGTCTTCCGGCAGACCGAGCTTGGCAATCGCCCGTTCGATGGCGGCGCTGCCCTGCTCCACCGTCACGCCTTCGGCCATGTCGAAGGAAATGCTCTCGGAAGCAAACTGGCCTTCGTGGCTGACCCGGTCGTCTTCCAGGCTGTTTTCATAGTGAGCGAAGGTCGACAGCGGAATTCGTGCACCGTCGGCGGTGATCACCTGGACCTGCTTGAGCGTGACCGGGTCCTGGGCGTATTTCGGATTGACCTCCATCACCACCTGATACTGGTTGAGGCTGTCGTAGATCGTGGAAATCTGCCGCTGGCTGTAGGCGTTGTTAAGCACCGCAGTGACCATTTCCATGTCCACGCCCAGGCGTTTGGCCTGATCGCGGTCGACGATCAATGTCACCTGCTGCGCACCCGCGCCTTCGCGGGCGTCGATGGCGGTCAGCTCGGGCAAGGCCCGCAGCGCGGTGACCACTTTCGGGTACCACTCGCGCAACTCACCCAGATCACCACTTTGCAGGATGTAGCTGTACTGCGAGGTAGTCTGCTCGCGACCGCCGCCGAATTGCAGGTCCTGGTCGGCCATCAGCATCAGCTGCGCACCGGCCACCTTCGGCATTTCCTTGCGCAGGCGCTCGATGACTTTCTGCGCCGAGATATTGCGCTCCTTGATCGGTTTCAGGCGCACCAGCATGAAGGCATTGTTGGTGCCGTTGGTGCCACCGATGAACCCGGCCACACTCTCGACCGCTTCGTCCTTGAGCACCGCGCGGCGGAAGGTCTCCATTTTCGGCTGCATCACGCTGAACGACAGGCCGTCGTCACCGCGCACGAAACCGATCAACTGGCCGGTGTCCTGCTGCGGCATGAAGGTTTTCGGCACGACCACGTACAGGGCAACGTTCACCCCGACGGTGATGATCAGGCTCAGCAAGGTCAGGCGCCGATGACGCAACACCCAATCGAGGCTGGTGGCGTATTTGCCGACCATCCAGTCGTTGGTGCGGCGGCTCCAGCGTTGCAGGCGGTTTTCCTCGCCCGGTGTATGGGGTTTGAGCCAGCGGGCGCAGAGCATCGGGGTCAGCGTCAGGGAAACCACCAGCGACACCACAATGGACGCGGCCAGGGTGATGGAAAACTCGCGGAACAGGCTTTCGATGATCCCGCCCATGAACAGGATCGACAGGAACACCGCCACCAGCGAGACGTTCATCGACAGCAAGGTGAAACCGACTTCCTTGGCCCCGAGGTACGCGGCCTTCATCGGTTTGACGCCTTCGTCGATGTGCCGGGAAATGTTCTCCAGCACCACGATGGCGTCGTCCACCACCAGCCCGGTGGCGAGAATCAGCGCCATCAGCGACAGGTTGTTCAGCGAGAATCCGTAGAGGTACATCACCGCAAAGGTGCCGACCAGCGACACCGGCACCGCCAATGTCGGAATCAGGGACGCACGGAAATTGCCGAGAAACAGGAACACCACCAGAATCACCAGCGCGACGGCGATCAGCAGGGTCATTTCCGCTTCGTGCAGGGTGGCCTTGATCACCGGCGAACGGTCCATCGCCAGATTCAGTTTGACGCTGGCCGGCAGAACCGCCTGCAACGCCGGCAGCTGCGCCTTGATCTCGTTGACCGTCTCGATAATGTTGGCGCCGGCCTGGCGATTGATCACCAGCAGCACCGCCGCGTCATCGTTGAAGAAACCGCTGTTGTAGCGGTCTTCCACGCCGTCGCTGACCTTGGCCACGTCCTTCAGACGCAGGGCCGCCCCGCCGTTGTAGTGGATGATCAGCGATTCGTAATCCTTGGCTTTCTCCAACTGGTCGTTGGCCTGGATCTGCCACAGACGCTGGTCGTCTTCGACCGAGCCCTTGGGCCGGCGCACATTGGCTTCGGCGATGGTCTTGCGCACATCGTCCAGTGCCACGCCGTACTGGTTCAGCGCCTGGGGCTCGAGTTCGATGCGCACCGCTGGCAACGAGCTGCCGCCGATCTGCACTTCACCGACGCCCTGCACCTGGGACAGGCTCTGGGACAGGATGGTCGACGCCAGGTCATAGAGCTGGCCTTTTTCCAGCACATCCGAGGTCAGCGACAGCACCATGATCGGTGCCTGCGACGGGTTGACCTTTTTGTAGGTCGGCATGCTGCGCATCCCGCTCGGCAGCAGGTTGCGCGAGGCGTTGATCGCCGCTTGCACTTCGCGCGCCGCGCCGTTGATGTCGCGGTCGAGGTCGAATTGCAGAATCACCCGGGTCGAGCCCTGGCTGGAGCGGCTGCTCATGGTGTTGACGCCGGCGATGGCGCCGAACGAGCGCTCCAGCGGCGTGGCCACGGTAGACGCCATGACTTCCGGACTGGCGCCGGGCAGGCTGGCCTGCACCACGATCACCGGGAAATCCATTTGCGGCAGCGGCGACACCGGCAGCAGACCGAAGCTCACACCGCCCAGCAGCATGATCGCCAGGCTCAGGAGCATGGTCGCCACCGGGCGTTTGATGAAAGGACCGGACAGGTTCATGGCTGTTCCACCGGCTCCACGGCCGAAGGAGCACGGCCCCAGCGCCGGCCGAGACGATCGAAGTACAGGTAGATCACCGGGGTGGTGAACAGCGTCAGCACCTGACTCACCAGCAACCCGCCGACCATCACCAGACCCAGCGGTTGACGCAATTCAGCGCCGGAACCGGTGGCCAGCATCAGCGGCACCGCGCCGAACAGCGCAGCCAGCGTTGTCATCAGGATCGGCCGGAAGCGTAACAGCGCCGCCTGATAGATCGCCTGCTCCGGCGCCATGCCCTGGGTGCGTTCGGCGTCGAGGGCGAAGTCGATCATCATGATCGCGTTCTTCTTCACGATACCGATCAACAGAATGATGCCGATGATCGCGATCATCCCCAGGTCATTGCCACTGAGCAGCAATGCCAGCAAGGCCCCGACCGCCGCCGACGGCAAGGTCGACAGAATGGTGATCGGGTGAATGTAGCTCTCGTAAAGCACGCCGAGCACGATGTACATGGTCACCACCGCCGCCAGAATCAGCAGCAAGGTGCTCGACAACGACGCCTGGAACGCTTCGGCGGCGCCCTGGAACTGGGTCTGCACGCCGATCGGCATGCCGATGTCCTTCTGCACCTGTTCGATGATGTCCACCGCATGCCCCAGCGCCACGCCCGGTGCGAGGTTGAATGACATCATCACCGCCGGGAACTGGCCGATGTGGGTAATCGCCAGTTGCGCCTGCCGCTCCTCGACATGGGCCAGGCTCGACAACCGCACCTGACCACCATCGCTGGTCTTGACGTGAATCTGATCCAGCGCCTGCGGGCCGATCTTCTCTCCGGCCTGAGCCTGCAGCACCACGCGGTACTGGCTGGCCTGGGTGTAGATGGTCGAAATCTGCCGCTGGCCGAACGCGTCATACAGCGCATCGGTGATATTCGAGACCGACACGCCCAGCCGTGAAGCGGCGTCGCGGTCGATCACCAGGAACACCTGCAAACCCTTGTCCTGCAAGTCGCTGGCGACGTCGGTCAGCTCCGGGCGCTGGGCCAGTGCTTCGACCAGACGGCCGCTCCACAGACTGAGCAATTCGGAATCCGGCGACGACATGCTGAACTGATACTGAGTACGGCTGACGCGGTCTTCGATGGTCAGGTCCTGCACCGGCTGCATGAACAGACGGATGCCCACCAGTTTGTCCAGCTGCGGTTGCAGGCGGGCAATCACTTCGGTAGCGGTCAGATCACGCTGACCATGGGGCTTGAGGTTGATCAGCAACCGGCCGCTGTTGAGCGTGGCGTTGTCACCGTCGACCCCGATGTAGGACGACAGGCTTTCCACCGCCGGATCTTCCAGAATCACCTTGGCCAGCGCCTGCTGACGCTCGCCCATCGCCGCGAAAGAAATCGACTGCGGTGCTTCGGAAATGCCCTGGATCACCCCGGTGTCCTGCACCGGGAAGAAGCCCTTGGGCACCACCATATAAAGGAACACGGTCAGGGCCAGCGTGCCGATGGCCACCAGCAGGGTCAGCGGCTGGTGCTTGAGCACCCACTGCAACTTGCGCCCGTAAGCGGCAATCATCCAGTCAATGAACGCACCACTGGCGCGGTAGAAACGGCCCTGCTCATGGGCTTCCGGCTCACGCTTGAGCAGACGTGCGCACATCATCGGCGTCAGGGTCAGCGAGACCACCAGGGAAATCAGGATCGCCACCGCCAGGGTGATGGCGAATTCGCGGAACAACCGCCCCACGACGTCGGCCATGAACAGCAACGGAATCAGTACCGCGATCAGCGACAGGGTCAGGGAAATCAGGGTGAAACCGATCTGCTTCGCGCCCTTGAGCGCAGCCTGCATCGGGCTGTCGCCCTCCTCGATGAAACGCGCGATGTTCTCCAGCATCACGATCGCATCGTCGACCACGAAACCGGTGGCGATGGTCAGTGCCATCAGCGTCAGGTTGTTGACCGAGAAGCCGGCGAGGTACATCACGCCGAACGTACCGATCAGCGACAGCGGCACGGCCACCGACGGAATGATCGTGGCACTGGCGCGGCGCAGGAACAGGAACGTCACCATCACCACCAGTGCGATGGCGATCAGCAATTCATGTTGCACGTCGGTGACAGAAGCGCGGATGGTCTGGGTGCGGTCGGTCAGCACGACCACGTCGAGACCGGCCGGCAGGTTGTCGGTGATGCTTGGCAGCAGCGCCTTGATCCGGTCAACCACCTCGATCACGTTGGCGCCCGGCTGACGCTGGATGTTCAGCAGAACAGCCTGATTCTGGTTGGCCCACGCCGCCAGACGCTCGTTCTCGGCGCCGTCGACAATCTGCGCGACATCCTTGAGCCGCAGCGGCGCACCGTTGGCGTAGGCCAGAATCAGGTTGGCGTAATCCTTGGGCGACGTCAGTTGGTCGTTGGCGTCGAGCATCGACACCCGAGTCGGGCCGTCGAAGTTGCCCTTGGGCTGGTTGACGTTGGACGCACTGATCAGCGTGCGCACGTCCGACAGGTTCAGGCCGTTGGCCGCGAGGGCCTCAGGGTTGACCTTGATCCGTACCGCCTGACGCTGGCCGCCGGCAATGCTGACCATGCCGACGCCGCTGATCTGGGCGATCTTCTGCGCCATGCGCGTGTCGACCAGGTCATTGAGTTTGGGCAGCAACATGGTTTTCGAGGTGATGGCCAGGGTCAGCACCGGGGTGTCCGCCGGGTTGACCTTGTTGTACACCGGCGGCGCGGGCAAGTCGGTCGGCAACAGGTTGGTCGCGGCGTTGATCGCGGCCTGCACCTGCTGTTCGGCGACGTCCATGTTGATGTCGAGGCTGAACCGCAGGGTCAGCACCGACGCGCCGCCGGAACTGGTCGAGGCCATTTGCGTGAGGCCCGGCATCTGCCCGAACTGACGTTCCAGCGGCGCGGTGACGGCACTGGTCATGACGTCCGGGCTGGCGCCCGGATACAAAGTCATGACCCGGATGGTCGGGTAATCGACCTGCGGCAAGGCCGAAACCGGCAGCAGGCGATAGGCGATCAGACCGGCCAGCACGATGGCCAGCATGCTCAGCGTGGTAGCGACCGGGCGGAGGATGAACAGACGCGAAATGTTCATGCGCCCTTCTTGGCCTTGTCGGTGACGGTGGCATCAGGCGCGGTGGCGGCGGACTTGCCTTGCAGGTGTTCGGTCGGGGTGGTCGGCACATCCTTGCTGTCGTTGACCACTTCCACTTCGCTGCCTTCCTTCAGACGGTCGGTGCCTTCCAGCACCACCCGGTCGCCGGCGGCCAGACCTTCGGTGACTACCGTGTTTTCGCCGTCGCTGGCACCGATCTTCAACTGGCGGATGGTGACTTTCTTGTCGCCGTCCAGCGCGTAGACGAAGGTGCCGTTGGTGCCGAACTGGATGGCAGCCGACGGAGCCAGTACCACACCTTTCAAGGTGTCAGCCAGCAGGTGAACGTTGACGAACTGGTTGGGGAACAGCGACTGATCGCGGTTCTCATAGCGCGCCTTGAATTTCAGGGTACCGGTGGTCACGTCGATCTGGTTGTCGAGGCTTTGCAGCACACCGGTGGCCTGCAGTTTGGTGTCGCCACGATCCCAGGCCTCCGCCGGCAGTTTGGCGCCGCTGCGGTAGCGGGCGAGCACGGTTTCCAGGCTGTTTTCCGGCAGGGTGAAAGCCACGCTGATCGGTTGGGTCTGGGTGATCACAGCCAGGGAGGTCGTGTCGTTAGCCGCCACGAGATTGCCGACGTCGAGCTGACGCAGACCGACGCGACCGGCAATCGGTGCGCGGATCTTGGTGAATTCGAGATTGAGCTTGGCGTCGTTGACCGCCGCCTGATTGGTTTTCACGGTGCCGAGATACTGGCCGACCAGGGCTTCGGCGGTGTCCAGCGTCTGCTTGGCGATGCTATCTTCCTTGTACAGGCCGCGATAGCGCTCGACATCGACCTGAGCGTTTTTCAACTGCGCCTGATTCTGCAGCAAGGTGCCTTCAGCCTGGAGCAAGGCGTTCTGGTACGGACGCGGGTCGATCTCCGCCAACAGGTCGCCGGCCTTGACCATTTGCCCTTCCTCGAAATAAATCTTCACCAGTTCGCCGCCGACCCGGCTGCGCACATTGATGGTGTTGAGCGCCGTGACCGTACCGAGGGCCTTGTAGTACAGCGGGAAGTCCCCGGTGACTGCCGGCGCCACGCGCACCGGAATCGGCCCCGCCGCCCCGCCGAAGCCCGGACGCATCATCCCCGAACGGCCGGTATGGCCGGCCTGCGCCTTCTCGCCTCCCTCCTTGTGGGCCGAACCAGCGGGCCAGAATTTCCAGCACAGACCGGCAATGACCAGCAAGACAAGCAGGCTCAGCAGCCAGCGACGGGAGTTTCGGGAAGACGATTGCATGGAGTGATTAACCATTGGGCGCGTGGGCTTCTTTTACGGGAGGCTGAACGATAAGCACTGGCCGGGATTTAGCAAAGCAGCTTTACCGGCAATTTACCTTCCACTTACGTTTCAAGGTGTGAGGCAAAACACTGATACACAAATGAAAACGGCCTGGACAGAGCCAGGCCGTTAACAATTGTAAAAGCGCTTACTTGA
The DNA here is from genome assembly GCF_048654275.1 of Candidatus Pseudomonas auctus. NCBI lineage: Bacteria > Pseudomonadati > Pseudomonadota > Gammaproteobacteria > Pseudomonadales > Pseudomonadaceae > Pseudomonas > Candidatus Pseudomonas auctus. The sequence goes on along the minus strand of NZ_JBJYZK010000001.1, from coordinate 357,278 downwards.
GAACGGACAGCGCCGCTTCGTAGTTAGGCTCTTCGGCAATTTCCTTGACCAGTTCGCTGTGCAGGACATTGTCGTTTTCGTCCAGTACAACCACCGCACGGGCGGTCAGGCCTTTCAGCGGGCCGTCAGCGATGGCCACACCGTAGTTCTCGAGGAACTCGGTGCCGCGCAGGGTCGACAGGTTTTGTACGTTTTCCAGGCCTTCGGCACCGCAGAAACGCGCCTGGGCGAACGGCAGGTCAGCCGAGATGCACAGCACCACGGTGTTGCTGATGTCGTTGGCCTGAGCGTTGAACTTGCGCACGGAGGTGGCGCAGGTCGGGGTGTCGACGCTTGGGAAGATGTTCAGCACTTTGCGCTTGCCGGCGAAGTCTTTCAGGGTGACGTCGGACAGATTGCCGGCTACCAGGGAAAAGGCTGGCGCCTTGGAACCGGCTTGTGGCAGTTGGCCGTTGACTTGAACCGGGTTGCCTTTGAGCGTGACTTGAGCCATGAACGGAGTCCTTCTGAATGTTATGGGTGAGAATCTCGAGGCCGAAGTTAACCACGAAATGACGTCTGCAGCCTATGCCGATACTGAACCAACAGTGGCATGCTGTGATCAGTATCGGCGGCTCCCCATCCACTCAAGCCATCACCAAGTCAGGGGGTGATAGTATCGATTGCACTAGCCTCGGGATCATCAGCCCAGCTTTTATCAAATACGAAAGTGGCTGCGAGCAGGATCGTGCTGGACCGGATGACATCGAGATTGGTGGCCAAGGTATGCCATTCCCTGTCTTGAATACCGTTGTCTATTTCCGCAATGGCTAGAGACCCGCCAGCGAGAATAGCTCCAACATTGGCACTGTTTCCTCCGCTGTTATTTCCCTTATCAATCCTGTATTCAATTGTTTCAAATCGAACCCCTGCATCCAAGGATCGCCATTTGAAATACATTTCTCCGCGAAATGGGTGAATGCCGCCGGTTTGTGCCGTAAGCATTCTCTCTCCGGTTTGAAGCGGCTCCCGTTCGCCGGGACCTTCCTTTCCCGTTGCCGGAGTTAATGTGATATCGACAGCCTGGTACCGGGAGGCTGCGATAGCCTCCTTTAATAAAGGAACCAGTACATTTCTGGTTTGCGCAGTATCATCTTTCGGTCTGTCCGTGCTCATGACTTTCTCCATTTGCGTAGATGTTTTCAACATGTACCATCAGGAAATTTTCGGCAAACTAAAACTCGCCTGTTAAAAGTTCAACCTATATCCAGCAACGCGTTTATCCAACTGTTATAAATGACAGTTTTTTATATCATCCAAGCATATTAAGTAGCGTTTCAATAACCATTAAAAACTAGCGCCGAGGAAGCCATTTTTGAGGGGCATAGCCGGTGAATGACAGTGCTGACGTTTTGATCTATCTGTCGATTCAAGCCCGGCCCGTTCGACTAAGCCATGAATCCCCCACTCACCTGCGGAGAAACACCATGCGCTTCATGATCATTGTCAAAGCCAGCCACGATTCCGAAGCCGGCGTGATGCCCAGCGAACAGTTGCTGACCGACATGGGCAACTACAACGAAGAATTGGCCAAGGCCGGCATCCTGGTTTCAGCCGACGGTTTGCACCCCAGCAGCAAAGGCGCCCGCGTACGTTTCAGTGGCGAAAAACGTAGCGTGATCGACGGCCCGTTCGCCGAGACCAAAGAGCTGATCGCCGGTTACTGGATCTGGGACGTCAAGTCCAAAGAGGAAGCTATCGAGTGGGTCAAGCGTTGCCCGAATCCCATGCCGGGCACTGAATCGGAAATCGAGATTCGCCAAGTGTTCAGCGCGGAAGATTTCGGCGCCGAGTTCACCCCGGAACTGCGCGAGCAGGAAGAACGCATACGCGAGCAAGCCAAAAAACACTGAAGCCCCGAATCGAGCACGTCAGCATTTTCCGTAAGGCCGGTGACGACTGAGCGAGACACGGGGACTTTTCGACGCGAAACAGGTAGGGTGCGCAACATCACAATGCCACCACTGGATCGCGTCGCGTTTTTTATGGAGTTGTCATCGCAATGAGTTGCTGGACCGTCCTTGGCCTATCGGCCGACGCCGATGTGCGCACGATCAAACGCCAATATGCCGTCCTGCTTAAACAGACCCGCCCCGACGACGATCCCGAGGGTTTCCAGCGGCTGCGCGATGCTTATGAGCAGGCGCTGGCCTACAAGGCATGGCAGCGGTACGAAGAGCAGGATGAGGAGCAGAATCAGGACATTCAAGAGTCCTGGGACCTGAGCGGTCTTACCGTGGTCGAGGTCGATGCCCTGAAACTGGCGATCCGCCCGCTGGACGGGCTCGGCATCGAAGAGCTGAACCGTCGCCTTGCCATCACCCGCGAAGAGGGCTGCGCGCACATCTTCGAAGACACGGTGCTGCATCATTGCATTGAACACCCCGAGACTTCGCAGACGCTGGTGGACTGGGCCATCCCGACTTTCTTCTGGTTCAGCGCCTGGCAACGCCTCGAACTCGACCACATATCGATAGACCTGTTGCTGGATCGACAACGCGCGCGCATTGTGCAACCGATGCACGATGCCCTTGAACGCGAAGACGTTGAAGGTTTCCTCCAGGCCTACGAGCGTTGCGGGGAGCACAACTGGCTCGCGATTGCACTGCAACAGGAATGGTTCAACCGGATGCTCAGCCATTTACTGCTGGATGCCCCGGTCTGGTCTCCCGAGATTTTCGAACGGGTGCGCAACAATCAAGGCTGGCACGGCTGCACGGGAAATCCCTGCCCTGACGGCGAATGGCAACGCCTGCTGGCTCGCCAGAATGCGCCGCTTTTCCTGGCTCACCAGCAACAACTGGCCACGGAGCCCGCCGTCACCCCCGAACACCGCGCCGCCCGCCTGCTGCTGGGCACCGGCTCATTCAGTGCCCGCCGCGCGCTGGCCCGACGCCTGCGCGAAGAAGATTGGGCGCAGTGCCGCAAGTTGAGTTCCGAGCTGTACGCCAATCACCCCAAGGTCTGCGCACAGATGCCCGGCGGCACCGCGTTTTTCTGGCAAAGCTGGGAACTGAGCTTCAATGACTGGCCGACGTATGTGGGCGTTGTGCTGGCCTGCCTGATCGGTGCGTTCACCCATTACATTCCGCTGGGCCTGCGCCTCAGCGGGCTGATCAATATCGTCATGATCTCGACCGTGGTGTTCGGCGTGATCGTGGCCGGGCTCAATTGGCTGGTGCACAACGTCGCCCATCGCGTATGGCGGCTGGATGACCGGCTCAGCGCTGTTCTTTGCCCCGGATCCCTCAAAGACTCGCCGCCGTTCGGCGTGTTGCGCGACCTGGTGCCCGGCGCGTTGATGGTGGCCGGGCTCAGCTGGTTTTTCGGCCCGATTGCCGGCGGGGTGTATGCCTTGACCCTGGCGACCTTCGGACTGGTGCGCCGCTGGCAGTCCAGGCCACGGGGGTCCTGGGAAGAGAACCAACCTGCCGTGAAAGTCGGCGTGACGATCCTCGGAATCTTGGTTTTAGCCATCGTGCTCGGCGTATTCAAAGTGGTCGCCAGCCAAGGCACGGTCAATCGCAATCAGGGCCTGCAACCCTGGACCGAACGTTTGTGCAGCCGCTTGCCGGCCACCACCGCCGAATGCAGCGCACCAGCCACCGTTGAACAGTGGTACGGCAAGGAGGCGCGCCCATGACCACCAGAGTGATGTTTTGCGTCGGGATCTTCTTCGCGCTGGTGATCATGGGGCTGACGGGCGCGACCCGCCCGTTCCTTCAGCTGGACCTCTGGCTGGACGAGCGCGATGCACCGATCACCGCCCAAGCCAATGCCCTGAGCCCGGTGATCGCCTGCGTCAACCGGATCGACGTGCAATGGCGAGTGGCCTACGACCGCTACAAGAACCCTCAACCGCCCTTGCCCCGCGACCAACGCTGGTTGAAGAGTCTCAATGATTTCGACGACAGCGACGCGTTCAATGTGCGAGACATTCAGCGCGATGTCTGCGGTCAGGGCCTCACGGAAAAACTCGAACTGTTGGCCTGGCAGCCTGAACTGGCGCGACAGGCCAACGAGTATGTCCAGGCACTGACTCACGTCACGACCACCATTGCACCCACGCGGTTTTACCGAGAGGCGAGCTTCAGCTCCGGGTCGCAACAGCCCTCCCCTGCAGAGCTGGCTGCGATCGAGCGCGTTTCACAGGAGTATATCGGCGCCTCGACAGCTCTGCGGCAAAGCTTGCTGCCCATCGACACCACGCAACGTGCCGAACAGCTCAAACTGATCGAAGCGCGTCTGGGCCGGGACATTCACTGGGACTTGCTGGCGTACATGATTCAGGCGCGGGAGACCATCGACGTGCTCGACGAAGCGATGAAAAACCGCACCCTGACCCCGAAGTTGCTGGCCGACACCACCGCAAAGCTGCAACAGGCGTGGAACCGTCGCGAACCCTACCTCGCGCCGCGTACGGGTGGATTCCAGAACAAGACCGATGCCGCACGGGACCTGTGGCTGCGCATCGGCGAGCCGGGGCAAAACTATCTCGAAGCATTGAACACCCTGCAAGCCGACTGGCAGAACCACGCCAAGCCCGAGCGTTTGAGCGAGGACTACTACGCCGTGACCCGCCGTTACGACGGCTTGCTCAGCCATTACAACCGCCTGGCCCGCGCCAGCTTCTGACGCAGTGCACACGCCGGATCGCCCTCAGGGGCGACCCGGCGTGCCGGTCTTACTTGGCCTTGAGCTTGAGGTAGGACTGATGCAGATCCGCCGCCCAGCCATCGATCACGCTTTTCACGTCATCGGCCTTCATCACCTGCGAATCGTTTTCCAGCGGTTTGCCGGTGCCTTTGCGCACCACCTGCGCCGCCACCTTGTTGGTGCCGCCATCGAGGAACACCGCTTCGGTCGCCAACGTGGTTTCCTGATCGCGAATGCCGCTGGCGGTGCTGACCGCTGCCGCCACCAATGCCACCGGAATCACCTCATAAGCATGCAGGCCTTCGGTCTTGCTGCTCACGGCGGTGATCGCCGCGCGTACCACGATCACACCAGGCCCGGGGCCTGAGGCCAGTGGCAGGGATTTACCCAGTTCACGCTTGAGCGCCTGATCGTAATAGCTGGTGATGCCGTTAAGGGTCTGCTGCGGAATCTTCACGGTAGGTTGCGGTTTGGGATAGAGCTGGGTCGGTTCGACGTAGAAGCTGGTGAATTTGCCGATGTCGACTTTCGGGTCGATCCAGCGCATCACTTCGGCCCCCGACGGGGATTTGGCCTCCCTCAGCTGGCTGTAGTCCTTGAGGAAGCCTGAGTACTCGTCGGGTGCGACGGTTTTGCTGGAGCAACCCACCACGCCCAGCGTGGCAATGCACAGGGTGCTCATCATTACGGCTAGCTTCATGCTGTAACTCCTGTCGGAAGGCCGAATTTATTGCGTCGGGGGAGTTACAGGTATAGCTAAATTCGCGCCGTTTGCGATCAGAAACCCCAACATTGCGCAACGCCGGGCCCGGACCTTTGAAAGGTCCGGACCATCACGGGTGCTCAAGGCCTTCTTCTACCAGCTCGAAGTCTCTCCGCTGCGCAACGCCATCTCCCGCCGGCTGTTGGCCCGCATCGCCTTGATCAGCGACACCGTGCCCACCAGCAGAATCGCCGCACCGAACAGAAAATCAATGTTGTACAGCTGGAAATCCTGCACCGGCCCCACCAGCACCGTGCGCACCACGCCAATCCCCACCAGCGTGGCAAGGAAGTCGATCCCCGGCTCATCGCGGTAGAACACCAGCAGCAACGGCAGGCACAGCACCAGCAGCATCAACAGCACCACGACCTTGAACGAGCCTTTGCGCTCGACGCTGAATGCGCATTCGTGGGGGCCGTAGGCCTTGTAGTCCTCGTCGCGGATCATCGAGTTTTTCTCGTTGATGTAGTCGGCGCGGTTGTACTTCTGGATCGGCGTGAAGGTGTTGGACATCTCCATCAGCGTGGTGATGTTCTTGAAGCGCAGGTCGATGCGCTCGCTACCCTTGAGGTAATACAGGACTGGCTTGTAGCCGTAGCGATAGGTGTCGAAAGGAAACTCGGTGACCCGGCCCTGGACGCTGATCGGCCGCGATTCGAGTTCGGCGAAGGCGCTCTTGTCGGTCGAGGCGAGGTTGCGGCTCAGGGGCAGGACTTTCACCTGTTCGAGGAAGATCGGCGTGACGCCAAACGACCATTGCAACGGTTCCAGGCGAAGACGCAGTTCGTTGCGGCCCAGGTCATAGCGGTTGAAGGTACGTTCGGAGACCACCACCGCGCCGCTGAGCATGAACTCGCCGCGCAGGTTGTTGGTGATGCGCAGGGTCAGTTGATCCTTGCCCAGCAGCGCCGCTTCCGAATTCGGCGGTGTGCCGCACCAGGCGGTGCTTTCGCCGACACCACCGAGCTGACCGCCACGGTTTTCGTTGAACACATAGATGTAACCGGCCCACAGCGTCACCATCAGCAGCAACGCGGTGATGCCCAGAATTTTTTTGCCCGGACTCACTGATCAGACTCCCTTCTTCGTTCCGTCGTCCAGCCGAAAACCCGCTGGCGACGGGGACTCTACCAAAAGGCCACCATCCACCCAAGGAAAAATCCCCGATTCATCAGGGTTCTAAGGGTTTCCCCTGCATCACCTGCGCCGGAACAACGGTCGCGGCTCGATCACCGAGCGCCCGTACAACACGCTCATCCCGGCCAGGCCCTTGAGCGCATCTTCGGCGGACTTGTCCTCGCGCACGGCGAAGCTGTCGAAACCGCACTGGCGCATGTGGCTCAGTTGATCGCGCAGTACATCGCCGATGGCGCGCAACTCACCTTTCCAGCCGAAGCGGCTGCGCAGCAGATAGGCCTGGCTGTAGGCGCGGCCGTCGCGAAAGCTCGGGAAGTCGAGGGCGATCAGTGGCAGTGAGGTCAGCCATGGCAACAGGCTTTCGACGCCGTCGTCAGGGCCCAGCCAGACCGCGTGGGTCGAGGGCGATTCGAGCCAGTGGGCCAGCGGCAGAATCAGCATTTCAGTGCTGTCAGCCGTTTCAGGCGAGCGGATCAACGTCCATGGATCATCGGGCACGATCCGCGCCCCACTCGCCTCCATCCGCAGCAGATTGTTCATACCGAGGCCTCCAACGCTTTCGGGTAGACCCGCTCCTTGAACGGCTCCAGTCCGATGCGCGCCACGGTATCGACGAACAATTCTTCAGCTTCGCGATAACGGACGAAGGTGCCGATGATCCGCTCGATGACCTGCGGTACTTCGGCGGCGCTGAACGACGGGCCGATGACTTTGCCCAGCGCACTGTTCTTGCCTTGCGCGCCACCGAGGGTGATCTGGTACCACTCGCTGCCGTTCTTATCGACGCCGAGAATCCCGATGTTGCCGATGTGGTGATGGCCGCAGGCGTTCATGCAGCCGGAGATGTTCAGGCTGATGTCACCGAGGTCGTGCAGGTAATCGAGGTTGTCGAAACGCGCCTGAATCGCCTGGGCTATCGGGATCGACTTGGCGTTGGCCAGCGCACAGAAATCACCGCCGGGGCAGGCAATGATGTCGGTCAGCAGGCCGACGTTGGCGGCGCCCAGCCCGTGCTCTTTCGCCAGTTGCCACAACGCATACAGCTCGGACTTGGGCACATCCGGCAGGACGATGTTCTGCTCGTGGGCGATGCGGATTTCGCCGAAACCGAAGCGCTCGGACCACTCGGCCACGGCCTGCATCTGCGCATCGGTGACGTCCCCCGGCGGCGAGGCCAGGCCCGGTTTGGTCGACAGCACCACGCTGGTGTAGCCCGGCACTTTGTGCGGCTGAACGTTGCGCGCGACCCAACGGGCGAACGCCGGGTTGTCGGCCAGGTGCGTGCCGAAATCCAGATCGGTACCCGCCAGCGTGCGGTAGCTCGGCGGCACGAAGGCACTGGCGACCCGCTGGTATTCAGCTTCGGTCAACTGCGCGGGGCCGTCCTTGAGGTGTTGCCATTCCTCCTCGACCTCTTTGGCGAACGCCTCGATGCCCAGCGCCTTGACCAAAATCTTGATCCGCGCCTTGTACTTGTTGTCGCGTCGGCCGTGACGGTTGTAGACCCGCAAAACCGCCTCGACGTAAGACAGCAAGTGTTGCCACGGCAGGCCATCGCGAATTTGCAGACCGAGAATCGGCGTGCGCCCCAGACCGCCGCCGACGATCACCCGCAGCAGCATCTGGCCGTCGCGACCGGGGTAAAGGTAGAGGCCGATGTCGTGCATCATGATCGCCGCGCGATCCTGCTTCGCCGAGCAGATGGCGATCTTGAACTTGCGCGGCAGGAACAGGAATTCCGGGTTGATCGTCGACCATTGCCGCAGGATTTCCGCCAGCGGACGCGGGTCGATCAGTTCATCTGCCGCGACCCCGGCGAAGGCTTCGGTGGTGATGTTGCGCACGCAATTGCCCGAGGTCTGGATCGCATGCATGTTGACCTGGGCCAGACGCTCGAGAATGTCCGGCACCTCGTGCAGTTCGATCCAGTTGAACTGCATGTTCTGCCGGGTGGTGAAGTGGCCGTAACCACGGTCGTAGTCCCGGGCGATGCTTGCCAGTGTGCGCATCTGCTCGGCGCTCAAAGTGCCGTAGGGAATCGCCACCCGCAGCATGTAGGCGTGCTTTTGCAGGTACAGACCGTTCTGCAGGCGCAGCGGCAGGAACTCTTCTTCGCTCAACTCCCCGGCCATGAAGCGCTCGACCTGATCGCGAAATTGCGCAACGCGCTCGAACACCAGCGCCCGGTCGTAATCATCGTACTGGTACATGCAGCGGCTACCTCATCAGTTTTGATCACGGTTAAAACTGTGGGAGCGGGCTTGCTCGCGAATGCGGAGTGTCAGGCAACTGACTTGTTGGCTGACACTCCGCATTCGCGAGCAAGCCCGCTCCCACAGGATTTTTTACGACTATGGACGAACGGCGCAGTGCACAACAGATTCACCTGAACGCATAAAAACCGTATCAGGACGCGGCAGATGGCCGCAGGCAGCGCCTGGATCTGATCCGCATAAATGATCAATTCCTGAGCCTGTTTTGTTTCCGGTGGGGTTTCTACAGTGCAGTTCGAGCCAGACCGGGTGGCCTGGCAAGACTTTGCAACCGTGGATGAACTGACCATGAGCACAGCAACAATCGGACAGGCTTATAACTACAAGGTCGTCCGCCAATTCGTCATCGCGACTGTTTTCTGGGGTGTCGTGGGCATGGCGATGGGGGTATGGATCGCCTCGCAGCTGGTATGGCCGGACATGAATCTGGACTTGCCGTGGACCACCTTCGGCCGCTTGCGACCGTTGCACACGAGCCTGGTGATTTTCGGTTTCGCCGGCAGCGCGCAATTCGCCGCAAGCTACTACGCGGTGCAGCGTACCTGCCAGGTGCGGCTGTACTCGGACAAACTCGCAGCCTTCACCTTTTGGGGCTGGCAATCGGTGATCGTGATCATGCTGGTCACCCTGCCGCTGGGCTACACCACCACCAAGGAATACGCCGAGATCGAATTCTCCGGCGCGGTGTGGATGGCGGTGGTCTGGGTCGCGTACGCCGTGGTGTTTTTCACCACCGTGGTGCAGCGCAAGACGAAGCATATCTACGTCGGTAACTGGTTTTTCGGCGCGTTCATCCTGGTGATTGCCATGCTGCATGTGGTCAATCACCTGTCGATTCCGGTGGACTGGTTCAAGTCCTATCCGGTGTATTCCGGGGCTACCGATGCGATGGTGCAATGGTGGTACGGCCACAACGCGGTGGGCTTCTTCCTGACCACCGGGTTCCTCGGGATGATGTATTACTTCGTGCCCAAGCAGGTGAATCGACCGGTGTATTCGTACCGGTTGTCGATCGTGCACTTCTGGGCGCTGATCACCCTGTACATCTGGGCCGGCCCGCACCATTTGCACTACACCGCACTGCCGGACTGGGCGCAGTCGCTGGGCATGGCGATGTCGCTGATCCTGCTGGCGCCGAGCTGGGGCGGGATGATCAACGGGATGATGACCCTCTCCGGCGCGTGGCATAAATTGCGCACCGACCCGATCCTGCGCTTCCTGGTTTTGTCGCTGGCGTTCTACGGCATGTCGACCTTCGAAGGGCCGATGATGGCGATCAAGACCGTCAATGCCCTCTCCCACTACACCGACTGGACCATCGGCCACGTCCACGCCGGGGCGCTGGGCTGGGTGGCGATGATCACCTTCGGCGCAACCTATCACATGGTGCCCAAGGTGTTTGGCCGCGAGCGCATGCACAGTACGCCGCTGATCAACCTGCACTTCTGGCTGGCGACCATTGGCACGGTGTTGTACATCGCTTCGATGTGGGTCAACGGCATTACTCAGGGCCTGATGTGGCGGGCGATCAACGAGGACGGCACGCTGACCTATTCGTTCGTCGAAGCGCTGCAAGCCAGTCATCCGGGGTTCATCGTGCGCTTTGCCGGCGGGGTGTTCTTCCTCAGCGGCATGTTGCTGATGGCCTATAACGTGTGGCGCACGGTACGGGTTGCCGACGTTGCACTCGCCCATCGTGAAGCGCAGATCGCCTGATCAAGGGAGCTGGTCATGTTCGATGTTTTATTGAATGTGTTGGGCGTGGTGTTTCTGTGGCTGGCGGTTGAGTACTGCCTGCGGCACGAGACGGCCGAGAGTCTGGATGAGGCGAGTCTGACGCCGTTTGCGGATGATCCGGAGGTGGCTCGGCGGGTTGAGTTGGCTACCGGTAAAACCGTGAAAGCGGTGGCGCCGGAGGTGGCGAAGCCGGGGTGGGTAAATCTTGAGATGTGAGGTGTGTCAGCCGCGCGGCCCTCACCCTAGCCCTCTCCCAGAGGGAGAGGGAACTGACCGGGTTGTACTTTCGAGTTACGCCGACCTGAAAAATCGAAGGTGAATGCAATATCAACAACGAAGAACTGCCCTTTCCCCGTGAACTGAGTTTTTGACAACCACGAAGATCTGCTCCCTTTCCCCCTCGCCCCCTTGGGGGAGGGGTTGGGCGGGCGGCGTTCCGATGAGGGGGTAGGCTTTTGATCTTAGGTGCGGTCGCGAGGGATGAGGCTCTGCAGTTGCTGCGCGAGAAAATTCGCATCGAAGGCAAAGGTATCCGGATCCTTCAACCCATTGGTCTTGCGCCACTGCCACTCCCCACCCGGCAGCCCCACCAACGAAACACTCCCATAACGCGCTGCCGTCAGCCCCACCACCGCCAGCGAAATCTGTCCACCGCTGCCCATCACATCCGGCACGAACTCCACCGGTTTGCCGGCAATCACGATGCTCAGTTTTTCAGTCTTGAAGGTTGAGGTCTCAACCGGCGTGCTCGGCCCGAACGCCACATAAGCCTCGCGACTGACCTCCAGCAACCCCGGCGCCTGCACCGGCTCCAGCCATTGCTGGATCTGCCCGAACAACTCGGTAATCCGTGTGGCCCAGGTCGCCGATTGCGTCTCGAACAATTGCTTCTTGTGCGCTTCGCTGTCGGCATAGTGGCGAAGCATTTCGCCCAGTTGCTGTACGTCGTCCATTGCGGTGTTCCTTCAAGGAGCGGTGCTGCGGACTTTGAGCATGGCAGATGCCGATGACGACCGTGCAAGTCATTTGCCTACCCGGTCGTCCTCTCGACCATTGACGGATAGAAGGTCAGCGTTTGCGCAGCCGCGCCATGCTCAAGGTGTCGACCCATTGCCCGTCACGCACAGCGTAATCGCGGAACAGGCCCTCGTTTTCGAAGCCGAACTTGCGATAGAGCTTGATGGCCGCCTCGTTATCGGCGTACACCGAAAGCTCGACCCGGTGCAGGTTCATCCAGTTGTCGGCGATGTCCAGCGCCGCTGCCAACAGCTTCGAACCGACACCCTTGCCCTGCCACGCTACCGCAACGGCCATGCCGACACTGCCCGCATGGCTGCGGCGAATCCGTGAATACTGCTCCAGCCCCAGATTGCCGATCACCACCCCCTGATGCAGCGCCACGAGTTGCACCACCCGCTCGTTGTCCGGCGCCAGGCGTTTGCGCCAGACCTCGGTGGTCTGAAACGGCATCTGCAACACCTGCCGGGTCACGGCCGGGTCGTTATAGAGCGCGGTGATGCCCTCGACGTGGGATTCGTTGTAGCGCTCGAGGTGAATGGCGGGGTTGTGCTCAGGCATGAAAGATCCCTCCTGGATCAGTGCGTGGCCGGTCACTGTAAACCGCTTCTTCACGGATTCGCCACGACTGTTTAAAGCCGTTGACCGAAACGTCCGGCAAGCCACAACGGCTTGCGCCATTGCTGTGCTGCTGGGGATTGCGCAGCTGATCATGCTGGGGGAACTGGCGGTGAATCGGGCGCTGGATAATCTGGAGTTGGCGGCTGAGCCGCGGCCCTGAGTGCTGAAACCAAAAACGGCCCTGCATGGGCCGTTTTTTGAGTCTGTTTAAAAAACCAGAACAAAATTTATGCAGCTATTCAAACCACTCCTGTCGCTCATTGAACGTCCGCCGTATCAACTCCACTAGTACCTGCACCTCTTCAACCTCCTGCGATTCACTGTTCACCGCCAACCAAGCCTGCAACCGCATCGCCTCCTCAAACAACCCCGGCAACGCCACCAACCCGCGATCAAACCGGCTCATGTACATCGGCAGCAACCCGATGCACGCGCTGCACCGGATCATCTCCAGCATCAGCTCGTAAGACTGCATCTGCACCACGCCCGCCAGACGCTGTTCAACCAGTTCATTCCACGGCCGAAAGCTGTCGATCTGCCGATCGTGCTGCCATTGCACCAGCATGAAATCGGCGAGGTCATCGGGGCTTTCCGGGCGTGCAGTCACGCGCGAATAGCGTTTGGCGATGTGCGGCTGGTATTCCAGTTGCGCCAGGCGTTGCGGTTCGCTGGTGGCGAAGGTCGGGCCGGGGTGCGGAGCTTCGCCGTGGGCGAGCCACAGCACGATGTCGGCGCTGACCGCGCGCAGGGCCAGTTCGCTGTCGAGGGCGATGATCTCGAGGCGCACGCTGGCGTTGCGGCGCAGCAGTGCGATGAGGTCGCGGCCAAGGATGTCATGCAGGATCGACTCGGCGACGGCCAGCCTGATCAAGGGCTGCTCAATCACCGGCAGCTTGCGTTCGTGGGCCAAAGCGATCAGTTGCGCCTGCAATTGCTGGCCTTCGCGGGTCAGGCTGAGCGCGCTGCCCTGAAAGCTGAACAGTGCGCATTGCAGTTGCTGTTCGAGCTGCGCCAGTTGCTTGCGCAGCAGGGTCGAGCGCACGTTGAGGCTGCGGGCGGCCTGCATGAAGCAGCCGCAACGGGCGCTGACCAGAAAGTATTGCGCGACGTCGCCGTCCAGGGTTGCGGCTTGCGCCAGCCAGGGTTCGTCCTTGTCCCGGGGCCAGCGGAAATCGGCGCTGCTCGGTCGTGCTGCGGGTTCGGTGAATGACATCGATGACTCCCTGTCGATCTTTGTTTTGGTGTGCCGCGCTTAGGGTTTGGTCTCCAGCACCTTGTTGAGCTCAGCCCCGTCGATGCTCAGCGTTGCGGTATTGAGCATGCCGTCCAGATACGCCTGGGCGATCTGTTCCTGACGCTGTGCCCGCAAGGCCTGGGTCAGTTGATCACGCAATTCGTCGAGGGTCGCGGTGCGGGCCGGTTGTTGTTCGGTGAGTTTGATCACGTGGAAACCGGCGCTGCTTTGAACGGGATCGGAGACCGCGCCGACTTTGAGCCGCGCCACCGCACCACGCACTTCCGGCACCAGTTGCTGCAAGGGTTGCAGGCCGGTATCTCCACCACGTTCAGCGGTGAGGCGATCCTGAGAAAACTCCTTCGCCAGTGCTGCAAAGTCCGCCGAAGTTGCCTGGGCTTTCTTGCTCAACTCCGCCGCCTGCTTGCGCACCGCCTCAAGGTTCTGTGGCTCATTCACCCCGAGGAAAATCTGGCTGACCCGATACAGCGCCGGCGTCTGCCAGTTGGCCTTGCCCGCGTCATATGCCTGCTGCAATTCAGCAGCGCTCGGGTAATCCGCCGGCACTTGGCTCACCGACTGCAAATAGTCGCGGAACACGATCTGTTCGGTGGCTGCACGGGTTTGCCGAACTACCTCCGGACGCTGCGCCCAGCCTTGGGCGTCGGCCTGTTCCAGCACGGCTTTTTCGGCCAGGCGTGAACGAATCCAGCGCTCCAGCGCCTCACGATTACCGCGCAGTTGCTCGCGAGTTTGCGGTGGAACGGCCGCCAGCAGCGCCTGCAATTCCTCCGGCGACACCTGCTGATTGCCCAACCGCGCCACCGCAGGCCCGCTGTTGGCCGCAATGACCGGCGCCGGTTGCTGGGCGGCGACCGGGTCATTGCCCGGCCGCACCACCAGCGCCACGGCGACCACCAACAGCGCCACCGCAGCGGCGCTGATTACCATGGCAGGTTTTGTCACAGCGCGACTTCCTCTTGCTCAACTTTTGGCGCCTGGGCGGCAGCTGCGTTCTGGGTGAAATCACGCAGGTAAACGATGAACTCCTGCAACAGGCGATCCCACAATTCCAGGTTGCCGCGCAGGTAATCGCCGCTGACGCCAGCGGCCACCACCACGTCCATCTCCATCACCAGAAACTCGCCCTGCAACGACAACCGGGCAAACCGGCGTGTTGCGTTCCACTGCTCGGCCACACCCGCCGGCAACTCACCCTGCACGCGCAAGGCGCAGCTGAAGGTGAAGTCGACGTAGCTGCCCTGCTCCACCACCGCAGGGTTGCCGAAACGCACGGCATAGCCGATGCCCTGGCTGGCGCTGAGCAACTGGACGATGCCGTTCTGTTCGGTCTGGTTGACGCGGTAACCGGCGGCTTGCAGCACGTCGGTCAGGGATTGCGGGGATACGTGGGAGATCAATTGAGTCATTACTTCTTCCTTGTCCATGAGTCTTTTAATCAGTGCGCGATCGCGGCTTGCGGCGCATCGAATTGAGTCTTGTACAGTTCATCGCCAAAGCCCTGAGCCAGTTCATCGAACTTGACCCGGGCACTGCCGGCGAAGGGCTGGCGGATCTTCATCACCTCGGCCACATCGATGTTTTCGTAGGCGCTGAGAATCTGCTTGGCCACGCCGTACATCTGCTGATTCTTGACCGAACATTGCTGCACTTGTGTGTCACGTTCAGCCAATTGCGCTTGAAGCTTAGACCGTTCTGCCTCTTTGGCACGGGCCATGACCAACAACTCGTCATAGGCTTTCTTGAACTTGCCGGTCTGCTCGTTGCTGGCCGCGACTTGCGCCTGGGCCTGGCTGTGCAAGGCTTGCTGCTGCCCGGCCAGTTGCTCGGCGAGGCCTTTGGCCTTGGCCAGTTCGGCGGTCAATTGCTTGATTTGCGCCTGTGCAGCCTTGGCTTCGTTCTGCGCCGCCAGTTGCGCGGCGCTGGCCTGGGCCTGCTGGCTTTGCAGGGTTTGCAGCTGCTGGGTGGTGCTGCGCAACTGGGTGCGCAGGCGTTCCTCCATGCCTTCGGCGCTCGCCCCGGTGGCGATCAACATCCCGAGTCCAAGCCATAAAAAGCGGATTTTCATAACCCTCTCCCCGCGCTTAGAAGCGCGTGTTGATCTCAAGCTGCATGACGTCGATGTCGAACGGCGCGCCATACACCGCCTCCGAACTCAGCCAGCGGCCGGTGGCGTAGACGTTCTTCGCCAGGCCGTAATTGCCGCCCAGGAAGTAGCCCTTGGCGTTGGTGCCGCCGAGGTGGAACGACGAATCGTTGAAGCCGTCCGGCAAGGCGTCCGGCTGGATGTACTTGTAGCCGGCGAACAGGTTCCAGTCGCCCTGCTTCTTCAGCTCCAGCGCGTTGCCGAGGGTGAACTGGACCATCCACGCATTGGCGCCGCTTTCGATGTTGCCGTTGCTGTCGAGGTTGTTGACCAGTTGCCCGGCCGAACGCTTGCGCATGTCGCCTTCGTCGTAGCCGAGGTTGTGGATGTAGTTGCCCTGGCTGCGCAGTTTGAAGTCTTCCGGCAGGTCGGCGTCCCACACCACGTTGAGGTCCAGCAGGTTGAATTCGGACGCCAGGCCAACGAATTGCGGTTGCGGCGTGGTGGTCGGGTTGAGCGGGTTCGGCGTGATGTCACGCAGCAGGAACACGCTGTTGCCCTTCTGCATGAATGCTGCGCGGGTGCCGTCGCTGTCGCAGCCCGGTGCGCCGGCCCAGGGTTCGCAAGGACTGGAGCGCTGGCCTTCGATGTCGTCGAAGCGGTAGTAGGCCAGCGCGCCTTTCAAGCGGTTGTTGCTGTTGATCGCCCATTTGGCGCCGATCTGCGCGCCGTACAGCCATTTGTTGTCGCTTTCTTCCTTGTCGAAGCCGTTGCTGGTGGTGGTGTCGTTGGTGTAGTCCACCGGGAACGCGCCGACGGTGCCGAACACGCCCCAGTCGCGGCTGAGCTTGTGGTCGAAAATCGCCGCCACACCGTCGAAGTTCAGGTCGTTGGAATACAGCATGTCGGTGGACATGAACGGGTTGGCGAAGCGGCCACCGGTCAGGGTCAGTTCATCCGACGGCTTCCAGGTCAGGTAACCCTGATCGAGCCAGATGTCCTTTTTCGAGAAGCCGCCGCCGAGGTTCTGGGTGGTCGACACCGGGTTGTTGTCCGAGCCGGTGCCGATGCGGATGCCGGCGGTCCATTCCGGCGAGATCACCGCTTTCATGCCCAGCCGGGCGCGCAGGCGGAACAGGTTTTCGCGGTCTTCGCGGGTGTTGAGCAACGGCGGCAACGCGGTGCTGCTGTTGGGGTTCACGTCGTATGGGCCGTTGTTGTTGAGCTTGGCGAAGTCGACGATTTCGTTGCTGTTGCTGCCCGAGTAATAGCGCGATTCGTCACGCAGGCGAATGTCGCCGTCGAAGCTGATGCGCGACGCCCAGTCCGGGAACGTATTGGGCGCGGCCCAGTTTTCCTGCTTGGCGGTGGCCATAACCTCAGCCTTGACCTGATCGCGGATCTGGTCGCGCACCGCAGCCGGTACGTATTGCACCCGCACATCGCCAGGCGCTGCGACCGGCCCGGCCGCCACGGCAGTAGACGCCGCAGCCTGCTTGGCCTGGGCCGCTTCGTTCTGGGCCTGGGCGATCAGCGCGTCGGCCTTGTCCTGTTTCAGAATGCCCTGCTCGACCAGCAAGCGGATCAGATTGATCGTGGCGTTCTCCGAGGGCGCAGGCGCTGCCGCAGCCTGACCGACCAGGGTCGCGATGACCATGCCGACCGCCAGGGACAATCGATTCACGTTGGAAATCATCTGCACACAACTCCTTTTCATACAGCTTTATGAATTCGGTTAACCCGGACGTCGCCCTTGCAGGGACATGCGCACAGGCAAGGTGATGGAGGCCGGTGGCCGTTCGCTCAGGTGGGGCGCGTTACGCAAGGCGGCCAGCACCTGACTGTCAATCTCGGGGTTGCCGCTGGACTTGATCAGCTCGACCCGGGTGATCTCGCCGACGCTGCTCAGCCACACATCGGCCTGCAGCGAAAACGCGAGGTTGCGCAGGTCGGGGTTCTCGCGCAGCAGCTTCTGGAAAGTGAACGCCAGGAACTGGCTGTAGGTGCCATTACCCAGTCGCCCGCCGCCGGAACCGGCCATGCCGCCGCCCTTGCCCGCGCCGATGTTGAAGGCGTCGCTGCCGCTCTGGGCGTCGCCGTCCATTTGCATCGGGTTGGCCAGGTCGTCCGCCGGCGATGGCGGTGCCTCTTCCTCGGGCTTGACCTCTTGCGGTTCGGGCGTTGGCTCGGGCTCGACGATTTTTTCTTCCACCGGGGTTTCCGGCTCCGGCGGTTTTTCCGGCGGCGGTGGTGGCGGTGGCGGCAACGGAATGATCGTCGGCACCTTCGGCGCTTCCCGGCGGATGCCGCTCATGTCGTTGGCCCACTGCCACAACAGGAACGCCGCGACGGCGCCCAGCAGCAGCCCGGCGCCCCACTTCACGTAGCGCAGTGGCGACTTTTTCACCGGCAAAGGCTCGATTGGCAGTTGTGCAGTCATCACTCAGCCCTGCGTCGGTTTGCCGGTAACGAGACCGACCTGGGACAGTTCGAGCCGGCGCAGCAGGTCCAGCACTTCGATGACTTTCTGGTACTGCACCGTAGCGTCGCCGCGCACGATCACCGGGAAGTCCGGGTTCTGTGCTTTTTCGATGCGCAGGCGTTCTTCCAGCTCCGGCAAGGTCACCGGGTAGGCGTCGAGGAACACCTGGCCGCCGTCGTTGACCGAAATCGCCTTGGTCTTGGCCTCGGACAGCGACACGGCGGCGCTGGCCTTGGGCAGGTTGATCTGGATCCCGGAGACCTGCGCGGTGGCGGTGAGGATGAACATCACCAGCACCACCATCAGCACGTCCACCAGAGGCGTGATGTTGATGCTGTCCACTGCGGCATCTTCGTCATCGTCGTGGGAGGCATTTACGGACGCCATGTCTTTGCTCCTCAGGCCGGTACGGAGTGGTTGGCGTGATGACCGCGCTGATGCGCCGCTTCACTGGACTGGCCTTCGCCGTGCATCTCCGCCAGCCGGGTAATGAACTCGTCGACGAACACCCGCATGTCGGCGCTGACTTCCTTGTTGCGGGTGATCAGGCGGTTGTAGCCAAACAGCGCCGGGATCGCTACGAACAGGCCCATGGCGGTCGCCAGCAAGGCTGCGGCCATACCTGGCGCGATGGCATTGATGTTGACATCGCCGGCCATGGCCGTGCCGAGGAACACCACCATGATCCCCAGCACGGTGCCGAGCAGGCCGATGTACGGGCCGCCGGCGATGGCGTTGGACAGGGTCGACAGTTTCGAGCTGAGCTGCTGGTTTTCCCGGGTGCGCACGCCGTCCATCGAGCAGCGGATGGCTTCGATGGTTGCAGCGGAAACCGACGAGGTATCGGCGCCCTGCTCGCGGCGGGTGCGGATCTCTTTTACCGCTACTTGATACAGACGCCACAGCGGCGAGTGCTGCAGGCGCTGGGCGAGTTGAGTGTCGTCGGCGAACATTTCCAGGCGGGTGCCGACCTTGGCGAACTGCACGCGAAAATCTTCGTTGGCGGCGGTGACGCGACTGAGGGTGCGGTTCTTGCGCAGCATGATGATCCACGACTGGAACATCATCAGCACCAGCACCGCGATGATCACCCAGGCGTCCACCGGCACCGCGTTGAGCAGGAAGCCGAGGCTGCCGAAACCGAAACCGGACTGTTCTTCATCGACGCCGTAAGCCACCAGTTTCGACTCGGCGCCCTGGGAAGTGGCGTCGGCCAGCAACAGCGGCGCCGGACGGGCGACTTTCGACAGGCGCAATTCATCGATGGCACCCACGAACGGCTGAAAAGCGCTCGGGGAAAGATCAGCACCAATGGCCATGACCGAGTTGAACGCCGGCATCGCCTGAGCCAGTGTCGCACCCTCGCGACCGTTGATGTACAGCGTCACTTTCGCCCCTTCGGCGGTCAGCGCGACGTGCTGCCATTGGCCCGGATTCAGCGGTTGCGTGGCGACGGCGCGCTGGCCGTCGATGTCCACGAACGGCACGCCCTGATTCACACCGACCAGCAGGCTGTTGGCACCTTCGCGGCGGGCCAGGATCAGTTGCTCGCCATTGGCCTGATCCAGTCGCAGCCAGGCACTGAAGGTGAACGCGCTGCCAGCGTTGTGCTGCAACGACGGACTGGCCGGCAACCGCAACGGCTGGCCGCTGAACTGCAAGGCCCGCCCTACTACGCCGTCAATGCTTGCGCCGGTCGCGCTCTGCGCGGTGTTGCCGTAAGCAGTGGTGTCTTTCGCCGGAGTGCCGGTGGCGCCGTCGAAGTGATAGAGCGCGGTGTAATTCGGATCGAACGTCAGTTGGCCGTTGCCGGTGGTCGGGGCTTTCTGGTTGCCGTAATACATCCAGATGTCCTGACGCTGACCGCCCTCGACATTCGGCACATCGACCCAGATCAGCGCCATGCCCATCAGCGCGTCGAAACTTTCGATCTGGTGGTTGAGCACGGTCTTGTCATCGGCGGCAACGAAGCGCAGGTCCGAGCCGTCCTCCTTCACGCCGTCGAAGGTGAAATTGCCGGTGTGCAGGCGCACCAACAGCGCGGTGCGGCCCAGGGCCTGATTGATCGCGGCACCTTGCGGCGTGGTGTCGACGGCGATCTGTTTGCGGTAATGCCAGTCGTCTTGCCACCAGGCCTGAGCCGTGGCCGGGAGCACGAAGCCCAGGCAGATCAACAACGAAAGGAAAAGGCGCTGCATGGAGGTGCTCCTTGTTAGAAAGTGGCCTGAAGGTTGAAGTGCAGGCGCGATTCCTGTTTCGAGGTGTTCGGCCCTTCGAGTAGCGGGTAGCCCCAGTCGAGGCTGCCGGACAGCCATTTGCTCAGGCTGGCGCGGGTGCCGAGGCCGACACTGGCCAGGGCGTAATTGGCGTCCTGGTCCGGCAGTTCGTCGCGCAGGTAGAGTTGCGCGCCCTCGGCGAAGGCGTAGAAGCGCCAGTCCTGCATCCAGCCGCCGACGTACTTGGCCAGCGACGGCGTGCGCAGCTCTTCGCTGAGCAGGAAGCCGTCATCGGCGGTGCGTTCGGCGGCCAGATAACCGCGCACCGAAGTGGCGCCACCAGCGGAGAATTGTTCGTTGGAAACCAGCGGCCCCGACGCCAATTGGAACGCGGCTTTACTCGCGCTCTGCCAGTCGCTGTCGAAGGTCCAGGTAAAGTTGGTATCGCCCTTGAGCACGGCGAAACTCGGGTTGGCGCGGTAGCGTTTGTAGTCGAAGTCTTCGTCGGAGCTGCCGTAGCCGAAGATGCTGCGGGTGGCGGCGACCAGGCTCAGACCCAGGCCGAGCTGGCTCTTTTCGCTGTAGCGATAGCCGTTGTAGGCGAAGGTGAACGGTGCGTATTTGAGCGGCACCTTGTCGCTCTCGCCGGACAGGGTCAGGCGTTCGTCGAAGTCCTTGAAGTCGATGCCGGCCGACAGCGAGTTCGACCAGTTGCCGCTGGACGGGATCGTGTAGATCGCCGCTACGCCGTAGGAATGGCCCTTGCCGAGCACGTTGCTGCCGCCGATGGTGGCGACGTTGCTGTCGGACTGGTAACCGGAGAACTGCACGCTCCAGCGCTCGGTCAGCGGCGCGGTGTAAGAGCCGGACCAGACCTTGGCGTTGTCGGTCTCCTGCGGTGCGGTGAAGAACGTCAGGTTGACGCTGTGCCCCAGCTGCCAGAGGTTGTTGTAGCCGAGGCTGGTGACGGTGCGCAGTTTTTCGGTGTCGGCGCTGTAGTCGTTGTTCAGCCCCACGCTGGCGGTCCACGGGTTCTGGTCTTCGACCTGCAAGTCCACATCCATGGTGCCGGGGCGCTGGCCTTCGCGCACCAGCGGCATCACCTGCCGACCCGGGGTCTTGTTGAGCTGCGCCAGTTCACCCTGAACCTTGGCGAAGTCCGGCACCTCGCCTTCCTTCAGCGCCGGGACATTGTCGCGAATATCCAGCGGCGAGTAGTGTTTGGCGCCAACCACCCGCACCCGGCCGACCTTGGTTTCGCTGACTTGCAGGTAGACGATGCCGTCGGCCACCGCCTGCTCCGGCAGTTCGACGAACACCGATTGATAACCGCGCTCCTGATAGGCCTTTTGCAGGGCATCCCGCGCGCCTTCGATGTCGCTCAAGGCTTTTTGCGGGCCGAGGAACGGGTACACCGCTTCTTCGATGGCCCGCGCATCGAGCACGGTGTTGCCGCGCACGAAGTATTCGTTGACGTCCACCAGACGCTGCGCCGCTGCGTTCTCGGCCTCTTCGGCGAACGCCGGCTGCGCGCCGGCCGTCACCAGCAGCCAGCCCCACAGCGCCAGCCGTGACGTGAAAATCTGCTCCACACTACCCCCTGAAATTCGCGATGACCTGTTGGCGCTTTTGCGCCTTGCGTGTGCGTCAATGACTGGCGTTGTTAATTGCTGACGTGCGGGACCGCGGCGTGCTTGCCCAGCCAGGTGTGCAGCAGCGCGAAGTTCAAGGAGAACTCGGGCATTTGCAGCAGCGCGCCGCAGAACACTTCACCGATGATTTTCTGGATAAGCTGCACCGCACGCGGCTCGTTGAGCAGCGTGGCGATGTCGCGACTGAGGACGTTGAAGCTCCAGACTTTCTGGTTCAGGCCCAGGCCGACGAACCAGCGGAACAGCAGGTTGTAATTGAGCTGTTCGTAGAGCTGCTGCTCGCTGGGCACCGAATACAGCAGTTGCAGCAGCAGGATGTGCATGACCGTCTGCGGAGCGATCAGCATGCCGGGCCGGGCATTGAGGTCGTGCAGGAGGTCGCGGTGGGCGTCGAGCAAATCGTCGATCTGCGGGCGCAGCAGCACCAGCGAATGACCCGGCGGAATGTAGCTGGAAACCTCTTTCAAGGCGCCCTGCCAGTCATCCTGCGACACGATCCAGACCCACGGCGCGCCGTAGCGATACACCGAAACCGGCTTCTTGCGCGCGGCCTCGACGATCTTCGACAGGCGTTGATCGAGTTCCTGCATGCCCACTTTCGAGTAGCGTTCCATAGTCCCCATTGCCTCACTCCCGGCGTCCCGCCTCGGCTTGTGAAAAGCGCCCCTCAGGGCCCCTCAAGCGCGTTACATAGGCATGACCGGACTGGCGATGTGCTACCGAACTTTTGTCATAAAAGCTTCATTACGAAAATCGAGTGGGTCTTCGGATCATGGCCGCAACACTCCGAAACAGGAAATTTCCGCGCATCTTTTAGGAAAGGTCCTAACGCCAGTAGGGGGCGTCCCAGTTAGGTTGCGGGCTTCTTCCGTTATCTACAGATAAACAACCATGGCGCGGGACAAGGACATTCCCCAGGTCTGGGAATACCGGGGCGGCAATGGCGGCGCCGGACACGGCAGGCTTGTCCCACGGGACATGACATCGACCGAGTTCGCCGAATTCAAAGCCCGCGAAGCGACCTACGACGCAATCATCGCTCGCCAGCAGGCACATGAAGAGCGGTACTTGCGCCAGATCGAGCAGCGTCCGCAAGCGCCCGGTCGGGGTTGTGTGTTCGCCAAAAGCTGCAACCTTTCGGACGGCGTGATCGATCACAACAATCCGGCCGGTTTCATCCCGACCGAACGGTTGGCCGAGTATGGTCAGTGGGCCGTCCTCGGCAGTCAGGTGCCAATCAGCGCTGAAGGCGTTCCGTTGAAGTGGGTGGCGGGCTCCGGCACCGGTCGGGCGCTGGGGCAACGGCTCGGTGGTTCGCTCGGGCTCAGCCTGCTGAGCGGCGCCAGTGCCGCCGGCACCCTGGCATTGTTGATCCCCAACACCGATATCTCGTCCGACAGCGCTTTCTACACCAACGAACAATACGCGCAGCTCACCAGCGGCCGTACCCGCGTGCGCTTCAATGCCAAGACACTGCCCGACGGCTCCATCAGTGCCTACGGCTTCTACACGGGTGGCAAGAAGGACTGGGAGTTCGTCCCGGTCATCAAAGCCCGGCAAGAAGGCGAACACTTCGTCGCCGACCTCGGCCACGGCATCGGGCTGACCTGGACACCCGCCGCCGACCCCGATGACGCCCCCTCCATCCCGGCCCTCGAAGGCGCCCCGCCGCTGCCGACGATCTGGGTGTATCCGCCGGGCGAGAAGACTGACCGCATCCTCGTTAATCCGCAGCATCCGCCGGATTATCACGACGCAATCGTCTGGTTTCCGGCGGATGCGGGGCTGGCACCGATTTATGTGGTGCTCAGCACGCGGTATGAGCCGGGGATTGTGACGGGGGTGGGTGAGGATGTGGAGGGACGATGGCTCGACACTGCCCGTTCCGGACTCGGAGCGCCAATTCCAACCAATATGGCCAGTCAATTAAGAGGACGTCGTTTCTCCAGCTTCGATACATTCCGACGAGCGTTCTGGACCGCCGTATCGAAAAGGCCGGAATTGAGTTCCCAGTTTTCGCGCAGGGATCTGGATCGTATGCGAGCAGGAAAAGCCCCGCGTGTCGATATTTCGGATGTGGCAGGCTCAAGGATCTCGCATGAGATACATCACGTGGCGCTGATTTCAGAGGGTGGTCCGGTTTACGACGTCGATAACATGCGAGTTAACACACCTCGAAACCACATTGACGTACATCAGAATTAAGGAAAGAAAATGAAGGATCCCTTTATCAAAAACAACATTTCTGAATACACGGAGCGCGAGTTCGTTAGTTTTCTGGAAGAAATATTCAAAGAGGACCAGGCGCCTTCTGATTCCCGCGCCGACTTGCTGGTTCGCCACTTCAACAAGATCGTCGGGCATCCGGAGAAGATGAACCTGATCTATCGTCCGCTGCCCGAGGCCGACGACTCAGCGGAAGGAATAACCCGAACCATAAAAGAATGGCGTTCATCGCAAGGCTTGCCAGGGTTCAAACCCGAATAACCTTCAGGTATACACAGGCCAGGTATCGACAATCTTGCCGCCGCGCACCGCCAGTAAATCACCAAACTGCAGCAACACCGCCTCAGTCTGAGTCGGCCGCAGAAAAACCTGATCCTCCACCGTCAGCCCCACGGTATTCGAACCATTGACCATCTCCTGATTCGAGCTACGGCCGTAAACACCATTGCTCTGCAATCCCGGCGGTGATTCGAACTCGGCCATCCAGTTGCCGCCGTAGATGAAAAAGGTCTGCCGCTGGTTGGTGTCCCACCACGAAAACAGTTTCGACTTGTCATCCAGCGCCGGAATATTCACCGCCCCCGTGCTTTTCAGCACCGGCGTGGCGATGTACGCGGCAGGTTCATGTTCAACCAGCGACGGCAGATCGTAATGCGTCGGCTTGAGCATCGCCGTCCCCACCGACACTTCACTGCTCAGGTGTTCGTTTTCATGCATGCGATAACTAGGGCTGCCGGCGGTGTTCAGGCACAAGCCGTCATGCCACAGCGCCGGATATTGCTGCCGGGTGAAGTCGACGCAGCGCTGATAAATCACCATCACCTTGGCAAACAGTTCCTCGGGCGAACCGAGAATCCCCGGCACGCCCATGCCCACGAACGGGTCGTAGCCCATGAAGCCGGCGAACTCCAGGTGCTGCGGGTTGGCGGCGATCAGCGTGAGCATCTGCCCGAGCACGTTCACGTCACTGACGCCGCCCCGGTGCAGGCCGACGTCGAGCTCGATGTTGATCCGCATCCGCGTGCCCAATCCCTGGGCCAGCGCGAGGTATTGCTGCAAGCGTTCGGGGTTGTCGATCAGCCATTGCAGTTGCTTCGTCGGGTCGAACGGACCTTTGTGGGTTTGATAGAACAGCTCAGCCGAGCGTACCGGTAAGGGCTTGCCGAGCAGGATGTCCGACTGCGGGAACGTCACCGCATCGTGATTGAGAAATGGCTGATGAAACGACATCAGCCGCTGCGTCCCCGCCCGTTGGCCGATGTAGCTGAGCAACCCCGGTGACGGCAGGGATTTCTCCACCAGCCGCAACTGCTTGCCCGTGCGTTTGACCGAGCGCATCACCACGTCGATGTTGTGATCGAGGCGATCCAGATCGATCAGCAACACCGGGCGCATCGGGCCGTTGGCCTTGAGTTCGTTGTTCAGCGCTCGGAAATAGTCGCTGTAAGGCCCGCCGCGATCCCCCGGCCGCAGCCACGCACCCACGCCCACCAGCAAGGCACCGACACCCAACGTACCCAGCACGAAATCACGTCGATTGACCGCCATCAGCTCACCCCCAGAATCGACGAAAGATGCCCGTTGAGAAACTTGCCGTTCGGGTCCAGCGCCTGGCGTACCTGAATGAATTCCTGCCAGCGCGGATAGAGCGTCTGCAGCGTGTGGGCATTGAGCGTGTGCAACTTGCCCCAGTGCGGGCGGCCGTTGTACTTCCAGAAGATCGGCTCGACGGCGGCGAAAAAGTTGTGATGGTCCATCTGGTAATGCTGGTGGACCGAGATCGAGCAGCTGTCGCGGCCTTCGAACATGCTCAGCGGAATGTCGTCAGCCTTCACGTAGCGGTACTCGATGGGAAACCAGGTGCGCAGGTCTTTGTCGCGGATAAGTTTGAGAATCTCGCGCAGGCAGGCCGGGCCGTGTTCGGCGGGCACCGAATATTCCATCTCGTTGAAACGCACGGTGCGCACGTTGGCGTAGATGTCGAACGAGTCGCCGACCCGGTCGTCGAAACTCGCCAGATGCCGCAGGCTGTTGAGCAGCGAACTGCGCAGGTTCGGGAAATCGCTGCCGTACTTGTCGATCTTCTCGATCAACATCACGAACTCGTTGCCGCCCTCCTCTTCGGGCGGGATCGGCGGCGTGGGCGGGTCGGTGGTTTCGTTGAGGGCGATCGACAAGGCGTAATCGGAATGGGTGACGACGAGCATTTCCCAGTGCTGGTTTTCGCTTGTGTTCTTGTCCAGGTCTTCGAGCAGTTCTTCGGTCTTGGCGATCCACTGGGTTTCCCGCAGGCGATAGGCCGGGCGGTTTTGCAGGCGGATTTTGGTGGCCACGCCCAACGCGCCGAGGGATACCCGGGCGGCGTTGAACACTTCGGGATGACGCTGGCTGTCGCAATCCAGCACCTCGCCACTGGCGGTCACCAGTTGCAGCCCGCAGACGTGGGCCGAGTAGGACTGGAAGGTTTTGCCGGTGCCGTGGGTCGAGGTGGAAATCGCCCCGGCGAGGGTCTGGTAATCGATGTCGGCCATGTTTTGCAGGGCCTGGCCGATGTCCTTGAGCGGCACGCCCATGCGCGACATCGGAGTGCCCGCGGCGAATTCGGCTTGCAGGGTTTTCGGGTCGTGATCGAGCAGACCATTGAAATAGCTCAACGACAGCAACGTGCCATCGGTGGGCACCAGCGCACTGAAGGAATGCGCCGAACCGACCGGACGAATCTTGCCCGGTGCCTGCTGAATGACCGTCGTCAGCTCATCGAGATTCTTCGGCGCCACCCGCGCCGCCGGCAGGCAACTCTGCCCGCCCGACCAGTTGCGCCAGGGAATCAGCCGCGGCGCGCGCATCAACTGGCCCAGCGCCGGATTGGAAGCCAGCGCGCTGAACGCGCCGACGATGCTTGCCCGTTGCAACAACTGCCGGCGTGTCAGATCTATCGGCATGCCAGGGTCCTTATTGTGGGAGCGGCTGGTCGGCCATGAAGCCGATCAACTGAAGGAATTGGTCTTCCGAGCACTCGACGCACTGGCCCATCGGCGGCATACCGTTGTAGCCGTTGATGGCGTGGTCGAGCAGCGTGTCGGCGCCCTGCTGGACGCGCGGTTCCCAGGCCTTGCGGTCACCGGTCAGCGGCGCATTGGCGGCGGGGTTGGCGTGGCAGAGCTGGCAGCTGTTGGCGTAGATCTGCGCCAGCGCCGGGTCGGAGGGCATGGCCCCAGGGGCGATGCCGGATGAGGTCGGGGAGTTGGCGTCTTCGCCGCAACCGGCCAGTGCAACGGCCAGCATCAGCAGCCAGGTGAATCGGGATGCCCGCATAAAGATCCTCGCGTGAGGTGCCGCTTATTGTTGTGATCACACCTTAAGGCAGCGAAGGCGGCGGGTTGAGGGCATTGCGGGACAGCGAGGGGGGCATCCGGGGCCAGTCAGGGCTTACGCCTTGCGTGACATTCCCGTGACATTTGCGGGTTTAAATTTCAGTGAATTCAGGCGTATAACCTGTAAAGCCTTTTCCAATCGGCCCGCCGACATCTTCTACGGGGTAGCGACATGACCACAGCAAACATCCTTGGCAACCTGTTCCCTTCTGTCAGCGACATCCCGGAAAAATACCGCCTCGACGGTCAGGTCGAGCAACGCGAATACCTGGTCGATGGCCAGTTGCGCCGCTGGGACGGCCCGCTCGCCACCGTGCGCAGCCCAGTCTATCTGCACGGCGACAACGGCGACGAACAAGTGATCCTCGGCAGCACGCCGCTGCTGGACGCCGACACCGCCCTCACCGCCCTCGACGCCGCCGTCCGCGCCTACGACCGGGGCCAGGGCCTGTGGCCGACCATGCGTGTGGCCGAGCGCATCCAGCACGTCGAAGCCTTCCTCGGGCGCATGCGCCAACAGCGCGACGCCGTGGTGAAACTGCTGATGTGGGAAATCGGCAAGAACCTCAAGGACTCGGAAAAAGAGTTCGACCGCACCTGCGACTACATCGTCGACACCATCAATGCGCTGAAAGAACTCGACCGCCGGTCAAGCCGTTTTGAGCTGGAGCAGGATACCCTCGGCCAGATCCGCCGCGTCCCGCTCGGCGTGGCGCTGTGTATGGGCCCTTACAACTATCCCCTGAACGAGACGTTCACCACGTTGATTCCGGCGCTGATCATGGGTAACACCGTGGTGTTCAAACCGGCCAAGCTCGGAGTGCTGCTGATCCGCCCGTTGCTTGAAGCCTTCCGCGACAGCTTCCCGACCGGCGTGATCAACGTGATCTACGGCAGCGGCCGCGAGACCGTCAGCGCGCTGATGGCCAGCGGCAAGATCGACATCTTCGCCTTCATCGGCACCAACAAGGCCGCCAGCGACCTGAAAAAGCTGCACCCGAAACCACACCGTTTGCGTGCCGCGCTGGGCCTGGATGCGAAGAACCCCGGGATCGTCCTGCCCGAGGTGGATCTGGACAACGCGGTCAGCGAAGCGGTCACAGGTTCCCTGTCGTTCAACGGCCAGCGCTGCACCGCGCTGAAAATCCTGTTTGTGCATGAGGATGTGGTCGACAGCTTCATCGAGAAATTCAACGCCAAACTGGCCAGCCTCAAACCAGGCATGCCATGGGACAGCGGGGTTTCGCTGACGCCGCTGCCAGAGTCAGGCAAGGTCGATTACCTGCATGGGCTGGTGGCTGATGCGCAGAGCAAAGGCGCCCAGGTGGTCAACCCGAATGGCGGCGAAGCGCGGGCCTCGTTCTTCTACCCGGCGGTGTTGTACCCGGTGACGCCGCAGATGCGTGTCTATCAGGAAGAACAGTTCGGCCCGGTGGTGCCGATCGTGCCGTACCGTCACCTCGATACCGTGATCGACTACGTGCTGGAATCGGACTTCGGCCAGCAACTGAGCATCTTCGGCACCAACCCGGTGGCGGTCGGCCGCCTGGTCGACACCTTCGCCAACCAGGTCGGGCGGATCAACCTCAACGCCCAGTGCCAGCGCGGCCCGGACACCTACCCGTTCAACGGGCGCAAGAACTCCGCCGAAGGCACGCTGTCGGTACACGATGCGCTGCGAGTGTTTTCGATCCGTACGCTGGTGGCGACCAAGTTCCAGGAACCCAACAAGGATCTGATCAGCGAAATCATTCGCGGGCGCGATTCGAACTTCATCGCCACCGACTACATCTTCTGAGGAGGAATCAGCGCTGAGCACTTTCAGCCCCCACCGTTGGCCGCCGCTGTTGCGGCGGATCCTGCGGCCATTGCTCGACCCGTATCGACGTTATCGCCATGCACGAACGATTCACGCGGTGCGGGTCGCGCTGGGATTGCTGGCGACGATCCTGCTGACCACCGGCATCAACCTGCCCCACGGCGAGTGGGCGTCGGTGACCATGCTGGTGGTGATCGGCGGCTTGCAGCACCACGGCAACATCGGCAAGAAAGCCGCCGAACGCGCCACCGGGACCTTGATCGGTGCCGGCGTCGGTTTGTTGATAGTGGCGCAGCAGGCGTGGCTGGGAATGCCGTGGCTGACCTATTTTGCGATGGCGGTGGTGTGCGGATTCTTCTCGTATCACGCCATCGGCAAGGGCGGCTACACCGCCCTGCTCTCGGCCATCACCGTGTTCATCGTCGCCGGGCATGGCGACAACCCGATCACCGACGGGCTGTGGCGTGGGGTCGATATCCTGATCGGTATCGCCCTGGCCCTGGCCTTCTCGTTCGCCCTGCCACTGTACGCGGTGTACTCGTGGCGCTACAACCTGGCCGACGCGCTGCGCGATTGCGCGACGGTGTACGGACGGATCATCGGCGGCCAACCGGTGACCGCCGACGAACACTTGAAGTTGATGAACCGGCTGAACGCGGTGATGGTGCAACTGCGTTCGCTGATGCCTTCTGTGTCCAAGGAAGTCAAAGTGTCGATGACCGAGCTGGACGCTATCCAGCGCAACCTGCGCATGTGCATCAGCACTCTGGAAATCCTCGGCAACATCCGCCCGGACGCCAACGACCCCGACGCCATGACGCACCTGCAAGCGGCGCTCAAGGCCGAACACCGGCACATTCGCGTGCAATTGATCGGCATGGCCCGAGCGTTGAAATCCGGTGCGGTCCAGCGACTGGGACGTCCGGTGGAATTGCCGGACGCCAGCCTCGACACGCCGATTTACAGCCCGCTGGATGGCTACCGTCTGCTGACCCGACAACTGGCAGCCAACATCGGCGAGATGCGCCAGCGTCTGGCGAAGACTGCGCCGCGCTGGAATATCTGAGACTTTTCCGATGTAACAAACTCGACATACTCTCTACAATGCGCCTCCACAATGGACGTGGACGGACGCTTCAATGCAATTCAGGACGAATATCAATGCCTTGCGGGCGCTTGCCGTGCTGTCGGTGGTGCTCTATCACTTTGCTGTTCCAGGGTTCGGCGGCGGATTTTCAGGCGTAGACGTGTTCTTCGTCATTTCCGGCTTCCTGATGACCGGCATCATCTTCACCGGTCTGGAACAGCAGCGTTTTTCGTTACTGGGGTTTTACGCCTCGAGAGCCCGACGCATCATCCCGGCGTTGCTAGTGGTGTGTCTCGCCCTGCTGCTGTTCGGTTTCGTCTTTCTGCCGCTGGATGACTTTCGCGACGTCATCAGAACGATCAAAAGCAGCCTGCTGTTCAGTTCCAACTTCATGTTCGCCAAGGGTGGCAGCTACTTCGACGCACCGCTGCACGAGAACTGGTTGCTGCACACCTGGTCGCTGTCAGTCGAATGGCAGTTCTACATGCTGTATCCCTTGCTGCTGATGGCGCTTTACAAGTGCCTGGGCGCACAAAAGACTCGCTACAGCTTGTTGATACTGGCTGCTGCGTCTTTTGCCGCCTCGACTGTCATCACACGCTCGGATCCGGTGTTTGCCTTCTACATGCTGCCGACCCGAGCCTGGGAATTGATTGCCGGCGGACTGGTGTATCTCTTTCCCTTGCAACTGAGCAAGCGCAACGGATCTATTGCTGAAGGCGTTGGGTTGCTGGCCATCTTGGGTAGTGTGTTGTGTTTTTCGGAACAGGATCTGTGGCCGGGTTACCTGGCGCTGTTACCGGTAGTGGGCACGGTACTGGTGATCTACGGTAATACCCGATCGGTCTTCAGCACGTTCAAGCCACTGCAATTGACCGGCACCATTTCCTACTCGGTTTATCTGTGGCACTGGCCACTGGTGGTTCTTCTCTACACTTGTGGCCTGCTCAATAGCTGGTCACACGTCTGGGGCGCAGTGTCGCTGTCATTTGTTCTGGGTGCCGGGTCGTATTACCTGGTGGAATCCAGGATCAAGCCGATGAAGTCGGTACGCGGTACGCTCTTCAGGTATGCATCGTGGGTGACCGGAATGGTTGTCGTGTCTGCCGCGACGGCGTCGCTGGTCAAGAATCACCCATCACTGCGCTTTGCCTTTGTCGACTTCGGGCAACCCGAGTACACCAGCAAACTCTATACCCAGGAATGCCACCCGAATGCCCATGGCGCAGCCGATTGCAAACTGGGCAACGGCGAGGTGTCAGTCATTCTGTTTGGCGACAGTCATGCGCAATCCACCGCCGCTGCCGTGCAGATGGATAATCCGCAAGCAGCTTTGTCGTGGTCCCTGGGCGGTTGTCCGACATTGCAGAACTTCCAGATGCACGACAAAACACTCGAGCGTAAATGTCAGGCGTTCAATCACGAAAAACTGCAAATATTGAAGAATTCATACACGGGAATTCCAGTGGTGCTGTTCAGCAGAGCGGCGCTGTATGCCGATCCGAGTCGTAACAACAGCTATCGGATTCGCTTTCCCGATCAGCAGCCAATGTCTTTCAGCGAGGCCTACGTCGCTGAATACGCGAACACCGTGTGCGCCATCGCCGAAAACCATCCGGTTTACATCGTCAAACCAATCCCGGAGATGCCGTTCAGCGTCTATAAAGGCCTGAATCTGCATCAACGCATTTTTGGTGACACTGCCGATATTTCCATCCCGTTGCAGGATTACGAGCAACGCAACCGAATCGCCAACGATGCCATTGAAACTGTGGCGAAACGGTGCAATGCACAGGTGCTGGACCCGACCCCGCTGCTTTGTCCGGACGGTAACTGCATGGGGTCAAAGCAGGGTGTGCCGTTGTATTTCGACGATAACCATCTGGTCGATGCCGGCAATCAACAACTAAGAGGACTGTTCAAAGCCGCGGTCAAGGAGATCTGAATTCACTGAGCGAGCAGACGACGTGACTTCAATCCCCAACCCTGTTGCATGCCGGCTGCTGCCAGCAGGATTGCCGCCACGCCGACCCATTGCAGAGTTTGCAGTTGGTGGCCGAAGGCAAACCAGTCGACGAAAATCGCCGCGATCGGGTATATGAACGACAGCGCGCCGGTCAATGCGGTCGGCAGTTTCTGAATCGCGCCGTAAAGCAGCACATACATCAGACCGGTGTGGACAATGCCCAGCGTCACCAGACTGGCCCAGGCACTCGGTGCCTCGGGCATCGCTGAAAAATGCGCGAATGGCGCGAGCAGCAACACCCCGGTGCAGACCTGGATCAACGCAATCAGATGCGGCGGTGTGCCGGTCAGACGCTTGATGATCAATGCCGCGATGGCGTACAGAAACGCCGCCCCCAGTGCCAGCGCGATCCCCATCAGGTAATCATTGCCACCCTCGCCCTGCCCCCCATGGGCACTGACAATGGCCAGCATCCCCATGAAAGAAATCGCCAGCCAGAACAGCTTCTGCAGGGTGATCTTCTCGCCCAGAAACAATGCCGCCAACCCCACCAGCATGAACGGCTGCACGTTGTACACCGCCGTGCCGATGGCAATCGAGGCCCGTGAATACGAGGCGAACAACAGCACCCAGTTGCCGACAATTGCCACCCCGCTGAGCACCGCCAGCAGGAAGGTGGTGCGGGTCAGGATGCCTGGGCGCAGAAAGCCGAATGCGGCGCAGATCAGCAGCAAAGTCCCGGAGCCGAACACGCAGCGCCAGAACACCACGTCCAGCACCGGTTGCCCCGACACCAGCACGAACCAGCCGATTGTCCCGGATATCAGCATGGCGGCGGTCATTTCGAATGAGCCGCGACGGATTGTTTTGTCCATCATCAATCTCCTTAATGTGTGGCAAAAGTATGCCAAGCGAGACCGAAACTTCTCCAGCGCAAAAAGCAGGCTAAACTCGGTTTCTGCCTTTTTTATCATGGGTGGTTTGTGCCATTCGCCTAATGCGGGAGTTTCTTGTATGACCGACGATATCGACCAGATCCTGATCGGAGCTCTGATGGAGGATTCGCGCCGCTCGCTCAAGGCCCTTGCGCAAATCAGCGGGTTGTCCTCGCCCAGCGTGGCCGAGCGCCTGCGGCGTCTGGAGGAGCGTGGTGTGCTTAAGGGTTACACAGTAGAGATTGACCCGAAGTGCTTCGGTTATCAGTTGCAGGCGATTGTCCGGGTGCGGCCATTGCCGGGGCAGTTGCAGGAAGTGGAGCGGCAGATCCTTTCGATTCCCGAGTTCACCGAGTGTGACAAGGTCACTGGAGAAGACTGTTTTATCGCGCGCCTGCATGTGCGCTCGATGGAGCAGCTGGACACCCTGCTTGACCGGCTGAACACGCTGGCGGAAACCAATACCGCGATCGTCAAGAAGACCCCGGTGAAACGACGATTGCCGCCGATGGCGTGAGCGGCGTAGATTGTGTTTTTTCCGGCGAAGGATTGGCGGTATGAAAATTCAGGCAATGATGCTGGCGATGTTGATGCTGGCCGGGTGCGGGACGGTGCAGACCGTGGCGTTCAGCGATAAGTCTTCCACCGACCAGTTGAAGACTAAAAAATCCTACTGCGGCGCTGTACCGCGCATCTACAGTGGCGTGACGTACGATTTCTGCATGCTGCACGCCGAAAAGCCGGATGACGTCGATGCGTTCAACTACAAGAACGCGACGCCGGGTCTGCTGGTCGATGCAGCCGTGTCGGGAGTGCTCGATACGTTGCTGTTGCCCTACACGATTTACAAGCAACAGGCAGACGGCAGCATCGAGATCAATTGAGCGCCTGCTCGCATTTTCGCAGGCAACAAAAAACCCGCTTTCGCGGGTTTTCTGTTTATAGCGGTGCAGCGATCAGTCGTCGCGGCTCATGATGCCGAAGATCTGCAACAGGCTGACGAACAGGTTGTAGATCGATACATACAGGCTGATGGTCGCCATGATGTAGTTGCGCTCGCCGCCGTGGATGATGGCGCTGGTCTGGAACAGGATGCAGACCGACGAGAACAGCACGAAACCTGCGCTGATCGCCAGTTGCAGTCCGCTGATCTGGAAGAACATGCTTGCCAGCGTCGCACCCAGCAGAACGAAGAAACCGGCGGTGATGAAGCCACCGAGGAAGCTCATGTCCTTGCGGGTGATCAGCACGTAGGCCGACAGACCACCGAACACCAGTGCGGTCATCGCGAACGCGGAGCTGACCACTTCAGCGCCGCCCTGCATGCCCAGGTAACGGTTGAGGATCGGGCCGAGCAGGAAACCCATGAAACCGGTCAGGGCAAACGCCGACACCAGGCCCCAGGCGGAATCACGGAGCTTGTTGGTGAGGAAGAACAGCCCGTAGAAACCGATCAGCACCACGAAAATATTCGGATAGCCGACCCGCATCTGCTGGGCCACGAACGCCATCACACCGCTGAATGCGAGGGTGAGCGCCAGTAGACCGTAAGTGTTGCGCAGGACGCGGCTAACCTCTAGCTGCTCAGCCTGCACGCTGTTGTGAACTGCGTAATCCTGTTCGCGCATGGCGACACTCCTGTTGGTTTGAAACGTTCAGTCGCAAAGATCATAACAGACGCTCTGTAACAAGCCATGCACAGAGTTTGACAGTGTGTTTCATTCAGGTATTATGGCGCCCGCAACGCAACGGAGGTGTGGCCGAGTGGTTTAAGGCAACGGTCTTGAAAACCGTCGACTGTAACAGGTCCATGAGTTCGAATCCCATCGCCTCCGCCATCTTATGTACGACAAAGCCCTGATTATTCAGGGCTTTGTCGTTTCTGGCATCCAGGAATTTGACTCCTCTCCCTCAGGATGGTTTGCGCATCTTTTCGGTCATTTCCGCACCCCTGCTCTTCCGACACGGCTGCGCGCGCCCCCCAAAAAATTTAGTTCCTCCACCTCGCAACTGAGGGAGGCAGCTGTCTTCAACATGCGGTTTTCAGTCAAAAGCCGACAGTCCCAAAATCAAGCGTTCTGACGTCCGAAACCTGACGATTGTGTTTGGAATGTAGAAAAGTCTTTCCCTGATTCGCTCCTGTTTCCACAAACCCCTCGAGCCTAAAGTTCGTCCTGCCAGCAAGATCACACTTACTTCAGGGAATCTCATCATGAAAACTGCAATGATCATCGTCGCACTCTTGGGCTTCAGCTCTGTGGTAGCGGCACAGGACGGTAATGCCAAGAATCAACAGGTCGAGCAATATGGCTACGGCACCCACCTTGATGTCGCCAAGGTCATCTCTGAAGACCCGGTGCCGGATATTTGTGCAGTCGTACCGACACACATGACCTACCAGGATTCACAAGGCAAACAACACGTACTGGCCTATAAGGTCATGGGCCGGTGCAGCCAGGGCTAAGTAACCTGTTCGCCGATCATTGCGCCTCGGGAAGTTGCTTCATCGAGGCGCAAATAACTTTCTGCCCCGCAGCGTTTCAACCGATAAGTGCTTTGGCCGTGGCTGCCAGCTGACTGCCAACCTGATCTTTCAACGTTTCGATGAAACGCGTGATTTTTGCATCGACGAACTGTCGCGAGGTATAGACGGCATATACGTTACGCTCGTAGGTATGGTAGTCAGGCAAAACCCGCACCAGCTTGCCGGAGCGCAGATCGTCGATGGCCGTGAAACCGGCCAGCAAGCCAATCCCGGCACCCTCTCGAATGGCAAGCGCCATCGCATCCATATCGTTGACGCTGAAACTCGGCCCTGTCGGGATAAATGTCGCGTCCCCCGCCTTGCTTTTGAGCTGCCACTCATCCCGCGCATAGTCCACCGTACCCAGCAGCAAACACTGGTGATCACGCAGATCTTCAGGCGTCTCAAGAGGCGCATGCCGGGCCAAGTAGTCTGGCGACGCCACCAGAACACAATGGCTGACACCGATCTTTTGGCTGACGTATGCGGAATCGGGTAGCGCTCGGGCGATCAGAATCGAGACATCCAATTGGTCTTCCAGCAGGTTAGGCATGCGTTGCGAAAGCAGTAAATCCACGGACACATCCGGGAATTGCTGGCGGTAATCCAGCACGGCCCGCGTGACCAGATGCCGAGCCAACCCGGGGACGCAATGCACCCGCAGTGTTCCCCGAGGCTCCAGCGCCGCATTGCTGGCTTCGGCTTCGGCACTTTCCAGATCAGCCAGAATTTTCGTGCAGCGCTCATAGAACCGTCGCCCCGCATCGGTGACCGACAGGCGCCGCGTCGAGCGCTGCAACAGACGTGCGTCGAGCACGTTTTCAAGCGCAGATACAGCACGCGATACGTTACCGACCGTGGAGTCCAGATGGTTGGCCACGGCCGTGAAACTGCCCATCTCGACAACCTTTATGTACACCGACATGTTCGAAAGCTTATCCATCGCGACCTTCCTGTGGATCTGGCGCACACCCGTGATAACCGCTTTTTTCAGGATGCTACACGGTCGGCCCGCAGCCCGATATTACCTCTGCAGACAACAATGATTCCCTTTGGCCCGACTAAATCAACGGGCCCTCCTTCCATAGACTTGGTTGCACAAGCTTCCTGATCAGGCTCTGCGGCACAGCCCATCAGGCACCGAGCTTCATACGAATCTCACAACCAACTGAAGGCCACATCATGAAGACTTCCTACGATCCGCTTTATCTTTTCATCGGTGGTGAATGGCTCAACGCCGAAGGGCGCGAGACTGCCGCCGTTGTTAACCCGGCAACCGGCCGGGAAATCGGACGCGTCCCACTCTCCACCGCAGACGACCTTGATCACGCTCTGGCAGTGACTCGCCTGAGCTTCGAGCAATGGCGCCAAACCGTGCCCGACAAACGCGCAAAAATTCTCAAACGTGCCGCCGACCTGATCCTCGAACGTGCACCGCAGATTGCTGCGCAGATGACCCTGGAGGAAGGCAAACCGCTGGGTGAAAGCCTGGATGAAGTGACCCGCGCGGCGGAGTATTTCGAATGGTTCGCCGAAAGTGCCCGGCGAATCGACGGCCGTGTGGTCCCGGCCAATCGACCAGGCGTGCTGCAACTAGTCAAACGCCAGGCCATCGGCCCGGTGGCCGCATTCACACCGTGGAATTTCCCGGCCATCACCCCGGCACGCAAACTCGCGGCAGCGCTGGCCGCGGGTTGCAGCGTCATTCTCAAGCCAGGTGAAGAAAGCCCCTCCACAGCGCTGGCCCTGGCGCGTGCACTCGACGATGCAGGATTGCCCAAGGGTGTGCTGCAAGTGGTGTTTGGCGTACCGGATCAAGTGTCCAGCCATCTGATCGCCTCGCCGATCATCCGCAAAGTGACGTTCACCGGTTCGGTGCCCATCGGGCGCCTGCTCTCTGCACGAGCGGCTGAAGGCGTGAAGCCCATCACCCTCGAACTGGGTGGGCACGGACCGGTTCTGGTATTCGAAGATGCCGACATTGAAAAAGCCGCCATCGAAGGTGTCGCCAATCGGTTTCGCGGGACCGGGCAAGTGTGCATTTCATCCACTCGGTTTCTGATCCAGCGTGGTGCCTATCAAGCCTTCGTTGATCACTTTGTCGCTGCGACGCAGGCCCTGCGGATCGGCGACGGCTTGCATCCTGACACCCAGGTCGGACCGTTGGCCAACCCGAGGCAATTGGCAAAGATGGAAGAACTGGTCGCCGACGCCGTCGAAAAAGGTGCGCGGGTATTGGTCGGTGGTGAAGCCTTGTCAGGCGAAGGCTACTTCTTCCAACCCACGGTTCTGGCGGATGTGCCGATGGATGCCCGCGTGATGCACGAAGAGCCTTTCGGCCCGATCGCCGTGCTGATGCCGTTCGATGAACTGGCTGATGGCTTGAGAGAAGCCAACCGCCTGCCCTACGGCCTCTCTGCCTACGCGTTCACCTCCAACGCGCGCACGGCCATTGATGTCGCTGACGGATTGGAGGCCGGGATGATCGGGATCAACCAATACCGCATCGTCGCTACCGAGCTCCCCTTCGGCGGGATGAAAGAAAGCGGTCACGGCTCCGAAGGTGGCATTGAAGGTATCGAGCACTATCTCACCCACAAATTCATCAGCCAGGTTTAAGGAGCTCGCCCATGTCCAGGATCAACTTCAACAGTCCTCGCGAAGCCGCGCGCGCGTTCACGCCAAAGCTGGCGCAATTCGTCGACTCGACACTTTATCCGCAAATCTGGAGCGATCCCGCGCTGTCCCCGCGCGACCGTAGCCTGATCACCGTGGCGGCATTGATTGCCGCTGGTCACTCGGAAGAGTTGCCTGCCCACTTACGCCGCGCGGCTGGCAACGGTGTAACCCAAGACGAACTGGCGGCAGCGATCACGCACCTGGCTTTCTATGTGGGCTTCCCTGGCGCCATCACTGCTTCTGCTATTGCCAACGCCACGTTCAGCGAAACGGAGAACAACTGAATGAAAGCCATCAACATCAGAGAATTCGGTGCGCCAGACGTCCTTGAACTCGTCGAAGTCGCCAATCCTGAAGTGCGGCCTGACGACCTGCTGGTACGTGTCTATGCCGCCGGGGTGAATCGTGCGGACCTGACTCACCGGACCGGTGGGTACGGCCGTCCGAATTTCGGCGACTCAATGATCATCGGTCTGGAAATCGCCGGCGAAGTGATCGGGAAAGGTAGCGCGGTGACGGGGTTCGAAGCAGGAGATCGAATCATGGGCGTGGTCGGTGGCGGTGCCTACGCCGAA
This sequence comes from Candidatus Pseudomonas auctus, assembly GCF_048654275.1. NCBI lineage: Bacteria > Pseudomonadati > Pseudomonadota > Gammaproteobacteria > Pseudomonadales > Pseudomonadaceae > Pseudomonas > Candidatus Pseudomonas auctus. The sequence goes on along the minus strand of NZ_JBJYZK010000001.1, from coordinate 318,159 downwards.
CTGGCACGCATCGATTACCGCATGGCCATGCACATCCCGGCGCAGCTTGACTATGTACACGCGGCAGCCATTCCCGAGGTCTTCGTCACGGCCCATGAAGCGATGATGCATCTGGCTCGGCTCAAGGCCGGCGATTCAGTGTTGATTCACGCGGCCGCCGGCGGCGTCGGGTCTGCCGCTGTGCAGTTGGCTTACGCCACCGGCGCCACGGTGTATGCGACAACTGAAGGCAGCAAGTTGACGCGTGTCGAGCATTTGGGCGCTGACGTAGCGATCGATTATAAGACGCAGGACTTCGCTGAAGTGATCGCCGACAAAACCCAGGGTCGCGGCGTCGATGTGATCATAGACTTTATCGGTGAGCCCTACTTCGCCCGCAACGTCGCGTCCCTTGCAAGCGGCGGCCGCCTCATTCAGGTGGGGATTCTCGGCGGTGGCGGCAACGTCACGGTGGCGCTGGAGGACATTCTTTATCGCCACTTGCAAATCATCGGTACGGTCATGAAGTCGCGCACGCAACCGGAGAAACACGCCATGATCAAGCGCTTCCGCGAACACTGGCTCGATCGCTTCGAGGGTGCCGGAAGCCTTGAACCGGTTGTCGATAGCACCTTTGCGCTAGCACGGGCTGCCGACGCCCATCGCCGGATGGAGTCTTCGGAGAACGTGGGCAAAATCATTCTGACGATGCAGCCAGAAGACTTGATTTGAAACGGGTCTAGTGGTCGATAAATAACGGTGCCCTTGATAAGCACCGTTTGCTACTTATGCATGCACATGCATAAGTGTTCCGGCTTCGACGACCTGTCCCGTATTGCCGGTAACCTGATTCTCATGCCTTTCTTTGAAAGTTTGACGTGGTGCTGCCCAAGCCTTTCGAAATTGCGATGATCGCGACTGAGGTAAAGAAGCTTTTCGCCTCATAGATACTCAACGACAAAGGCAATTTCGGCATTGGCATTGCCCGCTCTCATTTGTGAATTTGCGGGTTCAATCCGCACGAAGCGAGCTTGCAAGTCAACAAACGCATTGCCGCCCTCCGCTGTGGGCGCTTTCACTATGTAGTTCTGATTCAGCTTGAGTGACTTCCCGTCGCTGAAGCGCATCTGCAATGCCAAACCTTTGGCAGTTGAGGTGCTGTTCAGATTTACCATGCCATTTCCAGCGTCCCATATAGGGCTGTCCGCAGTGGGCGAAAAGGAAAATCGGAAGTTGTTTATTCCGGTAGGACAGTTTTTCATATTGAGGGAAAAGTATTGCTCCTTGGCATATGCACCATTCTTGGGGAAATCGCTCAAGTCATAGCTACCCATATCAACTTTCACATCGGGTGTTTCACAAGACTGTGAGACGACCCGCGTGCCGGTTGTATTCATGGCCAAAGGCTCGATTTCAGCAGCGACAAAGTTCCCCAATTGGCCTGAGGGTATCGTCGCACTACCGGATATTTCCCCCGTCTTCACAAGTCGCAAGATGTGCTGACTGCCATTCCAACCCCAACCGCCAGCAACGTCAGAGCCACCCGGAAAGCCTTTCCATAGTTTGCCCGATGGCGGTCGAACCCATTGCCAGCCGATGCCGGTATTTCCAATGGGAAAAGTCTGCGCGCCCGCTTCGGTGGTGCCCACAGAATTGCGCACCCCTTCATTGTGTACCGCAGAGCACCTGAACGAGCTGGGAATGGCTCCCAGGGTCACGATTGGGCTTTCATAGATAACCGTGCCGTTCGGCGTGTCCCGCGGCACCGAGATCGTGGCCGGAAGAACAACTTGGAGATTGCCCTTGGATTGGTCGGGATAAAACTCGCATACCGCCGCCATTGCCTTTGACGACAGCATATACAAGAGCCCGAAAATTAATTTATCGAATAACCTCATAGCAATCTCTCTGAACCTGCCCAGCATGTAAATAACTGGATGGTTGACGATAGCCCGAATATTTCATCGGCAGTAAATAACCCCAACTGGAACACGACGATAATGAAAAAAAAGCGCGTGAGCAAAAGTTTATTTTTTCAAAAACAAGACAATTCTCATAGCTTATATATCAACTCAAAACAGCCAATTAAAACTGGCAAGTGAACAGCAGACACATTATCGAACGGTCTTTTACCAACCCGGAAAACTAGAACTCAATTTAAGACTCGTCTTAAAGCCGTAGCGGAGCTCGGCCATTACACTGACTACTCTTGATAGGAGAAACGATTCCGTGAGAGCCCTCGACACCCTCAATAGCCCAAATCCCCAGAGCAACGCAGCCATCTACTGCCTGACGATTCTGGCACTGGCGCTGATCGCCATGACTGTCGCCGCCGGTCATGAGTTAAACAATCTGTTTCCACTGAAGGCCGTGGTGCAAAAGCAGGAGATCCAGCTCACACAGCGCGCCGATACCATCCAGTCAATGAGCGCAGAACTCAAGCGTCTGGCAGAACAAAAGCAGGCCCTGGAAACCGACCTGCTCACAGCGAAGGAACAGGCAAAAGCCGCCGAGACGGCAAAGACAGAGCTTGAAAACACTCAACGCGCGGCGAAAATCAGCGCCGCGTTAGAGGATGAAGATTCTCTGTGCGCGATCATCGAGCAAAATATCCGACTCGTAGCGGACCAGCTCAGTCGCGACGACTTCTTTCGCTTGCGTGATGAGCGCGAAGCTGAAGCCGAAGCGGTGCTTGAAAGCTATGAAAAACAACTCGCTACCTGCATTGAACAACTGACGGCACAAACCGAACCGCCAACATAGAACTGAGGTGGCGCCCGCTGCACAATACGATTGACTGCGAATCAAAAAGCCCTGGCGATCAGGGCTCGCTGCTCACTCTTTAAAGCTTGAATTCCCTGGTCAATTTATTCAGCGATGCCGCCAATTGCGAAAGCTCTGCCGATGCAACCGCCGTGTGTTTCGATCCTTCTGCAGTTTCGCAAGACAGGTTGCGAATACTGATCAGGCTACGATCCACTTCGCGCGCAACCTGAGCCTGCTCTTCAGCCGCAGTCGCCATCAACAGGTTTCGTTCATTGATAAGATTCAGAGAGCCAGTGATGTCGGTCAGCACTTCGCCGGCGATGTTGGCCATCTCGAGTGTTCTTTCAGCCTGAGAGCGGGTGTGGCTCATGGAAGAAACTGCCCTGCTCGTGCCCGACTGAATAGAGCTGACCATAGACTCGATATCCTCGGTCGATTTCTGAGTACGCTGAGCCAGCCCTCTCACCTCATCTGCAACCACGGCAAAGCCCCGGCCCGCCTCACCCGCCCGCGCCGCTTCGATGGCCGCGTTCAAAGCGAGCAGATTGGTTTGTTCGGCGACTTCTCGGATCACGTCCAGCACGCTGCTGATATCGCTCGCCATCGTAGAAAGCGCCTGCACTTCTGCCGAGGTGCTATGCACGCTGGAAACCATCAGATTGATTGCCGCGACCGTTTCGCTGACTTGGGTTTTACCTGCGATGGCTGCGGCGCTGGATTCCGACGTCAGTTGCGAGGTCGATGCTGCGTTGTCCGCAACCTGTTCTACCGCTGCACTCATTTGCGTCACGGCAGTGGCGGCCATTTCAATTTCATGACTCTGACGCTGAGTGATACGCGAAATATCTTCGGTGACCCCGTGCATGACTTCCGAGGTTTCGGCCAACTGCGTGGACGAGTCACGGATCATGATAAGTGCATCACGCAAACTGGCCTGCATCGCGGCCAACGACGAAAGCATCTGCGCCGCCTCATCGGAACCGTCCAGCGCGATGGTTTCGCTCAAATCGTTGGCGGCGATGCATTCCGCTACCCTCAGCGAGCCTGCAATCGGCACCGTCAGGCTGCGCGTGTACAACACTGCCAGGGCCAAGGAAGCACCGATAGCAATGATAATGAACACACTGACGATCAACAGCGTGTGCTCGTAGACATTGTCGGCCTGCTTGCCCGCTTCATAAGCTTCGATTTCATTGAGAGCAATCAGCTTCTTGAGCGCGACCTGGACGCCGTCCGAGGCGGCACGCATCTGATTCTTTGACAGCGCAATGGCCGCTTCAAGCTGCCCTTTTGCCACTATTTCAAGGTATTGGTCCTGCGCCTGGTCATTGACCTGTTGTGCTTTGGCGAACTCCTCGAACGACTTACGCCCAGCGTCAGTTGCCAGCAGATCAATGAGCGCTCGTTGATGATTTTTGATGAGTTGACGTGATTGCTGAATGTCCATCAGGGCCTGGGCCTTGCGCTCAGGGGTTTCGATAGGGTTGCGCAAGCGGGCGTTATTGCCCTTGATTTCAATGAGTTCACGATCCAGTTGTCCGAGTAGCTTGATACTTGGCACGATGGTCGTCTCGACGTAGGTCTCCGCCTTATTGAGCAAGTCGACTTGCTGCAAGGCGATCAGTCCGATCGCGATAATCATGAGACAGAACAAGCCAAAACACAGCGCCGAACGCGGAGCGAGATTGAGTTTACGAAGCAGCATGATGCCTTACCTTAGAGTGTATTCAAGACAATGGGGCAGACGAGTGGGCAGCAAAGCAGGCGCTGGGCAATAGCACCTAAAAGCACAAGCGGATTAGCACGGGAAAGCGCAAAAGCTAGCGGATTGCGCCCGAAGGAAGCGTGGAATCGGATGAAGCAGACTCCGCCAGCTCCTTGAGCGTCGGGTCGGCCAGCATCAGAAAATCCGCCAATCGCGGCAGGTTGATTTTCGAGACCAGACGCATCCAGCGTTGCGGATGCGGATTGAAGAAGGTCTTCGACCACTGATGATCATCACTGGGGTTGAAAATCAGCAGGTGGCGAATCAGCGGGTTTTCCCCAAAAAAATCGAGCGGATCCATCGCCATCTCGTTGAGCAACTCAGCATTGACGACGACCAGGCTTAGCCGTTGGGGGCAGTAATACGTCAGTACTCTCAGGTCACGATAAGTGCATACGTTCACTACACTGAGACAGCCCAACTTGTTGAACTGTTGTTCAATCGACTGGCCTCTACGCACGTCGTTATCGGCGATCAGGATCCGCAAGGATCGACTTCGGTTATTTTCAAGAAACATCGGACACCTTTGGCAGCTCCATTCTTCCTTTCGAGAAAATAACCAAGGGGCAGCCTGTCCGATATGAGACTTGTCTCAAAATAACGAAGGGATCGCTGAAAGAAAAACCACACCGCTATGACAAGCCCGCGCAAGCGGGGCACGGCATGGTTCAAGGTTTTAGAAGGGAGGTTTTTTGCAACAGTGGAGAGCGGCGCAAAGCCAGACGCGCAGGACGGTCGTATACGAACCAGACAATTCTCATTATTAACGCCCCTTTTTGTCAGTAACCTTGAAACAAGGAGCGCAAACTCATTCCTTCTCAGTCCATCAAGGCAGCGTCAGCGTCACGATGTAATTGCCTGTCGTTATCTGATGGCCCTTGTTATCCGTGAGCAGTAAACGCTGGTCGTAATATTTTTCCTGCTCGTGGGTATCGGCAATCATCTTCACGAACACTTGCTGGCGCGGCTCACCCCACCCGACCGCACTGACGTTGGTCACCGAGAAAATCTGACCAGTGCTCGCCTGCGGACAATCAAGCAGCTCGACAGAAACAGAGGCACGGCTGGCACCACTCGCCATGCAACTTGCCTCGACAATCTGTCCGCTGAAGCGAATCACTCCGCTGACGGGCGCAGACTGGGCCGCGCTCACGGTGTCGAAACCAAGCAGGCAGAGAAAGGCAATCAATAAAGGACGTCGAATGATCATCGCGAAACTCCATGGTTATTAACCAAGGTATCGCCCGTTTCAAAATGATCTTTAACGTCCCCCTTCAATGCAAGGTCAATCAGCAGCGCCCTGCGCCAATACGGTCATAGCTCGACCCGTTTGATTTTCTTGATCAGATCAGCTTGTGCATGCTCCAGCTTCAGCGCGGTGCGATTGATATCCAGTGGATCGATGACCGGCGCTTCGCACTCGGCCTCAAGGTCGTTACACGCCTCGATGACCTGATGCTCGGCGACAATGCGCGCCGCGCCCTTGATCCGATGTGCCAGGTCAGCCAACAAACCGGGATCGCTTTCCGGTATCAGCGAATGCAGCTCCTCCAGATCCTTCTCACAACTCGACAGCGCCTCGCGCAGCAGTTCTTTCATCATGTCGAGATCGCCTCCGGTGAGCTCGTTCAGACGCTCGCGAATCGATCCCAGGTCATTGATACCCGTCCCAGGCGGGCTCTCAACTAGCTCGGTTTCGACGTTTTTTTCCCAGCCGGCAAGCATGGTCGACAAGGTGCTGAGGCTAATCGGTTTGAACAGACAGTCATCCATCCCCGCCTCACGGCATTTCACTTTTTCTTCCGGCTGCGCGTTGGCTGTGAAGCCCAGCACGATACACGGCGCTCCACCACTGTCGCGTTCGTCCTGGCGGATGGTGCGGGCCAGTTCGTAGCCGTTCATGACCGGCATGTTGCAGTCCGTGATCACAATGTCGAACGGTTCCGAACGCCACAGTGCTAATGCCTGCGCTCCATCGGCGGCATCACGCACCGCCTGGCCAAGAAAGCTGAGCTGCTGAGTCAGCAGCTGACGGTTGGCGCTCTGATCATCCACCACCAGAATCCGCAGCGTCGGCACTGGCTTGTCCTGGACGGCCGAAACAGGCAGCACCTTGCCGCCGACCGGACTGAGGATATTGAAGAACAGCGATACTTCCAGGCACGTGCCCTTGCCCAAAGTACTGGTTATGTTCAGTCGCCCGCCCATCAACTCGCACAGCGAACGTGAAATCGCCAATCCCAGGCCAGTGCCGCCCCTGTTCGAGGGGCCGTGATTGGCCTGAGAGAACGGCTGGAAAAGATTCTGCAGATCGGCACTGGAAATGCCGATGCCGGTGTCCTCGACCTTGAGGTCGACTTGCAAACGTTCGTCAGCAAGGCGCTGGCCGCGAATCGAGACACTGATATGCCCGGTATCGGTAAACTTGATGGCGTTGCCCACCAGGTTTGAGAGCACCTGCTGGAAGCGCATCGGATCAACCAGCACGTCGCAACCGACAGTGGCGTCGATATCGAGTTTCAATACCAGACTCTTCTGCCTGGCCAAGCCGTCGAACACTCGCGCCACGGATTCCACCAGTTCGCGCAGGTTGGCACGTTTCGGCGAAAGACTGACATGCCCAGACTCGATTCGAACCACATCGAGGATATCGCCGATCAGTTCCAGCAGGCCTTTCGCCGAGTCGTATGCCACTTCAATCGCTGGTCGATCGAAGTGGCCCTGCTCGGCACGCTTCAGAGTGAGTTCGAGCATGCCGATCACGGCACTCATTGGCGTACGGATCTCGTGGCTCATGGTGGCCAGAAATGTGGTTTTGGCACGGCTCGACTCGTCAGCCAGCTCTTTCGCCGAACGCAACTCCTCGATCAGTTCGCGGCGTTCGCTGATGTCGATCCAGCCACAGATCACACCTCTGACTTCGCCCGTCGTGTCGTGATAAGGCTGGATCCAGTGATAAATGATCAGCCGGGTATCACCGACGTGCAGCGTGCGATCCACTTCGTAAGGTTCGTCCCGCTCGATGACGCGCAGATAGTCGTCGTGAAATTGCAACGCTTCCTGGCGATTGCGCTTGCCACTTTCGAGCACGGTCTTGCCGATCACGTCCTTTTCCAACAGGCCAAACGTCTGCAGATAATTGTTATTGCAGGTGACAAGCCGACCTTCCCTGTCGCGTACGTAAATGGGGTGCGGCGTGCCGTTGATCAGCGCCCCCATGAACTTCAGTTGATCGCCGAGCAAGCGCTCTGCCCGACTACGTTCGCGGATCTGCCGGCGGATATAGAAATTCCACGCCAGCGATCCCATGATTATCAAGAAGGCGCCAGCGCTGATCTGGTAGATCAACACCTTGTAATCGCGCCAAGATAGTCCCGAGAACGCTGCGATGGGGCGCCAACGGTTGAGAATCACGTCGAGTTCGTCTGGTGGAATGCTCAGCAGAGCCTTGTTCAGAATGCTGACCAGTTCGGTATCCGCGCGCCGGGCGGCGAAGGCGAGGAAGCCCTTGCTCATGCCGACGATGTTCGAGATACGCAAACTGTCACTGTAGATATGAGCGATGTAGTAACGCGCACCGTGCAGCGTGGTAATCATCGCGTCCGCTCGCCCATCCTTCACGTCAGCCAGCGCACCCAGTACTGTCTCGCTGTCGACAATTTCAATGTCGGGATAATCCTTGAGCAACTCACGCTCCGCCGAGCTTTCGGGGACGGCGACGCGCTTGCCGCGCAGTTCCTGGAGGCTTGAAGGCCCGCCTGCGTCCTTGGTGGTGACGATCACAAAGGGACTGGCAAGGAACGGATGGGTGAAACGCATACCGACTTCACGGGAGACGGTTGGCGTCAGCAACGAGATATCGGCGCTGCCATCCAGCAGGCGCGTGCTCAAGCTGGAAAAGCTGTCGGTGCGCTCGACATCAATCTGCAAACCCGTGCGCCGTTGAATCAGTTCCAACAGATCGGCGCCGATTCCGCCAAAGTTGCCATCGCCATCAAAGAACGCAAATGGCGCCTGATCGTCATTGATGACGAACCGCGCGACCGGGTGCTGCTCAAGCCAGCGTGCTTCGCCGGGTGTCAGGTCAATACGCTTGGGTGTCAGCGCTCCCCCCCCACCGGACCAGCGCTTGGATATTTCGGCAATCTTCCCCTCTCCCATCGACTCAATGACCGAGTCGATCAGACGCAACAGTTGATCATTACCTCGGCGCAAGGCAAAGCTGAAACCGCTGGTTTGCGTTTTGACGAAAGAGTGCAGGCGCACATAGTTGAAGTAGTTGAGATTGATCAGATAGTTGCTGGAAACCGTGTCGCCCAGAAACAGATCGACTTTGCCAAACGCCAACGCAGCCAGTGCCAACTCGTTCGACGGAAAAAGCACGAACTCGGCGTTGGGATACAAACCATGCAACTGACTGGATGGCAGGTAATCGTCAGCGACCGCAATACGCAATCCGGCCAGATTGGCCGGCATCGGTCGCCGATCATCGCCGCGCATGAACATTGCCGGCACATCTTCGACATAAGGCTTGCTGAGCGTGACGAGGCCGTCAATCAACTCGAAACTGTTAGAGCTACCCAACATGTCGATGTCGCCACGTTCAAGCGCCGCCATCGCGTCGCGACGGTCTGGATATGCCTTGACGATAATTTCGACATGCAGGGCCTGACCAATAATGCAGGCGATGTCGGCGGCAATACCCTCATAGCGTGTACCGCTTGCGGTCATGACATAAGGCGGGAAATCCGGAAGCGCCGATCCTAATACGATGCTGCGTTTTTGCCGTAGCCAACTCCAGTCCTCATTATCCAGATCGACCTGCAGCTCCTTGCAGTCTGATCGACCAAACACCTGCAGAGTGCGCGGCTCTGCTGCCCACAACGACCCGCTACTGACTACGAAAAGCACACTGACTAGCAAAACACCGCGCAACAGATGAAACATAAGCGTGTTATCCCTGGTTGTCGGCTGTCAGGCTGTGCTGCAACTTGAACAGCTCTGCATCGCCGCGAATGCCAAGCTTTTTGAAAGCGGCCTGTTTTTGCCCACTGATGGTTTTACGACTGCGCGAGAACTTCATAGCGATCTGCGTCACCCCCATACCCTCGAGGCAGCAGCGCAAGACTTCTTTCTCTTTCGGCGACAGCAAAGGGTTGCTCAGGAAATCGTCGCTGTGCGCTGCGCCGTCATCATTGGCACCAGCAGGCTCATCGACCGACACAGGCAGCACATCAAGCTCGAAGGCCATTGCCGACGACAGGTACAACTGGCCGGATGCTGCGCAGCGGATGCCAGTGATCAGATCATCGACTGGCTGGGACTTGCCGAAGAATCCACTGACGCCCGCTCCGATCGCCATATTCACCACCGCTGGGCGCTCTTCCGAGGATGAGACGAGGATGCGCATGCCCGGATATTGCTTGCGCAGCAGGCGAATCAAGTTAAGCCCATCCAGCTCCCCATCGTGCAGCTTGTAGTCGAGTATCAGCAGGTCGACTTCGATCTCGCGCAATCCGGCGAGCAACTGCGCGCTGCTCCCGTACACGCCCACGACACTGAACTCGGCTTCGCGAGTCAGCCGTGATTTCATGGCCAGACGTATGAGGGAGTGATCATCAAGAATGGCAACGCGTAACGGATTCACGACTGACCAATGCATGCGCAGCTCCATGATGAGGAGAGTTGGAGGATCATCAGAACTTGGTAACTGCAGCAGATGCCGAGCACCACCGAAGCTTTCAGGTGCATCTGATTGATTTCTCTTCACATGATGATTGTTTTGAAGACGCGACGAAATAGGGCTTTGTCCCAAAACTCAGGCCGCACGCACCCATCACACGTCCGGCGCGCCTATTGCGCGTCGCCAGGACGACTTTTGACCCTCGAAACGCCAATCGACCAGATGCGCCCAATTCATTGGTCGAGCATAGAAGAAGCCCTGCCCCCACTGGCAACCGAGCCGAGCCAAGTGATGAACTTGATCTGCGGTTTCAATGCCTTCTGCGACCACACGCATGTCCAGCTCGCGTGCCAACGCTAGGGCACCGTGGATGACTGCACTGTAGCGAGCCTGCTGGAAATTCTGCACGAAGCCGGCGTCGAGTTTGATTTCGTTGAACGGCATCTGACACAGTCTTTCCAGCGAAGAATAGCCGACACCGAAATCATCGATCGCCAGGCTGAAGCCGAGCATGCGCAGACGCACCATGTTTTCCATGCTGATCTCGGGCATCTGCAGCAGGCCGGTTTCCGTCAGCTCGAATATCAGCCCGGCTGGGGAAGCGCCGTGGATGCGCAACAGCGCCTTGATCCGATCGACAAGATTCGGGTTGGCCATCTGCGTCACGTCGAGATTGAATGCCAGCTTGAACGGTTTGCCGTGCGACTGCACGAAACGTTGCAGGCTCAAACCTTGCGTGAGCAGGCTGAAAAACATTTCATCAAGCAGCCCGCAACGCTCGATCGTTGGCAAGAACATACCCGGTGAAAGTAACCCGCGACTGGGGCTTTGCCAGCGCACCAGCACTTCGGCGCCATCCACCTCACCACTGCGCAGATGAAACTTGGGCTGGAAGTACGCTCGAAATTCCTGCCGACGTATCGCTTCGAGCACTTCGCTCTCCGAAGGCTGATCGAGATGTTTTTCCGCCACTTTGGCATCGACCTGAATGTTCGGCCGATAGCGCGCGAGCAATGGCGCCAGCACATCGACCATCAGTGGCTTTGCGACACTGCCGAGCAATTCCAGGCCCTGCAACGTTACAATTCGATCAACCGTGCGCAACAAGTCTTCAGGCAGGGAACTACAGATGATCACTGCACGAATCAATCCAGCCTCTCTCGCCAGGCGCAAAAAGGTCAAACCATCCATCCCGGCCATGCTCAAGTCACACAACGCAACGTCCACGCCCCCTGCCTGAGATATCAAAGCCAGCGCATCTTTGCCGTCAGCCGCCTGAAAGATATTTTTGTAACCCAGACCATTAAGCGCGCTGACCGCAGCCCTGCGCTGGAAGGCGTGATCTTCCAATACCAATATACGAAGCGTGTTCACAAAACCGGAACCTCTTTCTATCAGCCATTAATAGCGAAAGCCCTGAATTATCTTTCAAACAGAAAGATCGCCGGCAAACTTTGCATTGACTGAGATTTTCTGCGTCCACGAATATTAACTGGAGAGAACCGGTGCGACTTTGAGAATTGTCTTATTTAGCCCGCCATACATTCGACTGAAAACATAAAAGCAAACCTTTGATATTGCTGACTTGTTCGTACTTGCTACGGTTTAAGACAAATCTCAAAGACCCACCACTATCATCAACCTAACATGGCCTGGCATTTCAATGCAGCACTTCACAATAACTTCGGATATAAACATGAAAAAGTTCGCTTTCGCAGTACTCACTCTTTCCGTACTGGCTGCCTCCACTGGTGCACTGGCTGAAGAAGCAGCTAAACCCGTCAAGGGCGGCAGCGGTCAAATCAGTTTCACTGGCGTCATCAACAACGATGCGTGCTCGGTAGATGGTGCTTCGGGTAGCGACAAGATGATTGCCGTGGACATGGGCAGCGTATCGATCAAAGACATGGGCACCGATTCTGCCCCGGGTGCTGGTCGCGTGGCTGCCAACGATTTCAACCTGAAAGTGAACTGCAACGCCGGCACCAAGGTGTCGATGCTGTTCAAACCAACCGTCAACGGCGGTTCGGGCCTGGTTGATGGCAAGAAAGTTCTCAAGCTGCAAGGTACTGATGCGGCCAAAGGCGTAGGTATCGCGCTGTTGGACAGCAACGGCCAGTTGATCGACCTGAGCTCCGAAGCCACTGCCAAAGTACAGACCAGCCTGACTGGCGAGGGCGCTACTGGCGGCGACGGCACCCTGTCGTTCGCAGCTGCTTACGTCACCACCGGCGACAAGACCGCCGCTACTGCCGGTACCGGTAACGCCACTCTGCCGTTCGTTCTCGAATACGAATAAGCAGCGCGCAATACCTGGACGGGGCCGCTGTGCCCTGTCCTTCCCAGCCTGAATTAATCGGTGAACACTATGTTAAGTCGCTATTTTCCGCTTTGCCTGGGACTTGCCGGAGTGTTGATGACGCACTCGGCATTCGCCAGCATTTCCTTGAGTTCCACCCGGATCATTTTCGATGGCGCGCACAAAGAAGCCAACGTCACCGTGCGCAATGGCGGGCAAACCATTCTGGCGCAATCGTGGCTGGATGCCGGCGACGCGTCTGGCAGCGCGCCGCCTTTCGCGGTAACGCCACCGCTGGCCAAGCTTGAGCCCAATCAACAGCAACTGTTGAGGATCTTGTATGAAGGCCGTGGCATGCCTGCGGACAAAGAGTCAGTGGTGTGGCTGAACGTCCAGGAAATCCCTCAGGCCAGTGCTGCCGATGTCAACACGCTGCAATTGGCGGTGCGTCAGCGCATCAAGGTTTTCTTTCGCCCGCAGGGACTACCCGGTGACGCCGCGAAAGCGCCTGAGCAACTTGTATGGCAGTTGGTTACTCAAGCGGGCAAGTCGACACTGAACGTAAAAAATCAAAGCAATTACCATGTATCGCTGGCCGATCTGAAAGTCGCTGCAGGAAAGAAAGCAGAGTTGGTGATTGATTCGACAATGATCGTTCCGGGCGAAGTTCGGTCGTTCAACTTGAAAGAGTTGCCACCCGGTTCTCCACGCCTGACCTTTTCGGCTATTAACGATTACGGCGCACAACAACGATTCGATGCACCGCTCGGTGCTACCGAAAGTCATGCTGAGCGCGTGAAAGATGCTTCCCCCCAGTAACTTCCCTGCCCGACCCCGCCAATTCACAAGCTATTTACAAGTTCCGGACTCCGGTTGAAGCAACACGGACTGATAAGGCAAATTGCATGTTTTCCTCCCAACACCACACATCTGAAAGTTGTGTAAAGCATCACGTTGCGCGCCTTAAAAAAAAAACGGCGTTGGGCTGCCTGCATCCATTGTGCTTTGCCATCAACATGGCCATTTGTGGGTTTGCCATAGGCTCCGAAGCCCCAGCCGCGGGTGAAGCTTTCAATACCTTGTTTCTCGAAGGTTCATCGGCGGTCGATCTGCAACCCTTGTTGAATGCCAACAGCGTTCTGCCGGGCCAATATCGCGTTGACGTGTTCAGCAACGGCACGCTGGTCGGTCGCCGCGACGTTGATTTCGCGGCCAACCCGCTCAACGGCAAAGTCGAGCCACGCATCACCCTGGAATTGTTGCAGCAACTGGGTGTGGACATGCGCAAACTGCGCGAGCAGGGTCTAGTTGATGAGCAACAACCTGCCGATCACTACGATCTCCCCGCGATGATCAAGCAAGCCAGTCTCAGCTTCGATGCCAACCGCCTGCGCCTCAATATAAGCGTGCCGCAGTCCGCCATGGCGCGTGGCATGCGCGGCTATGTAGACCCGGAGCTTTGGGACGACGGGGTGGCAGCCGGGTTCATCAACTATCAGTTGAGCAGTACCCGCAGCAAAACCGATTACACCACGCAGATCTCCAATAATCTGGGGCTGCGCAACGGCATCAACTTCGGTGCCTGGCGCTTGCGCAACGAGTCCAACCTGAGCAGCTCTACCGGTCGGCCCAATCGGTTTGTCAGCAACCGCACGTTCATCCAGCGCGACCTCACGGCGATCAAGGGGCAACTGAGTGCGGGTGAAATCTTTTCCGACTCAGACCTGTTCGACAGCGTGCGCTATCAAGGTGTCAAGGTGGCGTCTGATGAAGGCATGCGCGCAGACAGTGAGCGCGGCTATGCGCCAATCATTCGTGGCGTGGCTGAAACTAATGCGAAGATCGAGGTCCGCCAGGATAACTACATTCTTTACACCACCAACGTGCCGCCGGGGCCGTTCGAGATCAGTGATATCTATCCATCGGGTTCCAATGGCGATCTGGAGATCACCATTGTCGAGGCGGATGGTCGGCGCAAGGTCACCCGACAGGCGTTCTCCGCCCTGCCGACGATGGTGCGCGAGGGACAGTTGAAGTACAGCCTGTCGAGCGGCAAATTCAACAACAACAGCGAAGGCTATGACAAGCCGGCCTTCCTGGGCGGCACTTTCGCCTACGGCTTGACCAGCAACCTGACAGGTATTGCCGGCATTCAAGCGAGCAATGGTTTCAAGGCGCTTTCAGTCGGTGCGGCGAAGAACACTTCGATTGGCGCGATGTCACTGGACGTCACGCAATCGTCCAGCAAGGCATTCGGCAAAACGACCCAGGGCAGCAGCGTACGCGCGCTCTATGCAAAGACCTTCACCGGCACTGATACCAGCTTCACCCTCGCCGCCTATCGTTATTCGACCGAGGGTTACCGCACGCTGACCGACCACGTTCAAGACACCAGCACCGGCGCTACGCGGCGCGCAGGTAACGCCAAAACCCGTACCGACCTCACGGTCAACCAGACCCTGGGCGAAGCGCGCCAGTACGGCTCGCTGTATTTGAATGCCAGTGATCAGCGCTATTGGGATCGCGGTGGCTCGCGCAGCTTTTCTGCCGGTTACAACAATAATTGGCGCGACCTGAACTACAACATCAGCTTGAGTAAAACCGAGGAATTCAGCACACGAGGTGACACCACTCACGACACCCAATTGAGCGTTTCGATCTCATTCCCGCTCGGATCGACGCCTCGCGCGCCTCGCGCCTATATTTCCAGCAATCATCAGAATACCGGCACCAGTACGCAAGCCGGGCTCAATGGTTATCTGACCGAAGACAGTGACACCTACTACTCCGTACAGACCGGGCGAAGCGTGCAAGGTGATCGCTCCGGCTCACTTAGCCTGAGTACCCGGACAGCGATGGGTGATCTGGGATTGGGCTACAGCCGAGGCAGCGGTTATGAATCACAGAACCTGAGCGCGGCAGGATCGATCGTGGCCCACGCGGGGGGAATCAACATGGGCCAGACCGTCGGCGAAACATTCGCACTGGTAGAGGTGCCTGGCATGTCAGGGGTAGAAGTCAGCAGCTACTCCGGCGTAAAAACCGGCCTCAACGGCTATGCCGTCCTGCCAAACGCACAGCCCTATCGGGTGAACTGGGTGACGTTGGACACACGAAATCTCGGCGGTGAAATTGAGTTGGACAACGCCACGCAACAACTCGTACCGAGACGAGGTTCAGTAGTGCTCGCGCGCTTCGAAGGCAGTAAAGGGAGACGGATCCAGTTCGAACTCTACGATGCGGGGGGCAATCCCCTTCCATTCGGAGCGGTATTGATGGACGCCGATGGTAAACAACTGGCACTTTCTGACCCAACCGGCAAGGCGTTAGCTCTTGTCACCAAAGATGAAGGCACCATCACAATCAAGTGGCAGGGAAAGAGTTGCCCAGCTCCGTACAAGCTTCCAGAGAAATTGAAGGATCTGAATTATGAGCATTACAGGCTTACTTGCTCAGCAGGCCTAGACATATCGAAATAATAAACTTCGGTTCGTCAGTCTTAAACATCAAGGCTCTGATTGATTCAGAGCCTTGTCGTTTCTGGAGCGTCAAACCATGGCGCACGCCTCAAACTTGCATTATTCGCTAAATCGCATATATCAGATCACATTAAGTAACTGTAGTTGATCGAAGCGTAGCAGGAGCGGATGACCGATCGAATGCGTTTTGACTGAGAGACGTCAACCTCGGGGCAACCCCTAAAAACAAGACAATTCTCATATCCACATCTGAAAGCCTCATTACTATAAGGCGTAGTGAGCAGTCACACACAACTGTTGAGACCCATAGTCACAACGCCCTATAGACAGAGAGAATCACCCATGCCAAAAATCAACGCAATTAGCGTAAACACCTATAAAAATAAGCCAGAGAACAACCAGCCTATAAAATCAGACTCGCAAAACCATCTATCACTTACGAAGAAAACCACAAACGACGACAAGCTCAGAATTGACTCCAGCGAGGAAGGTGTTAATGCGGTCAAGCAACCCATTAGTGCGGTCGAGCTGATAAAAAAACAAATTACCGAGATACAGCAACAACTTGCAGCTCGCAAAGCAGAATTAGCCAAAACCGAAAGAATGAATATGCCGGAGGAAGAGAAGACTCAGAGAACAATTGAGATTCAAAATCAAATTTCTGTATGCGCTGGCAACCTCCACGCGCTGCAGGCAACATTGATCCAAATGACACTAAGCGTCGATACGCACGCCTAAGGTCCCCTCATAACACCTCTCTCGCAACTCCGATTCATGAGTACTGGATTAGAGTGCGGGAGAACTGCCAGATACAGCCAGTCACCCAACGTAAACAATTTGTAGATGAACGGCACGTCGCACACTCGATAATTGCGAGCGCGGCTACTCGCCCCTCCCTGAAAACCAGAAAAATCTTATTTAATCACACCTAGGTTGCAATAGATCATACATACGCCCATATCGCACGCAACGTGGCTGACGTGAAACTTGTTTTGCAGTTCAGCACATCCAAAGATATCTAGATTGAACTCCACTCGCCTTCTGTCAGCCATGCTAAAAAACAGCTCAAGACAGTTCTCATGTACAAAAAAAAGGCACTCCGCCAAAATCAAGAAAATTATTCGAAAAATGCCAACCCCATTCTAAAGAGACCTATTAACCCGATGAAAAAAGAAGCTGCTCTATTGCTTTTGATAGGAATGCTAAGCAGTGCGGAATTACTTGCCGACTGCTACATTAGCAAGAAAACTCCACCAACTGAATCCGGGGCTCGGACTATAAATTTCTCTGCCCCTGCCACAGTTGATGTCGCTGCCGACAGTATTGACGTAAACGTTGTGAACATAGCTAAAGTGGGAGTAGGCGAAAATATAATAACATCCTGCGACCAACGAACAGCGACAGGCTTTGTAGTAGATCCTTCAAGAGGCGCAACCCCGGCATCGGACACATACCCCCTGAACATCCCGGGATTAGAATTTAGAGTGGTAATAGATGGCTGGACAGCCTTATATCCACTTTCTGCAGCCAAGCCACATTTAATTATACCTCAAAAGGGCGTTGTATCTGTTGTATGGTATGATGGACCCTACAGGCTTTATATTAAAAAAACTGGGGAAATAGAACCTGGCACGGTTATTCCTGCGGGCCCTTTGGGTCGTTGGCAATCCGCCGACGGTTTCGTCCTCGTGAATTTTAACTTAATGAATCCTATCAAGGTGGTCACATCATCCTGCTCTGTCGATAGCGTCAACGTCAAAATGGGGGACGACTACCAACTACATGAACTTTCTAAATTCGGCGATACCACAAAAGCGGTGCCGTTTAACCTTCTTGTCAGAGGTTGCGGCAAAGCAGTCAATTCAGTCAGAGTCACGTTTGACACGCTTCCCGGACAGGATCCAAAGGAAGGCTTCATTCCATTGGATCCACAATCAACCGCTGGTGGATTGGGAATAAAGCTCATGAACGGCACCGGAACGCTCCTTCAAATGAAAAATCAATACACCATCGAGAACTATGTTCCCGGCCAAGATAGCGCTGATTTTCCATTGCTTGCATCGTACGTCAGGATATCCGGAGAAACTCTTAAAGCCGGGACGGCCAACGCAAGCGTAAGATTCACAATGACCTATATGTAGACTAATACTTTGAAACTGCATAAATAAAACAGATAGCCCTGATTTTTGAAAAGCGGAAGGCATCGCAGAATGCTGATCATCTCGGACGAGTCATTAAACTTTGAAGTTTTCTGGTGCAATCTTTGGCGGACTTATTAGAAACAATGAGATATTTATATGCACTCTACTCCAAAACCAATTTCAGCATCGGCGGAACCCGGTCTCGCGCCAGAATCACATCGATTGGCGCAATGTCACTGGACGTTAAGCGATCATCCTGCAAAGCATTCGCAAAACTACCTAGGGCGGCAGCGTGCCCGCAATCTATGCAAAGACAATCACCGACACCAATAACGGCTTCACCCTCGCCACCTACGGTTACTCATCGAGAGAATCATCGTAAGCTGACCGACCATGTGCAGGACTGCAGCCCGGAATCGGAGTACTGGATGCAAAAATAACCGCACCGACCTGACGCGTAACCAAACCTTTGGCAAGGCGCGACAGATCTGCCTCTGTACTTGAATTCCAGTGACCAGCTATTAAGACCACGCAGCTGTTCTGCCAGTTACAACCACTGGCAACCTTTGAATTACAATACCTGCTTGTTGAAAACCGTAGAATTCGGCACACCGGGTGAGATCACTCACGACGTGTCGACACCTTGCTCCTCTATTTCCAGCAATCATCAGAAAACTCGCGCTAATGCTCAATCCGGGGTCAATGGTTATTTTACCTATGATACTAATATCTACCATCCCGTACCTACCGGACGCGGGGTGCGGCGTGATCGCTGCGGTTCATCGTGAGTAGCCGCGCAACGATGAGTGATATGGGGTCGAGCCACAGCCGAGGAAGCGGTTATGAATCACAAAACCTGAGAGCGTCCGGATCGATCGTGGTGCACGCAGGGAGAGTCAACTGGGCCCAACCGTCGGCAAAATATTTGCATTGATGGAAATGCCGGGCATATCAGGGGAGTGGAAGTCGGCTCCAGCCTGAAACCGACCTCAACGGCCTGCAGTCTATTTCGAGCTGAAAGCTACCTATCATGGACATCCGCTTCCGGGCCGTCTCTACCTGATGAGTCGATTGACCGCTACAGGCCGAAAGCAGACGTTATGTGTTCACTCGGCTAGCCGAATAAGCTCTAATCAGCGGATACTTTTTAGCATTCACTCAATGTCAGGCCAAAGTCGTCGCTGGACACCTGAGCCGCCTCGTTGAGCCGCTGGCGCAGTGCAGCGGTTAGCTGCCGCTCTACTTCCCATGGATCCGATAGGGCAGCTAACTGCGGTGCCAATTGGGGCGACAGACTCATCAACGAATGATTGAGCGATCGCGCCGTTTCAAAAGCGGCTTTCTGCACAAAACTGATTTCCACCAGTTCCCCCTGCGCCTTGCGAAACTCCATCTCAGCCATCCTCGCCAGGTAGTGCTCGCGATGCGCACGCGTTTTTTGAAAGTCTGGAGTCTGCCCTTGCGCAGGATCAGTGGGCGGCGGCGCAGCCATGTTCGTCGGCTCGGATTGAGCTGCGACGTGACTGTACACATCCCGCTGAAGCCGATCTTGTTGGTGGCGAGCAGCGACGGCAGCCTTGCTCGGGTCGGCGGTATCGCGGATCAACGCTTCGGTGGCCAGCACGTCGACCTGCTTGCCATTGGGCGACAAGACCAGCCGCCCGTTTTCCTTAAGCCAGGTAATGTAGCTCGGTGATCGGCCGATGTGCGCAGCGAAGGCGCTCTTTGACAGGTACGTAGCTGTGCTCATAAGCCCTCCTTTTCAGCGGCTTTTCAATGAATCCTTTCAAGATTTCAATGATTGAAATTTCAGTAAGCTGGCGGGCCTCCCACTAACAAGATCCCGCGGGTTTCCGACCCCGTATCATTTGGAAATCCCCAGGGTCCCCGGTGGATTCTGACTGCCACATCGAGATTCAAGCTCGTCGTCAATAAATGATTCGTTAGTTGACTGAGCGAATACGTATTTTTTATTAAAAAATCGCGGTATACCGTTGGGCGGTCAAGTCTCTTGACAGCTTTTGAAGCTTATCGGCCTCACTTTGTAACAAACCGATGATTTCGAGCACGCTACTAGCTTCAGCTGCCGTGAGTTTGCGCAAGATGCTTGAAAGGTCCGCAGCGCAGCTTTCGCTAATCGACGCTGATTCGATCAGTTTTAGCTGAAAATTTTGGATGTCACGCAAAGGAGTCATCAGCTTGCCTTCCGTCAGGGGGTAATCGATATGTACTAATTCCAATTCTCTAAGCATCGTAAGAATCTTCCTATCAGATTGTTCCCAATTTGATGAGCCAAGTTGCGCTTGATTGTGTCTCACGTGCCGAACGGTCGACGCGGCTACCGACTGCTTGGTCCCTACCCCTTGGAAAGACGGACATCCCTGCGCACGTTTCAGCTAGAGAGATTCCGCGAGTTCGCTAACCCGTGTAGGGGGCGGCCCTCGGGGAGGGCCCGTGAAATCTGCGCCCTACCCGGCCTGCCCGGCTCATGCCTTCGGCTCGACCTCGCTCAAGTCCAGCCGCTTGGCGACCCAGCGTTCGTACAACCCGATGGCGACATCCGCGCCGGCCATCGCGGTCAGGCAACCCAGGGCGCCCGCTGTCCAGATCGACAGGCCCGCGCCGAACAGCAACATCATCGCTGACACGCCGCAAACAATGCAGGCACCGGAGCGAAGTGCGAGGCGGCGCAGTAACGCCCAGCCTCTTGCCCCGTCCTTGTCAGCGCGCCACATCTCGCCGGATACGCCGCCAACCAATGACAGGGCAATCACCAACCAGATCGGCATCTCTGCCAGTGCCTGTTGCTCGTTCGTCATTGCCCTGCCCCTTAAACAAAAAGACCCGGCGCTATGGCCGGGTCGGGTGGTGGGTGGCCTGCCGCGCTTTGCGGTCGCACCCATCGAAGATGGCCCCTTTTTACAGCTCGATTCTGGTGGCAGCAAGACCGGTTTAATGCCATCCGGTGAATGTGTGGCTTACGTCTGGTGAACGGCTGACGAATGTCGGTGAATATCTATCCCGGCTGGCTTTTGCTTTTCTGGCGTCCCATACGTCCCACTTCTCTAAAACAAGGTGGGACGTTTGAAAGCCCCGCAGATTGGGGCGTTGCCCCACCGTCCTACTTTTCTTTCTCTTTTCTCGTGTATAGAGAGAAATTTAAAAAGCACGCGTGCGCGTGAACGCGCGTACCTGTGCCCGCTACGCATACACGGGTGGGAGGCAAAAAAGGTGGGACGGTGGGACAGTCCAACAACGACGGGGCCTGCGCCCGTCCCATTGCTGCAAAAGCAGTAGGACGGACGCGGGTCGGTGGGACGGCGTAAGCCAGAGGGATGCCCACGATCAAGCCGCTTCCCCCAGGAGGAAGTGCTCGACCACGATGTGGGCGTCATGCAAGCGTTGATAGTAGACGTTGCGTGTGCAGCCACTGCGCGTCAGACGTGCCGCCAAGGGCGCGTCAGGCTGGAAGTAATGCACCTGCACCACCGTCATCAACTCAGGATCGAGGCGTTTCTTGACGATGCGCTCAATGTCCAGAGACGCCTCGAGCGGCACTCGGCTCCCGCGCCGTCCGCGCACCAGCTGACCGCCGCTTTCCATCATCATCGCAACCATGTTGCCGCCCGAGTAACCAGCGGCCACCTCGTCGCTGTGCAGCTCCTGCGCCCATTGTTTGAGGGCCATATCGATCGCCTTAATCATCGAAGCACGGCTCCTCGAACTCGTCCCGCTGCAGCGCAGACGCCCTGCCCCAGTGCTCGGGTTTCTTGTACGCCCATGGCCGCTGACCGCTCTTGTTCAATGCGCCCAGACGGAAGCGTCGCCAGCCGAGCCGGTGCAGGATTGCGCCGACGCGCATCTGCTCAGGCTTGCCCCAATCTCGAACTGGGTGGACACGGACCGGTGCTGGTATTCGAAGATGCCGACATTGAAAAAGCCGCCGTTGAGGGCGTCACTAACCGCTTTCGCGGCACCGGGCAAGTGTGCATTTCATCCACTCGGTTTCTGATCCAGCGTGGTGCCTATCAAGCCTTCGTTGATCACTTTGTCGCTGCGACCCAGGCCCTGCGGATCGGCGACGGCTTGCATCCTGACACCCAGGTCGGACCGTTGGCCAACCCGAGGCAATTGGCAAAGATGGAAGAACTGGTCGCCGACGCCGTCGAAAAAGGTGCGCGGGTATTGGTCGGTGGTGAAGCCTTGTCAGGCGAAGGCTACTTCTTCCAACCCACGGTTCTGGCGGATGTGCCGATGGATGCCCGCGTGATGCACGAAGAGCCTTTCGGCCCCATCGCCGTGCTGATGCCGTTCGATGAACTGGCTGATGGCTTGAGAGAAGCCAACCGCCTGCCCTACGGCCTCTCTGCCTATGCGTTCACTACCAGCGCTCGCACGGCCATTGACGTCGCGGACGGATTGGAGGCCGGGATGATCGGGATCAACCAATACCGCATCGTCGCTACCGAGCTCCCCTTCGGCGGGATGAAAGAAAGCGGTCACGGCTCCGAAGGTGGCATTGAAGGTATCGAGCACTATCTCACCCACAAATTCATCAGCCAGGTTTAAGGAGCTCGCCCATGTCCAGGATCAATTTCAGCAGTCCTCGCGAAGCAGCGCGCGCGTTCACTCCAAAGCTGTCGCAATTCGTCGACTCAACGCTTTATCCACTCATCTGGAGCGATCCGGCGCTGTCCCCGCGCGACCGTAGCCTGATCACCGTGGCGGCGTTGATTGCCGGTGGTCATTCGCAAGAGTTGCCTGCTCACTTACGCCGGGCGGCTGCCAACGGTGTGACCCAGGACGAAATGGCGGCAGCGATCACCCACCTGGCTTTTTACGTGGGTTTCCCCGGCGCGATCACCGCATCGGCGATCGCTAACGCAACGTTCAGCGCAAAGGAGAACAACTGAATGAAAGCCATCGACATCAGAGCGTTTGGTGCGCCAGACGTCCTCGAACTCGTAGAAGTTGCCAGCCCTGAAGTCCGTCCTGACGACCTTCTGGTACGTGTCTATGCCGCCGGGGTGAATCGTGCGGATCTGACTCACCGGACTGGTGGGTACGGCCGTCCGAATTTCGGCGACTCAATGATCATCGGTCTGGAAATCGCCGGCGAAGTGATCGGGAAAGGTAGCGCGGTGACGGGGTTCGAAGCAGGAGATCGAATCATGGGCGTGGTCGGTGGCGGTGCCTACGCCGAACTGGCACGCATCGATTACCGCATGGCCATGCACATCCCGGCGCAGCTTGACTATGTACACGCGGCAGCCATTCCCGAGGTCTTCGTCACGGCCCATGAAGCGATGATGCATCTGGCTCGGCTCAAGGCCGGCGATTCAGTGTTGATTCATGCGGCCGCCGGCGGCGTCGGGTCTGCCGCGGTGCAGCTGGCTTACGCCACGGGTGCCACGGTGTATGCGACGACCGACGGCAGCAAGTTGGCGCGTGTCGAGCATTTGGGCGCTGACGTGGCGATCGACTACAAGACGCAGGATTTCGCTGACGTAATCGCTGCCAAAACCCAGGGGCGCGGCGTCGATGTCATCATCGACTTTATCGGGGCGCCCTACTTCGCACGCAACATCGCGTCCCTTGCAAAGGGCGGTCGCCTGGTTCAAGTGGGCATCCTCGGCGCAGGCGGCAACGTGACCGTAGCGCTGGAGGACATTCTTTACCGCCATTTGCAAATCATCGGCACGGTGATGAAGTCGCGTACGCAGCCGGAGAAGCACGACATGATCAAGCGCTTCCGCGAGCACTGGCTTGATCGCTTTGAGGGGGCCGGAAGCCTTGAGCCTGTCGTCGATAGCACCTTTGCGTTATCACGGGCTGCCGATGCTCACCGACGAATGGAGTCTTCCGAGAACGTCGGGAAAATCATTTTGACGATGCAGCCTGAAGACTTGCTTTGAGTCTGGCCAGATTGGGATGGAACTGAAAAAGGTGCCTTTCGTGGGCACCTTCAACGGGTGTGGGGAACACTCTTTGCAAAGCTACCGCCGCGGTTTGAGATGCTCGATCCCATTACCTGGCGCCTATCACCGATGATTTTCGGCACAGGGCCGATCAAACGAGTTGCGATCCAATAGACAGTCGATGAACGCACTCAGGGCGGCTGGTCGATACTGTCTGTTCGGGTAATAGAGGAACAGCCCTGGGCGCGAGATCGACCAGTCAGCGAGAACCTGGACCAACCGCCCATCGGCCAGGAGCTCACCCACGCCTTCTCTCTTGAAATGGTACGCAATGCCGAGCCCCTGCACGGCTGCAGCAATACCGATGTCGGGATGATTGGTGACGACGGGGCCATCGACCGCCACCTCCATTGGCTGCCCTTGCTCCTGGAACTCCCAGCGATAGGGTCTGCCGTCCATCTGCAACCGCCAGTTGATGCAAGCGTGATCCTGCAACTCGGCAGGTGACCGGGGCGTGCCACGACGTGCGAGGTAGTCCGGAGATGCCACAGCGACCATATCCAGGTCCGGGGTGAGGCGCACGGCCACCATATCGTTCTCAAGCCGACCACCTACACGGATGCCCGCGTCAAATCGGCCGCGCACGATATCGGCCAGCGCGTCGTCCACCACAATGTCGAGCAGCACATCAGGGTGGGCCTGATGGAAGCGTGCCAGGCGAGGCGCAATGAGGGTTCTGGCGGCGATCCCTGGCGTATTGATACGCAGCGTGCCGCTTATCTGCCCTGTTGCCTCACTGGCTTCGGCGACTGCAACAGCCATCTCTTGAAACAAGGGGGCGATACGGCTGTAAAGCAGCTCACCACTCGCCGTGGGAGCAACGCTGCGAGTGGTGCGATTGAGCAGACGTGCGCCAAGGCGAGCTTCGAGATGCCGAATGGTCTGGCTGAGTGCGGAGGGTGAGAGCCCCAGATGCTCTGCCGCGCGAGCGAAGCTCTGGCGCTCGACGATCGCCACGAAGGCTTTTAGCTCAGCAAATTCGGATCCGCGCATTATGCATTGTTCTCTACATGACCAATGCTGATTCTAGGCGATTCAATTAATTCTGTCCGGTACGCATCCTAGGGCTTTCACCGACCCCATGGAGCCGACAACATGCCTGTCTTGACCCTGCCCGAACCAATCGCCGCTTACTTCGCGGCTGAACATAACCCCGAAGCACTGGCGCATTGCTTCACGGCGCAAGCCGTCATGACGGACTTCGGTCATACCTACGCGGGTATCAATGCCATCAAGGGCCTCATGGCCGAGGCATCGCGCAAGTACAGCGCTACCACCGTTCCCCTGACCATTGAGCGAGAGGACGGATCGCAACTCGTCCGCGCCAAGGTTAGCGGCAACTTCCCCGGCAGCCCGACCGTTCTGTCGTACCGCTTTCGTCTTGAAGGCGGCCTGATCGCATCGCTGGAGGTAACAGCATGAACTTCGACCTTCAACTCGATGGCCTGCGCACCGTGGTCACCGGCGGCACTATGGGCCTTGGCGCTGCAGTCGTTCAGACTCTCGTGAAGGCAGGCGCAAGGGTGGCGACCTCGGCGCGCGACGTGTCAGTACCACCGATGGAGGGTGTCACCTATATCGGTGCAGATCTGACCACCGCAACAGGCGTTGCTCACCTCGCACAGACGGTCCTCGAGATGTGGGGTGGTGTCGACATCGTGATCAACGTGCTCGGAGGGTCAAACACGCCGGGTGGTGGTTTTGCCGCCATCAGTGACGAGCAATGGCTGGCAGAACTGAATCTGAATCTGATGCCTGCCGTACGCCTGGACCGCGCATTACTGCCATCCATGCTGGCCCAAGGCTCAGGCGTCATCATCCATGTGAGCTCGATCCAGCGCATGATGCCTCTGTATGAGTCCACCACCGCCTACGCCGCCGCCAAGGCTGCTCTCACCACTTACAGCAAGTCTCTTGCAAAAGAAGTAATGCCCAAGGGCGTTCGTGTGCTGAGTGTCGCGCCGGGGTGGATTGAGACCGAGGCGTCCGTAAGGTTTGCCGAGCGGTTGGCTGAACAAGCGGGAACCGATTACGAAGGCGGCAAACGAATTGTCATGGAATCGATAGGCGGAATCCCGCTGGGAAGGCCGGCCAAGCCCCAAGAGGTTGCGGACTTGATCGTCTTCCTTGCATCCTCCCGGGCTGCATCGATCTCTGGTTCCGAACACCGTATCGACGGCGGTACGATCTCAACCCTGTAATCGATAACCGCAATCAAGGAACGGCGGCGAGCTCTCGGGACTTGCCGCCTCCCTGTGTCTCTCGGAATGTTCCCGGCGCCAATCGCTACACCGGTTTGACTGTTGCAGTCGGCGCCCTGGCGTCGGGACCGATCTTGAACCAGATCGAGTACATCGCGGGCAGGAACACCAGCGTCATGACGGTGCCGACGAGTGTGCCGCCAATCAGGGTATAGGCCAGCGTCCCCCAGAACACCGAGTGTGTCAGGGGAATGAACGCCAGGATCGCCGCCAGGGCCGTCAACAGCACCGGTCGCGCACGTTGCACCGTGGCTTCGACGACAGCGTGAAACGGATCCAGCCCTTCTTGCGCGTTGTGATGAATCTGACCGATCAGAATCAGCGTATTGCGCATCAGGATCCCCGACAGTGCAATCAACCCGACCAACGCATTGATGCCAAACGGCTGATTGAAGATCAGCAGTGTCGGCACCACGCCAATCAAGCCCAACGGCGAGGTCAGGAACACCATGATCATCGCCGAGATCGAACGGACCTGCACAATGATGATGACCAGGGTCATGGCGATCATGATCGGCAACAACGGCAGGATCGCCTTGCCGGCCTTGCCGGACTCTTCGATCGCACCCGCCTGCTCGATCCGGTAACCGGAAGGCAGTTTCTCGATGATCGGCTGCAGTTGCTTCAGCAGCGCACTGGAAACGTCCGGTGGCTGCAAGTCTTCGGCAATGTCGCCGCGCACGGTGATGGTCGGGGTGCGATCACGCCGGCGCAGGATCGGATCCTCCATGCGCACATCGACCTCGCCTATCTGCGACAACGGGACCCGCTGCCCCGACGCACCGACCAGGGTGAAGCCTTCGATTTGCTGTGGATCGAGCCGGATATCGCCCGCTGCCCGCCCCATGACCTGCACTGAACGAATATCCTCACGCACCGCCGTGATCGGTACTCCGCTGAGCAGGAACTGCAACTGCTGTGCAACCGCAGTCGATGTCAGCCCCACAGCCTGCAGACGGTCCTGATCCAAATTGAAATGCAACGACGGCGTCAGCGGCCCCCAATCAGTGTTCACGGTTCTCATCATCGGGCTGTCCTGCATCACGCCCCGCACCTGCTCGGCGATCACCCGCAACTTGGCCGGATCAGGCCCCATCACCCGGTAGGCCACCGGAAACGGAGAGTAAGGACCAAACACGATTTGCGTTGCCCTGAGACGCGCCTCCGGGGCGAGCCCTTGAGCGACCGCGTCACGAAAACGCAACTTGAGGGTTTCCCGTGCTTCCTGACTGTCGGTCAGCACCACGATCTTGGCGAACGACGGATCGGGCAGTTCCGGCGCCATCGCCAGGAAGAAACGCGGCGCCCCCTGACCGATATAGGCCGTGACGATTTTCGCCTCATCCTGCTGGCGCAGCCAGGCTTCGACCTTGGCGGCCGTGGCGCTGGTCTGCTCGATGGAGGTGCCGTAGGGCATTTGCACCTCGATCATGACTTCGGGACGGTCAGAGGTCGGGAAGAACTGTTTCTTCACCAGGCCCATGCCTGCCGCCGCCACGAAGAACAGCGTAATAACCATGCCCGCGACCAGCCATTTGCGCGCAATGACCCGGGTCAGAACCCGGCGGAAGCGGTTGTATCGCGGCGTGTTGTAGATCGCCGCATGTCCACCCTCGACTGCCTTGATGTCCGGCAACAGTTTCACGCCCAGATAAGGAGTAAACGCCACCGCCACGACCCACGAAGCGATGAGAGCGATGCCCACAATCCAGAACATGTTGCTGGTGTATTCGCCGGCGGTGGACTGAGCGAAACCGTTGGGCAAAAAACCGATCGCCGTCACCAGGGTTCCGGACAGCATCGGCGCCGCCGTGTGGCTCCAGGCATAGGCAGACGCCTTGATGCGATCGTAGCCCTCCTCCATTTTCACCACCATCATTTCAATGGCAATGATCGCGTCATCGACCAGCAGCCCGAGCGCCAGAATCAACGACCCCAGGGTGATACGGTCAAAGTTTTTGCCGGTGGCCGCCATCACCACAAACACGATCGCCAGGGTCAACGGCACCGCAGCGGCGACCACCACGCCGACACGCCAGCCCATGCTGAGAAAGCAGACGAGCATGACCACCAGCAGCGCGACAAAGAACTTGACCATGAACTCGCCAACGGCGGAGTCGATATTCACCGCCTGGTCGGTGACCTTGGAGAGGCTCATGCCCAAGGGCGTTTCCTCATTGATCCTGACGGTCTCGGCATCCAGCGCCTTGCCCAGATCAAGGCCGTTCCAGCCCTCGCGCATCACCACACCGAGCAACAGCGCCTCTTCGCCGTTATTGCGCACCAGAAAGGTGGCCGGATCTTCGTAACCGCGTTCGACCGTCGCCACATCAGACAACTTGAGTGTCCGCCCCTGCACGATCACAGGGGTGTCGCGGATTTTTTGCAGCTTGTCGAACGCACCATCGAGACGTAGAAAAACCTGTGGCCCGCTGGTGTCGATTGATCCGGCCGGGGTCAGTGCGTTCTGACTGTTCAGCGCGGCGAAGATGTCCTGCGGTGACAAGCCCAGGGTCGCCAACCGGTCATGCGAAAAGGAAACAAATATTCGTTCGGCTTGTTCGCCGATGATGTTGACCTTCTTCACCCCCGGCACATGCAACAGGCGCTGGCGCATGGACTCCGCATCGCGGACCAGCAGACGCTGCGGCTCGCCCTTGGCTTTCAGGGCGAACAGCGCAAAGGTCACGTCCGAATACTCGTCGTTGACCATCGGCCCGATGACGCCCGCCGGCAACTTGATCGCTTCATCGTCGAGTTTTTTACGCGCCTGATAGAACTCTTCCTGCACTTGCGAGGGCGGCGTGCTATCGAGCAACGAGACCATCGTGAAAGCGAGCCCTGGCCGCGTATAGGTTTCCGAGCGGTCGTACCATTTGAGTTCTTGCAGGCGTTTTTCCAGTGGCTCCGCGACCTGATCCTGCATCTCCTGTGCGGTCGCCCCCGGCCACGCCGTGATGACGGTCAACTGCTTGACCGTAAACGGAGGATCTTCGGCACGCCCCAGCTGGAAGAACGCCAGGGTGCCGGCAACGGCGATCAGGAAAATCAGAAAGACCGTGATCGAACGCTCGCGAACGGCGATGGCAGAAAGGTTGAATCGGCCCTCGCTCATGGACGACTCCCGGCAACGGTCGCCGCATCAGGCACGGGCATTCTTACTGCTTCACCTTCGCGTAACAGGTGAGCGCCCAGCGCCACAATCTGTTCGCCGACCCGGAGATCGCCAGCGACTCGTGCCGAATCGTCGCTCAACCCCAATACCTGAACCGCTCGCCAGGTCACGGTTGGCGGGGTGCCGGCGATGATCCACACACCAGGACCCTGACCCGCGTCGTAAAGCGCGGCAACAGGCACTTGCAAGGATGCGGCAGGTGTCGAACCCTCGGCGATTCTGAGGGTGACTGTCGAACCTATCGGCGCATTGGCCAGCGCGCCTTCCAGTACGTAGCGCGCCTCGAACGTACGCGTCGTGCGATCTGCCGAATCGGAAAGCAACCTCAGTTTCGCGGTAACAGCACCCGAGGCGTCGCCATAGAGCGTGGCTTGCGCGGTGGATCCTGCTGCGGGGCGCAAGGTCTCGGGCAAGTGCACGATGGCCTCGCGCTGCCCTGCCCGCGCCAGTCGAACCACCGGTTGTCCAGGGCTGACGACTTGTCCGGGTTCGGCGAGTGTTTCCACCACAACGCCGTCGGCATCGGCAACCAGCACCGCATAACCGGAAGCGTTGCGAGCTACGTCCGCTTGCGCTTCAGCGGCGCTGAGTTGGGCCTTGGCGGTATCTGCGGCGGCTTTGATCTGATCGTAGGCCGATGCGGAAATGGCGCCGGCGCTGACCAGAGTGCGATAGCGGGCTTCGTCATCGGCTGTCTGCCTGGCGCGGGCCCGTGCGGCGATGACCGACTCCTGCTGCGCGCGTGCCTGCAGCCCCAAGTCGATGGGGTCGAGCCGCATCAGCGGCTGACCGCGTTTGACACTCTGCCCCGTGTCAACCAGACGCTCAAGCACCTTGCCCGAAACGCGAAACCCCAGATCGCCCTGAATGCGCGCCGTCACCACCCCCGTGAAGGTGCGGGAACCGTCAACCGCAGCCTGAACGGCGGTGAACCTGACCAGAGGCGCCTGTGTGCGCGGGTCTGCAACGGATGAGGAATCACCGCACGCCGCCAGGGCGAGTGGCAACAGGCATGCGGCAATAGGGGAAATTCGAAGCCGGCGCATAGGTTCACTTACTGAAATAGGATGACCATCATATTCTCATCCTTGTGACCAATGTCGTCAACAGTCACTTTCCATGAGGTATTCGACGCTCCACTTTTATCATTAATGCCGTGATTGCCTTTTCAAGCCTTAATTGACACGTTGTGACCATTACGTAATATGGTCACGAAAATCTCGTTAAGGAACGCCGATGCCTCCCCTGCGCCCGATTGCTCTTTTGGTTACCGCCAGCCTCATGGCAGGTTGTGCGGTGGGTCCGGATTACCATCGTCCAGACGCCCCGCTTTCAGATCATTACCTGGGGCAGTCCGCTGTCGAACCGCGATCCGGATCGACACCGGACAGCCTTGCCGCCTGGTGGGAAAGCTTCAATGATCCGCTGCTGACCGACCTCATCGACCAGGCCTTGCAGCAGAATCTGGATCTGGCACAGGCTTCGGCGCGCGTCACCCAGGCCAAGGCCGGCCTGGGCGCCGCAAATGCAGCACTGCTGCCCTCGGCGAACATCAGCGCACAGGCGGCACGCGCTTATCAGTCCGTCGAGACGCCACTGGGCCAGGTGTTGAATTCAACACCTGGCTATGACCGTTACGGCAATGCCTACGAGGCCAATCTCGAGGCGGGCTGGGAAGTCGATGTCTTTGGCGGACTGCGCCGCGGGCGTGAGGCGGCACTGGCTGAGTATCAGGCCTCAGCAGCGGGTGTCACGGCGACGAGGTTGGCGATCGCTGCGCAAACGGCCGATATCTACATCACTCTGCGCGGATTGCAGGCGCGGCTGGACATCGCCAACCGGCAGGTCGATACCCGGCGCGCGTTGCTGGAAAAGGTCCGGTTACTTTACGGCAAGGGTCTGGCCGCGGAGTATCAGGTGCGCCAGGCCGAGGGTGAGTTGTCGCAAGTCGAGGCGACCGTTCCGGTACTGCAAAGCGGTCTGGAGGCAGCCATGAATGCGATGGACGTGCTGCTCGGCACGCCTCCCGGCACTCACCGCACGCAACTGGCACGTGAGGGCGAAATTCCCGATGTGCCGTCGCTGACTGCGCTGGGTACACCGGCAGATCTGCTGCGGCGCAGACCGGACCTGATCGTGGCTGAACGCCGCCTCGCGGCCTCCAACGCGCGTATCGGTGAAGCGATTGCCGAGTACTACCCGAAATTTTCACTCAGCGCCTTGCTCGGCAGCGCGACAGCCGTATCCGGCGGCAATCTTTTCACCGGCGGCGCAAGCCAGTCGGCCGGTGTGCTGGGTTTGCGCTGGCGGCTATTTGACTTCGGACGCATCAACGCCCGGATCGATCAGGCCAAAGGTCAGGAATCTGAAGCATTGGCGGCCTATCGCCAGTCGGTACTGCGTGCCACCGAAGATGTAGAGAACGCGCTGTCTTCACTGGTGCATCGGCGAACCCAGACCACCACCCTGACCGGCGGCGAAGCGGCGCTGACTCAAGCTCGCCAGTCCTCGTTCACCGCCTATGAAAAAGGCACAGCCAGCCTGATCGATGTCCTGCACGCCGACGAAACATTGCTGCAGGCCTCCGACGCCAGAGCGCAGGCGCGGACGGAATCGGCCCGTGCGGCGGTGGCGGTATTCAAGTCGCTGGGCGGGGGCTGGCAACCCACTGAATCACAACCTGTAGCGGCACGCTGAGCAGCACCACCAGATCGCTTTCAGGTCAGGGCATCAGGCTACGCAGAATGAGGTTGGAGGTCAGCGTGGGCGCTACCTCGATAAAATCGAGATTGTGCTGCAGCAACAACGGGTTGACGAAGGGACGCAGGGCCAGATGAATCGCCTCGACGGTCTCGTCCAGCGGAGTCTTGCGCTCGAACTCTCCGAGCTCTCGCCCTTCACGCACGATGTCGAAGATAAAGCGCTTGATCTGCTCCTCATACACCTGAGCACTTGGCCAACGCTCCGCTGCGGAGAATGCCGCGATGTCGTAAAGCTTGCGATCATTGAAGAACAGGTCCACACCCGTGGCAATCACGGTCTTCACCAGCCGGCGGAAACGCTCGGTCGGCGAAATCCCCTCTGCGTTAACAGCCTGTTCGACCGCTGCAACCATTTGCCCCAGACAATTTGAGCAGATCGCTTCGCCGATCGCCTGCTTGGAATCAAAGAATTTATAGATGTACGCCTTGGAAAAACCGATGGCCCTGGCCAGATCGGAAACCGTGGTTTTGCCATAGCCGTATTGGCTGAAGTGTTCATTGGCTGCCGCGACAATCTGATCACGAATGTCGTGATCGACTGGGCCACGTGGGCCGGGCGAAGATATCGATGGCTGATTCATGGGCGTAGCTTACTCAGCCTGTCGAGGTCTTACAAATCGTGACCAATAGAGTACATATTCACGAAAAACGGCTGTGTGAAACGGGCTGACGTTCAAGCCGTCGAACAGGGCGGATCGGCCCTTCTACGGCGTTTCCACTTCATCGACCGGCAACACCGGCAACGAAGCAAGCATCTCGGCGCGGCAAACCTCAAGGATTTCATCCGCCAACGCGGAATCATCCGGACAGGCGCGTGACAGGATGATTGCACCGAGCGCACGCGACAGCAGGTCGATCATTTTCTTTCTCCCCTCGCCCTCCCCAGCATCCGGCCCTGTCGGATATTTTTCCCCCAAAGTTTGCAGGGTGCGTTCAATGCCTTCGGCAAACGTGGCTTTCACATCGTCCGATTGACGTGCCGCGTCGCCACACAGTGCGGCCATGGTGCAACCGCTGCCGCGTCCGTCGCGATGTTCTCTGTTCACATAGACGTTGATGAAACCGGGGACATCGAGCGCCTGGGCACCTGTCAACGATTTGCCGAGACTGCAGGCCGAAGCTTCGGCCATCAGGTCGGCCTTCGACCCGAAATGCTTGTAGAAGCCTCCATGGGTGAAACCGGCAGCCGCCATGAGATCCGCCACACCGACGCCGTCAAAGCCACGCTCACGGAACAGCTCTGAGGCCGTCTCAACGATGTGTTCTCGATTGGCCTGCGCCTGGGCCTTGGTCACTCTCACGTGCAATACCTCGTGTTTAGCGGGAATTCCTGCCTCCGATGATACATAGATGTCGCCCATAATCAAAACCGTTGACAGTTTAGATTTCGATCATCATCCTAATTTCACACCCACCGATCTCCATTCACGGGCACGGAAGATTCATCAGATGACCAAACAGACTCTGTTCACCCCTTACACCCTGGGCAGTCTCACGCTGTCGAACCGCGTCGTTCTCGCACCGCTGACACGCAACCGCGCAGGCCAGGGCTTTGTCCCCAGCGAATTTGCGGCTGTCTATTACAGCCAGCGCGCCAGCGCCGGTTTGCTGATCAGCGAAGCGACGCAGATTTCCCGACAGGGTCAGGGTTATCAGGACACCCCCGGGATCTACACGCAGGCGCAGATAGACGGTTGGCGCACAGTCACCGATGCCGTCCACGCCAAAGGCGGAAAAATCTTCCTGCAGCTGTGGCATGTCGGCCGCGTGTCGCACGTTGACTTGCAAGAAAACGGCGCAGCACCGGTGGCTCCTTCTGCGCTGCGTGCCGCTACCAAAGTGTTCGTCAACAACCGCTTTGAAGACGTCTCGGAACCCCGCGCGCTGGAACTCGACGAACTGCCGGGGATCGTCTCCGATTTCCGCCAGGCCGCGGCCAACGCGGTCGCTGCCGGGTTCGATGGCGTGGAGATTCACGGTGCAAACGGCTATTTGCTGGATCAGTTTCTCAAGGACAACGCCAATCTGCGCACCGACGCTTACGGCGGCTCGATTGAAAATCGTGCGCGTCTGTTGCTCGAAGTGACGGCGGCCGTCATCAATGAGATCGGCGCGGATCGCACCGGTGTGCGCCTGTCTCCAGTGTCGCCGGCCAACGGCGTGGCCAGCAGCGATCCGCAGGCGCAATTCAATTACGTCGTCGAGCAACTCGACGCCCTCGGTGTGGTTTATCTGCACGTGGTCGAAGGCGCGACCGGCGGTCCGCGCGACGTGGCGCCTTTCGATTTTGGCGCCCTGCGCCAACGCTTCAAAAACACCTATATCGCCAACAACGGCTATGACCTGGACCTGGCGAACGCGCGGCTCGCCGAAGACCAGGCCGACCTGATCGCCTTCGGTCGCCCGTTCATTGGCAACCCGGATCTGGTGGAGCGCCTCAAGCAGGGCGCGCCGCTGTCCGCGTTCAATCCCGCCACCCTCTACGGCGGCGGCGCGGCGGGCTACATCGACTATCCGACTCTCGCTGAATCGAGCGTCAGCGCAAGCTGAGCGCGTTCTGTTTCTCACCTTCTGAAAGAGAGATACCCCATGAGCATTCGCCCTACTGTTCTCATCACCGGCGCCTCCACCGGCATTGGCGCCGTCTATGCCGAACGCTTCGCCAAACGTGGTCACGATCTGGTACTGGTCGCCCGCGATCAGGCTCGCCTGGACACACTGGCAGCGCGCTTGCGCAGCGAGCACGACGTCGCCGTCGATGTCATCCCGGCAGACCTGACCCAACTCGGTGATCTGACCACCGTTGAAAGCCGCCTGCGCGACGACGCCCGTATCGGCATCCTCGTCAACAACGCCGGCGCTGCGCTGTCCGGCCACTTTGTCGACCAAAGCACCGACAGCGTTGCGCAGCTGGTTGCCCTGAACACCACGGCGCTGGTGCGGCTCGCCAGCGCCATCGCCCCACGCCTGGCCAAGGCCGGCGACGGCGCAATCATCAACATCGGTTCGGTGGTAGGCCTGGCGCCGGAGTTCGGCATGAGCGTCTACGGTGCGACCAAGGCCTTCGTGCTGTTCCTGTCCAAGGGACTGAGCCTGGAACTGTCGCCGCAAGGTGTCTATGTGCAAGCTGTGCTGCCCGCCGCCACTCGCACGGAAATCTGGGATCGCTCCGGCGTCGACATCAACACCCTGAGCGAAATCATGGAAGTGGGTGATCTGGTGGATGCCGCACTGGTCGGTTTTGATCGTCGCGAACCTGTGACCATCCCGCCGCTGCACGAAGCCGAGCGCTGGGATGACCTGCAGGGCGCACGCCAGGGCCTGCTGGGGCAAATCCGCCAGTCTGAGGTCGCCCAACGCTACCAGACGCCACAGTGATTTTTTGCTAGCGAGCATTCGCGGCAGATTCGATGCAGGCACAGAGCATTGCATCGAATCCTGCTGGCTTGCCGGAGTGACAATGAGTTCAATACAGACAAATTCCCGCCCGGGTTCGCCGACGTCATTCATCGACGCGGCGAACCAGTCGATCACGGTCAACGGCATTTCCTTCGCCTACCGCGACACCGGGCCCACAACCGGCGTGCCCCTCGTGCTGTTCAATCATTGGGGCGCGGTGCTGGACAACTTCGACCCCGCGATCATCGATGGCCTGGCGCAAACCAGACGCGTCATCACCACCGACTATCGCGGCATCGGCAACTCGGGTGGAACCGCGCCACTGACGGTGGGTGAAATGGCCGACGATGCCATCCAGCTGATCAGGGCGCTGGGGCTGAAAACCGTGGATGTGCTCGGATTTTCCCTCGGAGGTTTCGTCGCTCAGGACATTGCCCTCAAGGCGCCTGACTTGGTACGCCGGTTGATTCTGACCGGTACTGGACCGGCGGGCGGCACCGGCATCGACAAGGTCGGCACAGTGTCATGGCCATTGATCCTCAAAGGCTTGCTGACCCTGCGCGATCCCAAGTTCTACCTTTTCTTCACCTCGTCGGCCAATGGGCGACGATCTGCCTCGCAGTATTTAAGGCGCCTCAAGGCACGCAAGAACAATCGCGACAAGGGCCCGACGCCACGCGCCTTCCTGCGGCAATTGAAAGCCATCACGGCGTGGGGCAGACAACCGCGGCAAGCGCTTGGGCGCTTGCGCACACCGACGCTGGTCGTCAACGGCGACAACGACATCATGGTGCCCAGCGTTAACTCGTTTGAACTGGCCAGGCTTATCCCCGACGCACAGTTGGTGATTTATGAGGATGCCGGGCACGGCGGGATTTTCCAGCATCACGCCGACTTTGTGGCCAAGGCGCAGGCGTTTCTCGATGCTTGATCACGTCACGCAGCAACACCGCAACCCACCGACTACCCTCCGTACAACCAGCAAGAGCCGCACCACGATGAAAGCATTTCTGATTGATGGCTATGGCAAGAACCCCGGACGCATTGGCGAAGCGCCCGCCCCCGCAGTCGGTGCCCACGACGTCTTGATCGAGGTCCATGCGAGCAGTGTCAACGTGCTGGATTCGAAGATCAGCAAAGGCGAGTTCAAGCTGATCCTGCCCTACGCCTTTCCGTTGATCCTGGGCAATGACCTGGCGGGGGTCGTGGTTGAAGTCGGTTCGAAGGTGACACGC
The DNA here is from genome assembly GCF_048654275.1 of Candidatus Pseudomonas auctus. Lineage (NCBI taxonomy): Bacteria > Pseudomonadati > Pseudomonadota > Gammaproteobacteria > Pseudomonadales > Pseudomonadaceae > Pseudomonas > Candidatus Pseudomonas auctus. Next base: position 281,237 of record NZ_JBJYZK010000001.1, on the reverse strand, counting down.
TTCAAACCGGGAGACGCGGTATATGCTCGCCCGCCCGAAGCGCGGATCGGGACGTTCGCCCAATTGATCGCCGTGAACGAAAACGCCGTGGCCCTGAAACCTGCCAATACCGACATGGTACAAGCCGCGTCCTTGCCCCTTGTTGCACTGACTGCCTGGCAAGTACTGGTTGAAACCGCCCGGCTGCAAAAGGGCCAGAAAGTGCTGATTCACGCAGGCTCAGGCGGCGTCGGCACCATTGCCATTCAGCTTGCCAAACACCTCGGTGCGTTTGTCGCCACAACCACCAGCACCGCCAATGTCGAATGGGTCAAGGCGCTGGGGGCCGATCTGGTGATCGACTACACACAGCAGGACTTCGAAAAAGTGCTGCAAGACTACGACGTGGTGCTTAACAGCCTCGGCGCCGACGTGCTGGAGAAGTCACTCAAGGTCCTCAAGCCCGGCGGCCAACTCATTTCCATCTCGGGCCCACCCACTGTGCAGTTCGCGCGGGAGCAAGGGTTATCCTGGCCATTGCAGCAAGTCATGCGCCTGCTGAGCCTTGGCATTCGTCGCAAAGCGCGCAAGCAGGACGTCAGCTATGCGTTTGTGTTCATGCGGGCCAATGGCGCTCAACTGCAACGCATCACTGCGCTCGTTGAGGACGGAATCATCAAACCTGTGGTTGATCGTTCCTTCCCCTTTGAATCAACGGCTGAAGCATTGAAGTACGTTGAGCAGGGACGCGCCAAGGGCAAGGTCGTAGTTGCGCTCAAATGACCACGCCGCCTGTTCCTGAATCGAACGTAGACACTGCACAGCTTTTACTGCTGGAGCGGCCATCAGCCGAATTGATTTCGCCAGAGGAGCAGCAAGTGCTTCAACCGGATGATGTGCAGGTTCAACCGCCCGTTATCGTTTGGCGCAGTTTGATGCTTGAGCCATAAGGAAGGTTGCAGGTGATCTCGTCAGGCTGTCGCGTTCGGCTCGACAAGATGAACTTCCGAGGCATTGCGCCCGGCCAGCCAGGCCAGCACGGAAGCGGCGACCAGGACAGCGGCGCTAAGCTCGAAGGTGGCTTTGTAGCCGCTCAAATCAAAGGCCAGACCGCCAATGATTGCGCCGCCGGCGATCGCCAGTTGGACGATGGCTACCAGCAAGCCGCCTCCCGCTTCAGCATCATCCGGGAGCGTCTGCGCCAGCCACGTCCACCAGCCAACCGGCGCGGCCGTGGCGACCAGCCCCCAGAGTCCGAGCAACACAGCGGTCAGCACCGGCGATTTGCCGAAGCTGACCAACGCCAGCGCGATCACCGCCATGATCAGTGGAATGGCGGTCAGCGTGCGATAGAGGCCGCGCCCCATAAACCGTTCGATCAGAAAGGTGCCGATAAAACCGGCCAGTCCCAGCCCCAGCAGCATGAACGACAAGGTTGAGACACTGACGCCCGTCACGCCCTCAAGAAATGGTCGCAGGTAGGTGAACAGCATGAACTGGCCCATGAAAAAGACGCTGACGGCGACCATGCCCAAGGCCACTGGCAATTGCTTCATCAGCCGCAGAACGTTGCCGCTACCGACCTGGCGCTCGGCCTTGAAAGACGGAAGGCTGATCAGCAGCCACACGGCGGCAAGCACCGCGACCGGAACCACACAGAAGAATGCGCCGCGCCAGCCGATCAACGAGCCCAGAAAGCTCCCCGCCGGAGCGGCGATGACCGTGGCCAAAGCGTTGCCGCCATTGACGATGGCCAGCGCGCGGGAAACCTGTTCAGGCTTCACCAGGCGCATGGCAGTCGCCGCCGACAACGACCAGAAACCACCGATCGCAATCCCGATCAGCGCACGTCCAAACATGAATGACGGGTAGCCCGGGGCGAGCGCGACGACCGTTCCGGAGACGATCATCAGCAAGGTCAGGCCCAGCAGAAGCTGCTTGCGTTCGATGCGAGCGGCGACCGAGGCAATCAACAGACTGGTGATCAGTGCGAAAGCACCGGACACGGAAATCCCCTGCCCGGCCTGACCTTCGGTGATGTGCAGGTCTGCCGCAATCGGCGTCAGCAGGCTGACGGGCATGAACTCGGAAGCGACCAGAGCGAATGCGGCCAGCGACATCGCCAGCACGGCGCTCCAGCCGCCTGTTCTTTTAGAAGGATCTGTAGAAGGAAACGTCATGGAAACTACCTGTGATGCGAAAAACGTAGGGGGTGATGCGCAGGGGCAAGCAGTTTGTCGCCCGTCCGGGCACTGCCCCTGTAACAGATAGACACATTCTCCCGGTCAATCCGGTGCTTCCCTAGTGCATTCCTCTTGAATGCTTGCCTGATCCTCTGGGGATGCAGGGTGACGGATAGGAAACGTCTCGCGCGCGCATTAGAGTTCAGTCAAAGGAGTGAGCCCACATGATCCCGACCCCTCTGCCCCAGGAATCACCTTTGGCACGGCACATCGACCCGCGTGTGAACGCACCGGGTGACTTCGCCACGTCGATACCCGGGCTGTCGCTGTTTCGTCGCGACCAGCCGGCGCCCCCCGTGGTGTGCATGATCGAACCCAGCCTGATTCTCGTGGGCCGCGGCGAAAAGCGCTTGTGGGTCGGTGGTGAGGGCTACAGCTATGACCCGTCGCGGTTTCTGGTCACGTCGCTGGATCTGCCCGCGAACTCCGAAGTGATGCTCGCCAGTCCCGAGCGGCCCTGTGTCGGCTTCGTGCTGAAGCTGGATGTCAGCATGCTTGCCGAGGTCATCACCAAGAGCGGCTTGCCCGCGAAACGCCAGCCATCAACGGGTACGGGCGCTGCGATCGGCAGCCTGTCGTCAGCCTTGGAGGACGCGCTCGATCGCTTGCTGGCGTTGCTCGATGAACCCGAGGCGATCCCGGTCCTGGCGCCGCTGATCCTGCGAGAAATCCACTATCGGCTGCTCCATACCGACCAAGGCCCACGGCTGCGGCAGATCACTGCCGTCGACGGTCAGGGTTATCGCATCGCCAAGGCCATTGACTGGCTGAAGGTCAACTACACCGATGCCCTGCGCATCGACGATCTGGCCGCGCGAGTGCAGATGAGCGCGCCGACCTTTCACCATCATTTCCGCCAGCTCACCGGCATGAGTCCGCTGCAGTACCAGAAATGGCTGCGGCTCAACGAAGCCCGGCGGCTGATGCTGGTCGAGCGCCTGGACGTGTCGCGGGCGGCGTTTGCGGTCGGCTATGAAAGCCCTTCGCAATTCAGCCGCGAATACGGCCGCCTGTTCGGTACCGCACCGAGCCGCGACATGGCCCTTTTACGCGGACAGCCCTACGAGGCAGAAGCGCTCGGCACAGTCGCGAATTGAACGAAAACCGGTGATGCGCCTCGCTGCGTGTCACTGCTTATAACAATGCACGTCAACCGATGATCAGCGGGTGAATCATGGAACTACGAATCAACCAGAAGACCTATCAGGTCGATGCCGACGCCGATACGCCCTTGCTGTGGGTGATCCGCGATGATCTGGGCATGACCGGCACCAAGTACGGCTGCGGTCTGGCGCAATGCGGCGCCTGCTCGGTGCTGGTGGACGGCAACGTCGTGCGCTCGTGCGTCACGCCAGTGGCCGGTGTGGTTGGCCGCGAGGTCACCACCATTGAGGCAATCGAAGCCGATGACGTGGGCAAGCGGGTGGTCTCGACCTGGGTCGATCTGCAGGTCGCCCAGTGCGGCTACTGCCAGTCCGGGCAGGTAATGGCCGCCACCGCGCTGCTCAAGCAGAACCCCAAACCGAGTGATGCGCAGATCGAGGCGGCGATGGTCAATCTGTGCCGCTGCGGTACTTACAACGCCATTCATGCCGCCGTGCATGAGCTTGCCGGCAAGGGGGACGCGTGATGAACGTTCGTATCGACCCTTCACAGCACGCTTCAGTACTGGATCTGCATGAACCGATCAATGTGTCGCGCAGACGTTTTCTGACCGGTACCGCCGTCGGCGCACTGGTGCTCGGCTTCGGTCTGCCACTGGGTACGACGCGCGTACAAGCTGCCGCTTCTGCGACGGCCGAGCGCGGCACACAGGTCCCGGCGTTCCTCGAGATCCGCCCGGACAATCGGGTGCGCCTGCTCTGCCCGTTCATGGAAGGCGGACAAGGCACGTTCACTGCGATGGCGCAGATTGTCGGTGAAGAGCTGGATGCCGACCCGGCAACCTTCCTGGTCGAAGCCGCGCCACCCGGCGAAGCCTATGTGGTGATGGAAAACGGCATGCGCATCACCGGCGGCAGTATGTCGGTGCGCATGAGTTACCCGGTCATGCGCCGCCTCGGTGCCCTTGCCCGCGCCATGCTGTTGCAGGCGGGCGCGCAGCAACTTGGCGTGCCGGTGAGCGAGTTGAGCACCGAGCCTGGCAAAGTGGTGCACGCCAAATCGGGCCGCTCGCTGGCCTACGGTGAACTGGCCGAGCGCGCAATGGATTTGCCGGTTCCCGATCCGGCCTCTGTAAAGCTGCGCGATCCGAGTCAGTTCCGCTGGATCGGCAAACCGGTGAAGCGCCTCGATGCCTACGACAAGTCCACGGGCAAGGCGCTGTACAGCATCGATCTGAAGGTCGACGACATGCTGCATGCCGCCGTTCAACATGCCCCGCGCCTGGGGATGACCGTGGGAAACCTGCGCAACGAAGACCAGGTCAAGGCGATGAAAGGCGTGCATTCCGTGCATCGTCTGCCGGGCGCTGTGGCGGTGGTCGCCGAGCGCTGGTGGCACGCCAAACGTGCCGTCGAGGCGATCCAGGTCGACTGGCAAGAGCCGACGGCCGACAGCCAAGTGCGGCCGATGCCCGCCGACTTTTCCAGCGATGCCTGGTTCAAGCGCCTCGCTGAAGATAAAAGCCCCGCCAAAGATGATGAACACGAAGGCGATGTGGCTTCGATTCTCAAGGAGACCAAGACCCGGATCGACGCCACTTACCACAACCAATACCTGAACCACGGCCAACTGGAACCGCCTTCAGCGCTGGCCCGGTTCAATCCGGACGGTTCGCTTGAGGTCTGGCTGCCGAATCAGGCGCCGGACATGTTCCGCGCCGACATCGCCAAGCGCACAGGACTGGATCCGTCGCGCATCACCTTGCATTCGCCGCTGCTGGGCGGGTTCTTCGGTCGGCATTTCCTCTACGACTCGGCCAGCCCCTACCCTCAGGCCATCGCGCTGGCCAAAGCGGTTGGCCGCCCGGTCAAACTGATCTGGAGTCGCGAAGAAGAGTTCTTGCGTGACGTGCTCCGCCCGGTTGCCGCCGTGAATTTCCGTGCCGCGCTGGACAACGACGGCTGGCCGCTGGCAATCGAAGCGATCAGTGCCACCGAAGGCCCGACCGAAGCCCTCGCCGGCAAGCAAGGTGAAAAGCTCGACCCGACGGCGCTTGAAGGGTTGTCAGGCAAGTCCTATGCGATCCCCAACAAGCGCATCGCACAGATCTACGTCAAAGGTCCGGCGATGCTTGGCTACTGGCGCTCGGTGGGTAATTCCCTCAACGACTTCTTCTATGAATCGTTCCTCGATGAACTGGCCGACAAGGGTGGCAAGGACCCGTTCGACCTGCGCCTGCATTTACTGCGCGGCAACCAACGGCTGACCACACTGCTGCAAGCCGTGGGTGAACTTTCAGGTGGCTGGAAACGTGGGCCGTTTACCGCCGAGGATGGCAGCCGGCGCGCGCGTGGGGTGGCCATGGCTTCGCCGTTTGGTACGGAGACGGCGGTGATCGCCGAGGTGTCCATCGAGAACGGCCAGGTCAAGGTGCATGACATCTGGCAAGCGATTGACCCGGGCAGCATCGTCAATCCGGCGATTGTCGAGGCTCAGGTCAATGGCGCCGTGGCGCTGGGACTGTCGCAGACGTTGGTGGAAGAAGCCGCGTGGATTGATGGCAAGCCGCGGGCGCGCAACTACGACTTGTATCCGATCCTGCCGCCTGCGCGAATGGCACGGGTTCATGTGCGCGTGGTCGAGAGCGGGGAAAAAATGGGTGGCATCGGTGAACCGCCGTTGCCTGCGGTCGCGCCCGCTGTCGCTAACGCGGTGGCAGCGCTGACCGGTCAACGGGTGCGCAGCCTGCCCATGAGCCGACACACCTTCAGTTGATCAGCCCCGGAGCGTCCATGAATAACAGCCGATTCGCAAGAACCGCTGGCTGGCTGGCGGTGCCATGTCTGGTCGCGGCAGGCTTGCTGGCCTGGTATGTCACCCGCGAGCCTGTCTCGCGCCTGGAAAACACTCAGATCGCCGTGGCCGATATCGACCCGGCGTTGGTCGCCCGTGGCGAATACGTCGCCAGGCTCAGCGATTGCGTGGCCTGTCACAGCGTGCCGGGTGGCGCGCCATTCGCCGGTGGGCTGGAAATGGCCACACCGCTGGGCGCGATCCATGCGACCAATATCACCCCGGACACGGAAACCGGCATCGGCCACTACAGTCTGGCGGACTTTGATCGTGCCGTGCGCCACGGCGTGGCGCCCGACAGTCGCCGTTTATACCCGGCCATGCCCTACCCGTCCTACGCCAAGCTCAGTGATGACGACGTGCGAGCGCTGTATGCGTTCTTCATGAAAGGCGTGGCGCCGGTCAAACAGGCGAACATCCCCAGTGCCATCCCGTTTCCGCTGAACCTGCGCTGGCCGATTGCACTGTGGAACGGTGTGTTTGTCGAAGCCGAACCTTATGTGACCAAACCGTCGCAGGATGAACGATGGAACCGCGGCGCTTATCTCGTGCAGGGTGCCGGACACTGTGGCAGTTGCCACACGCCGCGCGGCCTGGCGTTCAACGAGAAGGCCCTGGACGAGTCCGGCAAGCCATACCTGGCCGGTGCCCTGCTCGATGGCTGGTACGCACCGAGCCTGCGCGATGACCACAACACCGGGCTGGGCCGCTGGAGCGAGCAAGAGATCGTGCAGTTCCTCAAGACCGGTCGCAACCAGCACGCGGTGGTCTACGGCTCGATGACCGAGGCGTTCAACAACTCCACACAGTTCATGAGCGATGACGATCTGACCGCGATTGCCCACTACCTGAAGTCGCTACCCGGGGATCGCGAACGGGATGGCGCGCCTTGGCAGTATCAAGCGGTTTCGGCAGCGCAACATCTGGACTCGCCCGGTGCGCATACCTACGTGACGCGCTGTGCGTCGTGCCACGGTCTGGACGGCAAGGGTCAATCGCAGTGGATGCCGCCACTGGCGGGCGCCACCTCGGCATTGGCCAAGGAAAGTGCCTCGGCAATCAACATCACTCTGAATGGATCGCAACGAGTGGTGACGGCCGGCGTGCCGGATGCCTATCGCATGCCGGCCTTCCGTGAGCAGCTGTCGGATCAGCAGATCGCCGAAGTGCTGACCTTCATGCGCAGCACCTGGGGCAATCAGGGCAGTGCTGTTGATGCAAACACGGTTGGCAAGCTACGTGAGCACACCGATCCGGCCAGCAGCAGTCCGATCATCCTGCAGATGCGTTAAGAGGAAAACCTGACGGGAGCCATCGACTTGCGTGTGGAAACGCCCTTGCGCCGTAGCACATTCCACACCTCGTCGAATGAACATACATTCATCTAAAACATCGCTCCAAGCGTCTAGTCTGCGGGTTCCGACATAGTGACTACAGGAGTTACCCACCATGTTCTCGCATGAAAGCATCCCGCTGATCATCATCTTCACCATCATGCTGCTTGGCGTTCTCGTCGCCGTCCTCCACCCGGTACATGCTGTCGTCACGTGGCTTCGCAGACGCCGCGAAGCATCTGCAACGCAACGTACGCGAAACGCCGATTCGCGCTGAATACGTCCATCACCCGCCCGGCAAGGTCCGGGCTTTCGGCTCCCCCTGCGCTGCACCCGGTTGAAAACGGCCAGGGGTGAATACGAGATCAACCGCCAGTCAGCTCTATCCGTTTCACTCTGGACTAACGCCACCTGCAAGTCCTCTCCCACTTACATCCAGCCTGGTTGCGCCCTTGACCCCTTCCACACCGATAAGGCTACAGAGCGATACAAAAACTCCGCTGCATGACACATCTCGGGTACATGCCAATGCAAAAGTGTGGGCCATCGGAACCTTCGCTGTCCGACATCCCCCATCACAGGCAGGTATTTCCATGATCAATCAACTCGACACCGTGCTGTACACCGGCAAGACCCGCACCACTGGCGGGCGCGATGGCGCCTCACGCAGCTCGGACGGCAACCTGGACATCAAGCTTTCGCCACCGGGCTCGAATGGCAGCGGCACCAATCCGGAACAACTGTTGGCCGCCGGTTGGTCAGCCTGCTTCATCGGCGCCATGGGCAAGGCAGCCGCGGCACAGAAGATCAGGCTTCCGGCGGATGTGGCGGTCGAAACCGAAATCGATCTGGGCAAGGCCGGCGATGCATTCTTTCTTCAGGCGCGCTTGAATGTCAGCCTGCCGGGGCTGGAGCCTACGGTTGCCCAGGCGCTGGTGGACGCTGCGCATCAGACCTGCCCTTACTCAAAAGCCACTCGCGGCAACATCGACGTCACCCTGCGGCTGATCTGAATCAGCCCTGTTTGATCCTGCAAACCGCCCGATGCACGGCTTCGGGCGGTTTTTTTTTACAGAGTTGAGCGATGCCGTTCCTCCGGTTCAAACAACCAGAGGCGCGAACGGTCATTGAATGATTTACGCGAACGATGTCTCGTGCTCGCTTTCGTGGACGTAAATCCACGAGATTCCCGATGGCGAATCCGGGTCGAGGCGCATGAGCGCCGAGTCGACTTTCTTCTTGGTGATCCCGTTCTTGACCAGGTCGAAAACCGTCAGGAAGAAATCACCGGGAAGCGGTGTGATCGAGAGATTGATGATGTGCGATTCGGGGCTGCCGGCACGCTGGCCGTGCAGGCCCCAAAGGCGTTCCCAGTAATTTTCCCGGTTCATGATCTGACCGTCCGTGAGCACCACCCGGAAATCATTCGCCAGGGCATCGTACAAAGGCTTGATCGCGTCTTCCGACTGGGACGCCACACCGCGCGACCACGGGAAAAAGAGGTTGTACCAGCGGTACACCTCGGCTTTGACGAGTGCGGTTTTATCGGTTGTTTCGGTGACTCGGCTGATTGCCATCTGCGTTCTCCTTAACGAGTTCAAAGGCGCGGGTTTCCGTTACGCATCGCCGGAGCGATGCTGCGCGCCTCATTCAAGATCCATCCTGAAATCAACGTCACGGGGTCAGCTCGAAAGCGCTTGAATGACTTCAGAATATCTCCTGTCATTTGGCTGACCCGGCCACAAAAGTAGACACCAACCTGTTGGTTTGCATGGCAAGCTGACCAACGGTGTAACCGGCTCCTGCGCTGCAAGTGCCGCGCTTAAGCGGTTCCTTGATCACGTTTGTCCCCTCCCTCTCCTCCTGCGCAATTTCACATTTTTTTCACGAAGCGCTTTGTTGCTGTAAAAAACCCTGACACAATTATTAGCAATGATTCTCAACAGCTCTATGTTTGCTATTTAAAAATCAGGAATCCTTCATGTCGCGCCCTACCTCGCCGCATCGTTTCAACCCGTCACGCAACCTCCTGTCCATGGCCATCTGCATGGCCGTCATGGCCCCGGCGCTGGCCGATGAAACCCGCGAGGCGCAGGACACCGCCCCGCCCGCCACCCTCGAGCTCGGCGCGACCGCCATCACATCGACACAGCTGGGCAGCACCACCGAAGGCTCCGAGTCCTACACCACCGGCACCATGGCCACCGCCACCAAACTGCCGTTGACCCTGCGCGAAACACCGCAAGCCGTCACCGTCATCACCCGCCAGCGCATGGACGATCAGGCGATGACCAGCATCAACGACGTGGTCAACGCCACGCCAGGGCTGTTCCTCGACTACTCCAGCGGCCCAGGCCGACAGGCCTACAAAGCCCGGGGCTTCAACATCGACAACCTGATGTACGACGGCATTCCAAGCGGCTACGACGGCGTGAACGTCGGATCCCAGCCGAATCTGGCGATGTTTGATCGGGTCGAGGTTGTTCGGGGTGCGACCGGTCTGGTCACCGGTGCCGGCAACCCTTCGGCGGCGATCAACCTGGTGCGCAAACGGCCATTGGCCGAGCAGCGCGTCACCCTGACCGGCGCCGCCGGGACCTGGGACAACTATCGCGGCGAGCTCGATGCTTCCAGCCCGCTCAACGACAGCGGCACCCTGCGCGGCCGGGTGGTCACGTCCTACCACGACGCCAACAGCTTCATCGATGACGTGGACGAACAACACAACCTGTTCTACGCCGTCACCGAAGCCGATCTGAGCGACGACACCACTTTGACCCTCGGTTTCTCGCACCAGAAGGACAGGACCAACTACTTCTGGGGGTCATCAATGATCGGTCTCGACGGCCATCACCTTGATCTGCCGCGCTCGTATAACCCCGGCACCTCCTGGGAGGACAAGGATCAGGAGATCAACACGGTCTTCGCCGAGATCCGTCAGCAACTGGCCAACGACTGGAAGCTGCAGGTCAACGCCAACTATTCCGAGCAGAACGCGCTGTTCTCCGGCTCGTACCAGTCGCGCTGGGTCAACGACACTCTGGCCCGCACGGTTTACCAGTCCAAGGCCGATGAAAACCAGGCAGGTCTCGACGCCTTCTTCAGCGGTCCGTTCGAAGCCTTCGGGCGCAGCCATGAACTGGTGGTCGGCGCCAGCAAACGCATCTACGACCTGACCACTCACAACTACTCGCCCTATGACACAAACTGGCCGATCAACGCCGGCAAACCGGACTTCGTCCACACCAACAACACGCGTGAAGTCACCACTCAGGACGGCGTGTACCTGACGACTCGCCTGAGCCTGGCCGACCCGCTGAAGCTGATCCTCGGCGGACGTCTGGACTGGTACGACTACGACAACCGCGATGGCGACGGCGACTACAAAGTCACCCGCAACGTCACCCGCTATGCCGGCCTGATCTACGAGCTGGACGACCATCATTCGGTGTACGCCAGCTACAGCGACATCTTCACCCCGCAGAGCAACAAGGGCACCTCCGGTAACCCGGTCAAGCCGATCGTGGGCAAGAACTACGAGGTCGGCATCAAGGGTGAATACCTGGGCGGCGCGCTGAACGCCAGCCTCGCCGTGTTCCGCGTCGATCAGGAAAACCGCGCGGTGCAAGTGTTCGTCCCGAACTGCCCGCAGTCTTCCTGCTATGAAGCCTCCGGCGAGATCCGCAGCCAGGGTATCGACCTCGAGCTGCAAGGCGCGCTCACCGACAACTGGCAGATCGGCGGCGGCTACACCTACGCCCGCACGCACACCATCAAAGACGAGGCGAACCCGCAGAACGTCAACAAGCAGTTCGACACCGACACCCCGGAACACCTGTTCAAACTCACCACCCGCTACAACTTCCAGGGCCCGCTGGAAAAACTGCGTGTGGGCGGCAACATCTCCTGGCAGAGCCGCATGTACAACGACATCGAACTGCTCGATGGCGGCAACTACCGCCTCAAGCAAGGCGCGTACGCCGTGACCGACCTGATGGCCGGCTACCGGGTCAATGACAACCTCGATCTGCAACTCAACGCCAACAACATCTTCGACCGCAAGTACTACTCCACCATCGCCAACTCCGTCAGCTACGGCGGCGACAGCTATGGCACGCCGCGCAACATGATGCTGACGGCCAAGTACACCTTCTGAGTTGTCCAGGCGCAGGGACGCGCCAACCCCGCAGCACTCCTCCCGCCACGCCCTACATACCAAAGCGTTAATTTCAAAAACCCATGTCTGGTGGTCAGTCGTACACCTTTGCCCAAAGATTGCCTTCGGCCAGGACTGCAGCCTTGCGCCGCCTGTGCAACTTATTTAACTCAATGGGTGTTCAAAATGACTGACGAGAAAAACGGAACCACCCGTCGTGGCTTGATCACGACGGGCGCCATGGCCGCAACCCTGGCGGTGGCATTGCCGGCGCTGGCGACACAGCAGACACCAGCATCCGCGTCAGGGGTCAGCAAAAGCGCCGGCAACGGCAGTGGCTCGGGAATGCTCACCGTCAGGGATGGCACGCAGATTTTCTACAAGGATTGGGGCCAGGGCCAGCCGATCGTTTTCCATCACGGCTGGCCCCTTTCCGGTGATGACTGGGATGCGCAAATGCTGTTCTTCCTCAGCAAGGGCTTTCGCGTCATTGCCCATGATCGACGTGGCCATGGTCGCTCTTCGCAGACCGCCACGGGCAACGAAATGGACACCTACGCCGCCGACGTTGCCGAGTTGATGGCGCACCTGAACATCCGCAACGCCGTGCACATCGGCCACTCCACCGGCGGCGGTGAAGTGGCGCGCTACGTGGCGCGGCATGGTCGCGGCCGGGTGGCCAAGGCCGTGCTGATCGGCGCCGTGCCGCCGATCATGCTGCGCACCGCAAAAAATCCCGGCGGCCTGCCGATGGAGGTGTTTGACGGGTTGCGCAAAGCACTCGCGCAGAATCGCAGCCAGTTTTATCGTGACTTCCCGAGCGGACCGTTCTACGGCTTCAATCGCCCAGGTGCGAAAGTGTCTGAAGCGATCGTCGAAAACTGGTGGCGTCAGGGCATGAACGGCGGGATCAAGGCGCAGTACGACTGCATCAGCGCGTTCTCCGAAACCGACTTCACCGATGACCTGAAAAACATCGATGTGCCGACCCTGGTGCTGCACGGTGAAGATGACCAGATCGTGCCGATCACCAATTCGGCTCACCTCTCAATCAAATTGCTCAAGCACGGTACGCTGAAAACCTACCCCGGCCAGCCCCATGGCATGTGCACCACAAACGGCGACACCATCAACGCGGACCTGCTGGCGTTTATCAATGCATGAGTTTCCAGGGCCGCGCCCTCACGACAAGCCACGTACAGCCCCCTGAAAAGAAAAGCTCCGATCGAGTCGGAGCTTTTTTATTGGGCGAATCACACAGCCGTTGCAGTTATCTACCGGGCCATCATCAACGTCTGATCGAAGGGCAACGCCGGGCGCAGCTTGGGCACTACCTGCAACTCAATCGGCGTGCCAAGAAATGCCTGGCAACGCGAACGCAGCCAACGCTGAGCGCAATCGTTGTGCGCAGCGGCACGCCAGACCATGGAAAGCTCCCGCGATGGCAGCAACAGAGGGGCCGGCTCGGCCCTGATGCCATTCACCGAGGCCATGGCCCTGGCCACGTAATCCGGAACGATGACCAGCATGTCGCTCTGCGCCAACAACCTTGGCAAGGCACTGAACTGCGGCACTGCAAGCACCACTTTGCGCCGACGTCCGAGCAGGTCCAGCGCGTGGTCGGTGTCGTCTTTGGCTTTGCCCATGGATGACACGATGGCGTGCGGTCGCTCGCAGAATTCATCAAGCGCCAGCAGCCCCGGACGGGTGTCCGAGCGCAAAAGCATCGGCCGGATCGACCGCAGACTCTTGCGTCGGGCGTTGGCCGGCAGATCGAGCGTAGGGCTGATGCCCAGAGAAATCTCGCCATTGAACAGCCGCTGCGACATCTGCTGCTGATCGACGCGCAGCACCACCAAGGCAATATTCGGCGCCTCGCTACGAAGCTGGCGCAGCAATCGCGGGAGCAACGCGTATTCGACATCGTCGGACAGGCCGACCTGAAAGGTCACCTCGCTGGTAGCTGGGTCGAAGGGCTGACAACGGCTCAACGCCGCGACAACGCCATCCAGCGCCGGCGTCAGGTTGGCGAAAATTTCCTCGGCCCGCCTTGTCGGCTCCATCACCCTCCCCGCACGAACGAACAACGGATCGTCAAAAAGCACACGCAAACGCCCCAGCGCTGCACTGATGGTTGGTTGACCGAGAAACAGCTTCTCGCCGACCCGGCTGACGTTGCGCTCATGCATCAGCGTCTCGAAGACCACCAGCAGATTGATGTCGACACGACGGAGTTCATTTCTGTTCATGAAGTTCACCACCCGGCACGCGGCCATTGAGATCGACGGAGAGCTGATAAAGGTTAAGGGCGCGGCTGCCGGACGTCTGTGGTACTTGGGGACAGCGGGATCATGCGTTAGGTGAGTGTTTTGATACTTGTGTATGAACCGTTTGAAACCGATAGCTGCATCGGGCCGCGCAAAGACCGGTGCAATGGCCGTTTTTTCGGGTTTTTTGTCCTAGCTGACGGCGTGCTGCGCCACTACGATGCTTAACCGTCTATCTACTCACGCCCACACCTGCGCAACGTGTCGCACGGCGCTATCGCCAGCGGGACCGTGTCTCTGGTCGGGCATCAACCCGCACGAGCAAACACCGGCCGCCCGGCCAAGGGATTCGCCACAACGTCACAACCTTTTGGGAAAAGAGCAATGAACAACAATCCCATCAGCAACAACCCCAGCGAGCCGGTGGTATTCATCGTCGACGACGATGCCGCGTTGCGCGAATCCCTCGGCAGCCTGTTGCGCTCCATTGGTCTGCGGGTGGAGCTGTTCGGGTCGGTCGCCGAGTTCATGACGTATCAACGTCCGGACACGCTGAGTTGCCTGGTACTCGACGTGCGCCTGCAAGGCAGCAGCGGGCTGGATTTCCAGAATGAACTGGCCACCGCCGGAATCAATGTGCCAATCGTGTTCATCACCGGACACGGCGATATCGCCATGACCGTGCGCGCGATGAAAGCCGGCGCGGTGGACTTCCTGACCAAACCGTTTCGCGAGCAGGACCTGATCGATGCCGTCTGCGCCGCACACTCGCGGGACAAGCAGCGTCGCGAGTCCGGGCGACATGCCGATGAACTGCGCGCCCGTCATGGGACGTTGACACCCCGGGAGCAGACGGTCATGGCGCTGGCGGCCTCAGGCTTGATGAACAAGCAGATCGCCGGGGAAATCGGCCTCAGTGAAATCACTGTGAAGATCCACCGGGGCCAGGCCATGCGCAAGATGGGCGCGCGCTCATTTGCCGACCTGGTGCGCATGGCCGAAGTCATCGCGGCGCTGCCTGCACATCGGTGACCGAATGAAACGATACGGTATGGCTCAAGCCGCCGTGGCTGGCCGGCACAATCAACACTCAAGTTCCGAACAACTAACACTTGGGTATAGCCGGTTAATACGCAGTCATACTGCAAATGACCCAATGCAGCAGTGCCAGCGTAGAAGTCTTCGAATAAGATCTTTATTCAAATAACCATTACTCAATACAACGATTGGTGAATGACAGACAGTCGCCAACAACCGTCATGCCTGAAAAACAACTTCAGACTTTTTAACCTCTTCATCAATACGCCTTTCATAGCGTTTGCCTGCTTCATCGAAAGAACACGCCCTGCCGTCCGATAGCAAAAATCTGGAAGAATAAATGTCTATCATCAAACGTCGCGCACAACTTCTTTGTTCAGACGCCTTCGCCTGGCTTTGCGCCATAGCGGTCGGCAGCATGATCTATATCACCAATGCGTACCTTGATCTGGACGTTGCGCCGACGTTGTTCTACATCACGCTGGTATTCATGTCAGCGAACATCTTCCCGGTACCGGTATTTCTTGCCGTCGCGTTGGGTTGCCTCACGCTGCTGACGGCCGACTTCCTGGTCGATGAAGGTTATCGCGATCACCGCAGCATCGCCGGATTCGTCAGGTGCCTGATCGCGCTGACGACCATTTCCCTGCTCGCGTTGCGCAGCAAACGCGCCACTGAAACGCTGCGGCGCAAGGAAGCGTTCTTTCTGGGCGCACAGAAACTTACCCACACCGGCAGTATCGGTTTCATCATCGATAAAAAAGTCAGCGTGTCATGGTCGCAAGAGTCGTCGCGTATTTTCGAGTATTCGCCGGACGTCACCCCGACACTGGCGCTGGTCAAGTCACGCACTCATCCCGACGACCTGCCGGTTATCGATCAGGTGCTGGAGCAGTTTGCGCGCCGGCAGGAGCTGGTCGAAGTCGAGCATCGGCTGCTCATGCCGGATGGTCGGATCAAGCACGTGCAGATGATCGCCAGCCCGTTGCCCAGACATCGCGGGCGCACGCAATACGCCGGGGCGCTGATGGACGTCACCGCCAGCAAACAGTCGGAAGAGGCGTTGTTTCACTCGCAAGCCACCCTCGCCCACGTCACGCGCCTGACTTCCATGGGCGAACTGGCCGCGTCGATTGCCCACGAAATCAATCAGCCGCTGGCAGCGGTCATCACCAGCGGTGAATCCTGCAAACGCTGGATCAACCGGCCCGAACCCAACCTGGAAGAAGCCCGCCGTTCGCTGGACCGGATCATTCAAAACTCGGTCAGGGTCTCCGATGTCATCGCCTGTATTCGAGCGTTATCGCGACACAGCGAGGTGCAGCGCAATGTCGAAGTGTTCGACGACATCGTCAGTGACTCGCTGACGCTGATGCAACATGACATCAGCTTCCATGAGGTTCGCCCGCACGCCCGACTGGGCACTCACGGTGCGCGGATCAAAGGTGACCGGGTACAACTGCAGCAAGTCATCATCAATCTGATCATCAACGCCTGCCAGGCCATGGCCAATGTGCTTGACCGCGCCCGGACGCTGCGGATCACCACCTCGATCCTGCACAACGAGGCCGTGCTTGAAATCGCCGACTCCGGCGTCGGCATTGCCGAGGACATCCTGCCTTCGCTGTTCGACCCATTCTTCACCACCAAGCCCACCGGCCTGGGAATGGGCCTCTCGATATGCCGTTCGATCATTGAATTCCACGGCGGCCGCATCTGGGTCAACAGTACCGAGGGCGTCGGCACCCAGTTTGTGTTTGCGATTCCATTGGCTGCGCTCGAACACGATCAATGACAACCACCCACCCCTGATGTCGCCCGGTGGCGATATGGAGACCCGCATTGTCTATCCAACGTACAAACCCCGGCGCAGAACCCGAAACCCCGGTACACGAACGAACCGTCGTGTTCGTGGCATACCCGCAAATGGGCCTGCTGGATCTGACCGGGGCGCAGACCGTTTTCTGGGCGGCGACGTGCGGACTGGCGCAACTCGGTTTGCCCGGTTATGCCTTGCACACCGCGAGCCTGCAAGGCGGGCCGGTGCAGACCGGCGAAGGCCTGGTGGTTCAAACCCGGCGGCTGGATGAGCTCGGCGACGAGCCGATCAATACGTTGATCGTTCCGGGCTCGGCGTTCATCAGCCAGGCGTTGCGAGACAACGCGCCGCTGGTCGATTGGTTGCGCGCCACGTCAGCCACGGCCAACCGTACGACGTCGGTATGCAGCGGTGCTTTTTTCCTGGCTCAGGCCGGACTGCTCGATGGACTGCGCGTGGCGACACACTGGTTGATGGCTGACATGTTCGAGCGGCTGTTCCCCAGGGTCGAGCTGGATCGCGAGGCCATCTTCGTCCACCAGGCATCGGTGTGGACCTGCGCCGGCGTCAGCGCCGGGATCGATCTGGCGCTGGCACTGGTCGAGGCCGATCACGGTCGCGAGCTGGCCATGCAGGTCGCCCGGCGCATGGTGGTGTACTACCGACGCCCGGACAACCAGAAACAGTGGAGTCCGCTGCTGCAATCACAACATTCAATCGCGCACGAGCGCTAGCCGGAGACGGTGGTCATGAACGCACCGCACACACTGTACCTGGTCAGTCACCCGCCCTGCGTCACCCGCTATGGCACGCACATATCGTTGTCCACCGCTGAGCGCGTGGAGATCATCGACGCATTGACGCAGACCCTGAGCGCGACGCTGAGCATTCTGGCGCGGCTCAGGCACAGCCAGCAGACACTGCACGCTGTCAGCTTTTTACCGGTGCAGACGCTGTTTCGCAGGCTGTTGAATGCCAATACCCGTTACGCCGACTTTCTCGTCACCGGCATCACCGACCTGGGCGGCCATGCCCAGCGCGACGCGCTCTACCACCTCAATGAGGCTCCCGAACCTTTATGCTTTGCCGACTGCCTTAAAGGCATTGACCGCGCCCTGCGCCGACTACGGGCCGCCGATGCCTTGTTCCGCGACTGTGGCGCCAGCGCAATTGCCAACAACGACTACGCCAGCCGACAACTCTTTGAAGCCTGCACTCGACATAACAGTTACTTTCTTTCGTTAATCAACAACCATTTATTTGCTGAACATTGATTAACTTTCGCAACTAACAAAAAAACCAACCAAACATACCCACGTATACTATTCCACAATTTTTGAAAGCGTATCTTGCAAGTATGGCGGGCGCGACAGACACCCGCAAAGAACGCAAGGTTTCCCATGTTCAACTCAGCTATTGTTTCAGTTGTCGATGATGACGAACTTGTTCTGGTTTCAATGGACAGTTTGTTGCGGTCTTGCGGTTATACGGTCAAGACATTCAACAGTGCTTTTGCATTTCTTGAATCGAGCGCGCCAGAGCAGACCGGGTGTCTGATCTCGGACATTCAGATGCCCGGCATGTGCGGGGTCGAAATGTACGAGGCGCTGGCGGCCAGGAAGATCCATATTCCGACGATTTTCATCACGGGCAAACCGGGCCTGCCCCCCGAGTTCAGTGCCCGGGTAAGGACGCCGGAAGGTTATTTCTCCAAACCGTTCCATACCGAGGCTCTGCTGGCTTGCATCGAGCAGGCGCTGATGCGCCGTCGTTGAGCGGTCCTCTCGAACAACTCGATGCAGAGCCGCCGCTGCCCGACCGACAAACCTCAAAGCAAAAAAAGGCCCCGCAAGTTCATCACTTCGGGGCCTGATTTTTATCGAGCCCGGCCGAATGCAGCCGGGCCGCCGACAGCCGATCAGTAATCCCAGAACGCTGCAATCCAGCGGAACGCATCGCCATCGACCGCCACGCGGCCCACCGACGGGAACGGCAGGTGGGTGGCGACAAACCACTCGCCACTCGCCGCCGCCTCACGCATCAGGCGTACGCGGACACGCACCGACTCTTCAGGATCATGCTCGAAACCGTTGTGCCATTCCGGATGCTCGAAGGCCACCGGAAACAGGGCGTCGCCAGCAAAGGTCAGGCGTTCGCCGCCCGAGTTGACGTAGACAATACTGTGCCCCGGCGTGTGACCGCCGGTGAGTTTCACCACCACCCCCGGCGCCACTTCGTATTCATCCTCGAAGGTGCGCACCTGGCGGCGGTAATCGTTAATGAACTGATTGGCCGTCGCGCGCAGAACGTCAGGCACTGGCGCCGGCATGACGGTCTGGGTGAAGTCCGGCGTCTCCCAGAACTCGACCTCTTTTGCCGAGACGTGAATGCGCACGTCCGCACGCAACCGGCTCTTCACCTCGTCGACCAGCAGACCGCCGACATGGTCCATGTGCATGTGGGTGATCACGATGTCAGTCACGCTGGCCAGATCGATGCCCGCCGCTTCCAGGCGTTTCGGCAACTGGCCGGCCCGGGGGAAACCGGGAAACTGCCCGCCCAGTCCGGCGTCGACCAGAATGATCTGCTCGCCGCTGCGCACGACCAGCACGTTGAGTGCCCAGTCAAACGCGTCCGGCCCCAGGAACATGTCCTTGAACCAGGCGGCGCGAGCCTGCGGGTCGGCATTTGTGGACATGGTCGAGGTCGGCAGCGGCAGTACGCCGTCGCTGATCACCACCACGTCAATGTCGCCGACCTGCAGTGCGTAGCGCGATGGCACCAGCTCCTGCGCCGGAGCAAATGGCTGGCGGGTGACGGACGCCTGCCGGTCATCGGTTGCGTTGGTTTGATTGGAGTGATTCAGATACGTTGACATGGTCGCTTTCCTCTTGGCTGAGTCAAAATTTCCCGGACGAATGCCCTTGCTGGCGCAAGCGCTGAATGGCGCGCCTTGAAATCGAGTGTGCATCGCGACCACGACGTCCAACACCATACGCGGGTATAGGGCTTGAACCACATCGACCGAGTAACGCCGCTGTTGAGGTGGCTGTGGCCCATACCAATGTATATTCGCGCTCCTGCCCGCAAACACCGACACTACGGCGCACCGGATCGCCGAAAAGCGGGCGATCATCAGGTCCCTGAGCAGTCATGAACTCTATTTTTCACCAACCCGACCCTCTCACCTGCTTGCTCGCGCAACCGCGCACGCTGGTGTTCCTG
Source organism: Candidatus Pseudomonas auctus (assembly GCF_048654275.1). Taxonomy (NCBI): domain Bacteria; kingdom Pseudomonadati; phylum Pseudomonadota; class Gammaproteobacteria; order Pseudomonadales; family Pseudomonadaceae; genus Pseudomonas; species Candidatus Pseudomonas auctus. The sequence continues at coordinate 261,219 of NZ_JBJYZK010000001.1, read as the reverse complement.
GCGTATCCGCAGATGGGCTTGCTGGACCTGACCGGCGCACAAACCGTGTTCTGGGCCGCGTCCAAGGCCATGGCCGAACGCGGCTTGCCTGGCTACGCGTTGCACACCGCAAGCCTGGACGGCGGATTGATCGCCACCGCCGAAGGGCTGTCGGTCAACACCTTGGCCCTGCGCACCTTTGACGAGACAACCATCGATACGCTGATCGTGCCCGGTGCGCCGAACATCCGTCAGGCCATGCTCGACAATGTTGCGTTGGTCGACTGGCTGCGCGCGGCGTCAGCCAAGGCCAGGCGCACCGCCTCGGTGTGCAGCGGCACTTTTCTGCTGGCCCAGGCCGGGCTGCTGGAAGGCTTGCGCGCAACCACCCACTGGGGCATGTGCGACATGCTCAAGGGTGGTTTTCCGAGTGTCGATGTCGACCTTGATGCGATCTACATCCAGCAAGGCAACGTCTGGACTTCCGCCGGGGTCACCACCGGGATCGACATGGCGCTGGCGCTGGTCGAGGCCGATTGCGGCCGCGCCGTAGCGTTGAAGGTGGCGCGGGAGCTGGTGGTTTTTCTTAAACGCCCTGGCGGTCAAGCGCAGTTCAGCCAGTTGCTGCAAGCGCAGATCGACGACAGAGGCTGCTTCGAAGAATTGCACCTGTGGATCAGCGAAAACCTCGGCGACCCGCAATTGAGCGTCGAATCGCTGGCCCGACAGGCGCAGATGAGCCCGCGCAATTTCGCGCGGGTCTACAAACGCAAGATCGGCCGCACGCCGGCCAAGGCACTCGAGCTGTTTCGCCTGGAAGCGGCGCGACGAATGCTCGAAGACTCTCAGCGCAACATCGACCAGATCGCACAGTTGTGCGGGTTTGGCGACGAAGAACGCATGCGCGACACCTTCTACCGTCACCTCTCGGTCTCGCCCCGGGAATACCGCAGCCGGTTCTCGCGCTGACGCCACACAGCGCAATGGCGTCGGGCTCGCAGACGTTCAAATACGGTCGCTATACACACGTATAAGTACACCGCCGAACCGAGCGGCGTATCGTGCGGCAATGGCGGGCGTCCTTGACGGGCTACCCGAGATCAGCCCTGGTAAAGCAATGTCCCACACCGCTGTTGTATCGGTTGTCGATGATGATGATGAGTCCGTGCGCATGGCGCTGGACAGCCTGTTGCGCTCTCACGGCTACACCGTGCAGTTGTACCCGAACGCGGAGGCTTTTCTGGCGATGAAGGCGCCGCCCCGCCCCGGCTGCATCATCTCGGACATCCAGATGCCCGGTCTGTCCGGCATCGAGATGTACGATGAGCTGTGCGCCCGAGGCGTGCGCATCCCGATCATTTTCATCACGGGTTACCAGGGGCGTCCGCCAAGGGTCAACGCCGCATTCCCCGAGCCCCTCGCCTATTTCCCTAAACCCTTCCCGTGCGGCGAACTCATCACCTGCATCGAAAGCGCATTCAATCGCGCCGTTTGACGGCCCTCTTTCTATACCTGTGTATACCCCACCCCATACCTAAGCATGTCGGCACTGACCCTATGTAGAAGTGTCTCGCCGCACCTTCCCCGATAGCATCTTCCCCAGCGAATCGAACCGGCTCTGCGGTTGTTCACAACCACCTGCTTCGTGCAGTGCGGCAGACGGTCACGCATGAACGGACAAACCGTTCAACGACCAGAATTTCCACAGGAGTCATCCGATGAAACAGCACATTTTAGTGATAGGCGCAGGGTTTGGTGGAGTCTGGAGCGCCTTGAGCGCCGCACGTCTGCTGGACCAGCATGATCGTAATGACGTGCAGATCACCGTCCTCGCGCCCCAGGCAGAACTGCGCATCCGTCCGCGCTTCTACGAGCCGGATGTCCACAACATGAAAGCGCCGCTGGGTGAGCTGTTCGATGCGGTCGGCGTGAAATTCGTCAAAGGCATCGCCGACAGCATCGACACCGAAAACAAGCAAGTGACCTACAGCGATGCCTTCGGCACGCAAGGCACACTGAGCTATGACCGGCTGGTGTTGGCCGCCGGCAGTCGCGTGATTCGCCCACCGCTCAAAGGCATGATCGAACACGCCTTCGATGTCGATCAGATCGAAGAAGCCGCGCGCCTCGAAGCCCATATCAAGTCGTTGAAGGACCAGCCGTCGAGCGCAGCACGAAATACCGTGGTGGTCGCCGGTGGTGGTTTTACCGGAATCGAAACCGCCACCGAAATGCCGGCCCGCCTGCGTGCCGCACTGGGTGACGATGCGCCGATCAGGGTCATCGTGGTGGACCGTGCGCCGCAAATCGCCGCGACGCTGGGTGACGGTATTCGCCCGTCCATTGTCGAAGCGTCCCGAGAGTTGGGCATTGAATGGATAGTCGACGCCTCGGTCGCCTCGGTGGATGCCGGCGGCGTGACTTTGGCTGACGGCAAACGTATCGAGTCCAACACCGTCATCTGGACTGTTGGCTTTCGCGCCAGCCCGCTCACTGAACAGATTCCGGGCAGCCGTGATCCGCAAGGTCGCCTGCACGTCGACGGCCACTTGAAAGTGCTGGGGCACGTGGATGTCTTCGCTGCCGGCGACGTCGCTTATGCCGCCACGGATGATCTCGGAAACTACGCCGCGATGTCCTGCCAGCATGCGATCAGCCTGGGCCGTTATGCCGGCAACAATGTGGCCGCTGACCTGATCGGTGTCGCACCGGTCACCTACCGCCAGCCCAAGTACGTGACCTGCCTTGACCTCGGTGCCTGGGGCGCGGTGTTCACCGAGGGCTGGGACCGTCAATTGAAACTGGTCGGGCAAGAGGCCAAAGACCTCAAGACTCAGATCAACACCGTGTGGATTTACCCGCCGGCCGCCGATCGTGCAACCGCACTGGCCGCGGCCGACCCGTTGATTCCGGTGGCCTGATCACCCGACGGTTCACACTTCCCTATCGCTGCGCATTCCCAGGCGCCCGCCACGGTTTTTTTTGGCGGGCGCTTTTTTTATGCAGAACTCACAAAGCGTCGGGCGGCAATAAACGGCACTCTAGCGTTGACGCGATGGCTCCGCTGCCAGAATGTCTTCCAGAAAGTCGATGAACACATTGATACGACTGGAGCCCCGGTGATTGGGCAGGTACAACGCATTGATGCAGCAGCTCGCATTACCGGGGTTGACTTCATAACCCTCCAGCAGCCGCGTCAACCGACCGGCCTCGACGTCGGCGCGCACCAGCCAGTCGGCCAGCAGGGCCACCCCCCGCCCCGCCACCGCCGCTTCGCGCAGGATATCGGCGTTGTTGCTTTGCAGGCGACCATGGACATTGAGCTGGATGGTTTCCTCGTCGCCCTGGAACGTCCAGTGCTGGTGCGAACCCGCGTAGTCGAAGCGCAGGCATTGATGCTCGAGCAAGTCTCGCGGATGCGCCGGCACAGCATGACGGCTCAGGTAATCCGGACTCGCCACCACCCAGCGCTGGAAGCCCCCCACCCGCTTGCTGACGATATCGTCACTGACCACCGATGATCCCAGGCGCACCGAGACATCGATCTGCTCGCTCAGCAGATCGCTGACCTGATCGCTCAACGACACACTGATTTCAAGCCCCGGATGGCGGTCGAGCAATTCCCCCAGTTGCGGTGCAATGATCTGCCGGCCGAACTCCACCGGCACACTGATGCGCAAGCGTCCCTGCGCCTCGCTGCCACGGTCGGCGACAACCGCGTCGGCCTCATCGATGGCATCGAGAATGGCCAGCGCTTTCTCGAAATAGGTTTGGCCGGCGACCGTCACGCTGGTGTTGCGTGTCGTGCGGTTGAGCAGGCTGGCGCCCAATTCGTTTTCCAGCCCGGCCACCTGGCGTGTCACCGAAGAGGTGGAGATGCCGAGTTTGCGCGCCGCCGAGGAATAACCACCGCAACGGACGGTTTCAACGAACATCTTCAGTGCCAGCAACTTGTCCATAAGTGGAGCCCGATCGAAAGGAAACGGTGATGATTGTGCATCACCGTTCGCCAATCGTCTTGTAGGACCGTGCTTCATCGGACTCAGCGGTGCCTGCGGTTCACGCATCGGCCTTGCGGCTCAGGAACAGCGCCAGGGCCAGCGCCGGCAGCAACGCCACGGTCACGGCGGACAGGTTCCAGCCAAAATGTTCGTAGAGCGGACTGGCGACCAGCGATCCCAGAGCACCGCCGCCGAAGATGCTGGTCATGTACACGGCATTCAGCCGGGCCCGGCTGTGCGGATCGAGGGCGTACACCTCGCGCTGGCCGAGCACCATGTTCAGTTGCACGGCGAAATCCAGCAGCACCGCGCAAACCACCAGCCAGACATAGCTGCTGCCCGGCAGCGCGGCGATCAGCAACGAGGCTGGCGCCAGCAACAGTGCCACGAGCGTCCCGCGCCGACCGTGCCCGGCATCGGCCAGTCGCCCGGCGATCGGCGCTGCGACCGCGCCGACAGCGCCGACCAGGGCAAATATCGCCACCTGTGCCTGACTGAAACCGTGGTGCCGCATCAGCTCAATCGGTGCGAGGGTCCAGAACAGGCTGAAGCTGGCGAACAGCAAGCCCTGATACAGCGAACGCTGGCGCAGAACCGCGTGCCGACGGGCCAGCGCAAACACCGAGCCGATCAGCGCCACGTACGTCGCCTGATGGCTCGGGACGCGGCGCGGCAAGGCAATCGCCGTGATAAGGGCGATGACGGCCATCAGTGCCGCTGCGCTGAAAAACACCCCGCGCCAGCCGAACACCTCCACCAGCAGACTCGACAGTGGCCGCGACAGCAGAATGCCCAGCAACAGGCCACTCATGATGTTGCCCACCACCCGGCCACGGCTCGCCTCGGGCGCCAGGTGCGCGGCCAACGGCACCAGGATCTGCACCGCCACCGAAGTCAGGCCGATCAGCAACGACAGGACAAGGAACATCGACGGCGAATGCGTCAGGCCGGCGCACAACAGCGTCACGCTTGCCGCCAGGGTAAAGCCCACCACCAGCCGACGGTTTTCCATCAGGTCGGCCAGCGGCACCAGCAACAGCAGGCCCAATGCATAACCGAACTGCGTGAGTGAAACGATCAGACTGGCATTGGCACTGGACAGGCCGATCTGCGGCGCGATCAGTTCGACGATCGGCTGAGCGTAATAAAGGTTGGCCACGACCGCGCCGCAGCAGAATGCCAGGAACGCGACCATCAGGCCGGAAAGAGAAGCGGATGTTTCGGCCTTGGCCGCCGCTGCCGGATTGCCCGTAAGCATGATGACACCTCGATGAGTTTGGAAAAGTGACGCCAAGGCTAAGGGGCGCACAGGCCTTCGAGTATCCATCCCAAAGGCAATTGAGTGATGCGCCAAATGCAACGACCCTCGGCGTTGCACTTGGCGCAACGTGCTATTGCGCGGTCCGGCAATACTCGGACGTATGCACCTTCTCTACCCTTGGGCACCTGGCGCAGGGCTTTGCATCGGCGCCCTTCCCCGGTCGTTCAAGGAGTTGTCGAAGATGCCGAATCCGTCCCTCACGCCCACCGCGTGCCTCTTGGGCAACCGCTCATGAACGGCCATTTCATGAGATCCAGAGCGCTGTGGGTCAGCGCGGCAGCCCTCGCGTCGATCGGTGCAATCGCTGCCTTGGCGCTGATGTGGCGGCCGGCAATTGCGCCGGTCGAACGCCCGCAAACCTTCGACTCCGCACAACTGCAACGCGGCGCGCGCGTCGTCGAGGCGGGCGACTGTGCGGTGTGTCATACGCGTCCCGGCGGCCAATACCTGGCCGGTGGATTGCCGCTGGTGACGCCGTTCGGCACCCTCTACAGCACCAACATCACCCCGGATCCACAGACCGGCATCGGCCAATGGTCGCTGCCGGCCTTCGAGCGGGCGATGCGTGAAGGGATCTCCCGCGACGGGCACTTCCTGTACCCGGCCTTCCCTTACGTTCATTACCGGCGCATGAGCCAAGACGACATAACCGACGCCTATGCGTACCTGATGAGCGGCCCGGCCGTGAGCTCGCCGCCACAACAGAACCGCATGAACTTCCCGATGAGCATCCGGCCTCTGGTGTCGTTCTGGAACCTGCTGTTTCTGCATGGGAAGCCGCTGACGCCACTGGCGCAGCAATCGCAGGCGTGGAATCGCGGACGTTACCTGGTCGAGGGGCCCGGTCACTGCGCGGGCTGTCATTCACCGTTGAACCTGATCGGCGCCGAGAAATCCGGCGAAAACCTGGCCGGCGGCAGCGTGGATGGCTGGGACGCGCCGTCACTGCTGGGCATGGCGCACCGGGCAAACCCGTGGAGCAGCGAGCAACTGGTGAGTTACCTGCGGGCCGAAGTGGTCGACGGACACGGCACGGCGGCGGGCCCGATGCGCCCGGTCAGTCTCGGTCTGGCGCGCTTGCCCGCAGAAGATGCACAGGCGATTGCCGAATACCTGCTGAGTCTGCCGGCGAAAACCACAATCAACGAGGTCCCCAACGCCAGCGCCAGCGCTGAACCTGCGGATCGATCCTCTGGCGCGCTGCTGTTCGCCAGTGCCTGCGCCGGCTGCCATGCCCAAGGCGCGCCGGTGCGTGACATCGACGGCCGCCCGGCACTGGATCGCACCTCGGCGCTGCAGTCCGCCAGCCCGCGCAACTTTGTGAAAACCGTACTCGAGGGCATCCCGGCAGAACCCGGCCAACCGGGACCGGTGATGCCCTCGTTCGCCGCCAGTCTCGATAACACCCAACTCAACGCCCTGGCCGTCTACCTGCGCCATCAGGCCAGCCCCGATCAACCGTGGACCGACCTTTCCGCCACCCTCGAAGCGCTACGTCAGGAGACGAAATGACTCAGATCACCCTCAACGTCAACGGATCTTCCCGGGCTCTCGAGCTGGAACCGGACATGCCGCTGCTCTATGCGCTGCGCAATCACCTAGGCCTGAACGGCGCCAAGTACGGGTGTGGCCTGGGCCAATGCGGCGCCTGCACCGTCATCGTCGATGACCAACCGGTGTTTTCCTGCCTGACACCCTGCGCCGGCCTTGAAGGCAAAAAGGTGCGGACGGTCGAGAGTCTGGGCACGGCCGAACGCCCCGGCACTCTGCAGCAAGCATTCATCGACAAACAGGCCGCTCAATGCGGTTACTGCATCGCCGGCATGTTGATGCGTGCGCAGTCACTGCTCGAAAGCAATCCGCATCCCGACGAGCAGACCATTCGCGAACACATGGCAGGCAACCTGTGCCGCTGTGGCACGCACTTGCGCATCATCGAGGCGATCAGCCTGGTCGCCCGGCAAAACGGGAGTGCGCAATGACCACGATCAATGAGGTCGATCAGAGTCGCCGTGCGTTCCTGCGCGGGGGCGCGTTGCTGGTGGCGTTTGCTTTGGTGCCGGTCTCGCGCCGCGCCCTGGCTGACACCGAAGTCGATACCCTCGGCACGGTCGTCCTGGCGCCGGACCTGCCCGGCAGCCTGCGCACCAACCCCTGGCTCGATGCCTGGATCCGCGTCGGCCACGACGGCATCACCGTCTACACCGGCAAGGTCGAACTGGGCACCGGGGTCAAAACCGCGTTACTGCAAATTGCCGCTGAACGGCTGGAGGTCGCCCCCACAGCGATCAACCTGCTCACCGCCGACACCGCACTCACGCCGAACGAAGGCTACACCGCCGGCAGCCACACGATTTTCGACAGCGGCACCGCGCTGTTCAACGCGGCGGCGCAAGTGCGCGAGATGCTGCTGGAATCGGCCGGGCGCAGCTGGAACGTTGCGCCGGCGCTGCTGACGACTCGCGACGGCATCATTCTCGGCCCGACCGGGCAACGCATGTCCTACGCCGACGCCGTGCAGCAGGTCGATCTGCACCGCTACGCAAAATCCGCATCGCCCTCGATGCCGCCGGCGTCGTTCAAGCTCATCGGCCATTCGCTGCCACGTCTGGATATCCCGGGCAAAGTCAGCGGCGGCGCCGCGTTCGTGCAGGACATTCGCCTGCCGGGCATGCTCCACGCCCGGGTCATCCGCCCGCCGCGTCCCGGCTGCACGCTGGAAGCCATCGATATTGAATCGATCAAGACGCTGTCCGGGGTGGTGCAGGTGATTCGCGACGGCAATTATCTAGCCGTGGTAGCGCGGGACGAATGGCAGGCGATCAAAGCCATGCGTCACGGATACGCCTCCGCGCGCTGGAGCGGCGGACAGGCGATTCCCGAATCGCGCGACATCCACACCTTGCTTAAACGCCTGCCGTCGCGTCGTTATCCGATCAGCCATGAAGGCACGCCCCAAGGCGCGACCGACAACGAATATCGCGCCCGGGTGACCAAGCAATACCTGATGCATGGCTCGATCGGTCCGTCCTGCGCCGTGGCCTGGTTCAAGGACGGCACCCTCACCGTCTGGACCCACACCCAGGGCGTGTACCCGTTGCGTGCCGGAATCGCCGAGATGCTGCGGCTGCCACCCGAGCGCGTGCGCTGCATCCACACCGAAGGCTCCGGCTGTTACGGCCACAACGGCGCAGACGATGCCGCGGCCGATGCGGCGCTGATTGCCATGCGCGTGCCGGGCACGCCGGTGCGGGTGCAATGGATGCGCGAGCAGGAAAACCTCTGGGAGCCCTACAGCTCGGCGATGGTCAGCGAGGTGCAAGCCAACCTTGACGCACAGGGTCGGCTGCAGGACTGGAACTATGAGCTGTGGACCACGCCGCACAACGAACGCATCGTCAACGCCGGGCGCTTGCTGCCCGCACGCCTGCTGGCCCGGCCGTTCGCTTCCGCACCCTCGGTGCCGATCGCTCAGCCCGAAGGCGACGGCGATCGCAACGCAGTGCCGCTGTACGCCGTGGCCTCCTCGCGGATCGACATGAACTTCGTCACCGAGATGCCGTTTCGCACTTCAGCCATGCGCTCGCTGGGGGCGCACATCAACGTCTTCGCCATCGAAGCCTGTATCGACGAGCTGGCCGCCAAGGCCGCAGTCGATCCGGTTGCCCTGCGTCTGGCGCACCTGACCGATCCTCGGGCGCGGGCGGTGGTGGAACGGGTGCGCGATGCAATCGACTGGCCGCAAAAAAGCAGTGAACCCGGCGCAGGCCTTGGCTTCGCCTTCGCGCGCTACAAAAACATCATGGGCTATTGCGCCATTGCCGTGCGTCTGCGGGTGCATCCGCAGACCGGCGAAGTGCAGATCGATCACGTCGTCACGGCGGTCGACGTGGGACAGATCGTCAGTCCCGATGGCCTGCGCAACCAGGTCGAGGGCGGGATCGTGCAATCCACCAGCTGGACGCTGTATGAAAAGGTTGCCTATGACGCCGGCGGCATCCGCAGCTACGACTGGAGCGGCTACCCGATTCTGCGCTTCTCGCAAGTGCCCAAAAAGGTCGACGTTCACCTGCTCGACCAGCCGGGGCAACCGTTTCTGGGGGCCGCCGAAATCGTCCAGGGTCCCATGGCGGCCGCCATCGGCAACGCCGTGGCGAATGCCACCGGATGGCGCTGGCTCAACCTGCCCCTGACCCGCTCGCAGCAGCCTTCCTGAACCGCGCCACGTTGCATTTCACGCAATGCAGCGTGGCGTCGCGTGTGGATTATCAAGCACCGGACAGCCGCTTAACGTAGGGCCATCCGGTGTCGGCCCCAACGCCCGACACCGTCCACCGACCTTTTTCGAAGACTGGAGAACCCCCATGACACAACAACTGTTCCGTCCCATCGCCCTCGGCCCCTACACACTTCCCCACCGGGTGGCGATGGCGCCGTTGACTCGCTCCCGTGCCGGGCAACCGGGCGACATCCCGACGTCCATGAACGCCGAGTACTACCGCCAGCGTGCGAGCGCCGCGCTGATCATCACCGAGGCGACGCAGATTTCCCGTCAGGGCCAGGGTTATGCGTGGACGCCTGGCATCTACAACGATGAACAAGTGCAAGCCTGGCGCGAAGTCAGCCGCCAGGTACACGAGGCCGGCGGGTTGATTTTCATGCAGCTGTGGCATGTGGGCCGCGTATCGCACCCAAGCTTTCAACCGGACAACGCACTGCCGGTGGCGCCGAGCGCATTGCCTGTACCGGGCAAGACCTTCATCGTCGATGCCGAGGGCAATGGTGTGTGGGGCGACGTGCCAGTGCCGCGCGCACTGCAGGTTTCGGAGATCGCCGACATCATCAACGACTACCGCCGCGCCGCCCGCAATGCACTGAACGCCGGGATGGATGGCGTGGAAATTCACGCCGGCAACGGCTATCTGCTGGACCAGTTCATCAACAGCAACAGCAACCAGCGCACCGACGGTTATGGCGGCACCCTGGAAAACCGTGCGCGCCTGTTACTGGAAGTGGTGGCGGCCGTGGTCGACGAAGTCGGTGCCGACCGTGTCGGCGTGCGCCTGACGCCCATGGGCCGTTTCATGGGCATGGGCGATGAAACCCCGCAAGCTACGTTCGGCTACATCGTGCGCTCGTTGAACCGCTGGAAACTGGCCTACCTGCATCTGGTCGAGCCGGCCGTGGTCGGCACAGTCAAGGACGAGAATTTCGACCCGCGCTGGGACGCGATCATCGGCCAGTTGCGTGATGCCTGGGATGGCGTGCTGATGATCGCCGGCGGCTACGACCCCGAGTCGGCGGAACAGGCCCTGGCCGACGGTCGCGCCGACATCATCGCGTTCGGCAGACCGTTTCTGGCCAACCCCGATCTGCCTCGGCGAATCCGCGAGGGCCTGACGCTCAACGCACCGGACCCGAGCACGTTCTTTGGCGGCGATCAGCGTGGCTACATTGACTACCCGTCCCATGCCTGACCCGCTGACCGCAGGGTGCTGACCGAGGGAATTTAATAACTCTTCAGGATTGTTTAAGGACTTTAAAGGGCGTCGACGCAGAGACTTTGCACAACGATAAGGAGAGCAAACATGAGCCCGCAATCGCTGATTTCCGACCATCCACGCCCCCTGATGCGCCCGCTGGGATCGTTGACCAGTTGGCAGGAACGTCGCGCCAAGGAACTGATGCTCAGGGACCTGAGCCGCAGCGCGCGCATCAGCGAGATCGCCGGCCTCTGCAATCTTTCGCGCAGTCATTTTTCCCGTGCGTTCAAAAAGAACACCGGGTACTCACCGCAGGAGTGGTGGCTGAGGATGAAGATCGAGAAAGCCAAAAGCCTGCTGATCACTTCGATGCCGATCACCGAGGTCGTCTACGAATGCGGGTTTTCGGACCATTCGCACTTCACCCGCACCTTCAACCGCCTCGAAGGCATGCCGCCCCGAGAATGGCGTCGCGCCTTCGTCGCCAACCGCGCGCCCATCGCGCTTCAGTTGCCTGCCATCGAACTCGACGCTGCACTCTGGAGCGTGCACAACGCTGGGCACGCCCACCCCTCGCACGCTTGACCTGACCGAACCTGACGTTACCCGCTCCTCCCCTTTGGCCGCTGATGCGGCCTTTTTTTATTCGGCGCCAGCCGGTTCCAGCGGCAGGTCGAAACTGAGTCGGGCACCCTGCTCGCTGTCCTCGATCAGCAACGTTCCGCCATGTGCGCCGATCACTGATCTGCAGATGGCCAGGCCCATTCCCATGCCGCTGCCCTTGGTGGTGTAAAAGGCATCGAATACCTGCTCGCGCTGAGGCACGCCAATCCCCGGCCCGTTGTCCTGGAACGTCACCCGCACATGGCCGTCCCTGACGGTGGAGCTGATGACGATGCGCCCATCCGGCACCCCGGCGCCGGCGATCGCCTCCATCGCATTGGTGATCAGGTTGTACACCACCTGCTGGATCTGCACCGAGTCGCCCCACACCTGACATTGCGCATCGAGTCGGGTGTGCAGTGCGACGTTGCGGTTGGCCAGTTCGGTCGCCGTCAGTTGAACGACGCCACTCACCAACTCGTCAATTTGCACCGGCAAACGCTTGAGCGGCGCCTGCCTGGCCAGTGCGCGCAACGCCTGGACAATGTCGGCGGCCCGCGTGCTGTCCGAGCGGATGTCTTCCAGGCCCTGAATCGCCTCGTCCAGATCGGGCTTTTCACGCTTGAGCCAGCGCAGGCTGGCCGAGGCATTGGATTGAATGCCAAGCAGCGGCTGACTGATCTCGTGGGCGATGGAGGCTGAAAGTTCGCCCATGACCTTGAGGTGCGAGTTGCGCGCCAGTTCGGCGCGGGAGCTGCGCAGATCCGCTTCCATCTGCGCCCGCAGGCGGTTGTCTTCCACCAATTGCGCATACAGCCGGGCGGTCTCCAGCGACACCGCTGCCTGGGAGGCAAGAATTTCCAGCATGGTCAGCCGTTCGGCACTGAACAGGCCGGGCACCAGGCTGTTTTCCAGATAGACCAGACCAATCAACGTGCCTTGTCTGAGCAGCGGCAGGCACAACATCGAGCGGGTCTGCCGTCGACGCAGATCGGCGCCATAGGCTTCCGGGCAATCGACCCGCACATCGTCGAGCACCAGGGGTGCACGGGTGCGCATCGTTGCATTGAGCACCGACGCAGGCGCCAGCGCCTCGAGCGCCTGATCGCTGTCCAGCGCAATCAGCAGATTGCCGGCTTCCATCGACGCGGCGGCCGCCAGGCGCAGGTCGCCTTCAGCGACCATCATCAGCACACCTTGGTCAGCCCCGGCCTGAACCATCAGGTGGTTCATCAAGGTCTCGACCAGCCGATCCAGCAAGACCTCCTGGGACAGTGCCCGCGCGGCCTCGATACCCGCCTCCAGGTCCAGCCGGCCCCGGTTGATCGGTTGTGAAGGTTGCGAAGCGGGTTCCGTACGCAGAAACGGATGGCGGTTTTCCAGTTGCCGCGCCTTGGCGCTCGCCCCCCAGAGGTCGTAGCAATCCCGAGCAAAACGCAGGTGGTGATGAGCCCCCGAGACCAGCTCATTGGACATGCAGACGTCGGCCAGTTGCTCGTGCGCCAATGCCTGTTCGTGAACGAAACCGGCGGCGGCCGCTGCGATCTGCGATTGATCGAAGCAACGGATGGCAATCAGGTCCTGACCGCGCAAGCGCGCGATCACGCCCTCGATCAACAGCAGTTTGTTGCGGAACGTCGCCGGATTGAGCGCGGCCCATGCAAGAAATCGCTGGCGTTGCTGCTCAAGCACTTGCAGCTTTCGCTCAACGTCACCCGGCACTTGCGCACTGGCCAGTGCGAGGCTGCGAAAGAGATGGTAATCGGCAAGATTGATATGCGCCGGAATGGACCAGGCCACCGTCGCGGCGTCTTCGAAACGCCGCCAGGCATACAGCGCATCGCCTGCATAAAAGGCCGACATGCCGGAATACAGCCACGACAGGAACAACGTCGACTGCGAAACGCAGGCGCGATCGATGGGGCCGAAACGGTCGTGTTCCACGCCCTCCAGTTCAGACAGTGCCCGCACGGGGCGACCGTCGCGCAGGTCGATGGCGAACGCCTGCTGCGCCAGCAGAATGCGTTCGATATCGACGTAATTGAACTGCCTCACCCAGGCCAGACCGTGCTCCAGTTCGTCCAGCACCTTTTGCAAGGGTTCGCCCATGAACAGCAGGTCGGAAACAATGTGATTGCAGGCATAGCAGGACATGCCCAGGTCCCCCCCGGCCTGACCGCACTCGAACGCCGCGAGCGCTGTCTGCCGGGCATACGCCATCGGCCTGGTCCATGGGCTGACCTGATCGAGCGCCACCAGGGTGCCTGTGCGGCCGGCCTCATAGCCATGCAGGTCAGTCAGTTTCAGGGCGACTTGCGCAAATGCCAGTCCGTCCACGTATTCGCCGAAACGCTCGGCGATCATCACGCCAAACCATGCAAATCCGTAGCCACTGCTTGGCGTAGTGCCGTGCTCGAGCGTGAGTTCGACCATTTTCGCCAGGTGCAGCAAGCGGAGATCGTCATCGACGAAGAACGAAGGAATCAATGTGCCGAGCAGCTCCATGGCCGCCTCGATCTGCGCATCCTCAGCCTTGGGCAAATGAACCAGATCGGCGATCGCTCGCGTGCCGATCAGGTCGCGCACCTGCGCAAAGGCCCGGGTCAGATGGTCCTCGGGAGGTTTGCGTTGCAGGGTGATGCCCAGCAGCGCCAGGCCGGTCAATGCCTCGGTGATCGCCCCTTCATAGTCGGAGTGCAGCGTGCGCAACGTGGCACGCAAGCGATAGGTTTTCGCGCGATCCGCGTCCGTGAGCGCGTGGTTCAGGCAATCATCGAGACGTCCCTGGGCCCCCGCCAGATCCGCCAGCAGCATCGCGCACTCGGCAGCCAGCCACGTGCTGGCGAACGCTTGCGGATAGAGGTGGGTCCAGCCGCTCTGACCGAGCAGGCGTTCAGCCGTCTGCAGATAATCCGCCGCCAGTTGCACGGCGGCCGAATCCCTCGCGCGCTCGGCAGCCTCGACCAGGACATCAATAAACGCGGCGCGGTGCGGCTCCGCCAGTGCAGCATCGTCGACACGCTGAATCTGACCGGCAATCTCGAACACGCGCTCATGGGCCTGTTCGCCCCACAGGTCCAGCATGGCAGCGGCGATGCGCGCATGCTCACTGCCACGCCCCACCGGCGAAGGCAGCTGACAGGCCGCCTCGAGCACCCGGTCGTGGCCGAACACCAGTTGCGCGCCGGCGCGCAGCAGTAATCCCCCATCGACCAGACTTTGTACATCGCGCGCCAGTTGCACCGAATCAAACGGCAACATCCGGCCCAGCAGCGACTCGTCACAGCGACCGCCGATGTAACCCGCCGTGCGCAGTACGTCTCGTTCGGTCAGTGTCAGACGGTCCAGTCGCTGCACCATCAACTCCGCGACGTTGTCGGCATAGCGATAGCTGTCCACGTCGCTCTGGTTCCAGACCCAGCGATCCGCCGCCGCGTCGAAACGCACCAGACGCTCATCGATCAGCGCCCGCAGCACCTGACTGACGAACAGCGGATTGCCGGCCGTTTTCAAATGCACGACCTGGGCGAGCACTTCAATGCTGGCGGGATCGGTGTCCAGTTCTGCGGCCAGCAGTTGCGCGACGGCGGACACTGACAAGGCGCCCAGCGTGATGTGAATGCCGGGCAATGCCTGTTCGCCGCGCAGCACGTCGAGTATGGCGTCCTCCCGCGCAAAGGCCTTCGACCCGCTGTCCCGGTACGCCAGGATCAGTACCAGATGCCGCGGTGGCCGGGCGAAGAAAGCGCGCAGAAACGCAAGCGTCGAATCGTCCGCCCACTGCACGTCATCCACGAACAGCACCAGCGGTCGCCCGGGCTGAGCAAACACCTCGAGCGCATCGAGCAACGTGCGATTGACCCGCTCAAGTGCGTGCCGGGCGGGCATGTTGGGTAGTTCCGGCGTGGCACCGATCACCAGCTCGGCCTCGGGGGCCAGATCCACCAGGATCCTGCCGCGCCCCTTGAGCCGTTCAATCAGTTGCGCGCCGAGGGTTTGCAGTTCCAGTGCGGGTTTGCCCAGCAACTGAGTCATCAGCGAACGAAAGATTTCCGCCAGCGGCGCATTGGGGATTTCCTGCTGCAACAGGTTGATCTTGCCGCTGGCCCAATAGCCGGGAACCAACGGCCGCACGCCCTGATGGATCAGGGTTGACTTGCCCGCCCCCGGTGTACCGCCCACCCACAGCACGCGGGCGATACCGTCGCTGCGCACCTGACTGATCTGCTCGAGCAATTGTGCGCGCTCCGCCTCCCGACCAAACAGCACCGGGTCGTTAGCAACGGATGGCAGTGCATCGAAGGTGCCCAGCCTGAAAGCCTTCACATGGCCATGCTCCAGCCATTGCTGACGGCACCAGACAAGGTCAGTGGCCATCGACTCCATGCTTTGATAGCGAGCACCCGGCTCCTTGGCCAGGCCTTTGAGCAGCACGCGACAGAGGCCTTCCGGCAGGTCGGCGACATGCACGGCCGGCGATGCCGGCTGGACAGCGGCATGCACATGCCGCCAGTGCGAAGGGTCGCGCGCCGTCAGGGGTGGCTGGCCGGTCAAGGCGTGATAAAGAATGCTCGACAGCGCGTAGACATTGCTGCGCTCATCGAAACCGGCGCCATCGCGCCGAACCTGCTCGGGGGCCAGGTAGGGCCAGTGCTCCAGCGCAGGAAGCTCAGCGACGGCGCCCGCCTGCTCGTCGGTGTGATAACCCAGAAGGCTCACCGAATCATCGGCGCCCACCCGCAAGTGCCAGGGCAACAGATTGGACTGTCGTGCGCCGGCCTTCCCGGCATTGACCAGCGCATGGGCCGCCGCGACCGCGATGGCAAGCAAGCGGCCCGGCGGCAGGCCAGGCTGACCGAGCAGGTCAGACAACGCCACGCCCGTCTCGGGGTAGACCAGCAACGGCCCTTCTGCCGAACGGATGAAGGCAACCGGCCGGATCGCCCAGGCTGAATCCGGGCGCAGATGAAAGTCCCGTTCCAGACGCTTGCCCACGTCAGGACGCTGGATCGGTGCGCGAGCGGCCAGCCAGCGGAAGTCCGACCGAGGATCGTGGATGGTGAACCAGGTCAGGTCGTTTTCCCGGCGCAGCAGCTCGAATGCACAGCCCTCCAGCCAGGCGTCATCCGGCACGACATCCGGGTTGCAGAGGGCTGGAGAGGAGGAAAGTCTGCCGGGCATTCGCTGTCACCGCTCATTATTCGTTTCAGGCCTGGCGCAGGAGTATACGCAAGGCTCTGGCGCAGAGGTTTCGTGGTGATGCCCATGTCCGCATCCGGCACCATCATGGCCGTCGAGCGCCTGTCCCGACCGGTTGCAGAGATTGAAAAACCACCGGCCTTATCCCTCGGGATAATTGCATTGTGCGAGGTCGTCGCCTAGCGTGTCGTCCTGATGAACCGGCGCCCTGTGCCACTCACTCGACACCACGCAGAGAACCGTATGATCCGACTCGGCCAAGCGACTATTTCCCTGGAGCGGCGTGAAGCCTTTCTTGACGGGCGGCCGCTGCGCGTGGGAGGACGGGCGTTCGAACTGCTGTCGGTGCTGATGCAGGCCGATGGCCGGATCGTCAGCAAAGATGAATTGCTCACCCAGGTCTGGCCCGATACCGTCGTCGAGGAAAACAATCTTCAAGTGCAGATCTCATCGCTGCGCAAGTTATTTGGAGAGAATGAGATCATCCAGACGGTCCCGCGCCGAGGTTACCGATTATTGAAAGACAGTGCCCCTTCCCTGCCCCCGTTCCACCCGGTCGCTGCGAGCGCCCCTGCAACAGAGCATCAGCCTGCGATCGATCCGGACAGCGTGCCGGTGTTCATCGTGGACGACGAGGCTTCCGTGCGCACGGCACTCAGCCGCCTGCTGCGGGCCGAAGGCGTGCCCCACCGGATCTTCAATTCGGCTGAAGAGCTGCTTGGCGCAGATCTCGAGGCCGGACCCGCATGCCTGTTGCTCGACGTCAGCCTGCCGGAGGCCACCGGTCTGCAGCTGCAGTCGACGCTCGGCGAGCGAGGACATCCATGGCCGGTCATTTTCATGACCGGTTACGGCACTATCCCGATGTCGGTACAAGCGATGAAAGCGGGCGCCGTCGAGTTTCTGACCAAGCCGTTCGACGACGACCAGTTGCTGGCCATCCTGCAAGCGACCCGCCAACGTGCAGCGGTTGATTTCCAGCAATGGCAGCGGGTCCAGAGCGTGCGCCAGCGAGCCGCCCTGCTGACGCCACGGGAACGTGAAGTGTTGCCGTTGATCGTCGCGGGTCTGTCCAACAAGCACATTGCCAACAAGCTGGGCACCAGTGAAGTGACGGCCAAGGTTCATCGCAAACACATCATGGTGAAAATGCAGACGCGCTCGCTCGTCGGGCTCGTCGAGCTGTATGGCCTGATCAGCGCGCCGCCACCGTCCGGCGTGCAGAACCCTTCATGAGTCAGGACACCGACACGCCCGCGCTCGCTGTCAGCGCGATTATCGTCTGCATCGTCGACGACGATGCGTCCGTACGTAAAAGCCTCGCCAACCTGCTGCGCTCCGCCGGTTACCACGCCCGGTTATACAGCGGTGGCGAGGATTTCCTGGCGCTGGAACATTTCGAGGACATTGCGTGCCTGTTGCTGGACCTGAAAATGCACGGTTTGTCAGGGATCGAGGTGATGCAGGCGCTGGCGTCCCGAGACAGGAAATTCCCGGTCATTTGCATGTCCGCCCATTGGGACGACGCCGCCCTGGCCGAGACCCGTCGCTACAATGCCTTCGCCTGCCTGGGCAAGCCGTTCTCCGGTGATGTGCTGCTCAGGGCCGTGGAGTCGGCACTCGAAAACGACAGTTGAAACGGTCGTTCGCCGCGACCCACGACTTTGGCTGCACGCCAGAAGCAAGAAGGCCTGCCAAACCGGCAGGCCTTCTTCGTTTTCGCGGAGCGTTACTGCTTGAGAATCAGCAGCGGCTCGCCCTTCTTGACGATGTAGGTCGCCAGTTCCGAGCCCTTCTCGTTGCCGACGTTCTTGGCGATATGCGCCACACCCGCCGGGATGAACAGCGAATCCCCCGCCTTCAGGGTCACCGGTGCCTGGCCTTCCAGTCGGTATTCGAACGTGCCGCTGATCACGTAAGCCACTTCCACACCCGGATGCGCGTGGTTGGGCGACGTGACGCCCGGTTCGAAATCGACGCGAGCCTGGATCACCTCGCGATCCGCAGCACCCAGATCCTGTCGGACCAGATCGGTACGGCTCAGGCCTTGTTGCCAGTTCTTCGCCGGGGCGGCAGATGGGGTTTCAGCCGCCTGTGCGAGGCCGGTCAGCGAAACGAGTACGGCGGCAGCGGTCATCAGAAGTGTGCGGCGCATGGTGTTGTCCTCTTGGAAGTAGTGATGTGTTGGCCACTACTTTGAGCGGGGCATGTACTCGGGATGTGTCCTGAGGTCGGGGTTTGTTACCCGTTTGTGTACGGCGGCGCGATGGATACACGCTTATACAAAGGGTTTGGCCAGCACCTGCGATAGCCAGCCTCTGAACGCCACGATCTTTTTCGATTCGGCCTGATCGTGGGGCGTGACGAGGTAGAAGCCGGAAGCGGATTTCAAGCGCAGATCAAACGGCGCCACCAGCCTGCCCGCGCGCAGATCGTCATCGACATAGGTTGAGCGACCGATGCACACGCCCTGCCCGTCAATCGCCGCCTGCACCGCCATCATCGCCAGGTCGAAGGTCAATCGCGGGCCATTGGCCGTCAGCGGTGGCTGGCCTGCCGCATGCAGCCAGTCGTTCCAGTCATTGGCGGTCACGCCGCTGACTTGCAGCAAAGGGTGACGGGCCAGGTCCACCGGCGTATTCAACGGCTTGTCGCCGGTCAGCAAGCGCGGGCTGCACACCGGGAAGATCTCGTCGGCCATCAACCAGTCGGCGCGCAACCCCGGCCAGTTCCCGTCGCCGTAGCGGATCGCCGCATCGATGCCGCCCTTGCGAAAGTCCACCCACTCGGTGGAAGCACTGATCCGCACATCAATCTGCGGATGCGCCTCGCGAAACGATGGCAGGCGCGGCAACAGCCATTTGGACGCCACCGACACCAGGGTGCTGATCGTCAGGACGCTGTTGTTGCTCGACTCCAGCAGCTTTTCAGTCGAGTAGCGCAATTCAAGAAACGCCGAACGAATGCCGGGCAAGTAAGCATTGCCCTCATCGGTCAATGCCAAACCGTCTTTCAAGCGCATGAACAGACGCACGCCGAGTTCATCCTCGAGGCGACGGATCTGATGGCTGATCGCGGTTTGCGTGACGTTCAGTTCTTCGGCGGCACGGGTGAAGCTCATATGCCGGGCGGCACATTCGAAGGCTCGCAATCCGTTGAGCGATGGCAGTCGGGGGAGCATATGACCTCTTCAGTCCATGAGAATTTGTCATACGCTAGCACTGCATTTGTCCTTTGCGAAGCGCAGTTTCGATGGCGGATTCTGAGGCTCCACCAGCAAGGAGATCCCATGAAACTGTACTTCGCCCCCATGACCTGTTCACTGGCGCCGCACATCGTATTGCGCGAACTGAACCTGCCGTTCGAACTGATCCGGGTCAACAACCAGACCAAGCAAACCGCCGACGGCCGGGACTTTCGCCAGATCAACCCCAAGGGTTATGTGGCCGCACTGATGCTGGACAACGGTGAAGTGCTGACCGAAGGCCCGGCCATTCTGCAATACCTCGCCGACCTCGTGCCCGGTCATGCGCTGGCCCCGGCCAACGGCACCTGGGAGCGCTCGCGTTTGCAGGAGTACCTGAACTTCATCAGCTCGGAAATTCATGGGGGCAGCGCGCCGTTGTTCAGCAGCGAAATCCCGGAAACCACCAAAACGTTCTTCAAATATAAACTGTTCAAACGTCTGGATTACCTGAACCGCCTCCTCGCCACCCAGCCGTTTCTGATGCAGGCCTTCAGCGTAGCGGATGCCTATCTGTTCACCGTGCTGAAGTGGTTGCCGACATTCAGTATCGCTATCGAAGACTGGCCAGCGCTGGCGAGTCACATATCGCGCATCGCCGAGCGGCCCAGTGTGCGGGCGGCCATCGCGGCAGAGGAAGCTACGCAACCGGTTCTCTGACGCGACCGATTGCGCTGAACGTCCTCAAATGGGCCGGCGCGCAGTCAGGCGCCCGACTCCGGATCGCTCGCCGGCAGGCCCCGCGCTTCTCGGTCCTCATCATCCTTGGCGGTGCTCTGCGGGTTGGCGTCGGCGCTTCCCGAGCCGTTGCCGTCCTGCGGATGCTCGGATCCCACCGAATTGTTGGCCGCCACATCGCTCATGTCTTCTTCCAGTGGCGCTTCATCGTCCGGCGGCAATGGGACTGGCGACTCATCCTTGCGGGGATCATGGCCGGTTTCGTTGTCGGTGGTGCGCGTCACGGCCTGTTGTGACAGGTTGCCGGGTGCATTTTCATCAATGTCCATGGGGTTCTCCGTTCTGGTGCGCAATGTTCGTACCTGAAGGTGTGAAACGAGTGAGTGGTGGTTAGTGCCCGGCATTGGACGAATGGCGCCCCGGTTGCCGAATGCCCCAGCGCTTCTATAGTGAAGGGGGTTCATGCCCTTCTCCCGTCGAGCGCCCCATGGCCAGCACCGATCAACTGATCATCTGCGAGCATTGCGACTGCGTGTACGAAAAAGTCGCGCTGGCCAAACACCAGAAGACCCTCTGCGTGCGTTGCGGCGCCGTGCTCCAGCGCTACAACAACCTGAGCGTGGAGCAACGGCTGGCCCTGAGCTTCACCGCGGCGATGCTGTGGCTGTTCGCCAATTTCTACCCGGTGATGAGCATCAGCATGAAAGGCCTGAAGAACAGTGCGACCCTCTGGGATTCGGTGCTGGCCCTGAGTCAGGGACCGATCACCTTCATGGCGATGGTCGCGGCAATCTCGATCATCATCGCCCCGGCCTTCCAGTTGGTTCTGTTGATCTGGGTCTTGAGCTTCGCCCTCGCCTCGCGCCGTTCACCGGGGTTCAAGCTGTGCATGCGCTGGCTGGAAACGCTGCGGCCGTGGAGCATGCTCGAGGTTTGTTTGCTCGGCGCGATGGTGGCGGTGTTCAAACTGGCGGGCATGCTCGACGTCATTCCCGGCATCGGCCTGTTTGCCCTGGCCGTGCTCAGCCTGTTGCTGATCCGCATCGCCGGGCGCGACGTGCGTGAACTGTGGGACATCCTATGAAACGGCCACCGACTGCCAGCGAACTTAACCTGTGCCTGTGCCACAGCTGCGGGCTGGCCTGCGACATGACCGGCGAACCGCACCAATGCCCGCGCTGCGACGCGCCGCTGCACCGGCGCAAGACCAACTCGCTGACCCGCACCTGGGCCTACATGTTCGCCGCGCTGGCGTTTTACGTGCCGGCCAATCTGCTGCCGGTGATGAACACCACCCTGCTCGGCAGCGGCGCCGACAGCACCATCATGAGCGGCGTGCTGGAGTTCTGGGAGCACGGTGCGTGGGATATCGCCGTGATCATCTTCGTCGCCAGCATCGCGGTGCCGGGGGTGAAATTCGTGGCGCTGACCTTGCTGCTGGTCACCGTGCAACGGGACAGCCATTGGGCGCGCAAGGAGCGTTCGAAGCTGTACCGCTTCGTCGAGCTGATCGGCTATTGGTCGATGCTCGATGTGCTGGTGGTCGCGCTGGTGGCGGCGCTGGTGAAATTCCAGGCGCTGGGGGATATCGAGCCGCGCGTAGGGATTCTGTTTTTCGGCATGGTGGTCGTGTTCACCATGCTCTCGGCCATGAGTTTCGACCCGCGCCTGATCTGGGACAACGCGCCGGACGAAGAAACGGAAAAACCCCGGCACTCGACTGAACAAGTGCCGGGGCATCAAGCGGTTTAAATCACATCAGATCTGCGCGGTGCCACCGTCGACGAACAACTCGATGCCGTTGACGAAGCTGCTGTCATCCGAGGCCAGGAACAGCGCAGCCTTGGCAATCTCGCTCGGCTCGCCCAGACGCCCGATCGGCACGATAGACGCCAGTTGATCGAACAGCCCCTGGGTGTGTTCCGCCGGCACCAGCCCTGCCAGACCTGGCGTGCGCACCGGGCCAGGGCTGATGGCGTTGACGCGGATGCGCCGTGGTTTCAAGTCCAGCAACCATGACCGAGCGAAGTTGCGCACCGCCGCTTTACTCGCGCTGTAGACGCTGAAGTTCTCCGTGCCCTGCACCGAGGTGGTCGACGAGGTCAGCAGAATCGAGGCGCCATCGCGCAGCAGCGGCAAGGCCTTCTGCACGGTAAACAGCGTGCCCTTCACGTTGGCGTCGAAAATCCGGTCGAAGTGCTCTTCGGTGATCGCGCCCAGCGGCAGCATGTCCCCGCCGCCGGCGTTGGCGAACAGGATGTCGAGGTGCCCGGCCTTGGCGGAAATCTCGCTGTAGATGCGATCCAGATCCTCCAGCTTCGCCACATCGCCCTGGATGCCGATGGCACGCGGGCCGATGGCGGCGACCGCTTTGTCCAGTTCGGCCTGACGACGGCCAGTGATAAATACCGTGGCGCCCTGGGCGACGAATTCCTGCGCCGAGGCCAGGCCGATGCCGGTGGTGCCGCCAGTGATCAATGCGATTTTGCCTTCAAGTCTGTTGCTCATGATGAATCTCCAGTAACCGTTTCGAGGTTGGTGACGGGTCGTAGGTGAGCCGTTGGAAGCGACTTTAGGCCGATCGATTGAATTGAAAAATCCGCAAAATCGGTTTTGTTTGTGCACATACATGCACAATACTCAGCTGTGTCCAATCCACTGAGCCCGAATCAATGAACCAGTTAATGGCGATCCGCACCTTCGCCCGCGTCGTGGAAAGCGGTTCTTTCACCAAAGCCGCCGATTCGCTGAACCTGCCGAAAACCACGGTCAGCAAACTGATCGGCCAACTGGAAAACCACCTCGGCGTACGCCTGCTGCAACGCACCACCCGCCGCCTCACCGTCACCGCCGACGGCGCCTCTTATTACCAGTTGACCCAACAACTGCTGCATCAACTGGACGACATCGATCAAGGCTTCAGCCAGGCCCAAGGCCTGCCGCGCGGCAAAATTCGCGTGGACATCGGCGGCTCGACCGCGACGATGCTGGTGATCCCCGAACTGCCGAAGTTCTTCGAACGCTATCCGGACATCCAGGTTGATCTGGGCGTCAGCGACCGCCCGGTGGACCTGATCAGTGAACGGGTGGACTGCGTGATTCGCGGCGGCCAGCTGACCGAACAAACCCTCGCGGTACGCCGCCTCGGCGAAGTGTCCTGGACCACCTGCGCCACGCCTGATTATCTGCAACGCCACGGCACCCCGAGCCACCCGCTCGACCTGGCCAGCCATCAGCTGATCGCCTACCGCTCGGCCTCCACCGGGCGCATCCTGCCGTCGAACTTCCAGCGCAACGGCGAACGCCATCAGATCGAAGGCAAAGGCCTGATCAGCGTCAACGAGAGCAACGCGCACCTGGCGGCCGGGCTCGCCGGGCTGGGGATCATCCACACCTTCAGCTACACGGTCAGGACAGCCATCGAGCGCGGCGAACTGGTGCCGATCCTCGAGGATTGGCGTCCGCCGGCGTATCCGTTTCATGTGCTGTACCCGCCGAACCGGCATTTGAGCAACCGGGTGCGGGTGTTTATCGATTGGCTGGTGGAGCGGTTTGCGCAGGTCGATTGAGGTGCTGCGCGAGCATTGCTGATTTTTACGCAAAACACCTTTGACCCAGGGCCGGTTCTTCTCATCCACGTTGCCACCGATACTGGCGGCCATTGACAGTCATGGGAAACCGCACAATGCAAACCGATTACGCTGCCTGGGCCTGGACGTCCGGCCAAGGGCTGGATGGCCTGACACTGACCCGCAAACCCCTCGGGCAACCCGGCCCCGGGCAAGTGCTGGTGGCCAACCGCGCCATCGCCTTGAACCCGGTGGACTGGAAGATCATCGAGTGGGGCCATCCCGCCTGGAGCACCGGCCGCGTGCCGGGTGTCGACGGCATGGGCGTGGTGGTCGCGGCCGGAGCCGGCGTGACACTGCAACCCGGCAGTCGCGTGGCGTATCACCAATCACTGGCGAACGATGGCAGCTTCGCCGAGTACTGCCTGCTCGACGCCGCCACCGTGCTGTCGGTGCCCGCCGCGCTCGATGATGCCGCGGCGGCGTCACTGCCCTGCCCCGGACTGACCGCGTGGCAAGCCGTGGAAAAAGTCCCCGCGAATGGCGCGACCGATGTGCTGGTGATCGGCGCCGGCGGCGCGGTCGGCCTGCTGCTGGTGCAACTGGCGGTACAACGCGGATGGCGGGTCTGGGCGACCGCGTCCGGCGCGCATCATGAAAAGCTCAAGGCCCTGGGCGCAGTCGGCGTATTCGATTACCGCGAACCGGACTGGCAAACCGCACTCGCAGCCAGCCTCGGCGAACGTCGTTTGCACGCCGTATTCGACACGGTCAGCGGCGCTCACGCGGCGAAAATGGCCGACCTGCTGGGCTACAACGGCCATCTGGTGTGCATTCAGGATCGTCAGGAAAGCGCGCCGCTGCCGGCGTTCACCACCGCGATTTCGCTGCATGAAGTGGCATTGAACAGCTTCCACGTCCACGCCAGCCTGCACGATCGCCAGACCTTGCGCCGCAACGGCGAGCACCTGCTGCAAGCCCTGCTGGACGGCAGCCTGATCGGCCCGGCGCTGCAGATGTTCAACTTCGATGAATTGCCCCAGGCCTTGCGCGCCCTGAAGGACGGCGCGGGTGGCGGGAAATGGGTGACGCGTCTGCCCGTCGTTTGAATCGCGTCAGTCGAGGCCTTCCCCAGTGCCTTGACTGACCTCCCGGGTCAGACAATCAATCAGCGCCCGCGCCGAAGCCGACAGCTGCCGGTGCGGCGGATAGATCACCGAGAACGGTCGGGAGCGCCCGCCCGACTGTTCAAGCAGGCGCACCAGTCGCCCGCTTTCGATCCGTTCGCGGACAATGAAGTCATAGGTCTGGCAGATGCCCAGCCCCTGCTCCGCCAGCGACACAATCCCCAGCACATCGTCGGACACCTGAATATTGGCGCTGGGCAGCCATTCGCGGTCTTCGCCCTGCTCACGGAACAGCCACGGCCCGACGCGCCCGGTGCTGGGCATCACGAACGGCAGGCACGCATGCCGCTGCAAATCGTCGACGCTCTGCGGTGTTCCGGCCCGTCGCAGATAATCCGGCGCGGCCACCACACATAAACGCGCGTCTTCCAGCTTGCGCCCGATCAGCCCGCTGTCCGGCAACGCGCCCAGCCGAATAGCCAGATCGAAGCCTTCGGCCACCAGATCGACGTTGCGATTGCTGATGCTCAACTCAACGCGCACTTGCGGATGCTGCCGGGTGAAACGGGCGAGCATCGCCGGCAAACGGTAGTGACCGTAAGTGGTCGGCACGCTGAGGCGCACGCGGCCGCTGAGTTCGCCGTCCTGTCCCTGGATCGTGCGCTCAGCATCATCGATCAGGCCGAACGCCGCCCGGGATTGCTCCAGATACAACACACCGGCATCGGTCAGGCTCAAACGCCGCGTGGTGCGCCGCAGCAACTGCACACCCAGGCGCGCCTCCAGCCGCGAAATCGCCCGGCTGACCACCGACGGCGTGGTTGCGAGAAACACTGCACCGGCGCTCAGCGAACCCTTCTCCACCACCGTGACGAACACTTCGACATCGGCCAGATAATCGAATCGACGACTCATCTTGATCTCCAGAGAACAAATGCTTTGCTGTGGCGCGAGTTTATCGCCGCGATGAGCATCAATACAGTGAGCCGCACTTTCCTTCATCTTCTGGAATCGCCATGCGCTCAATCACACGTCTTGCTCTCGCCTTGTCTCTCTCCGTTGCCGCGTTGAACGCCCAGGCGGCCAATGTGCTGGTGGTGCTGTCGGACTCCGACCATCTCGATCTGAAGGACGGCAAGGTCTTCAGCACCGGTTTCTACCTCAACGAACTGATGCAACCGGTCAAGCTGCTGCTCGATGCCGGCCACACCGTGACCTTCGCCACCCCGACCGGCAAAGCGCCGACACTGGATCGCTCCTCCGACGACAAGATGTATTTCAACAATGACGTGGCAGCCTTGCAGACCCACAAGGCGCTTCTGGAACAACTGAAGATCACCTCGCCCGGTGAATCGCCGGTCATCAGCCTGTCGCGGGTCGAGCAAGTCGGCTACGAGCATTTCGATGCCGTCTACATTCCGGGTGGCCACGCACCGATGCAGGATCTGCTGCACAGCCAGGCGCTGGGCAAACTGCTGAACAACTTCCATCAAACAGGCAAAACCACAGCGCTGGTGTGCCACGGCCCGATTGCACTGCTGTCGACCCTGACGGATCCGACCGCATTCACCCGCCAACTGGAAACCGGCAAAGCCACCACGGCAAACAACTGGACCTATGCCGGCTACAAATTCACGGTCATCAGCAATCAGGAAGAAGAAATCGCCAAAGGCCTATTGAACGGCGGCGCGATGAAGTTCTATCCGCAGACGGCACTGGAGAAGGCTGGCGGTGTTTTCAGCAGTAACACGGCGCCGTGGGCCAGCCACGTAGTGGTTGATCGCGAACTGGTCACCGGACAGAACCCGGCGTCGGCCCTAGCCGTGGGCAAGACCCTCGTTGACCGCTTGAAGTGATCTCGGCGCCCTCGCACTTTCACCGTTTCGTCTAACCTGACGTTGCACCCGACGATGATTGCCCATCGACGGGTGCATCGACCTTGATGCCCACGAAACGGAGAATTCCATGCTCAAGCGAACCCTGGCACTGACCGCTGGTCTGGCCCTGTCCCTGTCCGCCGTGCTGGCGCAAGCCGCGGAGGTGTTGAAGGTCAGCGCGATTCCCGATGAAGCCCCGACCGAGCTGCTGCGCAAGTTCGAGCCGCTGGGCAAGTACCTGCAACAGCAATTGGGCATGGACGTGCAGTTCGTCCCCGTGGCGGATTACCCGGCGGTGGTCGAAGCGTTGGCCACTGACCGTCTCGATCTGGCGTGGCTCGGCGGTTTCACCTTCGTTCAGGCGCGGCTGAAAACCGGCAACGCCATTCCGCTGGTGCAGCGTGAGCAAGACGCGCAGTTCACCAGCAAATTCATCACCGCCGACCCGAACGTCAAAAGCCTCGCCGACCTCAAGGGCAAGACCTTCGCCTTCGGCTCCGTGTCGTCCACCTCCGGCAGCCTGATGCCGCGTTATTTCATGCTCAAGGACGGCATCAAACCGGAAAGCTATTTCAGCCGCGTCGGCTATTCCGGCGCCCACGACGCCACCGTCGCCTGGGTGCAGGCCGGCAAAGTCGACGCCGGTGTGCTGAACGCCAGCGTCTGGCAGAAACTGGTGGACGCCGGCAAGGTCGACACCAACAAGGTCAAGGTTTTCGCCACCACCCCGACCTACTTCGATTACAACTGGACCGTGCGTGGCACCCTCGATCCGGCGCTGGCGGCAAAGATCAAAAAAGCCTTCCTCGACCTCGACCCGGCCAACCCCGAGCACAAGAAAATCCTCGACCTGCAAGCCGCCAGCCGCTTCATCGAAACCAGCCCGGACAATTACAAAGGCATCGAGGAAGCCGCCCGCGCCGCCGACTTGCTGAAATGACGCTGCGCCTCAAACAGGCTTTTCTGCACCACACCAATGGCGTGGAGGCCTTGCGCGGCGTGGATTTGCAGATCGAGGCCGGCGAGCAGGTGGCGATCATCGGCCCGTCCGGCGCCGGCAAATCCAGCCTGCTGAACCTGCTGGCAACCGCCATTCGACCCAGCAGCGGCGACATCGAAGTGCTGGGCGAGCGCGCCTGGCACTTGTCCGCCCGCCAACGGCAACGCCTGCGTGCGCGCATCGGTCTGGTGCATCAGGCGCCGCCCCTGCCGCCCCGGCAACGGGTGGTGACGGCGGTGCTGGCCGGCAAACTCGGCCAATGGAGCCTGGGCAAAAGCCTGATCAATCTGCTGCACCCGCTCGACGTGCCCGGCGCTCGCGCCGCTCTGGCAAAACTGGATCTGGCCGACAAACTCTTCAGCCAATGCCAGCAACTGTCCGGCGGGCAGTTGCAGCGGGTCGGCATCGCTCGCGTGCTGTATCAGGCGCCGGAGGTGTTGCTGGCGGATGAGCCGGTCTCGGCGATGGACCCGGTGCTGGCCGGGCACACGCTGTCGATCCTGTCGCGCCATGCTCGCGAGCACAACGTCACGCTGGTGGCGAGCCTGCACGCGGTGGAACTGGCGCTGGCGCACTTCCCGCGCATCGTCGGTCTGCGCGAGGGGCGGATCCTGTTCGACTGCCCGTCCGCGCAAGTCAGCCGCGACATGCTCGACACCCTCTACGCCAACGAACAACTGCAATCCCCGGCGCCCGCCGTCACCCCACTGATTGTGCAGATTCCGCGATGCTGAGCGCCGACACCCGCGACCCCGCCGCACTGCCCCGGTTGCTGCTGACCGTACTGGCGATTGCCTTGCTGTGGCCCGGTATCCAGCTCAGCGAACTGGATCTGGGCGTGCTGTTTCATGCCGACAGCCAGAGCGAAATGGGCCGCTTCGTGTCGATGTTCTGGCCACCGGCCCATGACCGCGAGTTTCTGCAATTACTGCTCAAGGCCACCCTGCAAACCCTGGCCATCGCCACCGCCGGCATGGCCCTGGCGCTGCTGTTGGCCGTGCCGGCCAGCCTGCTCGCCAGCCGCGCCCTGTCGCTGACCGCTGCCTCCCGCAGCGGCCGCCCGAGCCTGTTGGGCCGCCTGCTGCGCTGGCCGGTGCGCGGGCTGCTGATCTTCCTGCGCAGCGTGCCGGAAATCGTCTGGGCGCTGCTGTTCGTGCGCGCCGTCGGCCTCGGCCCGGCGGCGGGCGTGCTGGCCATCGCCATCACCTACAGCGGCATGCTCGGCAAGGTCTACGCCGAAATCTACGAATCCACCGACCAACGCCCGGCCCACGCCCTGCTCCAGGCCGGCAGCGGCCGCCTCGCCAGTTTCGCCTACGGCGTACTGCCCAACGTCGCCGCGGAACTGCTCTCCTACACCGTCTACCGCTGGGAATGCGCCATCCGCGCCTCGGTGGTCATGGGCTTCGTCGGCGCCGGCGGCCTCGGCCAACAGATCGACCTGTCGATCCGCATGTTCGCCGGCGGCGAAGTCGCCAGCATGCTCCTCACCTTCCTCCTCCTCGTCCTCGGCGCCGACCAACTCAGCCGCCTGCTGCGCTGGAGGCTGGCATGAAACGCCTGATCAATTGGGTGCTGATTCTCGCCATTGTCGCGGCCGTTATCGCGTCGTTTGCCTACCTGGGTCTCGACCTTGAAGAACTCGGCAGCGCTACCAGCCTGAAACAGATGGGCCTGTATGTGGCGCGCTTTCTCAGCCCCGACCTCAGCGCTGACTACCTAAGCGCCATCCTGCGCGGATCGATGGAAACTCTCGCCATGTCTGCGCTGGGCACCCTGCTCGCTGCCGTGTTGGGGCTGTTGTTGTCGCTCCCCGCCGCTGGCCGGTTTGGCTGGTTTTTTCAAAGTGCCGCGCGCCTGGTACTCAATGCACTGCGAGCCATACCGGAATTAGTGTGGGCTGCGTTGATGGTGCTTGCGGCTGGGCTTGGGCCGAATGCCGGGACACTCGCCCTGGCCCTGCACACCACGGGCGTGTTGGGGCGGTTGTTTGCTGAGGCGCTGGAAAACACGCCGCCGGAACCGGCGGATGCGATTCGGTTGCAGGGGGGGAATCCGGTTTTGGCGTTCTGCTACGGCACGCTGCCGAACCTGGCGCCGCAGTTGCTGGCGTACTGTTTGTATCGGTGGGAGAACAATATCCGGATGGCCAGCGTGCTGGGGTTTGTCGGGGCTGGAGGGTTGGGGCAGATGTTGTATGTGAGCTTGAGTTTGTTTCAGGAGGCGCAGGCGGGGACGGTGATTTTGGCGATGTTGGTGCTTGTGTGGGGGGTGGATTGGTTGAGTGGTTGGGGTCGGGGGCGGTGGGTTAAGGCTTAGGTTGAATGGTCTTTGAAGTCGATTAAAACAAATAATCGTCGAGGCGCACTTCCGGTCAAAAGCGGACGTTCGCAAGTATGCACTGGAAAAATCGACCCAAATCGGCCATTGAAGAGCAAAGTTTTTCGATCTGAATCTGTCAGTCGGGATCTCGCTGTAACCATCTCGACACCTAAATGTAGGAGTCGATTGATCGCCGTCTCGGCTGACGAGCCGACTGAGAGTCGGTGATCGAAACCAGATCTAGCTGGCATAGACGTAGACTTGGCTTCTTTGCTGCAACACCACTACAGTATGAAATCTGAAAACTTTAGGAGTAAAAATGGCCAAGGTGACGCCAGAGATGAAAATGCCAGAACTCATGGTGTTTTTTCGCACATTATCTGTTGGTTTTCTGGCCGCAGAAGTCTGGAGGGTAGCATCCTATCTCGGCAGAAATATTCTTCCTGAATTGATCAATGTTAATTTTTGGGTTCAAATCTCGGTCATCTCATTTATTACGGCCCTCTGCTTTATATACGCTCTCAAACGAGGAGCTATTTCAGATGCCGCTCGTATAACGCGCAGCTGTAGAATTGATCTACTCATTACAGCGATAGTTGGAGTCTTGGCAAATTCTCTTGCGGCACCGAAGCTCAAAAAGTTTCATGATTTCATTCAGGGTGCAGACCCTTATTGGACCCCTGCAATACTTGCTATCTTTTGCGCCATGTTATTATCACCGATAGTCCAAAATTTACGAGCACAACTAAGAAAAGATAGGTCTCAGCTATATTTCTTATCAGACGATGAAATACAGCAGGAAAAAGAGGATGCATTAGATTGCGGAGCGCAAGCTGAGTCATTCGCGAGAACCGTAATGGCTAGTAACGCACATCGGGGATTGGTGTTCGGTATTGATGGGCCTTGGGGTGTAGGTAAAACCAGCTTCATAAACCTCGCAGCACGTTGCTGGGAAAAACACCCTAAAGAAATAGTTGTCTGCCGCTTCGAACCCCTTCGCTTTGCTACTGAGCCCGATCTGACAGATAGACTGATCAAAGAGCTGTCGGCCACCATTCGACGAGAAGCCTACGCTCCCGAATTCCGACCAGCTGCTAATCGATATTCGCGCCTGATTAAAGGCAAAGCAGATATATCGTTCCTAGGCTTCAAGCTCGCGGTTGAGCCTTCGCAAGAAACCCTGGATGAGCTTTTAGATGACATTGACGATGTCCTCCGCCGTATTGGCAAACGCGTTGTCATCGTCATTGATGATCTCGACCGATTGGATGCCAAGACAGCCAACTCGGTCCTATTTGCTACCCGCAGAACGTTCAGACTATCTCAGGCAACTTTCATACTCTGCTATGACACCGAAATTCTAGCTGGTATTCAAGAGGAGATCTCGCGCGCACGTGAGTTCCTAGAAAAGTTCGTCACTGTAAAACTCAGTTTGTTTGTCGACACTTCCTCAATACGAAATTTCCTGACAAGGGACTGGCACAATGAGGAGCAGAAACTTACATTAGTACCTTCAGACACCATGGTACGACTTGGTGAAGTGCTCAGTGAGCTTGCGGATATTCTGGATGGAGATAACGCAGCAAGCTATATACCGTTTGTAGGGAATCTTCGAAAGGTAAAACGTTTCGTAAACGCCCTTCTTATCCTACAGATGGAACGCAGCGACCTATCACGGACAGACTTCAACAGGGTTGATCTGATCAATCTCCTTTTACTACATTTATTCTACCCTGGCACCTTCAGGCTAATTTATGCAGAAGAGACAGAAGGTAGATCTGGTCGATTCTCACTGAAGAGAAACCCTGCTGGTGACAATTTTATAAACTCACCAGCGTTCTCAGAGCAATTGAAAAAAGATCCGGCTCAAGTTTTTCTTCTACGTCAACTCTTCGACGCAGAAACTCTTGAGCTGCCCGCACGCGCGAACATAGAGCTATCAGTAAGAGCTAGCCGCGCATGCTTTAACCATGAAAACTCTCGAAACCTAGAAAACTACCTTAAGCTCATTGTAAGATTTGCCACTCCCGAGCCCCAAGACACCTTCGTTCTGTATCAGAAAGCTGTTGAAGAAGTGGTGAAAGGTAAAGAAATCGATATCATCCTTTCATCAGAAAACTTCGACCTGGCTGTTTACGAGCGAGCCCATGATCAATTCTGGAGACTCCTAGTCAATAGCTCCTCCAGCTTGAATCACTCTGCAGCCGAGGATGCCATATACACCTTGGTTGAATACCTCCCCCGCTACGCATCTATTGGTCGGTTCGACAGAAGCTTGCGCCATAGGTCGATCTACTCACTCTTGAGACTTCTTGATCGAGTCGGTTGGGGGAGGACGGCTAGCGAGCGCCTCGAAAACTCCAATGAAAATGTGATCGAAATCGCTCGACGAATTTTTGGGACTGAAGAGTACAAAAACAAGGGGCTGCTTGACCGACTTGCTTGCACTGAGCGGGGCGCCTTGGGTTGGAATGACTTAATGCTATTTAGGCTTCAATGCTCAGCAGATCGCCAAGGCCAACTGTATAACCTTCAAAAAGCACTTATAGTGTTTGATCATCCGGAAGCAACAACCTCTGGAATGGTAAGTGGATTGGCAATTATGGGAATGAGAAGAATCTCCCAAGTGGTGTTCGCCAAATTCAAATCCGACTACATTGACAGGAAAGTTAATTTTTACGCAGCGGTCGATGCAGTTCCGGCCGAAAGCTTTGACACTACGGGACTTTTGATTTCTTATAAAAATGACCCGAACACTAAAAAATCCGTTCTCAATAGCATATCTGCAAGCCGCTTAGTCGTAAAAAGCTTTGTGATATACCAGTTGAGAAATAGCCAAGGGGCGAATGGCTCTGGTGTAGGCTGCGGGTACTACGATGAATCAGGGGCTGAGGATAATCAAGGCATCTCTAGAATGATGGACCGTTACATATTCGGCTTTTGCTTTAACCCTAATGTTGATGAAAATAACGCTCATCATTTCCTTGACTATTGCCTTGACAACCTCTCCAATTCATTTTTTGATGGTATTAAAGGTGACGGCTTCGCGGCCTCTAAGGCCGGGTTGATAAGGCATTTCGATATTGAGAGCATTGCTAGCTATTGGAGAGCGCATGGAGCTTTTGTCCGTGGAAAAGCCGAAGAAACCCCCAACCGAGAGGTCGTGACGTCTAACTATGTCGCTACCTATGCCGAGGATTTGGAAGGAGTATTCAAAGTGCTGGACGACATTGTGAATGAAGAGAGCAAGCATAACTAAAAACTAGCATGGCGAAACGTTTGCACTCAGTACTAAATTACATTCTTGGTTTTTGGCTACTCTCTGCTGGATGATCTAGGTAAGAGCCGGTCAATAATGGAAACGTAAGAAAGGAGACTTATGTACCTATCGATCATGAAGCCAGAAGTTCTTCGTGAAGTTACCGTGCTTGGTCGTGGCCTTAGGGTAGTTGAGGGCCCTGATGGTCCCACGCTTGTAGTTAAGACGGGGAAAGAGTTTATTTTGGCTGCGCGTGAGAGACGTGAGCTGAGGCTCTACTTGGCGCCCTACAACTCAGGCGATGTCAATGGCTTCACACTGTTGACGGCATGCTTCGATGACTCAATTAGCCCGCTAATGATTACGACGCCCCTTTTGGGCGATGATCCTCTTACTCAGGCGTTCCGAAGTTTTCCGGACGAGTTCAGCATTTGCTTCTTCGAGGAGCACAACCGCGAGCTTCTCAGCTGCTCAGCGCAGGCCCGGCTATATGAGCTTCGAAAGCACGTAAACCTGATCAGCCCTCTAGAAGGTGAGCATTGGCATCCTATGATGGAGCAGGCGGACATCTGGTTCAGTTGTACTACCGCTGAAGATGACGCTCGCGCTATGACGGTGAGTCTTCTCGACGACCTATTTCCGAGCGACTTTTTTATCACAGATTTAACCCGCCAAGGGTTTCAAGGCTCCGCTGGGTTCTCAAACACTCAGTTGGAGCGACCGGAGCCCGGCCACTTCCAGGAGGTGGACATTATCTATTTGCTCCAACGTGCGTATTCGGCAGAACAGATTATCCATGGCCCCTTAAAAGTCGCTGACGGCGAAGAGCTAGTTGATGCCGTAGTTTTAGGTAGCGAGGTTACCTTACTGCTGCAGGCTAAAGACAGTCCTAATACCGCTGCTATTTTGGGCACAAAACTCGAACGAAAACGGAAAAAAGCAGTTAGCCAGTTGAAGGAAGGCCTATCGCAGCTTCGCGGCGCGGTCTCAACGATTAGGCGTGAGGGCAATCCACCACTGAAGCTTGTTAATGGTGTCCCGCTTGATATAGATCTTGCAACACGCCCGCTAGTGGGTGTTGTGGTGGTCAAAGAGTTATTTATCGACGCATATGATGAATACGGTGCCATGATCCTGGAGTTCATGGATGATGTCGCTATTCGCGTACTGGCATTCGACTACAACGAATTTGAGGTAATGACTCGACATTGCCCATCAGAGCAAGCGCTTCTTAATGCATTCTGGCCGATTTCCGAATGTGCGCGGGAACGAAGGATCTATCCCAAGCTTCGTTTCACTGGGCTCCCTCCGCGTTGATCTTGCGAATCGCCTTTGGTTTTGCAGAGGCGATGACCATGAACTGTAGGTCGAACGCGTCCTTGGTTTAACGACTACCACCGGGCGGTTTTTGCCTGTGGCCACCGGCACCTATTGGCCGAAAACGGTCGGCAGTAATCGAATAAAAGCCGCCAGTCATTCGCGTCTACTTAGTAAAGGACGAACCACATTGGTAAGACCGTACACTTGTACAAGAGGTGATTACCATCCCTTGAAGAGTTTCAATATTTCGACATGCTTCGCCTTCTCAGCTTCATGCCACGCCAAAGACCACTGCCAACTGGATGACCGAGGCACGCAGTCAGAGCATTTGTCGCAATGGGTTTTCTTGAATCCGTGTTCTGGTATATCGACTTTTGGATTGTAAAGAAGATGCAGCAAGTTTCCTGTTCCGTGAGCGTATTTGTGTTTTAGACAGACAATGATGTGCATGCCTCCGGCAGAGTGCATTTGTAATGTCTGTGCAACTATACCGCCGGGCCTGTAGTGAACAAACAGATGCTCGCAGTTTTTTACAATTTCTGTCGGATCAAAGTTGATCAGTGCTCTGGCAACAATTTGCCCCATGACATTCTCTGGATCTTCAGGGTCCATCCCCATATTTCGCGCAGTGTTTCGGAAGTATGCCTTTTGCTCCTCTGTGCTAATTTTTAGAAAATCTATTTCGACCTTTGGTTGATGGTTTTTTTCGACAGTTGTTATGAGCTGAAGCGCCTGGGAAGTAAGACTTCCAAGAGTCACTTTTAGCGATTGTATCTCTGCGTCGCTGAACAGGTTTGAATGGAGAGCCAGTGAGTACAGCTTTCCCGCCCGATCGAGATCATTGGATAGAAAAGAATACGTTAGACAAAATTGAAATATGGCCACCATCCAGTTCTGGAAAAAATCAATAGACTCTTCGCTGCCACGTTCCTTTTGGATTATGCTAAAGAGTATCAAAGACGTCACGCATTCAAGGTACGTCTCGTAAAGAATTTGATATTGCCCATTTTTTGCGGTCAGGCTGAGAAGGTCGATTAGCTTTTTGATACTTATGCAAACACTGCTGTACTGTTTTTGCAATTCGATGCGAAAAATATAACCTTCACCAGTATTGCTCAGTGCTTTTGCAGCATTATGGTTCGCCATTAAGCTATCGATTTCATATTTTAGCTTGGCAGTTCTTGCTAATCCAAAAGCGAAGTGCCGAAGCGTCGCAGACCGCTCTTCTCTAGCAAGAGCAATCATTATCATACTTATACGAGCAATGTCGTTGGCTTGATCAGCCATAGTCTTATGCAAGGGCGCTGCTCTCAACGCTATGCGGTAATAAAGTCCAGCCACAAATCGGTCTGCTGCGGGCACGATTGCCGACATTATCAAATCTGTTGAAACTTTGTAGATTTTTGTAAAATCTTGTTTTCCAAGAAGGTTTTGTAAATGTTGATGGTGAGCTTTGTACAGAGCATTGCCCATCTCTTCAATTCTGCTCTCTAACCGCTGTGGGTCAAGGTCGGAAAATCGCTGGATTGATCCTCTAACACCTTTGAGCGCTAAATAGTCCCAAGAAGCTATAACCGCACTTAGGATATTTTGAGCTAATATTTCATCACGTTTCTTTATTATGTTTTGCGTGGGAATATGTATCTGAATGGAGCTAGCGTCTATGTCTTTCGCTTTCGAGATAAGCTCTTCATTGTCAGTAATTGAAAGCCAGTAAATAGTTTCACTCGATACTTCTACTACCACCAGAATTACAGGAATATTGAACGATAAATAATATCTAAGCTTGCTAGTCGATAAATTGAATGAGACGACTTCCTTGTTTTTTAAGAATGTGCAGTGGGTTTCTCCTTTTATTTGCACCTTAAAAACGAATTCGCTGCCTCGAGCGACGCCTTTCTGATCTGTAACCTCGATTTCCGCGTCTATTCCGTGGTCGTTCTGATCCTCCTGGGATCTGAATAACCAGTTGGGCGGGAGGTTGTAAGTAAAGATTCTTCCGGCCTCGGTACCAATTTCACCAGGTGTCATTCACGGCATCCCGATTAAGCAAATATTTTAAAATGTTAGAATATGCCACTGGGTGCTATAGCAGGCAACCCACGAAATCCGTATGAAGCATGATCGTTTTTCGAGAACAATCCGGCGGCCTGTAGCACTCTCAGAGACTGCTTTAGAACGCCATTGTAAAAACGATGCGAACCACGCGTTTTTAGCCCTATCGCGCAACCGCTTTTGGCTGATTTCTTACGGAGCCAAACGGCAGCTGTTCGCCGATAGCGGACACTCGCAACGAAAAGAGGAGACGGATTTATTTTCAGCTAAAGAGCCCCTTCTCTCGCCTCATGAAGGCACTGTGATAGCATGCTTGCGCCTCCCCCCCGGAGAGGGGGATTTTTTCTACATCCCGCAAGGAATATGCCTCGTGAAAGACTTCGTCATCAGCGTCAACAACACCGTCCTCTATCTCTCCTTGGCATTCATCTGGCTGGTCGCTATCGTCGCGATTTTCACCAGCGGGTTCTTGCCGGCGCTGGGTATCTTCGTGGCCGGCACCCTGTGCTGGTGCATCATTTCCGGCTTCTGGTTCGTTCAGTCGGCGACCTACGAAGAACTGCGCAAGCTGAACGCCAGCAAAAACTGAAACATCAGGGCGGAGCCGTAAGTGCCCCGCCCTACCCTGAGCGCTTGGTTCCGTGCCAAGCGCTCTCGCCCACCGCGAATGGCTCGCATAAATCCCGCTTTTTCCGAAATTCTGAAAATCCCGCCGTTCCCTTTCTGCCAATAAAGCCCAGTACTATCTTTCAAGAAATATCCCCGTCTCTTGTCCTCATCCACTGAGTGGCGAACTAAAGGAGTTTTGGTTTTGGGACATCTTTTGACTGAGCCTCAACTGACCGACGTCAGAGCTGCACTCTCCTGGCCTTTCAACGATTTCCCGACCGATTACGACTACATCGCGCGTGAGGTCGAAGGTGTCGATCCGGACGTCCTTTACGAAATACTTTATTCAGAAGTCGCGCCCGTATGCTTCACCAATCTTGCAGCAGTCTTGCCCACTGTCTGGACAGGCTTCGATCCTGAATCGCTTAGAGCCTCAATAGAAGAAAGGCTCGCTGCGAGAAAACGTAACTGGTTTCGCAGGCAGTTTGATAAGGCGTTGGTTCGCTGGCTGCAATACAACTATGGCTACATTTGGAAGGAGATTTCCTCCAGGCTTTAAACGCTTAAACAGCTCCGTTTAAAGCAACCCGCCGTAACTTCCCCAAGGCTACAACGCCTTGCGTCATTGCCTACGACTACGCCAGAATCCGCCGGCTTGTGTGTCTACACCGCGGGTTTTATCGTTTCCGGGTCACTGAAAAACAGTGATCGGGTTTGGTAGCCCGAGATAAACACAAGATGCAGAGCACACCATCGCGGCGGTCAATCGCCTCGGCTTTATGGTGGCCATGCACAGGGCGTCTTCGGGCGCGCCGGTCTCCTTGTGTCCCGGTCTACCAACCTGCGTATGGCCACCACCCAACGTTTGGTAGCGAGTGGGTGATGGCTCCTGATGACGACACAAGGAGTTTCACCATGATCAAACCAACACCCAACCCACCCGAAACCGACCCCACCTCCCCCTACGAATCCCCCAACTCCAAAAAACTCCACGACGCCGCCGAGCGCGCGCTGGATCACTACCTCTTCCCCGCCGCCGGGATCATGTCGTCCTTGAACGAGCCCGAGCGGATGTACCTGGCCAATCCGAAGTACAACACCGAATGTTTGCTGGCCAACGCCAGCGAAAACCTCGGGGCGGCCAGTGAGATGCTCAGCAATTTCGCGGCAACGCTCGATCCGTCGCATCGCAAGACGGCGATCGGTATTGCGCAGATTGTGATGATTGCCGAGCTGGCGGTGAATCAGGCGCTGGATCACGTCGAGGTGGCGTAACTCGACGATGGATGTAGGAGCAGTCGGTGGCTGCTTCTACAGCGGATCGTTACGGCCCGTTTTGTGGCAGGGACAAGTGCGATACAGGCCGGCGTGGGATATCGTGCCGGCCTCGAAATCGTCGTGTGTTCATGGAGGATAAAGTGCGGATTTACATTACAGGCGCGTCGTGTGCGGGCGTGACCACGCTGGGGCAAAACCTCGCGGCTCAGCTCGGTGTGCAGCAGGTCGATGTCGATGATTTTTTCTGGATGCCGACCAACCCTCCTTTCACAACCAAGCGCCCTCCCGCCGAGCGCGTGTCGTTGATCCAGCAAACCTTCGGGGACGACGGTTGGGTGCTGACCGGTTCGTGCATGGTCTGGGGCGAAGCGCTGCTGACCCAGGCCGATCTGATTGTGTTTGTCGTGACGCCCACGCCCGTTCGCCTTGAACGGCTGGCAGCACGTGAAAAGGAGCGCTTTGGCGATCGGATCGCACCCGGTGGCGACATGCACGAGATCCACGTGGCCTTTCGGGAATGGGCCTCGGAGTATGACAATCCGGACTTTTCAGGACGCAACCGCGCGTGGCACGAGCGATGGCTAGCCGCGCAAACGACGCCGGTGCTACGAGTTGATGGGGTGAACAGCTCTGAAACGATGGCGGCGGATGTTATTCGTGTGTTGTCACAGGCGTAGAGTTGAAAACGCCCCTCGCTGGTTTTCTCTTCTGTATCAGCGCGCCGATCAAACAACGCATGTCCTTTTCAAGCGTCAGAAAAGCCTTGATTGCCACCCTGCCCCATATGGAGGAAAACCGCGTCGCATGCTCGGTGTGAATGATTAGACGCAACAACCTGTTTGTCGGGCTGTAGCTATGTGCCATCATTCTGATCCTGACGAGAAGTCAGTTTTCGAATGGCATGGAGGCGGCACATGAAACATCTCTGGCAACGTCTTGAGCAGCATCTCGTCTCCCAGAACCCCGGCGTGTCAGCCGAACTCAATCCCGGCACAACTCTCGAGCAAGTTCGTGCACTGGAGACGGCCGTAGGGCAAAACTTCAGTGCGGACTTTGTTGAGTCTCTGCTTCTGCACAATGGGCAACGCGGGTCTGCACTTCCGGTTTTCTACGGTTATCGATTTCTGTCTTGTGACGAAATTCAGAAAGAATGGAAAACGTGGACAAGCTTGCTGAACGCCGGAAAGTTCAAACGCTTCAAGGCTGCCCCACAAACCGGGATTCAAGACGTTTGGTGGCATCCAGCCTGGGTCCCTTTCGCAGCGACAAATGAAGGCGACTGTTTGTGCCTGGACCTTGCTCCTGACGCTGGCGGTGTTTACGGGCAAGTGATCAGCGTATGGCATGACGACGACGTACGTGAGCTCAAGGCGGGCTCTTTCAAGCAGTTCGTCAAGTCTGCTGCGGGGGAATGAACAATGGAAAAAACCCTGACTGAAATGCGCGAAGAGCGCCTTCAAAAGCTGTTCGCTGAGTGCCAGCAAAATGTGATCGCGCAGGTCATTGGCCCTTTCGGACTTTCAACAGCCATGTTCGAAGACCGCAACGGTGGCAATGTCACCACTGCGCACAACTTCGTGGGTGACGACGCCAGTTATGTTGCCGAAAAGGATCAGCATACGTTCTCCAAATCCAGGGAGTCGTATAAGGACAACAAGGCGGCGATCGGTGGTGTCCCTGATAGCCTGGCGCTGAAGGTGGAGGCGTCCGGCATCGATGGTTATACCGGCAAGCCACTGGAGATCAACACCACCGATAGCAAACGCCAATACGTTTCCGACATCGATCACGTCAACTCCAAAAAGAGTATCTGGACGAACAAGACGGCCCACCTCGCCTTTGAGACCGGCGATGGTCTGGAGAAGATGAAAAGCGTCATCCACTCGGAAGAGAACTTCGTCGCCACCGACCCCGGATTGAACCGCAGCAAGGGCCAGGACTCACTGCAGGACTTTGCCCAGACCATCGATGACGGCGTCACCAATGCTGATTACTTCGAGATGGATCCCGAGCTTTGTGCCGCCGCGCAGAATCGTGCAGATGAACACCTTCACAGCAACATTGATCGCGCACTGTGGGACAAACAACGCAAAGAACTTTTGCACACCGGTGCCAGACAAGCCGCGATGATGGGATTGAAGCAATCATTGGGCGTGTTGCTGACAGAACTGGTTAATGGCCTGTTCAATGAGTTTCGGGTTTTGATCAAAGCCGGCGTGGCCGCCGGCAAAAGCCTCTTCGAGGAAATCAAGGAGCGTTTGCAGAAAGTCATTGCATCGGTAATCAAGAAAATACCAGATGCAGCCTCACAGGGGATTCAGGGCGGTATCAGCGGCTTTATGAGCAACCTGATCACCTTCCTGATCAATAACTTCCTGTCCACGGCCAAACGCTTCGTCACAGTGATCCGCGACGGACTGCTGGGGTTGGTCAAGGCCTTTCGCCTGATAATGTTTCCGCCCAAGGGCATGACAGCGGATCAGGCGTTGCAGGAGGGTCTGAAAGTCCTGACCACTGTCGTCGTCACCAGCGTGGGGTTTCTGCTTCAAGAAACCGTGGCAACTTTTCTCAAGTCCGTTCCGTTTCTGTTGCCATTTGCCGATGCGGTTTCAAGCGTGTTGATCGGCATCATGACTGGCGTGCTTTCCGCCTTTCTCGCGTACCAATTGGACGGGCTGTTTGAGCGCTATCGCTACGGTTACGACGAAAAACTGCTGGATGCCATTACCAGCGACGCCAGACTTACCGAAAAAATGACCGGTGATCTGATCGATAACGCCCAACTTTCAATTTCTGCCATCGCACGCTACGGCGAGTCCGTAAAGAGCTACGAGCAGACGGGAGCGTTATGGGGAGAGGCCGGGCGGGTAGCTCAAACGACCCGTTTCAGTCTGGATTACACACTCAGCCTGGCCCAGACCCAAGTGGCCGAAACCAATGCCATGATCTCGTTTCTAGACGACACTCACAGCATGCTGAATGATTTTTTTGAGAAAAAGTAGGAACTCAATGAGCAGTCTAATAGGCAAGGAAGTACAAATCGTTGCAGCGTTGTCGTCGGCTGATTTACCAGAAGCGATGATCGGTGACAGTTGTGTGAAGGAACTGATCAGTGCTGTGATGGGTTCGCAACAACAGGCAAAGTCAGCAAACGATAGCCTGGAGCAAGCTCGCAAGGAAAAGAGCGAGCAGAACATGTTCACCAACTGGTGGAACAATACTGAGGACAAGGTTAAAGACGCTCAGCTCAACCTGACCAGCTCGATTGCCAATCTAAACAGGCATTCATCCCAGTTACTGATTTTCAACACTGCAATATCCAAGGTGTTGTGCGACCAGCAGAATATTTTGCTTCGCCAGCAACGGTTGCTTGAGGAGCAGGCACGTGAGCTGAATTTGCAGAACCTGCAGATCCTGGCGCAACAGAAAAGCCTCGAAGCCCAGCAGGTCGAAATCAAGAAAGCCAATCAGGGACTTCTAGAAGCCAAAGGTGTCACTGCCGAGCAAGCTCGAGAGTTGGTCGGTTGTGTCCAGCGAGTGGAATCTGCCGAACAGCGGATCTCACAAGTGAATCAGCAATTGCTCACGACCATTGAGCAATACATGGCCCAACTGCAGCGGGAACTCGGAGAGAACCTGGCCGGCGCTGTTACAACGCTGGAGAACCGCGACAAGCAGCTTTTGAAAATGACCCAGGAACAAAAGGACAAGCTCGCCGAGCAGGCGGTAACGTTGAGCGAGCTGCAAGGAACGCTGAACGCTTTAGACGACAACTTGACTGTCCGACTGCAAGACGCCATCGAGCAGCACAAGGTTCCGACGCTGCAAAAAGTCGAGAGTCTCGAACGACAATTTGAGGAGCATGCCCGTAAGCAGGCACGTTGGATTAAGGGGCTGATACTGGGTGGCTGCTTACTTTGTGCGGGGCTCGCGGGAGTCTGTGCAACGATCCTGTTTTAGGCGTCAACAAGTCAAATGACGTGGGGACTGATGAATTTCAAAAAATAAATCAGTCCCCATTTTTTTGTGACATGCACGAGATTCACGTGGCCTTTCGGGAATGGGCCTCGGAGTATGACAATCCGGAGTTTTCCGGTCGCAACCGCGCGTGGCACGAACGATGGCTAGCCGCGCAAACGGCGCCGGTGCTGCGGGTTGACGGGGTGAACAGCCCTGAAGCGATGGCGGCGGAGGTCATTCGGGCATTGTCGCCAGCGTGAAGCTGAATCCACCCCAAATCTATTGCTGCAATCACTGCACATATGAACTGCATTCAACCCGACTAGTGCTCCCCACGCACACCTTTAGACTCTCCCCAAGATCAACGTAAGGGAGCGTTCAACATGGTCACCACCGCCGTCATCCATCAAACCGGTGAGCCTCAAGTCATTCAGCTTGAGCAATCCACCGCGCAAACACCCGGCCCCGGCGAGGTCTGGCTTGAGCAGTTCGCCATTGGCGTCAACCCGCTCGACTTGAGCCAACGTTCCGGTGCCGCGCCGTTGACGTTGCCTTCCGGGTTGGGGCTT
The DNA here is from genome assembly GCF_048654275.1 of Candidatus Pseudomonas auctus. Classification (NCBI taxonomy): domain Bacteria; kingdom Pseudomonadati; phylum Pseudomonadota; class Gammaproteobacteria; order Pseudomonadales; family Pseudomonadaceae; genus Pseudomonas; species Candidatus Pseudomonas auctus. Next base: position 217,766 of record NZ_JBJYZK010000001.1, on the reverse strand, counting down.
GAGGGCGCCGGGCGGGTTGTGGCGGTAGGGGCCGATGTGACGAACGTGGCGGTCGGCGACCGGGTCGCTTATGCCACGGGCCCCATCGGCGCCTATGCCAGCGCCCGCCTCTACCCGGCCAATCGGCTGGTGAAGATCCCCGACAGCCTGAGTTTCGAGGACGCGGCGGCTGTGCTGTTCAAGGGCATCACCGCGCAGTATTTGCTCAAGTCCACTTACCCGGTCGGGCCGGGTTCGACGGTGCTGATTTACGGTGCGGCCGGTGCGCTGGGGCAGATCATGGTGCCGTGGGCGAAGCATTTGGGGGCGTTGGTGATTGGTGTGGTGTCCGGCGCCGAGAGTGTCGAGCGGGCCCGGTTGGCGGGTTGTGATGAGGTGTTGGTGTTCGATGCGGCGACGCTGGCCGACGCGGTGGTCGACCTCACCCAGGGCAAGAAAGTGGATGTGGTGTACGACCCGATTGGCCGGGTGTCTTTCGAGGCGTCGTTGAATTGCCTGCGTCCGCGCGGGTTGCTGGTGTCGTTCGGCATGGCGTCGGGGGCGCCGGCGCCGGTCGAGATCAGCACTCTGAACGCCAAGGGTTCGCTGTTCCTGACCCGACCGTCCCTCGCCGCCCACACCGCCACGCCGGAGGAATACCAGCAGCGCGCAAAGGACGTGTTGCAAGCGATTGACGCCGGTATCATCCGGCCCAATGTCGGGCGTCGTTATCCGCTGGCGGAAGCCGCCCGGGCCCATGTCGATCTGCACCGGGGCGGTTTGCCGGGGGCGGTTGTGCTGGTGCCTTGAGTCTTTTTTCGGGACATCCACGAGGGTTGTCGTTGCATGGATCTGTTCGATAGCCGTCAGGCCGATGAAGTCGCCACCCTGCTGGCCCTGGCCGAGCACGGCTCGTTTGCGGCGGCGGGTCGGGCGTTGCAGCGCCATCCCTCGGTGCTGTCGAAACGGCTCAGCGCGCTGGAGTCGCGGCTAGGGGTGCGGCTGATCGAGCGCACCACCCGGCAATTGCGCTTCACCGATGAGGGGCAACGGCTGGTGGCGCGGTTCGGGCATGCGGTCAGCCTGATTGCCGAAGCGGAACAGGATGCGCGCGAGGGTGCCGCCGAAGTTCGCGGGCGTTTGCGCATCGCCCTGCCGGCCGCCATGGGGCGGCTGTGGCTGGGCGATATCGTTTCGGCGTTTGCGCTGGCCCATCCGAACGTGGCGCTGGAGGTGGAATATGCCGAGCGCTTTGTCGATATCGTCGCCGAGGGTTTCGACGCGGCGATCCGCATCGGCGAGCTGGCAGACAATCGGCTGGTGGCGAAAAAGCTCTGCGATCACCGCCGAATCCTGTGTGCCGCGCCCTCCTACCTTCAACAGTACGGCGAGCCGAAAACGCCGGCGGATCTTGCCAATCATCATTGCCTGGGGTTTACCGGGTTGCATTCGTATCCCGAATGGCGACTGACCCGAGGCGACGAGAAATACACTCTGAAAATCCGCAGCCGACTGATCAGCAACGACAACGAAGCGCAGCTGTGTGCCGCGCGCATGGGCGTGGGGATTTTGGCCGGCGGCGACTGGCTGATGACCAAGGACCTGCGCGAGGGGCGCCTGGTGCGGGTGCTTCCCGAGTGGCAACTGGACGCCGACACGGGGGTTTATCTGGTGCGGCCGTCGGCGCGGTTCAACACGGCGACGACCACGGCGTTCAAGGACTGGGTCGAGGGAGCTTTTGCTGAAGGTGCGCCTTGGGTGACGCTGGCCCGCTGATTTACCAGCCGCGATGGGATATCGTGCCGGCCTCGGAATCGACGTGCATTCATGGAGGAAAAAGTGCGGATTTACATGACCAGGGCTTTTTGTGCGGGCGTGTCCACACCGGGACGCCTGAGATTCAAAATATTCCTAATCGCCATGTCAGGCTTCTTTGCCCTCACCCAAACGGCGCTATCCCTCGCCGATACTGCCAATGGAAAAGCCCTCTACTCCCAGCGATGCGCCGTGTGCCACGGAGCCGACATCAAGGGCACCGGGCCGTTGGCCAGGAAAAGCAATCCGCCCACACCTGACCTGACAACCACAGCTTTCAAGAAGCGACTGAGTGATTATCCGGGCGTTATTGTGTCCTCGGTGATACTTCGCCCCAACGGGGATTTGATTCCAAAGACCTTGCGGGAGAATGGCGTGAAGATCCCGCCGCACGCCTGGAGCGTTAACGATTTTCGCGACTTGCACCAATATATGAGCGGTGTGATTTCCCATACGAACAGATAAAAATGGCGACGAATCTATTATCCGGTGGTGAAAAAATAGATCCGTCCCCATTCCTGTGGTACTGCATTCCTGACAGGAATGCCCCCATAAAAAACATGAATTTTATTTAAGGCGCTCAATCTTTTAGCGTGGCCATTCCGCATATGGAGATGACGCTGTGAATGACTCAAGCCTGCGCCTTTACGTCGATGCTCAATTCACCAGTCCCTACGCAATGTCGTGCTTTGTGGCCCTTCGAGAAAAGGGAATCGAGTTCGAAATGAGCACCCTGGACCTGGACAAACTGGAGAACCAGGCCAGCGATTACGCCCGTCTGTCCCTGACTCAAAGAGTGCCCACCCTCGTGCACGGTGACTTTGCGTTGTCGGAATCATCGGCGATCACGGAATATCTGGAAGATGTGTTCCCCCAGACACCTGCTTACCCACGGCACCCACAGAAGCGCGCGGCAGCGAGGCAAGTTCAGGCGTGGCTACGCAGTGATCTGCTCCCGATTCGACAGGAGCGCTCTACCCTTGTCGTGTTCTATGGACAGAAATACGGACCGTTGTCAGCGCCGGCTGAGGCTGCCAAGCAAAAGTTGGTTGAGGTCGCTCAATGGCTGCTGACCGACAATCCGGACAACCTTTTTGGTGAATGGTCGATCGCCGATGTTGATCTCGCCTTGATGCTGAACCGGTTGATACTCAATGGGGACACGGTGCCGGCTCAGCTGGAGGATTACGCTCAACGGCAATGGCAGCGCCCGACGGTACGAGAGTGGATCAAGCTGGAACGACCTCGACTGTAACGGCAGCATTTTCTTTGCTTTTCTGTTGCTACTTGAGCCTACACCCCCTTGAGCAAGTGCCTACAAATTCACCAGAAAGCGCCGGCTTTCAGGGCTCGCCCCTCAAGCCGTATCCTTTTCCCGTCACCCACATCCCGCCCAAGGCAGTAAGCCGCCCTAATCATCCAGGACGTGCCAAACCCTTGGGCGTTTTTGTATTAAACAACGGAGGCAGATCTATGAATCCGAAGCGTGATGATAGATCTGCCCCCGCTTCTTACAGTGAAGGCGCAAAGCGTACGCGGCGCCTCATGATCAGCGGCTTTTACCCGCTGCGAGCCTGGACGAGCAAAGCGATGAATGCCACGAACGGTGCAATCAGCACCAGCCCACCGACGGCGACTGCCCAGCCCCAGGCAAAACCACGTTCACCCTTGAGTCGGCCGCCACTCAGCAAGCCAAGCACGCAGACCCCGATTCGATGAGCCAAGCGGTTGAGCAGGATATCGAGGATGTAATCCATTCTTTGGCCTCATGCCCCTCTGCACTCTGGAGTGCTACAGCTCCAATGCCTTCTCCATGATGACCGTGCGCTCCGCCCCATGAAACTCGTCTCGAACCTTTTCAAACCCAAGCGAAGCATAGAAGCCTTCTGCGGTGACTGAAGAAGGCACACGCAGCCGGTTCAGACCCGCATTGATGGCAAGTGATTGAAGCTTCTCCATCAGGTGTCTTCCGATACCCTTTCCTTGATGGCGCGGATCGACAAACACACTTCGGACAATGTCGTTATCCAAACTCGCGGTTGCAACGATATGGCTGCCGGTTGTAGCCACCAGGACTTGACGCTCACTCAACAGATGAAGGATCGCCGGGGGAGAAAAGCTTCGCGCCACTTGCTCGATGATTTCGGCGGAGTAGTCCTGAACGTTGGATTCGCGCAGAGCACTGATGATCGTTCGACTGATCGCTGGCGCATCTGCATTCGTAGCGTTTCGAATCAGGTAATCCATCAAGGGCCGCTCCTTGCGTGTCATCACTTGATCGTAGCGAAAAATGGGGAGTGATCCATTAATCCGTGGATCAGTCCCCTACTTTTTGAAGCGTGGACAGCAACGGCTATTACCCCAACCGCATCGACATCTCAATGTCATCCGCAAACGGCACGCTCACGTAACCATTCCCCGGCGAGCGCACATGCGCCAGATACTCCGGGCAATAATCGGTGTTATCCGCCACCACCAGCGCACCCGGCCGCAGGTGTTTCTCCACCCGTTTCAGCACGTCGCCATACAGCGCTTTCGCACCATCGAGCAGAAGCAGATCAACAGTCGATGGCAGATCGCGAGCCAGCGTTACGAGCGCATCCCCTTCGCGAATTTCAATCAGATCACTCACCCCGCCCTCAACAAAATGACGCCGAGCCAGTTCAATCTTCGACGGTTCAAACTCGCTGCCGATCAGCACACCGCCACCGTTGTCCCGCAGCGCTGCCGCCAGATGCAGGGTCGACAGGCCAAACGAGGTGCCGAATTCGACGATGGCTTTGGCGCGGGTACTGCGCGCCAGCATGTAAAGCAGTTTGCCGGTGTCGCGGGAGACGGGCAGCCACAGGTCTTTGAGCATGGCGTAGAGTTCGCGGTATTCGGTTTTGCTGTGCATCAGGCGTTCGCGTTCTTCGCCGGATACGTTGTTCAGCGCCGGGCTGGTGGCGGCGCTGGCCTGGGTGTAGAGGCGTTCGATGAGGGGCGCCAGCGGTTCGGTGGTCAGGGTTGTCATGATGGCTTTCCGTGGGTTGAGGGCTAATATGCGAATGATTCGTCGCATTTAAATGATGCGAGCGAATGGCCCTGTTCGCTATTCGCATTCCGCCCCGACGCCCGAACTGCCCATGACCGATCGCCAGACCGCCCGTATTTCCTCACGCAAACAGCCGCAGCAGGCACGCTCCGCCGAGTTGGTGGCGGCGATTCTGCAGGCGGCTATTCAGGTTTTGGCCAAGGAAGGCGCGGCGCGTTTCACCACGGCGCGGGTCGCGGAGAAGGCTGGCGTGAGTGTCGGGTCGCTGTATCAGTACTTCCCGAACAAGGCAGCGATTCTGTTTCGTTTGCAGAGTGATGAGTGGTTGCAGACCACCGGGATGCTGCAGCGGATTCTGGAAAATCATGACGAGCTGCCGCTGGAACGCCTGCGCACGCTGGTGCATGCGTTCATTCGCTCGGAGTGCGAGGAGGCGCAGATGCGCGGCGCGTTGAGTGATGCGGCGCCGCTTTATCGCGATGCGCCGGAGGCCCATGAAGTGCGGGCGGCGGGCAAGCGGATCTTTGCGACGTTCATGGTGGAGTTGCTGCCCGGGGCCAGTGAAGTCGTTCGCACGCAGGTCTGCGATCTGATCCTGGCCACGCTCAGTTCGGTGGGGAAGGATTTCTCACTCAGCCCGCGCACCGACGCGGAAATCACCGCCCGCGCCGAGGGGATGGCGGACATGTTCAGCGCCTACTTGATTGCGCTGAACGCATGAAATCTGCAACGTTAGATAACCCTTGCAGATCTCGTGCAATCAAAGGACATATGGCTTGAGCATATTTAGAAAGTATCTTTGCCTTGAAGCTTTAATATGGATATATCTCGGCTGCTGGAATGCAACCGTGCCCCTTATTATCGTTCAGCGTGGAAACTTGTTGGAGCTGGCAACCTATGAAACGGGGCTGGCCCTTGCCGCCGTCATTTCCATACTGTTTTTGGCGTCCCGCGTCGAAGTCATGCGACGCAGCACCGCTCTAAGAGCGGGTTGTATCGCCATTGCGTTGACCGGCATCCTGCGCTACGTGTCTGTTTCCGCTTCGTATTCGATAGAGGCTCTGCTGATAATTGACATCCTTGCGGTCGCGGCTTTCGGCGTCGTTCAATCTCTTTTCGGTGTTTATCCGGCTGAAACCGTAGAAAAAGTTCGAATAGAACATGCCTTTCGCATCCGGCGCATCATCGTAACCATAAGTCGCGTTATTGGCCCGCTCCTGGCGGGCGTTGTCATTGGATTGTCTTCCCCACAAGCCTCACTTCTCTTTGCAGCCATTGTGGGTGTGTTCGCAATGGGGTTAGCGTTCGTATTACCGCACAGCGTCAAATCCGACTCGACACAGATAAAATCGCCGGCACAACGAGTTCGGGAAATGTTTTTGGGAATTAGACTTAAATTAATTCTTCCACCTGAAAGATTCCTGACTGTTGCTGGTTTCATGTTGAGCCTGGCTGTTACTGCCACAGTACCCATGCTGGTTCCAATTCAAATTCACACCCATAATCTCGCTGAAAGCAGTGTCGGCCTGTTCAACGCCATATTTGCGGGAGGCGCAATCGGTGGCCTGTTATTTTTGAGCCCGCTTGTTGCCAGAAGACACAACCAGCGAAACAAATATATTGGACTCTGGACTTTATTAACCGCCTCCCTCGTCACAGCGGCTCTCTCTGTCGAAGTCTGGCAACTGGCTCCATGCCTCTTTATTGCAGGAGCTTCCAGTGCCTCGCTTTCACTGATCGGGATGGATAAGAGAACTGTCTCGGTGCCGTCTGGAGTTCGTATCAGATTAATGGCCGCCACACTTATTGTCGGCCAACTCGCAAATTCGGCCTCTTATATGATGATGGGAACAACGATGACGCAGTTCGGCACCCATGGTTTGCTATTGGTTTACTGCGCAATTTTCCTGTTTGTCTTGTTTCATGCAGCACTTTCGAAGTCCATCTGGTTTTTCCTTGAAGATGCGGCAGACTCCGAACTTTTTTATAAAAATAACCATCCCGGACTGGAGTCGATCATGGTTTCGGTTGCAAAGTGATGGATGCCGGATACCCGCTGCCGCCAATAAACCCGGATTGATTCCGCAGAACACCACGTAAAGGTCTTCGGTCAGGATGTCTTCAAGCCGCATATGCCCCTATCTCCCCAAGCCGAACTTTGCCCAAGGCCCACATTCGATCCAGTTGGCAACTGGTCCGTGGATCGGCCTCGAAACTGTAACTGTTCATCCTGCAGACCGTGAGCGAAATTAAGGCCACTCCCCGCCCGAAATGAAGTGAGCACACGCCGTGGATCTGACCGTCACCACTTTCCTCGTCACCTTCGCCGGCGTGTTCCTGATCTGCTTCATGAAGGGCGCGTTCGGCGGCGGCTTTGCGATTGTCGGGATTCCGCTGCTGTCGCTGGTGATGGACCCGATCACGGCTGGCGGGCTGCTGGCGCCATTGTTCGTCGCCATGGATCTGTTCAGCCTGCGCTACTGGAAACCTTCCACCTGGTCAAAACCCGACCTGAAGTTGTTGGTACCAGGTTTGATCGTCGGCATCGGCGCCGGCTATTTGCTTTTCCGGGTACTGGACCACCGCGCCATCGCCATCGTCATGGCGGCGATCACGCTGTTGTTTGTCGGTTTGTGGTTCAAGGCGGGCGGAGAAGTGCGAGTGCGGCCGCGCTCCTCACCCAAAGCCGTGGCTGCCGGCATTACTTCGGGTATTACGACGATGGTGGCGCATTCCGGCGGGCCGCCACTGGCGATCTATCTGCTGCCGCTGGGGCTGAGCAAGCAGATGTATGCCGGAACGACCAGCCTGTTTTTCACCGTGGGCAACCTTCTCAAGGCAGTGCCATGGCTGCTGCTGGCCAAACCTACCGGCAACGTGCTGACGCTGATGCTCGTCAGCTTGCTCGCTGTACCCTGCGGCGTCTGGCTGGGTTGGCGGTTGCACGCCCGACTGGACCAGCGTCAGATGTACCGCGCCTGTTATGGCTTGCTGGTGGTCACGGCATTGAAGCTGTTGTGGGATGGAGTCGGGGGATATATGACCTGAACGAAGTTCAGGCCGGGCCGGGGTTATTTGAACGCCGGCACGGCAACCGATTGATCCGAATGCTGGACGGATGAAATAGGCTTCATACCATTGCGAATCGACAACCTGGAGGTTGATTTGAAAACAGAGAGTGCAAGGCGTGTGATTGTCATCGGTGCCGGCATCGTGGGTGCGTCCGTCGCTTATCACCTGGCTTGCAAAGGTGCGCAGGTCACTGTGATCGAGGCCGGTGAGGTCGCGAGTGGCGTGACCGGGCGCTCGTTTGCGTGGATCAACACGTCGCACAGTGGGCCCGATCCCATTGCGCAACTGCGCGCTGCGGCAATCCAGGAGTATCACCGGCTCGAAGCGGAACTGCCGGACCTGAAGATTCACTGGACGGGCGCCCTGAGTTATCCGCCCGGCACAGACCTGGAAGCTTCAGCCAACCTGCTCACTCAACCACAAATTCTCGACCTTGAGCCGAACCTCAAAAATCCCCCTCGACAAGCCTTTTACAATCCACAGGAAGGCGCATTGGACGCCGTGCAAGCCACCCATGCGTTGATCGCCGGTGCTCAGGCTCTTGGAGCGACGGTACTGGTGCATACCCGAGTGCAGGGTTTTACCCTCCGCGATGCAACGGTGACTGGCGTCGAAACCGCAACGGGTGCCATCGAAGCTGACCTGGTCGTATTGGCCGCAGGAACGGCCATCAGGCAACTGACTGAAACTCTGAACCTGTCCCTTCCGATCGAGGCCTCGCCCGCTATTTTCATCCGCTACAGGATGCAACCCGATCGGGTGAATACCCTGATCTCCAGTCCTGAGATGGAAGTCAGACAGGGTTCGCAAGGGATCTTGCTGGCGGCGGAAGACTATCTGGACAACTCCCTGGAGAACCGCCCGCAAGCCATAGCGCAACGAACCGCGGCGGCCATCCGCAACGAGTTGGCGGGTATCATTTCCATTGAGCCAGAATTGGCGTGTATCGGGCTCAGGCCCATGCCTGCGGACGGCGTGCCCATCATCGGTTATCTGCCCGGGATCGGCGCAATGTACGTTTGTACGATGCACCCTGGTGTCACACTCGCGGCAGTCGCAGGCCGCCTGGTCAGTGACGAGCTGATCGACGATCAGGTTTCACCTGCCCTGGCGCCATGCCGGCCTGACCGTTTTTTCAAGACGTAAGAACAAGCCCGCGGTGGCCGGGCCGAGCACTCCCATTGACTGCATCAATAACAACCATTAATTCAATGAAGTTCTCATATCAAATCGAAAGCGTAGGATCTGCTCCATACCAACCCACTGCACACGGAGTACAGAACCATGAAACGCCAAACCCTCCTCGGTATCGCCTTCTCGCTCTTCGCCCTGAATGCTTTTGCGGCGACTGAAACCGATCCACTGTTCAGCGATGCGGTTGCCGCTGCGACTCAAACCGACCCACTGTTCAGCGATGCCGTAGCTGCGACCGAAACTGATCCGCTGTTCAGTGATGCCGTTGCCGCGACTGAAACCGACCCGCTATTCAGTGATGCAGTTGCCGCGACTGAAACTGATCCTCTGTTCAGCGATGCCGTTGCCGAAGGTGGTTCTGACCGTCTGATCGAAAGTCGTAACGCCTGAATGCTGGGTTTTACCGCAGTACCCGACGAAAGCCCGGCCTTATCCGCCGGGCTTTTTCATGCAGCTCACTCCACGCATTTCTTAGGGGTCATGCGGATGTCTTCAGTCAGGTTTTCAGCGCTCTGTATCTCAGTTCCCGACACCGCTTCTTTTTTCGCGGTCAGTTCGATCGGGTATGGACCGGTCTGCGCCAGAATTGCCCGTGTCCTGGCAATAAATGCTTCGTCGCTTTGTGTGTAGAAGATCCATTCACGCTGTCCTCCTCCCGTCACCGTACATATCCATTTGGCCAGACCTTTATCCTGTAAGGCCGCCAGTATCAGTTTCTCCATTTCAGACATGCGCTTGCCGTCTCGATATCCCGGCGCGAGAGTCGGTGAGGAATATTTCCAGGTGATTCGGGCTTTGAATGGCAGCGCGTGTTTTTCAATTGCCGAGATGGAGTCCACTACGGCAAAAGTCCCGGGAAGAGGCGTAGCTGGAAAATCAGACTCTTGGAACTTACTTTGGATATTGGAGCGTACTTGCATCCTTACAGGGTCGTTATCGAGAAGTTGTTCAAGCGCTTCTGCTTTTCTGATTTCCCGATCCTTTACGCACCTGTCGTACTCGGCGCTGTTGACGGGGCCTGCAATCAAGCATTGATCGGGCGCGACCGGGAATCGAGTCGGTTCATGGCTGGAGCAGCCAGCGAGCAGTAGGCTGGCCAATGCCAGAAACGGAAGATGTTTTTTCAAGTACTGCACGCCCGAAGCGGATTTCATCCGTGAGCGCCCGGATTCTTCAGTGACCATGAACCTTTTTCCCTTGAGCCTAGAGCGGTTTTACTTTTTTCAGGACTGGGATAGTTATCGTCACTGCGAGCCCTTTCTTAAGAAGAGATAGCAAAGCCGCATCAAGTCAGACTTATCAGAATCTGACGCTTTCGTCTGGTGAGAGTTTGGTGAAAACCCCACACTGCCGGCGATTCAGGGGTGCTCTGTTGCATAGGTGATTGAGGAACTGCGCAGCGCCTTTAAATGATCAGTTCATCGTGTCGTCCGCTGCGCTGATGACTTAATCAAATGCGCCATTCAGCACTTCATAAATCAGCCCTGTAGCCAGCGCGACCAGGATCAGATCGGTACCGACCTGCTGCCATTCGTAGCCGTCGTAGTGCGGCAGCCTGCCGACCAGTCGACCATCGAGCTTCTTCGCAATACCGGGCGGCAGCGGTTTGCCCCGCGCCAGGTTCTTCTGAATGCCGGGCGGCAACGCCGGGCCCGGGGTCCAGTAGCCACGATAGCCGTCCACAATCCCGATCACCCCGCCGCGATCGATACTCGGGCCGTGCCCCTGATAACCGCCCCCGCCTTTTTTCCCCTGATTGCCATGATCCTGGCTGTTATGCGGGTTGCCTTTGCCCTGCCCCTTTCCGTTGCCAGGATCGGCCAGCACTGACACCGAAGTGCTCAACAGCGCAATACAGGTCGTGGTCGCAATCAACGTGCGTAAACCGGACATGGGTCGTTCCTTGAATGAATGGGTGTCTGTGGATTCTAGTCAGTTTTTTTTACAGGTATCGAGAGACGGCTCTGTCATCGCGGTTTGTGACGATTTTCGATGCGTGCAGCTTTCGGTGCTCCCCGATTCGCGCTTACCATACGTCCGACTCGTATTACCGCGGCTGCTGAACCCGGTATTCACGAGGACAGACCATGAAAAGAACTCGCGCCTGGAGACGTACCCAGGCCCGTAAACACGGCAGTGACAAAGCGGTTCGCCCGCAGACGTTCAAGCCGGAAAAAAACTGGAAGCTGATGTACATCCGGTCCACCAAACTGGTCAGGGCTCGCCAACTCGGCATGAGCTATCCCGTTCGCTCTACCCGCCAATTGTTGGATCAATCGTGACGAATCTTCTGTTCATTTGCAGTCGCAACCAATGGCGCAGCCCGACGGCCGAAGAAGTCTGGCGTCGCCGCCCCGGCTTCAATGTCCGCTCCGCGGGCACCAGCCCCAATGCACGCAAAACCGTCGGTCCAGCGGATATTCGCTGGGCCGATTTCATTTTTGTGATGGAAACCAAACACCTGAACCGTCTGCGGGCCGAGTACGCCCGGCTGCTTGAGCACAAGCGGATTCACTCGCTGGATATTCCGGATGACTATCAGTACATGGATCCCGAGCTGGTAGACCTTCTTCAAGAGTCGGTGAAACCCTACCTGCCTACTTAACCTTCTGTATCTCCTGGCAACGTACCGAATGAAAAGGAGTTCACCCCATGTTTGAGCGGAACAAACTGGTTCCAGAATTGATGGTCACGGATCTGCAGGCCAGCCTCGCTTTCTGGGTCCCCTGCCTCGGCTTCACCATCGCTTATCAACGCCCGGAAGATGGCTTCGCCTACCTCGACCTGAATGGCGCTCAAGTCATGCTTGAGCAGGTAGATCCGAATGCAGGCCAGTGGCTGACGGCGGAACTGAGCAAGCCCTTCGGAAGAGGCGTCAATCTGCAGATCGACGTTGAGGCGGTTGCTCCCATCATCGAAAAACTGGGCGTCGCCCAGATTCCACTTTATAAAACCCGCAAAGACACCTGGTATCGCGCTGACGATGTCGAAGTCGGCCAGCGTGAATTTCTCGTTCAGGATCCGGACGGTTATCTCGTAAGACTGGTAGAACGTCTGGGCGAACGTCCCGTTTGCCCGATTTGATCAAGGACGATAAAAACAATGAAAAACGGCAATTTGGCACGGCCTCGAAGGGGCGAATTGCAGTCGCCGGCCATTCCCCTGCTCGAAGAGGATTCGTCCGGCGACGGCATCATCTGTGCGGACAGCGGCGCTCGTTCCCGTGAGGTGATCCAGCAACAGGTGGTGGCGTTGATCGACGGGTTTCTAACCCGCTCGACGCAGAACTGATCGCGGTGTTGCCTGCACATTGTTGATACGTCAGGATCCCTCCCTTTTTTGACTGGCAGGAGCAATCGTGGAACGTCTCTTCGTTTATGGAACCCTGGGCCCTGGTCGGCCGAATGAGCATGTGATGCTGAACATCGGCGGCACGTGGCAGGCCGCTTCGCTGAAGGGACGTCTGTCGCAGGCCGGCTGGGGCGCGGCGATGGGTTTTCCCGGTCTGGTGATTGCCGAGGATGGCGATGTGATCGAAGGCTATGTGTTCGCTTCCGAGAATTTCCACGAACACTGGGCGGCGCTGGATGAGTTTGAAGGGGCTGAGTATCAGCGGGTGTTGACCAAGGTGAAGCTGGATGACGGGACGGCAATGGATGCCTATGTCTACGCGCTCAAATAGTCGGCCTTCGGCCTTTTCTCGGCGGATGAAAATCTTCCTGGCCGGCCTAGTGTTTTGTGTTGGGCTATGGGGTGCTTCCGAGTGGTGGGAGAAGGCGTTGGCGAAGCCTGACTACGCAGCTCATATCAGCCCCGATGGCTGCTTCAGGGTGCAAACTTTCAGACCTTTCTGGTTACTACCCAACTTCCTTCACCCGCAGGCGCCTCCAGACGCCCCCTTCGAAACTCAATGGTTCGTCCGCTGGGAATCTCCCGCGTTTTTCCGTTTGTACGACAATCGCGATGATCAGCTACTTGGCGAAAGCGAAATCTACGATCTGGTGAGTTACGGGAACCGATTGTCTTGGGGTTACGGCAGCGATACCGAGGTCCGCGTCGGCTTGATCACGATCGGCAATACTCGCTCTGATTGTAAAAAGGGAGACTGATGAAGCCATGACGAGCCGCGAACCACTCCATAGCAAAGGCTACGAAATGCTCTTTGGAGCGGTTCCGCACACGTGGCTGACCGCCCTTCGCATCGCTTTCGATACCGGCATCAAATCCTCAAACGAATGGCCCGTGCCCCGCGGCATTGACTGGCGCCATTCGCAGCTGGACGTTGATCCGACCGTTCAGGCCGTGTGCCGATTGCCACAATTGCTGGCGGTGGTCGGCGAGTTGATCGGCGAGCGCTTCTTCCTCTCTCAGGTCGAGGGTCGCGAACCGCTCGCCAATGGCGGCCACCAACAGTTGCACCGCGACTTGTCGGCGCCCCCCGGCGACACCGTCAACGCGCTGGTATACCTCGACGACTACGGCCTGGAAAACGGTGCAACCCGCATTGTTCCTGACAGCCATCGCCCTTCACCGGGCGAGCCCTCGTTCGACTTCAATGACGAATCCCGATCTGTGCAACTGACGGGCAATGCGGGCGACATCCTGATCTTCGATGCCGATCTGATCCACGCCGGCAGCCTGAACGCCAGCGGCGCACGCCGGCGCACTCTGTTGATCACCTGTTTTTCCGAATCGCTCTACGCCACACACCTGGAAACGGTGAACCTCAGAAACATTCAAATGGACACGACTGAGCGGTTCGATCCGGCTGACTTTGCGTTCGGGATCGTGAAATCATTCATTTGACTTGATTGCCCGAGGCAACTATATAGTTGCTTTAGGCAAACATATGAGCACCACGCCATGTCCACGATCACCGACCGCGCCGACATCGTCCGGCAGTTCAACCGTTTCTACACCCATCAGATCGGCGTGTTGCAGGAACACTTGCTGCAAAGCGACTACTCGCTGACCGAGCTGCGCATCCTCTACGAACTCGCGTCCCAGGGCGATCTGACCAGCACCGATCTGCGCCAGATGCTCGGCCTCGACGCGGGCTACATGAGTCGCCTCATCAGCGGTTTCGACAAAAAAGGCCTGATCCAGAAAGTCCCCTCCACCACCGACGCCCGCGCCAGTCAGTTGCACATCACCGACCTCGGCCGCGAGATCCTCGCGCCGCTGGAGCAAGCCTCGCGGCAAGAAGTCATCACCCTGCTCGAACGCCTGTCCGAACCGCAGCAACTGCAACTGATCGCGTCGATGAAGCAGATCCAGACGCTACTCGAGGGTGGCCAGCCGACGACCTACCTGCTGCGCGATCCGCAGCCCGGTGACATGGGTCTGGTGGTGCATCAGCAGACCGCGATCTACAGCCGTGAATACGGCTGGAATTCAGAGTTCGAAGCGTTGGTGTCAGAGGTCGTCGCCAAATACCTGCGCGAATTCGACCCAACCGGCGAGCGCTGCTGGATTGCGGAGAAGGACGGCAAGGTGGTGGGTTCGGTGTTCGTGATCCGCCACGACGAAACCACCGCGAAACTGCGCATGCTCTACGTGGATGCCAGTGCGCGGGGCTTGGGAATCGGCAATCGGCTGGTCGAAGAATGCCTGCGTTTTGCCCGGGATGTCGGCTACAAAAAGATGATTCTGTGGACCACCAGCAATCTGGTGGATGCCCGCCGGTTATACCAGCGGGCGGGGTTTGAATTGGTCGAGGAAGAGCCGATTCACAGCTTCGGCAAGGAGCTGGTGAGTCAGACGTGGGCGATTGAGTTGTAGGATTTATGCCCGCCCTGAGTCGTCGTAGTCAGGCAGGTCGATGGCGTCCGCTTTCGGCGAAAGGATTTTGCCGAACAGCTTCTTGAGCCCCGGCGCAGTAGCCATCCGCAGCGCGGCATGGCCGAGTGCAATGCCCAGACGCGAATGCGGCGAGGCGAGTCTGGGGGCGAACTTGGGCACACTCTGCGCCTGAGCCACGAATGGACGCATCAGCGTTTCATAGGCGGCGAACGCCTGGCGGTGATCGGCGTGGCGCCCGAGTTCTCCGGCCAGCACGTAGGCGCCGCACAGCCCAAGGCTGGTGCCCATGCCGCTGATGGGCGACGCACAATACGCCGCGTCCCCGAGCAGCGCGATGCGCCCCTTGGACCAACGGGGCATTTTGACCTGACCCACCGCTTCCAGATAAAGGTCAGTCGTGTCATCCAGCGCGGCGAGCACGCGAGGCGTCTCCCAACCGGCGTCGGCAAACAGTTTTTTGAGCAAGGACTTCTGTTCGTCCTGCGCGAGTTTTTCGTATCCGCTTGGCGACTGCTGAAAAGACAAAAACGCGCGCGTGGTGTCCAGGTTGTCAGGACGCAGACAGACGCTACGGCCGCCCGGCAGGTTGTGCCATCGCATCACATGGCCGTCGCTCGGCTGTCGAGGCACGGTGAAATAGGCCGTGTAGAGATCGAGTGGACGCCGCTTTACCTCGTCGCCAAACACCTTATTACGCGTCTTCGAACCGATGCCCTCGGCCACGATTACCAGATCGTAAAACTCCTCCCCGCCCTGCTCGAAACGCACATGAACCTGCTCGCTATCGTCTTCGATGGTTTCAATGCTGTCGCCGAACCGGTAGGTGACCCGGTCCTCGCTGTGCTGGATCAACAGCTTGGCGAGCTCACCGCGCAGGATCTCCAGTTCCGCGATCGGCCCGTCACCATCAAACGCATTGACCCCGATGAACGCCTTGGTTTGATTATTCCGATCAACAAACGCGATGCCCTGCTCGTGCGTCGTGTTCGCCCGAATCAGATCTTCCAGCCCCATGCGCCGAACCACTTCACGCCCGGCACCGCGCACGTCGATGGTTTGCCCGCCATCGCGAAACGCCGGCGCTCGCTCGACCACCGTGACGTCCATGCCCTGACGCGACAGCCAATACGCTAGCGCGGGGCCGGCGATGCTTGCACCGGTGACGAGTATTTTCTGTGGTTTCATTCTGCGTCCTGCGTTTCAGAAGTGGCGGTCGTGCTGCCCGGCAACGTGGTGCGGTAGACCTCGATCACCTGCCTGAGAAAGGTCTCGATAACTGCACGATCCCGGTCGTCGAGCGCACCCAGCACCGCGCTCAACCCATTGAGCATCGGCGCGATATGCCGATAGGCCTGCGCCACCGACTCCGGCACTGGGCACACCAGGACCCGGCGCTTGTCGTTGAGCTGTCGCTCGCGAATCACGTGCCCAGCGCGCTCCAGCCGGTCGATAACCTGGGTGATGCCCGCCGTGGTCACGGACAGACGCGAGGCAAGTTCGGTCGGCGGCAACGGCCCGTCGGTGATCAGATGCTCCAGCGCCGCCACGTCGGTCTGATTGATGCCCAGTGCGACACCCAACTGGCCGGCGGCTGCACGGGTCAGGATGGCGATCTGTTGCAACTGCTGGCCAACGGCATCGCTGGCGATCTGAAGGCTGCGTGGATCTTCGGCAGGATTGGGCGGAGATGTAGGTGATGACATGCTCAGGTCTTTTCCGGAGATCGAGGGATTCGGTTTGCGGCGAGCGACCCTAGCATATAGCTAACTTGCTTAGCTAGTTTTATAAAAGCCGACACCTGGCGCTCCATTCTTCGAAAAAAAATGGCGCGCTGTTCACTGTTACCTACGCTCACCCTTTGTCCTACACCACCCAAACCCTCACAACGTACGGGGTCTACACCCAATCCACCTATAACCCGCAGTCCCGCGAATGGTCCGTGCCGGTGAAGCTGACGGTCAACCAACTGCTGAAAATCGGCGGCCAACCCAGACGCTGCAAGCCGGGCCACGCTACTGGCTCGACAGCCCGAAAGACGGCCCGCAAAGGTGGGGAATTCGTTTTGCGGTAACGTTGTTGTTTCCGCGTTGAGTCGGCTGTGGCGCAAGCAAAAAGCGACCAAAAGGAGAAAATAAATAAGTCCCGCTTTCTACTTGTCTATCGAGTTACCTTTCCTATCAGAACACTGTTGGCCAATACGAATCAAAACTAAAGAAATTCATCTTCATGACGACACGCTTTACGCGAGCACGTCACACCGGGTGCATTTGCTCCACACATTCAATAACGTCATAGAACGCAATAAAGGTAAAAACACGAATGTTGACTTCGATATTATTTATTACCCTATTTGGAATAATCCCGACCTTGCTGGGCTGCCTAGCTAACGTCCGCAGTTCGCCGCGCAAGCGTGCGCTATATCGCCTACAGATAAAAAGAATTAAAAAATGGACAACTGTTGAGTACTCGACCACCGTTTTCATAGCGTGCACCGCCGCCTTTTATATCGCGGGATTTATGGCGCTTGCAGGCATTAAGTTCGAGCAAATGACATATTTTTACCTATTGATCGTCACTTGCACATCTGCATTAATTTTCCTCTGCTGTTACTGGAAAATACCCGCACTCTTGGCCAAACACTGGGAAAAATTAAAAATATTCGTTGCCCCTGCTGCTGTTGCCATCGCCACACTTTCAAAAATATACTCGGACGCCGGTATCGCCGAACTCACAGGGTTATCCCCGCAAGACCTGCCCGGTGCCCAGTTACTCCTTACACTCATAATGACACCAGCCATTTGGCTGTTAGGGCTATCACTATTCATTGGATATGCGAGTATACCCGTCATGGTCATCTTACTTGCCATAACGCTGATTCGTGATTTCTCAAACAAAAACAAACCAAAAAACAAAAAATCCGCACCGTCCCTCCTCCACTTCACGACAATAGCAGCTGTTGCTCTATTTGCAATCATGCTTCTAACCATCACACAAAAAATTGTTGGAAAGAACTTTTATGAACCACGCTTAAGAAAGTCCATTGCATTTGCGTCATTCCAGCTACCTACAACATATTGCGGTCTTCCTGAGACTAAAGGTGCTGGAATAGCTGCAATGGCTGATGACAGGGCAGCAATTGCTATCCCTGACAAAGAGCTTGGTTACAGATTCGAACCCATCAGTTGCAAACCAAAACAACAAGAAAAAGAGCAGATCAGTTCAGCACTACGAGACTTCGAAAAAAACCAAAATCATGCCAGCAGCGCTCCGTCAGCTTCACCGGGGACGCTCTCTAACTAAAAACCAATCCGCTCATGTGAGAAAGCGGGACTGATTTATTTTCAGTCCCCGTGCATTTTGTTTTCTTCAACGCGAATGAGGCTTCGCCAGTCACGCCTGGTTCTCATAACCGGAAATGGCTGCCATATAAGTATCATTGCCGATACCAACCTGGCCCCACACCTCTCGCTCCTCTCCTCCCTGACGGTCGTATTGTTCGTCGGCATCCCAAAGAGTGAGGATTTGACTCGGGAAGAGATACTCATAATGATCGAACTCATGGGGTCCGGAGTCGTCCGAGGCAGCAATCAGTGGAAACAATTCAGTCGAAGATACCGCAAAAACATCAACACCTCTGTACATAACGTTGAACCGAGAGCTTCCGGACACGCCTATGAACTGGACTTCACCGCCCGCGTCGTACTCCAGCTGAATGGAAGATCCGCAGAAATAGTCAAGGCGGCCATGGGTGTGCTTAAGCGGAAATCCATTCACAGACATGGCTTCCCTTGCTGCTTCGCGTGAAGCGCCAAGGCGTGCGGGGCCGATGGCTTCCCGTGGCAAAATTTCAAAAACAGGCATAAATACTTCCTGAATATTGGCAATCCAGTGATTGCTGTCTGGGGAAAGATATTCAGTATGCTGAAAAGTGACGCTCAAGCGCCGAAATCCTCTATTTCCCGGGCACCAACATTCTCCAGGACGCTTTTCAGGGCGGAAATTGTGGGTGCACTATCGGCCTCCAGGCACAGCTCAATACTCATAATTCGTCCCTTTTTCCTTTCTCATTCAATCGTACCGAAACAAACACCCCTCTTTGGTTAAGCACATCTGAATATCCAAGCGTGACGCTTGCGTCGTTACGGTTGGCGATCGCGCAGAAAATAGCGGATAGCGTTGTCGACTTTTCTACTGAAGCAGCCGCCGATGGCTAAGGCACCTCTGTATCGACCGCCATGGGCGTGGGGACTAGGTCTTGCCTGCACGCAGAACGGCTCAGTGCGGACTGGCGGTCGGACGAACCACGATCTCACTCACATCGACATCGTCGGGCTGTTCGATGGCATAGGCGAGCGCTCGCGCAATGGCGTCTGCATTGAGCGCCACTCGGCGGAAGGCTTTCATTTCCTCGCGGGCCACATCATCGGAAATCGTATCGGCCAGTTCGGACTCGACCACACCCGGGCACACCACGGTGACGCGGATCTTGTCCGTTTCCTGGCGCAGGCCATCCGAGATAGCCCTGACCGCGAATTTGGTCGCGCAGTACACTGCGGCGGTCGGAGAAACCGCGAGGCCACCGATCGACGAGATATTGATGACCTGACCGAACCCCTGCGCCTGCATGTCCGGCAGGACGGCGGCAATACCGTGCAGTACGCCGCGAACGTTGACATCGAGCATCTGGTTCCATTCGTTGACCTTCAACGAGGCCAGCGGAGACAACGGCATCACGCCCGCGTTGTTGATGATCACATCGACCTTGCCATGTTGCGTCTTGGCGAACGCCACGAAGGCGTGCATCGATTGCAGATCCGTAACGTCCAGTGCGCAGGCACTTGCTGAACCACCTTCGGCCTGGATCTCGCTGACCAGTTTGTCCAGACGCTCGGTACGGCGGGCACCGAGGACCACATGCGCACCTTTGGCGGCGATCAACCTGGCGGCCGCTTCGCCAATACCGCTGCTTGCACCGGTAATCAGGACGACTTTGTTTTGAATGTTCGACATATCCGTAGCTCCTGCTGTCTGCATTGAAGTTCAGCACCGACCGCTGAAGAAGCGGTCGTTGCTGCGGGGTACGTCGAAAAGATTAAGGGCGCAGACCTGTTCGACGCGTGCCGAAACCTGCGCAACTTTTGCCTATTCGTGTCTGTGTGCATCGCTTGCAAATTTGTGATGAAGCGCCGCTCACGCCCCACGGAACTCGCTGGGCGTTACGCCCACTTCACGCCGAAAGACCTGCGAGAAGTGACTGGGGCTCGAGTAGCCGACCTCCAGCCCGACGTCGATGACGCTAAGACGGGTTTCCAGTAGCAGGTGCCGTGCACGAACCATGCGCAAGCGGATGAAGTACTGCGATGGCGACAGTCCCGTCGCCCGCTTGAACAGGCGACTGAAGTGGTAGTCGCTCAGCTCGGCAAGGCTGGCCAGTTTGGCCAGGCTGAATTCAGCGCTCAGATGCGCGCTCATGGCGTCGGTGACTTTGCGCAGCTTGTAGGCTTGCAAGGCGTTGACCCGACGCCCGGGCTGGCTTTCAGCAAGATAGCTGCGCACCAGATGCACGGCCAGCGCCTGCGCCAGAGAGCGGGCGAAAAGCGCGCTGGGCGAGCGTTCCAGGAGCAGTTCCGTGCGCAACTGCTCCATGACAAACGCGACGCGCCCGTCCCGTGCCCCTGAAACATCGCGCAAACGCACAGGCCCGGCGTGCTGGCCCGACAGCTCTCGAGACGCTTGCTCGATCAAGGGCAGCCCCAAATAAAGATGCATGACTTCGAAGGTATCGCCTCCGTGCGTCTGCCAGCGCATTTCATAGGGCTCAACGGAACTGGTGAGGAAAAAATCTCCGGCACTGACCTCGGCAGCTTCCCACTCGCCACCCAATGCGCGCTCCTCTACCGTCGCCGCCCCGGCCAGAACCAGAACGAGCAGCGGTTCCACCACTGCAGGCACGAGAATCGGCTCAGTAACGCTGCGATGGGTAAACAGCTGAATCACCACGTCCGTGATTTCCGGGCGCGAGGGTAACGCCTGGGGTTCACCTGGCAGGAACTCACCCATCGACTCGCCGTTGATGCGCAAGTCTCGAGAGGTTGTCGACAACGCGTCCTGGGAGGTACGCCCGGTATTTGCCATGAACTCGTCCTTTTCAGATTCGGCTGTGCGAAGCCAGACAGGTCTCCGATGCTTGCCCGCACGCCGTGTCACGGTGACCGGCTCGATGATATCGGGCTTTTCCCGTGGGTTGAATCGAGCACCGAACCTCCCTCACTGACATTCAGCGCAAAACCCCGACAGCGTGGGCAATCTCACGAAAGCCGACTTTGCCTCGCTGCGAGACAGTAGGCCCGTCGCCGATGAAAGCGCCTCGCCGGCGCCAACACGGCTTATCCCTACTCGATCAAAAACGCTGGAGAACATCATGACCGACTTCAAGAACAGCACCCCAAACGAAGTGGCCGGTAAAGTCGCGCTGGTCACTGGCGCGGCCAGTGGCATCGGCAAGGCCATCGCACTGCTGCTGCATGCCCGCGGCGCCCAGGTCATTGCTGAAGATATAAACCCTGAGGTGGAAGCACTGGCCCGCCCCGGCCTGGTCCCCCTGGTGGCCGACATCACTCAGGACGGGGCAGCCGAACGCGCAGTCGCCCTGGCCGTCGAGCAATTCGGACGGCTGGACATTCTGGTCAACAACGCCGGCATCATCATCAACAAACTGGTGATCGACATGACCCGCGAAGACTGGGAACGCATTCAGGCGGTCAACGCCACGGCGGCCTTTTTGCATAGCAGGGAGGCGGTCAAAGCGATGATGCCCAACAAGTCCGGATCGATCGTCAACATCGCGTCCTACGCTTCCTATTTCGCCTTCCCCACCATTGCCGCCTACACCGCCTCCAAAGGCGCGCTGGCCCAACTGACGCGCACCCTGGCGCTTGAGGTCATTGGCCACGGCATCCGCGTCAATGCTGTCGGTGTCGGCGATGTGGTGACCAATATCCTCAACAATGTGGTCGACGATGGCCCTGCCTTTCTCGCCCAACATGGCGAAGCGGCGCCGATCGGCCGCGCCGCCCAACCGGAAGAAATCGCCGAAGTGGTCGCGTTCATCGCCTCGGATCGGGCCAGCTTCATGGTCGGTTCGGTGGTCATGGCCGACGGCGGCATGACTGTCACGGCCGGCTGAGCCGTAGCACAAACGCGCCGCACGACATGCCCGACCAGCCCGAGAGGATCAGGCAAATCTGCGGCAGTTTCGTCCTAACACCGCTGCGCTCGGCTACGTAATCTGAAAGCACGCAACGGATGCACACACAGGCCACGGCAGGCCGCTCAGATGAACAACGTCAATGAGGACTGAACAATGAAAAATGCAAAACGGCTTTCCCTTTCACTGGTGATCGGCGCGATGGTGGCCTGCGCGATCAACCTTTCCTCGACCAGCCTGTACCTGGCCGCTGACGGTGCTGATCGAACTCCAGGCATGCGCGTAACTGAAGGTGGCAGTGATCGCACTCCCGGGTTCCGCGTTGCCGCAGACGGTTCGGACCGCACGCCCGGCATGCGCGTAACTGAAGGTGGCAGTGATCGCACTCCGGGTTTTCGCGTTGCCGAAAACGGCTCTGATCGCACGGCTTTGGGCCGTATCGGCTCAGTCTGAACATCCGAGGGGAAAAGTGATGAAAGATGCCAAAAAAACCACTCAGGACCATCGTTACGCAGGCATGTGGGTCACCGCGGATGGATTCATCCGTCATGAGCTTCTGACGACTGGTCGTTACGACGAGGCCCGTGGTAAAAACAAGAGCGCCTATCAGGGCCGCTACGAACTGGTCGGTGATTACATCCAGTACTGGGACGACACCGGCTTCACCGCTGATGGCCACTTTCATGACGACGTGCTGTATCACGCCGGAATGATCCTCTATCGGCAATGAGTACTTTGATGATGTCGGGTGAATATCGTCTGCCTGAAAAGCTTCAGGCAGACGCTCATAAACACTTGTGAGAGCCTTGAAATGGAACAGAGCGATGCTTTCATCCTTCAAAACACAGCCGTCTACCGTGACGAACTGGTTCGCCTGCTGACGCAACGCTTTACCACACCCGGGATCTATGAGACCGCCATAGCTCCCCTGCATGTCATCCGTTTCGATTCACCTTCGGAGCTGATCCATACCGTGCACAAACCGGCACTTTGCCTGATCGTGCAAGGACAAAAGGAAATCGGCCTGGGTGACGACCACTACCTGTACGACCCCCTCAGCTACCTGGTGGTTTCGGTCACCCTTCCGGTGTCGGGGCGCGTGCTGATGGCCAGCCCGGAGGCGCCTTACCTGTGTATCCGGTTTGATTTCGAGGCCACGGAAATCGCTCAGGTCATCGCCGATGCTCCGCCGGCGGGCGTCCCGGACGAGCCGGAGCTTGGCCTTTTTCTTGAGAAAGTCGATGTACCCCTGCTGGAAACAATGCTGCGGCTGGTCCGGCTGCTGGAAACACCGAAAGACATCGGCATGCTGGCACCGCTCGCCCTTCGCGAGTTGTATTACCGCCTCCTGCGGGGTGTGCACGGCCGTCGTCTGTATGAGCTTGCCCTCGGCGACTCGCAAACACGGCGAGTAACACGGGCAATCGACTGGTTGAACAACCACTACACCCAACCCTTGCGCATCGAAGAACTCGCCCGGGTCGCCAACTTGGGCAACTCCACATTGCATCATCGATTTAAGGCAGTGACAGCCATGAGTCCGCTGCAGTATCAGAAACAACTGCGCCTGCAGGAAGCCCGCCGCCTGTTGCTCGGCGAAGGGCTGGATGTGGCGAGCGCCTGTTATCGAGTGGGCTACGAAAGCCCGTCGCAATTCAGCCGGGAATACAGTCGCCAGTTCGGGTGCCCGCCCTCCAGAGATGCCAGCCGGATCCGGAATCCTGCGTGAACGCTTGGCCGGCGGCTTGGGGATAGAGCCAGTCAAGGGCAGCAGAGCGCCGGGGAAAGATCCAATACACCGGTTATTGAAGGAACCATCGGAGATTGTTTAAGAGTTTCGGCCTTCGCTGTTTAAAGACACTCAGCGTTACTTCCTCAAGGCTACAACGCCTTGCGTCATTACCTACGACTACGCCAGAATCCGCCGGCTTGTGCGTCTGGGACACGGGTTTTATCGTTTCCGGGTCACTGAAAAACAGTGATGGGGTTTGGTAGCCCGCTTCGTTCTAGACTCATGGCGTCACCGTGTGCAGCCCTTTCTCTGGGCTCGGATTTCATGGTGGTCATGCGTGGGGCTCATTCGTGGGCGCCGGGTTCTAGTGCGACCGGTCTACCAACCCGCGTATGGCCGCCACCCAACGTTTGGTAGCGAAGGGTGATGGTTCCTTTTGGTAATCGCGCTAGAGGATTCATCCATGTTCAAACCAACACCCAACCCACCAGAAACCGATCCGGTTTCCCCCTACAAATTCCCCGACTCCCGAACCCTGAACGAAGCCGCCGAACGCGCCCTCGACCACTACCTGACTCCGCAGCAACGAGTCATGGGCAGCCACCACAAACACGACCCCATGTACCTGGCCAACCCGGCCTACGACACCGAATCCCTGCTGGCCAACGCCAGCGAATCACTGGGTTCCGCGAGCGAAATGCTTAACAACTTTGCTGCGACGCTAGAGCCTGCCCATCGCAAGACTGCGATCGGGATTGCGCAGTTGGTGATGTTGAGCGAGTTGGCGGTGAATCAGGCGTTGGATCATGTTGAGGTGAAGAGCTAAACGCTTGTCCTCTACGGGCGGATAAACCGCAACGATAGAGTGAATGAGCGTTGGCCGAAGCTGCCACGATGAATGGCAGCTTTCGGCCAGAAGCGGACGCTAACTGCCATTCCCCATCCAGTGCTCCCAGACAGGAACCTGACCCAGTTATTTCAATGGGTCATAGCTGATCAACGTCTTTGGCTCCAAATACGCGCTCATCCCCCACCTGCCCATTTCGCGCCCAAGGCCTGAATGCTTGAATCCACCGAAGGGGGCACGCGGTTCGTGGGCCAGGGTGTTGATGAGCACGCGTCCCGAATCGATCTGACGGGCGACGTTCATACAACGTTCGGAGCTTTTTCCCAGCACCAGGGCGCTCAGCCCATAGTCCGTATCGTTGGCAATGCTGATCGCATCGGCATCATCCTCGTAGGGGATGATCGTCAGCACGGGGCCGAAAATTTCCTCACGCGCGATGCGCATCCGGTTGGTGGCATCAGTGAAGATCGTGGGCTTCACGAACCATCCGGCATAGCGCGCCAGAGCGTTCATCCTCGAACATCTGCATTCATGCATTACGCTGGAGATGCTGGAGCATGCCAGTGGGCGCGAACGCTGGAGCCTGTCACGCGACTTCAGAACGCTCTACGGTACGAGCCCTTACCGATTTGTCACCCTGCGCCGCCTGGATCGGTTCCGCGCATTGGTGCTTGAAGGATTCACCTTGGTGGATGCAGCCCTCGTCGCGGGTTTCCACGATCAAAGTCATATGACGCGACACTTCACCCGCTGCTACGGAATACCGCCCATGCGCTGGCTGGAACGATTGCGGGCCGCGCGCTGACTTGCAGGATCGTACAAGAGCGCCCCGTTCCATGCGCTATAGGCTGGCGACTTCAACCACAGAGGATCCGTCATGTCAGAGCTCCGTCATCAACCATCGTCAGTTCCTGTAAACCTTACACGTAAGGCTTCACTCATCGAACAGCAATGGAGCCCAAGGGTTGTTGCAGAGATGAATGACTACCAGTTCAAGGTTGTGCGAATCGAAGGCGAATTCATCTGGCACTCACATCCTGAGACCGACGAAGCATTTCTTGTCCTGGAAGGCACTTTGCGCATCGACCTGCCGGCAGGCTGCGTCTATGTAAATCCGGGTGAACTGTATGTGGTACCCCGTGGCGTTGAACATCGGACGGCTGCAAAAGGTGAAGCAAAACTGATGATGATCGAGCCTCGAGGTATTTTGAACACAGGGCATGAAGATGGCGAAAGAACGGCCTTGAACGACGTCTGGATATAATCCAACGCCACCCTGTGCAATCGGCCGGAGATTGCCATTTGTGTACTTCGGAAAGCGCCTATGGCAGTCGATCAAATACGCAAAAACCGGCACTTGATTTGCATGCCACTCAGTAACAATTGGCCATAAGGAAATGATATGGGGAGGCAATGGCGTACAACCGGCAACATTCACGAGAAGGATCTGCGGGCCGTTTCTGACGGCGTCATACAACATGGGCAGAATCTGTCGCGCGGACGTGGCGGCAGTGCGGATCCTATAGCCTGCACGCTGATGGAAGAGGATGACTTGGTCGGCGGCGTCACCGGCCGGACTGAATTTCGCCGTCTTTTTATCAATTACCTATGGGTAGATGCTTCATGGCGTGGCCAAGGTATCGGAACCGAACTCTTGCACAGACTTGAGGCACTTGCTCTGGAGCATGGCTGCTGTGACGCACTTATTGAAACTCTCGATGACAGCGTGGCGCATTGGTACAGGCGGTGCGGCTACCGCCTTGTCGCACATCTGCCTCAGTACTGCGGGCC
Source organism: Candidatus Pseudomonas auctus (assembly GCF_048654275.1). Taxonomy (NCBI): domain Bacteria; kingdom Pseudomonadati; phylum Pseudomonadota; class Gammaproteobacteria; order Pseudomonadales; family Pseudomonadaceae; genus Pseudomonas; species Candidatus Pseudomonas auctus. The sequence goes on along the minus strand of NZ_JBJYZK010000001.1, from coordinate 191,293 downwards.
TTGGAATCGCCACACGCTTTTAAAGGACTTGAGGTCGGACGGCGTTGAATGATTGGAGGGGTTTCAGTTTGTATGGGCCTTCTGAAAGATTACTTTGGCCTAACTGTAGTTGCTTATGAGTAATCGCTTTCGGCCAGAAGCGGTCTTTCGAGGCTCAAGTCGGACCTACCTCGAAAGCCCGCTTGCGCCGTCGTCGACCTCACGCAATATTCTCTTCAGCTCAGGCCGCGTCCACTTCTCCCAAAGAAAAAGGGGAATGATTTATTTTCTGTTTATTTTCTGAGAAATAAATCAGTCCCCTTCCCCCCCATATGCGATTTGTTAGCCGCTTTAGACACCCCAAAAACCGAAAAGCCAGAAAAGTAAAGCTCTGCCTCTATGCCCCTCATACTCCGATTCACTATCAAGCTGTTTTCGACAATAAAACAAACTGATAATGGCTGGGATAAGCAACAAGGTGAACAACCATTGAAACGCATCTGTTGATTTTAAGGTAATCGCCACAAGTAAATTAATTAGAGTCACGCCAATAATTAATAAGTTGTATCTAACATGTCGACGCTTCATTGAAGCAAATCTTTCCCAATCATAAATCAGCCAGTCGTGGGAAAAATCGTCGCATTTAGCACACCTTAGGCTTGGCGGAAGCTTGTCTGCGATATAACCACAGCTAGGGCATCGAACTTTCATGGCGCTATCCTGACACTCTCTCGTTAGTTGACATGCCATGTCGTGGTAAGCGCGAGATCTATCGAGGGATAACGCGATAGGGATGACGGCAAGCCCGACTTCGATAAAGAGGGTAGCAGGACACAATCTATTTGCCCTTAGTCTGTCCACCGAATGCTTTTGGCCGAAACCAGCCACTCCCACCCAAACCACCAACGGAGAGCCCCCCCATGAAAACCGCCCTAATCTCCGACACCCACAACCTCCTCCGCCCCGAAGCCCTCGCCGCGCTCCAGGGCTGTGACCAGATCATCCACGCCGGCGACATCGGCAACGCGGACATCCTCAACCAACTGGCCAAAATCGCCCCGGTCCACGCCGTGCGCGGCAACAACGACCTCAACAGCCCATGGGCCGAAAACCTCCCCGACCTCCTGACCTTCACCCTCAACGGTTGGCCAACCCTCCTCGTCCACGACATCGCCGATGTCCCCGCCGATCTCGATCCGGGTATCAAGCTCGTCGTCACCGGCCACTCCCACAAACCCCGCATCGATTGGCGCGGTGACCGTCTCTACGTCAACCCCGGCAGCGCCGGCCCTCGGCGTTTCAAATTGCCGGTGACGCTGGCGATCCTCGAGATACAACCCGACCGCATCGAACCGCGCCTGATTTCCCTGCTGGATCCCCCCGCCTGAAATCGCTACCGTTCCCGGATCCAGAACAGGGAACCCACGCGCCATGTCCATCGCCGACAACCTCCTCGCCTTCACCCTCGCCGCCACGCTGTTGACCCTGACGCCCGGTCTCGACACCGCGCTGGTGCTGCGCACCGCGACCGTCGAAGGCAAGCAGCAGGCCTTGCGTGCAGCGTTGGGGATCAATGCCGGTTGTCTGTTGTGGGGCGCGGCGGTGGCGTTTGGGTTGGGGGCGTTGATTGCGGTGTCGGAGCTGGCCTACAACCTGTTGAAGTATTGCGGCGCGGCGTATCTGGCGTGGCTGGGGTTGAACATGCTGCTGCGCCCTCGCCGTTCGCTGGCACCGGCCGAGGCCGATGGCAAACCGGGGGCGAACTGGTTTTTCAAGGGCATGCTGGGGAATGTGCTGAATCCGAAGATCGGGATTTTCTACGTGTCGTTTCTGCCGCAGTTCATTCCGCAAGGTCAGCCGCTGGTGCCGTGGACATTCGGGCTGGTGAGCATTCATGTGGTGCTCGGGCTGATCTGGTCGCTGGTGTTGATTGGCGCGACGCAGCCGCTGTCCGGGTTCCTGCGGCGCGAGAAGGTGATTCGCTGGATGGATCGCACCACCGGGATGATTTTCGTGTTGTTTGCTGCGCGGTTGGCGTTCAGCAAGCGTTGAAGCGCCTGCGCTAAACAAAACTTGGGTCGAGAGCTGCCACCGTCATCAAACTCCAGGCTTGCCCGATACATATGGTTATCCGTATATTCGGACAACCATATGTACTGAAGACCTCGTCATGCTCACCCCCGCTTCCGTTTTCAAATGCCTCGCCGACGAAACCCGCGCCCGGGCCACGCTGCTGATCACCCGTGAGGGTGAGTTGTGTGTCTGCGAACTGGTCTGCGCGCTGGACGACAGTCAGCCGAAAATCTCCCGCCATCTCGCGCAATTGCGCACCTGCGGTCTATTGCTGGATCGCCGTCAGGGCCAGTGGGTTTATTACCGGCTCAACCCTGATTTGCCGGCATGGATTCGCACGCTGCTTGAAACCACGCTCGCTGCCAACACCGCCTGGCTGGAAGAAAACAGCGCACGGCTGGCGGCTATGGGCGATCGCCCGCTCAATACGTCTGCCTGCTGCTGAGGATCGAAAATGCGAGTTCTGTTCATGTGCACCGCCAACAGCTGCCGCAGCATCCTGTCGGAGGCGATGTTCAACCATCTGGCGCCGGCCGGTTTCGAAGCAGTCAGCGCCGGCAGCTTCCCCAAGGGCCAGGTGCTGCCGCGCAGCCTGACCACGTTGCAGGCGGCCGGCATTTCCATCGCCGGGTTGAGCAGCAAGGGCAACGAGGCCTTCGAGGACAACCCGCCGGATATCGTCATCACCGTCTGCGACAAGGCCGCCGGTGAAGCCTGCCCGGTGTACTTCGGCCCGGCCCTGAAAGCCCATTGGGGGCTGGAGGATCCGTCGGATGTAGTCGGCGATGAACGGACCATCGATGCTGCCTTCCGCGCCACCCTCGCCCGCATCGAAACCCGCTGCCGGGCCTTCCTCGCCCTGCCCTTCGCCCAACTTGACCGTGATGCCCTCAAGCGCGAGCTCGACCGCATCAGCACGCTGTAACCGGAGCCGACATGACCGATTTGCCCAACCTCGATCCTTCACTGGTTCAAACAACCACGCGTGACGAAGGCGCGCACAAGCCGCGCATCCTGCTGCTTTACGGCTCGACCCGCCCGCGCTCCTTCAGCCGTTTGCTGGTGGAAGAAGCCGCACGGTTGCTGGAGCACTTCGGTGCCGAGACGCGGATCTTCAATCCCTCGGGCCTGCCGCTGCCGGACGATGCGCCGGGCGATCACCCGAAAGTCCAGGAACTGCTCGATCTGATGCAATGGTCCGAAGGTCAGGTCTGGTGTTCGCCGGAGCGTCACGGTGCGATGTCGGCGGTGTTCAAGGCGCAGATCGACTGGGTGCCGCTGGCCCTCGGCGCGGTGCGTCCGACCCAGGGCAAGACCCTCGCGGTAATGCAGGTCTGCGGCGGTTCGCAGTCGTTCAACGTGGTCAATCAACTGCGCGTACTGGGCCGCTGGATGCGCATGTTCACCATCCCCAATCAGTCATCGGTGCCCAAGGCTTATCTGGAATTCGACGAAGGCAACCGCATGAAACCCTCGGCGCTGTACGACCGGGTGGTGGACGTGATGGAAGAGTTGGTGAAGTTCACGCTGTTGCTGCGTGATCGCCCGGACCTGGTGGATCGCTATTCCGAGCGCAAGGAATCGGCGGAGGAATTGATGCAGCGGGTCAATCAGCGGTCGATCTGAATAACCGCAACGCCGCGAACGGTGGCCCGTCGCCCGGGTCACCGAAACTTTTCCGCGCCCTCCGGCCCCATCACCTAACCTCAATGTTTGTGTGATCAACCGGAATCGCCCAGTCCCATGCGTAATGCATTGAAGTCATTGATGTTCATCACCCTGACGCTGCTCTGTCCGGGTGTCTCGATGGTGTCGGCCGCCGACCTGCCCGGCACGCCCGATGTCGGCGCCCCGCTCCCCGGCGTCACGCAAAGCGATCTGCAAGCCTTGCAACTGCGCCTCGACGGCCTCAAGCAGCAGATCTCGTCCGCCAACAATTACAACCAGCTCGAAGGTCCGCAGGACCGGGTGCAGACGTTCATTCTGGACATCGATCGGCTGTCGGCATCGCTGTTGCCGCAGCAGGCGCAACTGACCGTGCAACTGGGCGTGCTCGGTGCCGCGCCGGCCGAAGCGGTCGCTGCCGAACAAGCCGATATCGCCGCGCAACGGGCGACGTTGATCGAGCAGAAAACCAAAGTCGATACGGCGCTGAAGAACCTCGCCACCCTCAAGCAAAACGCCACGGAGCTGATCACCCAGATCGCCGGGATCCGCCGCACCTTGCTCGAAAGCGAACTGACGCTCAGCACCCACAGCATTCTGAATCCCGGCTTCTGGGTTCCCCTTGTCAATCCGTCGGCGGATGATCGCCAGCGTCTGAGGCTTTTCGTCGATCAGGTGCAACAGACCGGCGCCGAAGCCTGGCAACCAGGTCAGCGCTTTTACACCGCCCTGCTGGTGGTACTGGCCTTTGTCGTCTGGACGCTGGGCCGGCGGCTGGCCGACCGTTGGCTGGCGTGGGTGTGCATTCACCGCATGCCGGAGGGTCGACTGCGCCGCAGTTCCCTGGCGTTCGCCTCGGCGCTGGCGACTCTCGCGACCACCGCCATTGCCCTGCAACTGCTCTATTACGCCTGCACCCGTCACGTGCCGTTGCCGCCGATGCTGGCGACATTTTCCGATGAGTTCGGGAAAGTGGTTTATGCCTGCGTGCTGATCACAGGGCTCAGCCGCGCGTTGCTCTCGACCGAGCACCCGTCCTGGCGACTGCCGGCGGTGGCTGACCCGGTGGCGCTCGCGCTGCGTCCCTACGCGCGGATTCTCGCCGCGACGCTGCTGGTGCTGGTGACGGCGGTGCAAGTCAGCAATGCCGCCGGCATGAGCAGTCAGATCGTGCTCGCAGGCCGGGGCATCATTGCGCTGGCGGTGCTCGGTATCGTCACCACGCTGCTGATGCGCGTCGGCAGGGTGCGCAAAACACTGGCCGCAGCCGGAGACAGCCAAGTGGCGGGCAACACCTTCGCCGGGGTGGTTTACACCGTTGCCACCCTGGCGATGGTGCTGTCGTTCGGCGCCCTGCTCACGGGTTACGTATCGCTTGCGCGGTTCATCACCTATGAACTGGTGTGGGCGTTTATCGTGTTTTCCGGGTTTTACCTGCTGATGCAGTTGCTCAAGGACAGCTGCGAGTATTTCTTCTCACCCCGCCATTCCAGCGGCAAGGCGCTGAAACAGCTGCTGGGTGTCGGCGACCGGCGTCTCGAACAGGCATCAACCCTGCTGGCCGGTTTCGGTCGAGCCGCGCTGTTGCTGCTGGCGGTCATCACCCTGTTCGTCGGCGGGATCGGCACCACACTCGGCCAACTGGCGACCAACATCGGCACGATCCTCGGCGGCGCCGGCCTGCGCAAGCTGAACATCGTCCCCGGCCATTTGCTCAACGCGATGCTCGCGCTGCTGATCGGCATCTACCTGATCCGCGCCCTGCGCCGCTGGCTCGACAACGAGTTCCTGCCCAAGACCGACATGGACCCGGGCATGTGCGCCTCGCTCAGCACGCTGTTTTCCAACATCGGTTATGCGGTAGTGATCCTGCTGACCCTGTCATCGCTGGGCGTGCAATGGACCAACCTGGCGTGGATCGTCAGCGCCCTGTCGGTGGGTATCGGCTTCGGCTTGCAGGAGATCGTGAAGAACTTCGTCTCCGGGCTGATCCTGCTCACCGAACGCCCGGTCAAGGTCGGCGACCTGATCAGCATCAGCGGCGTCGAGGGCGACATCCGCCGGATCAACGTGCGCGCCACCGAAATCCAGCTCAGCGACCGCTCGATCGTGATCGTGCCCAACTCGCAACTGATCTCGCAGAACCTGCGCAACGTCACCCTCGGCGGCAGCGCCCAGGGTGTGGCGACGCTGGAGCTGATGTTCCCGCTGGACATCGACCCCGAACAGGTGCAGAACCTGCTGTTCGACACCTACAAGGAACACGAAACCATCCTCGAAAAACCGGCGCCGTTCGTGCGCTTCAGCAAGCTGACGCCGGACGGGATTACGTTGACGGTGACCGGGTATGTGGCGAGCCCGAGGATTGTCGGGACGACCAAGAGTGATTTGTTGTTCGAGATTCTCAAGCGGCTGGGGGCGGCGGGGATTGAGCTGGCGAAGCCGCCGAGTACCTGAGGAAAAACCTGATGGGGCCTGTACCGCTGCGCGCCTGCCTGATCAGGCCTCAGGGGTTTCAATCGACTCTGGAGCCGCTTGCGCCTCGAGCTTCAGGCGATCAGCCTTGCTGATGTACTTCGGCTTGTTGCTCTTGGGTGCCAGTTTGGCGTTGGCCTTTCTGGATTTTTCCTTGAAGAGCTGTTGCAGTTTTTTCTGACGGTTCATGGTGTTTTTTGGTCTGCTTGAAAGTTGTTGGATGATATCAGCGTTGGGCCTGCTTCACCCCAGCACGTCAGTAATCCACCGCACCTGCTGCGTCAGCTCCTGCACCTTGTGTTCACAAACGGCATGCCGAGCCCGTCCAAAGTGAGCCAGCGTCTGCTGCTTGTGCCGCAGCCGGTGCTGCCACTTACTGACAAACGCCGGACTGCGCGCCTGCAACTGCAGCGGCCCGAAGTACAGTTCCTCGCGGGTATAGGAAACCGGCCCGCCCCGCTCGGCCACGATGATTTCGTAGTCGAAGCGGTTCTCGCGCAGGACGTCTTCGCAGAGGATTCGGTAGTCGTTGTCCATCAACCATTGGCGCAGCGGTTGCTCGCCGCCGTTGGGTTGCAGGATCAGGCGTTCGCGACCGCTCAGGCGCGCCTTGCCGGCTTCGAGGATGTCGCGGATGGTTTCACCGCCCATGCCACACACGGTAATTGCCGTGATCCCGTCTTCCGGTTCGACGGCCATCAAGCCATTGGCCAGGCGCACGGTGATCTGCTGCTCAAGATCGTTGTCGCGCACGGTGCGTTGCGCCGAACGGAACGGCGTCTCGGCCATCTCGCCCGCCACCGCCGCCGCGATCGCGCCACGGCGCATCAGGGCCACAGGCAGGTAGCCGTGATCCGAGCCGATATCGGCCAACCGCGCACCAGCAGGCACGTGCGCCGCCACCCGCTCCAGGCGCATGGACAATGTCTGTTCGTTCAACCGCAACCCCTTTCACTCTGAACGCCCGGCACTGGTGACCGGATCGGGGCGCGATTCTGGGGGGATACGCCGGGGAATTCAAATGTCTGCGACCAAATCACTTTGATCGATCCGCGCTTCTCCTCAACTGCCGATAGTTGCCAGGAGCCGGCCGGCCCGCTCGGCCAGAACAGGATTTTCCCCCTGCGCCAGAATCCGCAGCTTTTCCCTGGCGTTGTCAGTTCCGATATCACACAACGCATGGATGCATTTGACCCCCAAAGCGTATTCGGAGCCGATATAGGAATACTCCGCCAATGCGGCCTCGAACAGACTATCGACCGACGCCGGACATTTGAGAATCTGCAAGGCACTGGCGATATCTTCATGCCGCGTGTGCCAGCGCTCACCCAACAGGCGACTCAATACATTTGAACAGTCTGCTGGCAACGAAAACAGATAACCAAACGTCAGCGCACACTCCACGCTATCAGCATCCTTGTCTGCCAGTGCCGTCTCCAACTCCTGGCATACGTAGTTTTCAGGAATATCGCCTCCCGAAAAAAACAACTCGAGGAATGTCTCCCGCGACACTCTTTTCAAAGCGAGATCGATCACCAGGTCTTGCTGTTCGTTATTCACCGTTAACTCGCCCTCCAGCCGGACCAGGACGCGATTGTGTCGGATAACGCGTTGAATTCAAGAGGGCTCTACGCCTGCGACCGCAGAATTAGTAAAGTGGCCACCCTGCACCCGGACAACTACAGAAAGGATCATCGCGTGACATCTCCAAAGGACTGGCTGGACCGGCTGAGAAACAAACCCGTGACCGAGCCCACATGGGCGGAGCACCGGCGCAACGAAGCGCTGGAACTGCTCGCGAATGCCAACGGCAGCGGTACGTGGATAGAACTCAGCACCCACTACAACGGGTTCGTCCGGGAAGTCGCGGTGAGAGAGCTCAGTTGCGATTGCTCGCCGCAGGCACTTGTAGCCCTGATAGAACGGCTCAACGATTGGGTGCCACAGATTCGCGATCTGGCGTTGTCCGGGCTGAACAACTACCTGAATCCCGCTCAGGCGCCCGCGTTGCTGTATGCGCTGGAGTCGATCATGGCGCTGGCGGCGCGGCAGCGGGTTGACCATGCCCCCACCTACACCGCCGCACGTACTATTCTTCAATCACCGGAAATCCGCGATGAGGTCTTCGCAAACTTTCTCACGCGGCAAGGCAAAGCCGCGCGCTACCTGTTCAGTTTGCTGCTGGAAACGGATTTCGACCCGGAGAGACTCCTGCGTAGCGCCCTGGCTCATCGGGAGCTGACCGTAAGGTTGGCTGCGGTGTCGGTCTGTCAGGAACTGCCGCCAGCGCAGGCTTCGCCTTTGCTGCTTGAGGCACTGGCGCGGCCGGGTGCCAAGGTACGAGTCAGCATACTGCGCGCCCTCCTTCCGCTGTCTGACGATCCAGTTCACCTGCTGCGATTGGCTTTGCTCGATCCTTCGCCCGCGATTCGCAGCCTGGCGCGTTGGGCAGCACCTCGTCACGGCGTCGATGCATCTGAGGTACTGGCGCAGCGACTCAGCCAGGATTTCCCCACCCGCAAACGCGAATGGCTTGGCGTACTGGGCCTGGCTGCCGAGCTGGAAATCAGACTCCAGAAGCACTGGCTTATTGAAGCGCTGAGCTCGATCTATCCCTCTGTGCGGCAGGCTGCGGTTCGCCTGCTGGGCGACGAAGATCTGCCGCTGATGCTCGGGGCGTTGGGTGATTCTTCGGAAAAAGTGTACCTCGCCGCCTACGCGCTAACAGACAAGCAGCCCTGGGCCGCGCTGAATTCCGGGGTCGCCGCGAAACTGGATTGCGAATGGCATGACCTGCCCCCGCAACGCAGCCGGGCGATCTTGCGCTTGATGTCCAGTTGGCAGCAGATCGCCTATCTGTTGAAACGGCTGGAAGCAGAACCCGTGGTTGAGACATTCTGGCTGCGGCAGGTGGATCTCTGGTGCGATCGCCAGTATCAGGTTTTCGACTCGGTCACCTCAAATGACCAGCGCAGCGCGTTGGTGCAACAGCTCAGAGCGCTGGCCGCCAGCGGCCTTATCCAGAGTGACAGGGTTGCGCTCTTTACCGACTGATATCTGAACCGATCTACACCAACACCGCCAACCAGGCCGACAGCAACAATAAAAACGCCAGCCCGGCATTCATTCGCCGAAACGCCCGTGGCGAGCCAAAAAACCGCGCACTGCCCACGCCCAGCAGCGCCCACGCCGTCATGCACGGCAGGCAGACCATTAGAAAAACCGCCGACAAAAGCAGCATCCGCGCGCTGTCGTCGCCGTTGCCGCCAAACACACTCACCACCGCCACGGCCATCATCCACACCTTGGGGTTGATCAATTGCAGGCCGGCGGCGCCGAACACGCTGAAGCCGTCATCGGCCGCTGTCGCCGAGTCCAACGAGGGCGGCGTGCTGCGAAAGATCTGCCACGCCAGCCAGCTCAGCCACAACACACCGGCCCAGGCCATCGCCTGCTGCACGCGGGGATAGCGCAGCAAGGTTTCCCCCACGCCGAGCCCGACCACCAACACCACCAGCGCCGCCGACACACACGCGCCGAAGATGATCGGCACGGTGGCGGTCAGACCGCGCCGCGAGCTGTGGCTCATCACCAGAATATTGGTCGGCCCCGGGGTGATCGAGGCGACGAAGGAAAACAGCAGAAATGGCAGCAACGATTCCATGACAGGACTCCCGAATCAAAACAGGAGGCCATGGTCGCGGTTGCGCGGGGTTCAGTCTGGAAGGTTTGAGCAGCGCTTGCGGTAGTCCGCCGGCGTCAGGTGATAGGCACGGCGGAACCAGCGCCCGAGATGGCTTTGATCGGCGAAACCAAGGGCGCTGGCGACGGTGGCGGGTGTTTCGCCGCGCGCCAGCAGCTGGCGGGCGCGGGCCAGGCGCAACTGGATCAGATACGCATGCGGCGCCAGTCCGAAAGCGGCCTTGAATGCACGGGTCAGACGAAAGCGATCGACCCCGCAGGCCTGGGCCAGGTCGTCCAGCCCGATGTCCTCGAAGGCGTGCCCATGCAGATAATCCCGCGCCACCTGGGCCACCCATGGCAGGCGCGGATCGAATGGCTGGCGCTTGCGCCAGTCGAGGTGGGACGTCAGCGCACCGAGCAAGGTGTCGATGGCGGTCTGGCGCACGATGCGCAAGTCGCCTTGATGCAGGGCGTTGAAGGCCTGATTGATGGCCGTGGACAGGCGCGAATCCTGACTCAGGGTATCGGTGAACCCGAGCTGGCTGTTGTCCGGCGCATGCTCGAACAGCACGCGCAATTCGCGCTCCAGCCAGTGCGGGTCGAGGTAGAGCATGGAATAGGTGAAACCCTCCTCCGTCGGCGCGTGCCCGTCGTGGATCTCACCCGGTTCCAGCATGAAAATCTTGCCCGGCGTACTCAGATGGCGCACGCGCCGGCAATGAAACTGCTGCACGCCCTGCTCGGTGACGCCCACAAGAAAGCTGTCATGCCAGTGCGGATCGTAGGCATGCCCCTGGAAATGGGCACGAATCGACTCGATCCCGGTGTCGGCATCCTGAGACAAGTCGATCCAGTTGCGTTTGTCCACGCAAGGCTCCGAAGGCAGTGGTTGTTCGTCAAGGACGTCTACGTTACCGCGACTTTGCCGATGGGTTTAGAACATTTGTGCACGTGAGCCAGGCAGGCCATCCAGCAAATTTAATGAACCCTGAGTGTCACGGCCCGCCTAAGCCAAAGACCATCAGGAGGTAGCTCATGCAAATTGAAACCACGTGGATCGTACTGGCCGTCGTGCTTTTGCTCATCGAATTGTGGGCGATCAACAGGGTGCGCAAGAGTGAGGGGAAAGCCAGCAACAAAGGTGTCTGGATCGTATTGATCGTGTTTGTGCCGCTGTTCGGGCTGATCGCCTGGGCGCTGGCCGGGCCCAAGCACGTCACGCAGGCTTGAAGCCCAAGGCAAGCAAGAGCCCCGAACATTCGGGGCTTTTTGTTGGCTGCAGGTTTGTATCCCAGTGTGTACGAACGCCTCCCGGATACATGCCCGCGCATCAGCTGATGAAAACGGAAACAGCGCAGATACGTGGCCAGTCTTTAATGGGCTCCAGATTCGAAGGGTTCAGCCAGAACCCGGCCCTCGCCGATCATAAGGAGACTTGCCATGAAGCACGCACCACACGCTACCGTCACCACCGGGAAAAACCGTCGCCGTCTGCTGGGCCTGTCGCTTCTCGCCACCGCGCTGCTGCAGTTTGGCGCCTTCGCTCAAGCGCAAACCGCAGCACCCGAGCCGATCAAGACCGCAGCCGCCAGCGTCACAGCTGACCTGCCATTCGGCCCGCTCAAGCACGTGAAGGCCGGCGTATTGGACGTGGCCTACGCCGAAACCGGCCCGGCCAATGGCCCGGTGGTGATTCTGCTGCACGGCTGGCCGTATGACATTCACAGCTACGACGACGTCGCGCCGCTGCTGGCGGCCAAGGGTTATCGGGTGCTGATGCCGTACGCCCGGGGTTATGGCGACACGCATTTCCTGTCCGACAAGACCGTGCGTAACGGTCAGCCGGCGGCGCTGGCCAGTGACGTGATCGATTTCATAGATGCGCTGAAGATCAAGCAAGCCGTGCTCGGTGGCTACGACTGGGGCGCGCGATCGGCAGACATCGTTTCGGCGCTGTGGCCGGAGCGGGTCAAGGCGCTGGTCTCGGTCAGCGGTTACCTGATCGGCAATCAGGCCGCCGGCAAGAATCCGCTGCCGCCCAAGGCCGAACTGCAATGGTGGTATCAGTTCTACTTCGCCACTGACCGTGGTGAGGCGGGTTACACCAGGAACACCCATGATTTCGCCAAGCTGATCTGGCAACTGGCGTCACCGAAGTGGGCGTTCGACGATGCCACCTTCGACCGCAGCGCCAAGGCGTTGCAGAACCCGGATCACGTCGCGATCACCGTATTCAACTACCGCTGGCGTCTGGGCCTGGTGCAGGGTGAAAAACAGTACGATGCGCTGGAACAGAAACTCGCCACCGCGCCTTCGATCAGCGTGCCGACCATTACCCTGGAAGGCGATGCCAACGGCGCGCCGCACCCGGCCCCCGAGGACTACGCCAAGCGCTTCACCGGCAAATACCAGTTCCGCTTGATCAACGGTGGCATCGGTCACAACCTGCCGCAGGAAGACCCGAAAGCCTTCGCTCAGGCGATCATCGACGCCGATCACCTCTGAAGCGGCACGCCGAACGGCTCGTCATTTGACGAGCCGTTTTTCTTTGGACGGGCGATAACCGAAATAGGCGCTGTAGCACTTGCTGAAATGACTCGGCGAAACGAATCCGCAGGCCACCAGCACGTCCACTTGGGACAGCTCGGTGTGTTGCAACAGGCGCCGAGCCTCAGTGATGCGCAGTTCCATGTAATAACGCTGCGGCGTGGTGCCCAGTTGTTCCTTGAACAGCCGCTCCAGTTGACGCCGGGAACGCCCGGCATACACCGCCAGTTGTTCCAGCTCCAGCGGTTCCTCCAGATTGGCGTCCATCAGCTTCACCACTTCACGCAACGGCGCGCTGACGCAGAGGTTCTCCGTCGGTTTGATCCGCCGGTAACGCGATTCCTCGAACGCCAGAATGTCTTCGATGCCTTCGACCAGCGCCTTGTCGTGCAGGCCCTTGATCCAGTCCAGCGCCATGTGGAACGCGCCGGACGGACTGGACGCGGTCAACCGGTCGCGGTCGATTACGTAGGGTTCGCTGCTGACCTGGGTCGCCTTGGAAATCTCCGCCAGCGCCGGCCGATGCTCCGGGTGAATCGCACAGCGATAGCCTTCCAGCACCCCTGCCCGGCCCAGGAACCACGCGCCGTTCCACAGCCCGGCCAGTATCACGCCGGCCTCGGCGGCCATTTTCAGCAGGTTGATGAGCTCATCGCTCGCCTTCAATTCCGTGCGGTAACCGCCGCAGATCACCAGCAGATCCAATTCCTGCAACACACTGGTTTCCAGACGCGAGTCCGGGCGAATCACCAGCCCCAGGTCGCTGATCACTTCGCCGTCGCTGAGGCCGAAAGTTCGCGTGGAAAACAGACCGGGGCGCAGCAGATTGGCGGTGACCAGGGTGTCCAGCGCCTGGGTGAAGGCCGGCAGGGAAAAATGCTCCAGCAGCACAAACCCGGTGCGGGTCATGCGTCCCGGCCCGCTGGCGGGCTCGTTCAGGTAGCGAAGGTTCTTGCCCTTCATGCCACCGCTGAATTGGCGTCGTTCGATCAAGGTGGGGTCCATCGTTTCGTTGTTATGCCGCCATGCTAACCGGCGCCGCAGCAAATTACTCGCGAACGACGCAAGCACCTCAGTGCGATCGCTGCTGATACCAGCGAGCCTGCGTCCCAACGTCGCAGGCCCGGCACCTTGGCAAACGCCACACAAGGCTTAAAATCGCGCCTCCTCTCGCAGTCGCCCGACCGGCGCCTGCCCGCAGCCATGACAACCCTCAGGTTTGAACAGCCGGCCACTTTCACGAAGTGCGCCAGGCTCAATCGTCCTGCCCGTTCGGCGGTCGTTTGTCTTCAACACACTTCGGCTTGGCACTCGCATGCGCAGAGGCGCACGTTCCGCTGTTCGATCACTTGAGGTTTTTATGACACCGCGTTTGCTGGCCATGGCGCTGGCGCCCCTGCTCGGGCTGTTCATTGTTGCCCTGGGCAACGGCTTTCTGTCTTCTTTGACCACCCTGCGCCTGGGCGCTGCCGGCGAATCGGCGACGATGATCGGCATTGTGTCCTCGGCCTATTTCATCGGCCTGACGCTGGGCGCGATCTTCAACGACCGGCTGATCCTGCGCATCGGCCACATCCGCGCCTACAGCAGCTTCGCCTCGCTCATCGCCGCGACCATCCTGCTGCAAGGGCTGTTTTATGACACCTGGGGCTGGGTCGTCCTGCGCCTGATCAACGGCTGGGCCACGGTCGGTGTATTTCTGGTGATCGAGAGCTGGCTGCTGCTGGCCGGTGACGCGAAGATTCGCGGCCGTCTGCTCGCGTTGTACATGATCGTTCTCTACGGCGCCGGCGTGCTGGGTCAGGCGTTTTTGGGAAAAATCACCGGGCTGGGCGACACCGCGCCGTTCATGGTCGCCGGCATGCTCGCGACCCTGTCGGTGCTGCCGATCGTGATCCTGCCGCGGGTTTCACCGCTGCTTGAACAGGTCGAACCGCTCAAGCCACGGGCGCTGCTGGGTGTGTCCCCCACCGGACTGGTCGGGTGCTTCGGCTCCGGCGTGACCATCGCGGCGATCTACACCCTGCTGCCGCTGTACCTGCAACGCATCGGCCTGAACGTCGGCGAAGTCGGCAGCATGATGGCCTGGACGATCCTCGGCGCGATGCTGCTGCAATACCCGGTCGGGCGCTGGTCCGACCGCAAGGATCGCCTGCAGGTGCTGACCGTGCTCTGCGCCGCGTGCACCGTGCTGTCGCTGGTGATCGTGCTGGTGCCGCTGTCCTCGGCCATGCTCGCGGCGATGCTGTTCCTGCTGGGCGGCGGCGTGTTCGCGTTGTACCCGGTTGCGGTCAGCCACGCTGCCGACCGGGCGCCGGTGGAAACCCTGGTACCGATGATTCAGGGCATGCTGCTGATCAATTCGCTGGGCTCGGCGATGAGCCCGCTGCTGATCTCGCCAGCGATGAACGCTCACGGCGAAACCGGCTTGTTCTGGGCCTTCGCGCTGGTCAACCTGGCCATGGTGACGTTCTTCTTCTGGCGTCGCGGCAAGCGTCCGGTGCCGGCCAATCCGGCGCCGTTCGCAGCAGCGGCGACCTTCTCGCCAACTGGCGCCGAACTGCGAGTGACCGAGGATCTGCGCCAGGCGGCGCAGGAACATCCGCCGATGGTCGATGCGTTGAGTGGCGAAGCGGCGCCGCAGACAGGATCGCGCTACGAAGCCAGTTGAGTTTCTGGCAGGCATAAAAAAACCGGTGACTTTCGTCACCGGTTTTTTTTATTTATCGCACAGCAGCCTCTGAATCAGTGCGGCGCGCGCGGGATCGTTTTCATCAGATCCTCAGGGCTGATATGCCCCACCACACTGCCCGGCTGCGGCAGGTTCAGGATGTGGCCCTTCATCTTGCCGATCACGTGCATCTCGCACGGTTTGCAGTCGAACTTCAGGGTCAGCACTTCGTCGCCGTGAATCAGCTGCATCGGCGCGACCTTGGTTTTCACACCGGTCACGCCTTTGGCCTGTTTCGGGCACAGGTTGAAGGAGAACCGCAGGCAGTGCTTGGTGATCATCACCGGCACTTCACCCGCCTCTTCGTGGGCCTCGTACGCCGCATCGATCAGCTTCACGCCGTGACGGTGGTAGAAGTCGCGGGCCTTCTGGTTGTAGACGTTGGCCAGGAACGACAGGTGCGCTTCCGGGTACACCGGCGGTGGCGTGGTCTCGGCCTTGCGCGAACCGCGCGGGTGAGCGGCAACGCGGGCAGCGGTCAGCGCTTCGATCACTTCACGGCGCAACGACTTGAGCTGCGAGTTCGGGATGAAGAACGCTTGCGGCGCATCCAGTTTGATCGAGGTCGCGTGGTACTCGGTGGTGCCGAGCTGACCGAGCAGATCGTGCAAGGTGTCCAGCGCCTGTTCCGGCTTGTTGGCGACGCCGAACGGACCTTCCAGCGCGACGCTGGCGCTGATGCCCTCTTCGCTGGTCACGGTCAGTTCCAGACGCTCTTCACGCAACTTCGCCAGCCAGCTCACGCCAATACGACGCTCTGCAGAGGTCTTGAGCAAGGCCTGCTGCCAGTTGTGGTCGAGGTTGCGGTTCAGCGGGTGGTTCGGGCGCAGCTTGTACAGGCCTTCCGGCATTTCGTTCGGCTCGACGCGGTAGCGGTAGCGCTTCTCGCCTTCTTCCTCGAACTCGCCCTTGGCTTCGGCGATGTTGGCGCGGAACCCCACCACTTCGCGCTTGACCAGCACGTTGAGGCCGTCGCCGTTGGACAGCGGCTCGTGGGTGATGACCTGCATGTCACGCTTGCCGACTTTCTCGACCGTGCCCACCGCCAGACCGGTGAAGGTCGGCGAATCGAACGCGCCGATGTCGATCTTGCGCTCGCTGACGAAGTAGTCGGTGCTGCCACGGTGGAAGGTCTTTTCCGGGTCCGGCATGAAGAAATGCGCGGTGCGGCCGCTGGAAGCGCGCGCCAGGTCCGGGCGGTCGTTGAGCACGTCGTCGAGGCGCTGGCGGTAATAGGCGGTGATGTTCTTCACATAACCCATGTCCTTGTAGCGACCTTCGATCTTGAACGAACGCACACCGGCCTCGACCAGTGCGCGGATGTTGGCGCTCTGGTTGTTGTCTTTCATCGACAACAGGTGTTTTTCGTAGGCGATCACGCCACCCTTCTCGTCTTTGAGGGTGTACGGCAGACGGCAGGCCTGGGAGCAGTCGCCACGGTTGGCACTGCGCCCGGTCTGCGCGTGGGAAATGTTGCACTGACCGGAGAACGCCACACACAACGCGCCGTGAATGAAGAACTCGATGGCGGCATCGGTTTCATCGGCGATCGCGCGGATTTCCTTGAGGTTCAGTTCACGGGCCAGAACCAGTTGCGAGAAACCGGCCTGATCGAGGAACTTGGCCCGCTCGAGGGTACGGATGTCGGTCTGGGTGCTGGCGTGCAGCTCGATGGGTGGAATGTCCAGCTCCATCACGCCCAGGTCCTGAACGATCAGCGCATCGACGCCGGCGTCGTACAACTGATGGATCAGCTTGCGCGCCGGCTCCAGTTCGTTGTCGTGCAGGATGGTGTTGATGGTGGTGAAGATGCGCGCGTGATAGCGACGGGCAAATTCCACCAGTTCGGCGATTTCGCTCACCTCGTTGCACGCGTTGTGGCGCGCACCGAAGCTCGGGCCGCCGATGTACACCGCGTCGGCGCCATGCAGGATGGCCTCGCGGGCGATGGCCACGTCACGGGCGGGGCTGAGCAGTTCCAGGTGATGTTTGGGCAAGGACATATGTTTTTTTAGTCAGGCTGTCACGGTCGAGGCGCGCATTGTACCTGCGAACGGCCTGACCGGCACCCATGGGGCGATGTGATGCATAAAGTCACTAGCACAGTTTCGGCAATGGCATAACTGTAAGTTCTGTCAGTTGTTGGGTCGGCTTATATGAAGCACTCTTTTCGCCAGGTATTCCAGCGTATTGCAGTGCCTTTTCCATTTTCGATTCATAAAAAAGGATTTCGATAATGAACACTGAAATTTACAAAGCATTAAATATTAATGAAAAAGACATGACGGCCGGTGATGCACATTCAGTAATGAACAATTATTGCGAGGCAACGTTCAGTCCACCCATTCCGGGCGTAGGGGAAAAGTTTTCAGCTGGCACATTCATCTATGCTTCGTTAGTTCCAGAATTTTTAAGTGTCCTGGGTCGTAGCCTGCCAACTGAGGAACACGTACAGCTCGGGCTCATAATCCCCAAAACGCTGGAAGACGGTACATACAGAATAGAGCGCGAAGGTACTGGCGTTGTATCGGGCCACCTAACAGCAGGCTTTTATAATGTGTCGGGTTTTAAGGGTAAGGTTACGTTCAAAAGAGACAGGATCAGCAACACTATTGAAGCGAATTTTGAAATGTATGTTATTTATGAAGGCGTCGAATACCATGTGAAAAACGCACAACTTTTTCTAAATGCCACCGGCCCACTGGACGATAAATAGCCTTAATAGAAAGTTCGAAGCGCAGCCAGGCTCGGAGCGGCCGTATTGGCTGCGCTGGTCTGTAGGGAAGTTTGCCCGTAAAAACGCCGGCACAATACAGCAGCAATGAATGACTGACTTGGAACACCTGCTCCTGCGGGGCGCAGCTGTGCTGAAGTCAGGCCTTGGCGGCCATCGCAGTCACTTCCACCTTCATCCCCTCAACCGCCAGCGCCGCCACGCCCACCGCCGCACGCACCGGCCATGGCTTGGCGAAGTAGCGCTTGTACACCTCGTTGAACGCAGCGCGATCAGCCATATCGGTCAGATAAATGGTCAGGTGCAACACGCGATCCATTGAGCTGCCGGCCTTTTCCAGCGCCACTTTCAGCGCCTGCAACGTGCATTCGCTTTGCGCGATGATGTCGCCCAGTTCCAGGCTGCCGTCGGCACGGGTCGGAATCTGGGTCGACATCAGGATGCCGTTGAATTCGGTCACGTCCGAAGAGATTGAGTCTGCATCCGGGTCCGGGGTGTAAGTGATGTCTTGGTTGGCCATGGGAAAGTCCTTCGCTGGCAGTGAGGACGGCGCCATCGCGCGCCGTTTCGGGCGGCCAGTTTACAGACCCGGTCGGCGGTGGGAAGTCCCGACGCGGTGTGTCAGCCCTGCGCCAGTATCCGCCGCAGTTCCAGCGCATTGCCGAGTGCCGCGCCGCTGGCGGTGTTGTCGAAGATGCACCAGGTGTCGACGCCGTCGACAGCCGCAACCTGCAAATCGCCGGCGAGCGTTTCCAGATACGCCGAGTCGTAGGGGCTGTGATAAATCCGTGGCGAACCGTGCAGCCGCCAGTAGCGCACGCCCGGCCAGCCGCACGGAACCGTGTCGGTGCTGATTCGAGAGGGATCGACCACCGCTTGCGCGATGCGATACGCCATCAACAACAGTTCGGCGGCGGCCCAGGATTCGTGGCGCGGCTCCAGCACCACGGCCCCGGAATAGCGCTGGCGCAAGCCGATGAAAAACGCCTCGGCAACCGCTTCGTCAAACGCCAGCGACGGTGGCAACTGCAGCAGCAGGCAACCCAGGCGATCACCCAGTCCCGAACACTGCTCGAGAAAGGCGTCGAGCTCAGGTTCACAGTCCCGCAGGCGTCGCTCATGGCTGATCGATTTCGGTATCTTCACGCAGAAGCGAAATCCGTCCGCCACCGACTCGGCCCAACGGGCATAGGTTTGCAGTTTGTGCGGACGGTAGAAGGAGCTGTTGATTTCCACGCCATTGAGCAGCGCGGCGTAACGTTGCAGATGAGTGCCCTGCTCCGGGAAGGCTGGCCAATGCTGCCGGGGCAGGCTCCAGCCGGCGCAACCGATGAAGATAGACGACGCACTCAAAACAGCACCTTGCCCGCTTCGCGCATAAAGATTTCCACGGTTTTCGGGCCGATCCCTTCGAAGGCTTGCAAACGCTTTTCGAAGTCCTGGCGGTCGGCGCTCGCCTCGACCATGTTCATTACCCGCCCGGCATATTCGTCATTCAGTCTGGCAGCCAGGGCCAGCAAGCGTTCGGCGGTGGTTTCGTCGTAACGCACGTAATGCGCCTGGCCGAGCATCCGCACCAGCTCGCGGTGGGTGCAATGGCCGAGTTTGCGCGGCGTATCGCGCTGGTGTCGTTCAACGATCACTCGGTAGGCTTCGGCGGCGATGTCGGCCTGGATGCGTTTGCCCATCAGGAAACTGGCGAGCAGCCATTTGAACAGCGCTGATTCGTTCAGCGGATGCAGGTCGATGTGCAAGTCTTGGGCGTTGATGGTTTTGGTCATGCAGCTTTTGAGCGAGGGGCGGCGTGATGAGTGCGGGGCTGGCGACGAATGGTTTTGGGGCTTAACGCGTCAGGTTTCTCCTCGTCGGGCGATGATTGATAAACAGGTTTGAATCACGCCGTTTAAAGACATGTCGGAATGCTTCCGGATGCCTACAAATCCTTGCGCCAGAGCCTACCGCTACGCCAGAATCCGCCGGCTTGTGCGCCTTGGGGTCGGCCGGTAACTTGGATCGGGTCACTGATTTGCAGTGATCGGGTTTAGCAGCCCGGCAGATATTCCCCGGTTGTACGAGTCTCATCAGTCAGGCGGTCGCCTGCACTTGATGGTGGCTGTGTGCTTGGCACCTTCGGGTGCGCCGGGTTTTGGGGATGTCTACCGGTCTGCTAACTCGCACACAGCCGCCACCCCCTTCGTTTAGCAGCGAAATGGATGCGGCCTTATAGAAGGATGACATCCCATGTTCAAAATAACGCCAAATCCCCCGGTCAGCGAACCGGCCAGCATCACCAATCCAACATCCCCCTACGAATGCCCTGACTCCAAAAAATTCAACGAAGCCGCCGAACGCGCTCTCAACTACTACCTCGGCCCGCCCGCCCCCTACATCATGGCCGCGCCCTACGTTCCCAACCGCCTCTACCAGGCCAACCCGGCCAGCAACACCGAATCCCTGCTCGCCGACGCCGTCGAAACTCTCGGCTCGGCCAACGTCATGCTCAACAACCTCGTCGACGCCCTCGAAGGCCCCCACCGCAAAACCGCACAAGGCATCGCACAGATCGTGATGCTGGCGGAACTGGCGGTGAATCAAGTGCTGGATAACGTCGTGCCAACGGAATAATCCGCCGAGCATCGCCAGCTCCCACAGGTCATGCGCCGGTGAGTATCCGGCCCCCCAAATCTCGTCGGGTGGACATCCAACAGAACCCAATTATGCTCAATGAAACCCCGCCCTCCCGCGCGGGGCGGTGATTCTGTGCACGCTCCACGAAATACCTGAACCGGCATCCGCCACAGGCCTTGGGTACGCGACGTTGATGAAGTGCTCCGGCCTACAAAAACAAGCACGACGGAGAACACCCATGGCAGTACTCGACAGCATGTCCACAGGCAGTGCCCCGCACCACAGCGTCAGCCGGGAGGAGCGCAAGGTCATCTTTGCGTCGTCGCTCGGCACGGTGTTCGAGTGGTACGACTTTTACCTCTACGGCTCCCTGGCGGCGATCATCGCCAAGCACTTCTTTGCCGGGGTGAACGAGACCACGGCGTTCATCTTCGCCCTGCTCGCCTTCGCCGCAGGCTTTGCGGTGCGGCCGTTCGGGGCGATTGTGTTCGGGCGACTGGGCGACATGATCGGGCGCAAGCACACGTTTCTGATCACGATTGTGATCATGGGGGTGTCGACGGCGATTGTGGGTTTCCTGCCCGGTTACGCGACGATTGGCGTGGCGGCGCCGATCATTCTGATTACCCTGCGTTTGCTGCAAGGCCTGGCGCTGGGCGGCGAGTACGGCGGCGCGGCAACGTATGTGGCCGAGCATGCGCCGAAGGGCAAACGCGGTTATTTCACGTCATGGATTCAGACCACCGCGACCCTGGGTCTGTTTATGTCGTTGCTGGTGATCCTCGCCTGCCGCACCGCGCTGGGCACCGAAGCCTTCGAGGCCTGGGGCTGGCGGATTCCGTTCCTGCTGTCGATCCTGCTGCTGGCGGTCTCGGTCTACATCCGTCTGCAGCTGAACGAGTCGCCGGTGTTCAAGAAAATGAAGGAAGAAGGCAAGTCGTCGAAAGCCCCGCTGACCGAGTCCTTCGCCCGTTGGGACAACCTGAAAATCGTGATCATGGCCCTGCTCGGCGGCACCGCCGGGCAAGCGGTGGTCTGGTACACCGGGCAGTTCTACGCGCTGTTTTTCCTGCTGCAAACCCTGAAGATCGACCCGCAGACCGCGAACCTGCTGATCGCCGGTTCGCTGCTGATCGGTACGCCGTTCTTCGTGATTTTCGGCAGCCTGTCCGACCGCATCGGGCGCAAGGGCATCATCATGGCCGGGTGCATTCTGGCGGCGGTGACCTACTTCCCGATCTTCCATGCGCTGACCCAATACGGGAATCCCGACGTATTCGTGGCCCAGGAGAAGAACCCGGTCAAGGTGATCGCCAACCCCGACCAGTGCTCGTTCCAGTTCGATCCGGTGGGCAAGGCCAAATTCACCAGCTCGTGCGATCTGGCGAAAACCATCCTCGCCAAACGGGCGATCCCGTACGAAAACGTGGTGGCGGAACCGGGCACCGTGGCCCAAGTGCGTATCGGCGACAAGGTCATCGAAAGCTTCGAAGGCACGACCCTGCCGGCCGCCGACTTCAAGACCCGTAACGACGCGTTCACCGCCAGCCTCGGCACGGCGTTGAAAGAAGCCGGTTACCCGGAAAAAGCCGACCCGGCGAAGACCAATTACCCGATGGTCTTGCTGCTGCTGACCATCCTCGTGATCTACGTGACCATGGTTTACGGCCCGATTGCGGCGTGGCTGGTCGAGCTGTTCCCGGCGCGCATCCGCTATACCTCGATGTCGCTGCCGTACCACATCGGCAACGGCTGGTTCGGCGGGTTCCTGCCGACCGTGGCGTTTGCGATGGTTGCGGCCACCGGGGATATCTACTACGGCTTGTGGTACCCGATCGTGATTGCGGTGATGACGGCGATTCTCGGGATCTTCTTCATGCCGGAGACCAAGGATCGCGACATTCATCACACCTGACCCAACCTCGCCGGATGCTGTGCGTGGCGTTCACGTACAGCATCCGGCGTTGTCACATCAGCGTCATTCTCCCTTGGTAACGTCCTCGCGCCCCTATGCCCCGACCACCAAGGTGAACCTCCCGGTGTACTCAAGCCCGACACGCCAGACCCTCATCCTGCGATCCGACAACATGGCCAGTGACGACTTCGGCGCCCTGTTCTCACGAATGTTCGGCAACCGTTATGGCGACACACCACCGCCGCCCAAAGACATCATCATTGGCGGCGTTTACGGGCGGTACGAAGGCGTGAGTTTCCGGCGCATGCATTACCGGGGCGATTTCACCGTCGCCTTCCCCGAGCAGTTCGATGAAATCACCTTCGTCATTCCCACCGCCGGCAAGATCGTTTTCAACCATGAATCTGTCGGGGTGTGCGATGTGGGGCTGGCCATCGACAAGGCTGACCTGCGTTCGATGCGTTTTATCGACAATCATGCCCAGCACGGCATGTCGATCAGCCGTGCGGCGCTCACCGAACGGCTGTCGACCCTGCTGGGCAAACCGATCGTGCACAAGCTGCATTTCGCGCCGAGGGTGGATCTGAACAGCCCGGCGTTTCAGGGCATTCGCGCGCTGATTGATCTGGCCACCGGCACCGAGTTCGATCTGTTGTTGAACGCCGGTTCCCTAATGCCGTCACGGCTGCGGGAGATGCTGGTGGACGCGGTATTGGAAGCCTGGCCGCACAACTTCAGCCAGGTCCTGCGTCGTCCAGAGGCGTTGATTGCGCCGAGGCATGTGCGGCAGGCGATCGATTACATTCAGGCGCATCCCGAGATTCAGGTCAGTGGCACGGATCTGGCGCGGCTGGCCAACGTCAGCCTGCGCGCGCTGCAAGAGGGTTTTCGGCGGTTTGCCGGGACGTCGATTGTCGGGTATCAGCGGCAGGTGCGGCTGGAGCGTGCTTACGAAACATTGCGCCAGGGCACTCCTGCCTCGGTGACCGAAGTGGCGCTGCGATTGGGCTTCAGCAATGTCGGCCGGTTCAGCCAGTACTTCCAGAGTGCCTACGGCGTGAGCCCGGCTGATGTGCGAAAGGGACTGCGTTAGCACAGCAGACCATTGTGGGAGCGAGCAGGCTCGCCCCCACAGTTTTTAGAACTGATAACTGGCCTTGAGCGCGCCACTGAAACCGTGGCTGTCGCCCCCACCGCTGGCACCGACTTCAGCGCCCAGGCTCAGAGCACCGAGATTGGCCATCAGGTTGACGCCCCCGCTGAACTGATCGCGGTTATCGAACGCCGCGCGCTGCTCGATATCCAGCCCCAGTAGATGCCCTTCGCTGTCGACCTGATGATCGCCCAGCACACGCTCGTAACCGACCCGCACGCCCGGCACCAGTTGCCACGCGCCCATGGGCATCGGGGCAAACGAGACGTCGAGATTGGCCACCGCACTGCGGCGGGTTTCCTGAATGTCATCGACATTGAGGGCCAGTTCGCTGCCCTTCTCCTGGAAGCCTGACAGGTCCAGACGACTGACGCGCACGCCAAGGCTTGGCTCCAGAATCACAGTGTTCAGCGGCATGCGATACCCCAGCGCCAATGTGGCGCCGCTGAGATTGCCGTGAGTGTCGCCCTTCGCCGAACCGAGGCCACCGCCGAGATCGCGTTTGCTGTCGTAGTCGACGTAACCGGCGCTGATGTTGGCATCGACAAACAGGCCACGTTCCAGGCTGGTGAAGCCATAACGGGCGCCAAGGTCGAGGAAGGTGAAATCGGTGTCAGCCTCGCCACCTGCGCCACCCACCGAGCCTTTGCTGTAACCGATGCCGCCGCGAGCGCTGACTTGCTCGAAGAAACGCTGGGTGACGCCGACCATCAGGCCCTGGCTGTGTTCATTGCTGCTTTGCGCATGGGCCGAACCGTCGGTGCCCAGATAACCGGCGAGCGCGGTGCTCCACAACCGGTACTGGCCGACCTTGAGGTCGGTGCCGCTGGAGAACGGCGCGGCGGCTTGCTCGATCATTGCGTTCTGACGCAGCAGGTAACTGGCCGCATCGGCGTGCACCTGGCCGCCGACCGTGGACTCGACACCGCCGAGGGTGCCGGCGTCGATGGCCGATTGCAGGTAGTAGTTGTAAGCGCTGTAGGTGCCCGACAGGCTGCTGTTCTGTAACTTCTGCAACAGTTGCGCACCGGCCGCGGCGTTGCCGATCAGCCCTGCCTGGCCGGGCAGGCTGTTGTACTCGACCATTTTGCCGCGCAGTACATAAATGGTTTCCTGGGACAGACCCAGCCCCTGCTTGAGGTAGTTGTCCATGCTGCCGTATTGCGCGGTGACCTGATCCAGACCCGCTTGCAGGTAACTGGCTTCGACGCCCAGCAGCGGCGCGTAGATCGCGGCCATGCTCGGCGGCATCATCGCCAGGGTCTTGGCGACCCGTTCGGCGGTGTAGTCGTTGGTCGCCAGGTAATTGCTCATGATCGTGGCGTTATCGACGCCGGCGATGCTCAACAGAACGGCAGCGGTCCAGCCGGTGCGGTCCTTGCCGGCGGTGCAATGGAACAGCGCGGCGCCGTCGACACCGGCCAGTTCATTGAACAGCACACCGAACTGACCACGCATGCCGGCATCGCTGACAAACGCGCGGTTGGTTTCCTGCATCATCGCAATCGCATCGGCCGCGCTTTTGAACGAGACCGTGGTGATGTTCGCGCCGGAGGTGGTGCTGCCGATGATGTCGATATTCTGGTAGGTCGCACCGCTTGGCATCGTGTCCGGCGTGCTGGCAATTTCGCTGGGCGTGCGCAGGTCGTACACCGACTTGATCCGCAGACCGTTGAGGGTCGCCAGGTCCGCCGCCGTCGGCGTCAGGGCATTGGAGCGGTAGAACACACCGGCGCGCATTGTGCCGTCATGGGCCGTGGAATAGGCGGTGGTGGTGCCGGCGATATCCCGGAAGTTGTCGATGCCTGCCAGGCGCGGGGTATCGAGGTCAGCCGCCTGGGCGGCAGCAATGGACAGACTCAGCACGGACAGCGAACAAACAAGACGTTGAAACACGGGGCAGCCTCACTGGAAACAGGTTGGGCTGCCCACTATCTGCATTGAAATGTGAGGGAATATGACAAAGCGACGAAGCCCGGAAATCACGGCGCGATCTGTCCATCGGCAGCGTTTTTTGTCCGTTGAACGTTCACTAACCGTTTAAATACTCAAGGTGCTTTGACGTTTTTTTTGCAAGCGGCAACGTAAAATGCCCTCCCCAGCCATCGTGGAAACCGTCAATGACCGACGCAGACGAAGAAATCCTGAACCAGGCAGCGCACTGGTGCCTGCGCCTGCAGGAGGACGATTGCACACCTGACGAACGCCAGGCGTTTGAGCAGTGGATTCAGCAAAGCCCGCGCCACGCCTTTGAATACGCGAAAATGCTGGAAATCTGGGACATCAGTGAGCAATTGCCGAACCACTCGACGACTCGCAAAAAACTGCTGACCGATCCACAACGGCCCACGCAAAAGGAGCAATCCTCACGTTGAGCATTCGGGGTTAGAATCCGCGGGGTTCGGCTTACAGTTTAAGGATGATCCCGGCATGGCCACCCCCGACATTTCCCTGCAAGACACCGCCGCCCCCGAGGGCGTCTGCTTCGGCTGCGGCAGCCGCAACCCCCACGGGCTGCACATCAAAAGCTTCTGGCACGAAGACGGCGTACACGTCATGGCCGAGCACGTGCCCGAGGCCAAGTACAGCGGCTGGCCGGAACTGGTCTACGGTGGGTTGATCGCCATGCTGGTCGACTGCCACTCCAACTGGACCGCAATGGCTTATCACTACCGCGCTGAAGGGCGCGACCCCGAAAGCCTGCCGCGCATCAACTGCGTCACCGGCAACCTGGGCATCAAGTTCATCAAACCAACGCCGATGGGCGTGCAGCTGACATTGAAGGCAAAAGTCGAAGGTGAAGTCGGGCGCAAGACCCGGGTGATCTGCGAGGTCTACGCCGGGGAAGTGCTGACGACGGTGGGTGATTCGGTATTCGTGCGGGTGGATACCGAGCAGTTGGCAGCGGCCGCGCACGGTCGCTGAAATCCGTCATTGAAGGAAAACACCATGCCCGATCGCAAAATCATCATCCCCGAATCCATGAAACCCATCGTCGAACGCGCCGGATACGCCCCGGCGGTTCTGGTCGGCGATACGCTTTATTGCGCTGGTCAGGTGGGCCGCACCGCTGATTTGCAAGTCATCGAAGACCCCGAGCAGCAATTCATCCGCGCCTGGGAAAACCTCGACGAAGTGCTGAAGGCCGGTGGCTGCACCTTCAACGATGTGGTGGAGATGACCACCTATCACGTCGACATGAGCCAACACATGCCGGTGTTTCGCGAAGTGAAAAACCGCGTATTCCCCAAAGGCTCCTGCGCGTGGACCTGCATCGGTGTCAGCGAGCTGGCCCATCCGGGGCTGCTGGTGGAAATCAAATGCGTGGCGGTACGCAGGCGCGCTACCTCTGGGTAACGCCATTCCGCTCACCCTGTTGTTGAACGATGAGCCTGACCTTCTGCTGGCGAACCTGAGCGATCCATGACCGGTGCGTGACGGGCCATCACTTCGGCGATCCAGTCGATGAACACTCGCAGCTTGCGGCTGATATGGCGGTTCGGCGGATACGCGACATACAGCGGCATGGGATCGAGGCGCCAGTCTTCAAACAGCGGCACCAGATCACCGCTCGCCTCGTGTGCTCTGGACATGTACCTGGGCAACCACAACACGCCCAGCCCTGCGAGGCCCGCCGACAGATAGGCGTTGCCATCATCGACCGCCAGCACGTGACGACCCTTGATCTGCAAGTCTTCGTGCTCGTTGTGCAGGGCGTACGGCACCGGTTTGCCAGTACGCGCCCAGAGGAAACCGACCACCCGATGATGACTGTCCTCCAGCTCCCGTGGATGCATCGGGGTGCCGGAGCGGGCCAGATAACTCGGCGCGGCGTACACGCCAAGTAGAAGATCCGCCACCTTCCGCGCCATCAGCGACTGATCCCGCAGCTCGCCACCGCGCACCACGCAATCAACGTTTTCATCGATGATGTCGACGATCCGGTCGCTGACGCCCATGTCGATCTGGATCTCCGGGTAGCGCGCGCAGAACTCGGGCAGCGCCGGCACCAGAATCAGATTGGCCAGGGGGCTGGGTACGTCGACCCGCAAGCGCCCCTTGGGCTGCGCCGCCGCGCCGGGAAGGCTGGTTTCGGCATCGTCCATGTCCGCCAGCAGCTTGATCACCCGTTCGTAATAGGCCGCGCCGTCCGCCGTGGCGTTGACCTTGCGCGTGGTGCGGTTGAGCAACTTCACTCGCAGGCGCGCCTCCAGTTGCTGAATGAGCTGGGTCACTGTGGTCTTGCTCATGTGCAGGGTCTCGGCGGCCTTGGTGAAACTGCCGGCCTCCACCACCCTGGCGAAGGCTTGCATCGCGTCAAAACGGTCCATATCCCACCTCTGATAGCGGCTCGATTGTTTGGGATTTGCAAACAGTGAACGCCAAGGTTGCGCGTTTATCGCGCCGAGGCAAGTCCCTAAAGTTTCTCCATCGCAGGTTTTCAACCCATTGAAGGAGACACCCCATGACTAACGCCCAGCCAAAACGCGACGTGGTTTTCCCGCCCGGACGCCATGCGCTTTACGAGCGCAACCGTTATTCCCCGGCGGTTCGTTCCAACGGTTTTCTGTTTGTCTCAGGCCAGGTAGGCAGCCTTGAGGACGGCTCGCCGGAGCCGGATCTGAAACAACAGGTGCGACTGGCCTTCACCAACCTCAACGCCATTCTCGGCGCGGCCGGTGGCAGCTTCGACGACGTGGTGGACGTGACGGTGTTCATGGTCGATCCGCAATCGACTTTCGAAACCATCTGGGAAGTGGTGCCCGAGTTCTGGGGCGAGGCGCCGCATCCGACCATTACGGCGGTCGGCGTGACGTGGCTGTACGGGTTTCAGTTCGAGATCAAGGTGATTGCCAGGTTGCCGGAGGAGACACGGGCGTAGGCTTGCGGCAATTGCTCACAATCCGTGTTCAACGGCTTCACTGAAGCGCTCTTGATGCCATTTCCGCGATCAATATGCTGGCGTCATGTTGTTTTTGCCCCGGACAGAAAAGAGCGCAAGCCATGCCCAGCCCGAGAACGCTGTACCAGAAGCACATCGACAGTCACACCGTCTGCACCCTCGACGATCAGGGCCACGTGCTGCTTTACATCGACCGCCAGGTCGCCAACGAATACACCAGCCCGCAAGCCTTCAGCGGCCTGCGCGAGGCCGGGCGCACGGTGTGGCGGCCTGCGGCGACGCTGGCGGTGGTCGATCATGTGAACCCCACCGCACCGAAACGCATCGCGACCATGCCCGACGCCGGGGGCGCGCGGCAGGTGTCGTACTTCGAAGAAAACTGCCGCGATTTCGGCATCGAGCTGTTCGATGTGCTGGACAAGCGCCAGGGCATCGAGCACGTCGTGGCGCCGGAACAGGGTTTCATTCTGCCGGGCATGGTGGTCGCGGCCGGTGACAGCCACACCACCACTTACGGCGCGCTGGGCGCCTTCGGTTTCGGCATCGGCACTTCGGAAATCGAACACCTGCTGGCGACGCAGACCCTGGTCTACAAACGCCTGAAAACCCTGCGGGTGACGGTCAACGGTGAGCTGGGCGCAGGTGTCACGTCCAAGGACATCATCATGGCGCTGATCGAGAAGATCGGTGCGTCTGGTGCCACCGGTTACGCCATCGAGTTCACCGGCCCGGCCATCAGCGCCCTCAGCGTCGAAGCGCGCATGACCATCTGCAACATGGCCGTCGAGGCCGGCGCACGGGGTGCGTTCATGGCGCCGGACGACAAGGTGTTCGCCTACCTGCAACACAAGCCGCGCGCGCCCAAGGGCAAGCTCTGGGAGCAGGCCATCGAGCGCTGGAAAACCCTGCACAGCGACGAGGGCGCGGTGTTCGATCGCGAAGTCATCCTCGATGTCGCCGCGCTGGAGCCGATGGTGACCTGGGGCACCAGCCCTGATCAGGCCGCGCCGATCAAAGGGCACGTGCCGGACCCGGCCACCCAGCCCGATCCGATCCTGCGTCAGGGCCTGCAGCGCGCCCTCGACTACATGGGCCTGACACCCGGCATGCCATTGAACGAAGTGACGATCAGCCATGCCTTCATCGGCTCCTGCACCAATGCGCGGATCGAAGATTTGCGTGACGTCGCCCGGGTGGTGCGCGGCAAGCGTGTGGCGGCCCACGTGCGGGCGATGATCGTTCCCGGCTCGACCCTGGTGCGCAATCAGGCCGAGGACGAAGGCCTGGCGCAAATCTTTCTCGACGCCGGTTTCGAATGGCGGCAATCAGGCTGCTCGATGTGCCTGGCGATGAACGACGACGTGCTCGCGCCGGGTGATCGCTGTGCGTCCAGCACCAATCGCAACTTCGAAGGCCGTCAGGGCGCCGGTGCGCGCACCCACCTGATGAGCCCGGCGATGGTCGCAGCCGCCGCCATCAGCGGCCATTTGACTGACGTGCGCACCGTCGCGCTGGAGGCTTGAACCATGCAACCTTTCGACACCGTCAGCGGCAGTGCCGCGCCGTTTCTTGCGTCCAACATCGACACCGACGTGATCATGCCCAAGCAGTTTCTCAAGGGCATCGATCGTCAGGGGCTGGATCGCGGGCTGTTCTTCGATCTGCGCTTTCTCGCCTCCGGCGAACCCAACCCTGAATTCGTGCTCAACCAGCCGGCCTGGCAAGACGCGGCGTTTCTGGTGACCGGCCCCAATTTCGGATGCGGTTCCAGCCGCGAACACGCGGTGTGGGGCTTGAAGCAAGTGGGGATCCGGGCCTTGATCGGCACCACGTTCGCCGGGATTTTCTACGACAACTGCCAGCGTAATGGCGTGTTGGCGATTCAGCTGGACGACGTGCAGTTCAAGCGTGTGGCCGAGGCGATCAGCGTCCCGGCGACCGCGCGGATCAGCGTCAACCTGGCGCAGCAGACGATCGAGCTGGCGGACGGCACGCAGATCGGATTCGAGATCGATCAGCTGCGCAAACAGTCGTTGCTGCTGGGACTGGACGCCATCGGCACCACGCTGCAACGCACCGAGCAGATCCGCGCTTTTGAAGCGCGGCATCTGGCGGACAATCCCTGGCTGGATTGATGGCAAAAAAACGGCGGTTCATTGAACCGCCCGTTTTCATTCCACGGACAAATCGCGGAAATACTCTTCCAGAAACTCCACGCACACCCGCAATTTCGCCGACTCGCTGAGCCGGGTCGGATAGACCGCCCAGACGTTGGCGCTCTGGGTGTAGCCGTCCAGCACCTGCACCAGCCTGCCCTGCTCGAGCATCGGTTTGACGTCCCACATCGAGCGCAACAGAATCCCGCCGCCGCTCAAGGCCCACTCCAGCACGATCTCGCCACTGTTGGAGGACAACGGACCATTCACTCGCACCGTTTCTTCCTGTCCGTCCTTGCTCAGGGTCCAGATACCGAACGCGTTGTTGCGCTCCTTGAGCACCAGACAATCGTGGTCTTTCAGGTCTTCGAGGGACTGCGGCGTGCCCCGGCGTTCGAGGTATTCCGGCGTGGCGCACAGCACGCGCCGGTTGCTCACCAGTTTGCGCGCCAGATGCTGGCCCGGCAGGTCATCGCCGACGAGGATTTCCAGATCGAAGCCCTCGCCTACCAGATCGACCACCCGGTCGAACACGTCCAGCCGAATGTCGAGTTTCGGGCAAGCCCGGGATAACTGACTGATCGCCGGCGCCACATGATTGCGGCCGAAACCGAAGCTGCTGCAAATGTGCAGCGACCCCGCCGGCTGGTGCCGGGCCTGGGAAATCTCGCCGAGAAACTGATCGAAATCCCCTAGCAGTTTCTCCGCCCAGATCCGCACCCGCTCGCCATCGTCGGTCAGCGCGATGCGCCGGGTGGTGCGGTGCAGCAGTTTGGTCGCCAGCGTGGTTTCCAGCACCGAGATGCGTTTGCTGACGTAGGCCGGCGAATAGCCCAACTCGTCAGCGGCGCTGGCAAAGCTGTTCTTGCGGATGACGGTGAGGAACACCTTGAGATCTTCGGGCAAGGGAAATTGGTCACGATTCGTGTTCATAGGCCGCATGCTTCCGCTGTTTATCACGCATTTTGCGAAGGATACCATCGAATCACCGCCTCGCCACCCGAGCCCGGTGCACCGTGGTTTCCCGTCCATCCTCGATAAAAACAAACATGAGGACATGCGTCATGAGCGACTCCCTTGAGCAATCCCTGAATGTCGACGGCCCGCGCGCCGGCGGGTTCATCCAGCGCCTGCGCAGCTATGAGATCGGCGTGATCCCGCTGCCGATCTTCCTCGGCATCGCCGTGATCGTGTTTCTGTCGGCCCACCTCGGCTTTCTGCCGAAGAACATGATCGGCGGACTGGCCGTGATCATGACCATGGGCGTGTTCTTCGGCCAGATGGGCTCGCGTCTGCCGATCCTGCGGGAAATCGGTGGCGGCGCGATCCTGTGCCTGATGTTGCCGTCGGTGCTGGTGTTCTACGGCTTCTTCGGCGCGCCGACGATCGACGCCACCAAAATGCTGATGAAGGAAGCCAACTTCCTGTACTTCGTGATCGCCAGCCTGGTGGTCGGCAGCATCCTGGGCATGAGCCGCTTCATTCTGGTCCAGGGCATGATCCGCATGTTCATCCCCTTGCTGGCCGGCACCCTGGCCGCCGTCGCGAGCGGGCTGATTGTCGGCAAGCTTGCCGGCTACAGCGTCTACCACACGTTCTTTTTCATCATCGTGCCGATCATTGGCGGCGGCATCGGCGAAGGCATCCTGCCGCTGTCCCTGGCCTACTCGGCGATCCTCGGCGGCACGCCGGACATCTACGTCGCGCAACTGGTCCCGGCGGCCGTGGTCGGCAACATTGCAGCGATCATCTGCGCCGGTTACCTGGCACGGCTGGCGCTGAAACGCCCGGCCATCAACGGTGAAGGCGCACTGATCCGGGCCCGGGCCGAGAACGACAAATTCAAGGTCAAGGAAGAAACCGGCACCAGCATCGACCTGCGGGTCATGGGCGCCGGGGTGCTGGTGATCTGCACTTTCTTCGTCCTCGGTGGCCTGCTGGAAAAGGTCGTCGGGATTCCGGGGCCGGTGATGATGATTCTCGCGGCGGTGCTGTTCAAATACGTGCGCGTGCTGCCGGAGAAGCTGGAAAAAGGCGCGCACTCTTTCTACAAACTGGTTTCCGCCGCTTTCATCTGGCCGGTAATGATTGGCCTGGGCATGCTGTATGTACCGCTCGACAGCGTGGTGAAGGTGTTCTCGATCGGCTATGTGCTGGTGTGCCTCAGCGTCGTGGTGTCGATGACCGTCGCCGGTTTTTTCATTGGCAACCTGATGAAGATGTACCCCATCGAATCGGCTATCGTGACCTGCTGCCACAGCGGTCTGGGCGGCACCGGCGACGTCGCGATTCTGTCGGCGTCGAACCGGATGTCACTGATGCCCTTTGCGCAGATCTCCACCCGGATCGGCGGCGCTTCGACGGTGATTCTGGCGACGCTGTTGCTGGGTTTTGTCGCCTGAACAAATCGGCTTGTTGCCGGTGAGCTACCGGCGTTCATCAACCCGGCTGCGCAGTTTTCTGCACGGTTGCCGCTAAAAAACTCGAACTCGCTCCATGGCGCTGCATCCAACGTTTAACCCAACGGAGGTCAACGCCATGAACAACGACAGCAAAGCCCCAGCCACGGATACGTCCGGCAAACCGGTCGATGTGGTGAAACGCGATCTTGAGGATCCGGACGACAAGACCCGCGGCGTGGATGAGGTCATAACGCCCTCGTCGACCCGCACCAAGGAGCAGGACGCTGAGGAGTTGCAACGCAAGGTCGACGAAATCGAACGCAAGGTTGCGGATGGCAACTGATCGGTTCATCGAGGCAGGTCTTGGCCAGGTTTTCGGGCTACAGCGGTCGCGCCGGTTTTCATGGCAATCGCTGAAAAGCCCGAAAAACCTGACCGGCGATACCGTCCGGGAAATAAGTAGCTGTTTTCCCTGAAATTTATTTGTTTCAGGGGTTCACAGAACGCAAGAGCGCTGGTAAAGTGCCGCCCACTGTTGCAGAGGTCCTCCCGGGACTGAAACCAATAGCTACAGGGGCGTCGCCAAGCGGTAAGGCAGCAGGTTTTGATCCTGCCATGCGTTGGTTCGAATCCAGCCGCCCCTGCCATTTTTCCTCGTTTCACCCTCCTGCGCTTCACCTCCGCCTCAACGGCAAATCACTTCTTTGAATTCAACGTAATCGCCGAACGCACCAGAGCTTTCAGAGCCTTTGCATCTATTTTGTCGTCTTCGTGAACATCGATCGCCCGCCGGGTATTGCCCTCCAGGCTTGCGTTGAACAGTCCTGACGGATCTTCCAGCGCCGCGCCTTTGGCGAAGGTCATTTTCACCACGGCTTTGTAGGTTTCCCCGGTGCAGATGATGCCGTTGTGTGACCAGACCGGAACGCCGCGCCACTTCCACTCTTCGACGACCTCTGGGTCCGCTTCATGAATGATCGCGCGGATCTCGGCCAGCTTCTGGCCGCGCCAGTCGTTCAGTTCCTTGATTCTTGCGTCGATCAGCACAGAGGGATTCTCGGCCGCCGCGCCGCTGCTGTCCTTCTTCATGTTCCTGTACTCCCGAAAACCTTTTCCGCTATCCAGCGTAGCGCCGACTGCGCCAAACGCCGGGCAAAAAAAGCCCCGCAAGGTGCGGGGCAAAGGAATTGGTTGGTTGCGGCCAACCAAAGGAGCATCGTCAAAAGCGTAAACCGTCAGGCGTTACAGGCACTCCTGGGCAGCCCGTTCAAAACTCGACGGCATGAAACTCGACGCCAGCAAGTGGCGCTCATACAAAAAGACCTTCCCACCGTCCTGTGCCTTGTAAGCCTCCAGCACGTTGTCCGCTGCGACTTTGCTTGGCACCACGATCCGGTAGCTGCGCTGGGTCTGCGACACGGTCGGATTCAGCGCACTGCCCTGCAGTTTCGGCACCACGCATTCGGCGTACTGGGCGGGCGTCTTGTGCGTCTGCAAGGTCAGCGTCGGATCGTTCGGCGCAGAGGCGCATCCGGTGAGCAACAAACTGGCAGAAGCCATGGCAGGGATAAAAAAGGCACGCATGGACAAAATCCTGAAAATAAAAGGTTCGGTTCTTCGGCAACGTTCAGTGTCACGGGCACTGCCGTTGCCGTTTTTGCTTTAGGTGTTCAGCCTGCACTCACCAGGGCTTTGAGCGAGTCATCGAACTGCTTCAAGGCACTCAATTGCAGATCGCGTTGCTGTTCGATCCCGGCAGCGATTTCGGGCGCTGCCTTGTTGTGTACCCACACCGAAGGCAGTTGCTTCTCCACCGCGCCCTCGGCCTTGCCGATGTATTGCAGGTTGGCGTCGTAGAAGCGTGCGGCGAACCGCGCTTCGACCTGGCTGTTGCGTTGGGTCAGCAGACGGTTGTGGGTGTCGAGCATCACCACCACGTCCGGATGAGCCTGCACCAGCGCATCGAGGCTGTCGTAGACGGTCACCGAGAGAAACTGTTGTTGCAGCGAACTCATCAGCCAGTCGATGGCCAGCTCCGGGTCGGAGCTGTCGACGAAGGCGTCACGGATCCGCGCATCGAGTGCATTCTTGGCACCGTTCACCGCCACATCGTGGTAACGCTCGAGGTATTGCAGGTTGTCCAGAGTGTTTTCGCTGTACAGCACACCGACGGTTTGCGAGTGCTGCAGCGCGGCGCTGCTGGCGGCGACGGGCAGAAAATGGCACGACTTGGCGTCGTCTGCGTAAGCCGGGGCTACGGTAGCGGCCACCCCGCCCATCAGCAGGGCGACTACAGCCAGTCGGTTCAAAGTCTTCATCGCGCAATTCCTTCAGCGGCGTGTTCGATGGAGGCGATTTTCCGCCCATCGGCACCAAAGCAGAACTTGCGTTTCTTGATGGTCACTATTACTTGAACCGATAGTTGCGCGGCGTGCAGACTGCGGCACACTCAATCACAACGAAAACAGATGAGGATTACCCGTGCGAACCTTTGATCTGATCCGCGATGCCGTCGTGCCCGAATTCCGCGACCGCGTGGCGGAATACCTTGTCGAATACGAAACGGTCCTGGGCCAGAACGTTGCCGATTCCGAATCAGTGCGGGCCGTCGCCTATCAGTTGCGCGGCTATTTACGCGGCCTGAACACCACGCGCGTTTTGGGCATGGCGGACTGGGAAGAACTGGATCGACGTGTGCTTAACACCTGGCTAGCGCCCGCTCGATGACACGCGGACAACCTCGACCCGGTCCTCGCCGGCCCTTTGTTTTGCGCAGGCTCCACAGTCCCCGCTTTCGTAAATATCCTGGCCTGAGGTTCGCTGATGCACCCCAAGGGAACGTCAGATGCTCGACAATAGGAATGCCAATAGCAACAACGCACAGATAGCGACCAGACTCACGGCCATGCTCAGCCACTTGGATCCGCCATACAGAGCCTTCATGCCGAGCTCGCCATTGCGCCCGGCGAGCCTCATGGCTACGCCTATACCGAGCAATGTCACGAGCACTCCGGTTTGATGCTGTTCAACGTATTGATTCAAGAGCATCGCAAGGTCAACTTGAGCCTTCCACTGCCACAGGCCATACACAACGACAGCACTGTAGAGACTCAGCCACAGCCCCCACGCTGCAGTGGTGACGACGAAGTATTTCAGCGGTGGATTGCTCAGATTGGGACGCCATCTGCGTATGAACGAGATAGCCCCGAAGTGATAGCTCCAGCGCAGGCCGGCCAGGGCATAAACCAATACTGCGGAAAAAACGAACGCAAACCAGAAATAGCGTCCCTCGGTATTGTGCAGCATGAGCAGCAAGTCGGCCGCTGGACTGGAAGGATCGGACTTGTTCATTTCACGCCAGAACACCCACTGGTAAAACGACCGGATAGTCGCCGCAACCACGCCGGCCACCAACAGGGGCGTTCCCCAAAGGCCTGGCAGTTTTGCATAGATCGGCTGAGCCTCATGAGGCACTCTCACAAATGCCAAGGGTTTGATAAACATTGGGCCCAGCATCAGCAAAACGTAGGCAGTGGCTTTGGCTCCGCGCAGAAAGCGCCAGGCTCGACGAAGTAAGGGGGGCATCAAGACCATCTCTGAATTTCAAAACACAGACGCTATCCGTCACCTGCGCGAAGACCAACCTAAAATTCGATTTGCCAAATTCGCAGAAAAGAAGCCGAGTATGTATCGCCCCTTACCGCCGATGACAAAGAAAAATCGGCGAACCGATCAAATAACCAGAAAGCATTAATAAATAAAAAATCAGTATTTATCGTTATAAAAATCTCGGCGTACTCTCACCTCATCCCGTCATTGAATACAGTGAAGTGCGCCATGAAACCAACTGACAACCTGATCGACTTCGCCGTCTACCGCAAACGCCGCCACGCCCAGCAACAGGCCCGGCTGATGTGGGAAATGTATGCGCGCAATGCCGGTTATCAGGCTTGGCAGTGGGTGCAGGCCGCTCGTTCCAGCGAGACGCGTCAAGCGTGAACGCGCGTGAACCCTCGCGCTTTCTGGCGAGCGCCGATGAACCTGTGCTGGACCTGAACAATCTCGAATCCCTGGAAGAAGACCCGATCTGTGAACGCGTCGCGCAGAACCTGCAACGGCTGCGCGGCAAGCGGCATCTGTCGCTCGACGCCCTAGCCCGCCAGTGCGGCGTGAGCCGGGCGATGCTGGCGCAGATCGAATCCGGGCGCAGCGTGCCGTCGATCAAGGTGCTGTGCAAAATCGCCAAGGGTTTGAAGGTGTCGGTGGCGGCGTTTCTCGAACATCGCGCGTTTGAAGGCGTAGCCGTGTTGTCGGCGAGCCAGAGCAAGCGGCTGGTCAGCGCCAGCGGTGCCTTTGTCAGCCGTGCGCTGTTTCCCTTTGATGTGGCGCGCCAGTCGGAATTCTATGAACTGCGCCTGAGCCCGCTGGGCGAGGATCAATCCGAAGGCCATGGCCCGGGCGTGCAGGAAAACCTGGTGGTGGCCCAGGGTGTGCTGGAGATCAGCGTCAACGACGAGCGCTATCTGCTGTCGACAGGTGACTCGATCCTGTTTTACGCCGACCAGCCCCACCGCTACCGCAATCCCGCCGACAGTGAAGCGGTGGCGTACCTGGTGGTAACCTACCCCGAACGCCTGGACTGAAAAACAGACAGACATGAAAAAGCCCGACCGGGAATTTCCCGGTCGGGCTTTTTCATGCGCTGGCGAAAATCAGCAGGTGCAGCACATCATCGGCATGCCGTTGCAGCTCATCATCATTGGCATGCTGCAGTCGTTCATCATCTTCATCATCAGGGCGCAGCAGTTTTTCATCATGTCCATGTTCATGCCCGGCATCGGCATGATTTTGCACATCATGCAGTCGGCCATCATGGTGCATTCCATCACGCACTTCATCGATGGCATCGGCATGCCCATCATCGGCATCGGCATCATCATGTTCATCATCGGCATGGCCATGGCCGCCGGGGACATGCACATCATGCTCATGTTGCCGCAATGCATCATCATCGGCATGCCGCAGTCCATCATCATCTGCATCATTTGCGCGCTGTTCTTGAACATGGCCATGTCCATGCCAGCGGCCGGCATCATCTTGCACATCATGCCGTCGTCCATCATGTCGCAGCTCATGGTCGCCATCATCATCGGCATGCCCGTCATCGGCATCATCGGCATGTTGGCGTTCATCGGCATTTGCATCTGCATGGCGTTCATCATGGTGTAGCTCCCTGAGGATTAAGAACTGGATGAGAAGTTGATGGAGCGGATTCTAAGGATTGGAAAATCCGCAACAAGCTGTCCATCGAGCAGCAAAAACTGCTGTTCAAACGCTTCAAGTGCAGCGTTCCGTGCGACTTGAACCGTTGCAGCAGCAGAGTAGACGCCATGACAGATCCGGCAAATGCGGGAGCAGGTTTTTGAATGTCATGGATATTCGATCCAACACCAAGCAAATAACTTAAAGAAATAATCGTTCTAACCAGCGGGCATTATTTTCACTTTGCTTGCTTATTCCATTAGTTCAGGAGCGATCCACTTTTTAATCTTTTATTGCTATTAACCGTCCCCTCTATAATTCGGGACAGTTCTTAACAATAAGGAAGTTCCATGCCGCAACGTTTTCTACTGGCAGCACTGTTCCTGGCGGTCGCCGGGTGTGCCAGCCCTCCTCCGGTTTCCGTGCATACCAAGGATCCCGTCAGTTCGACCCTGCAAGGCGATGCCACGCGACCGGCGCAGGCGCAGTGGGTGCGCACCGAGTTGTACTTCTCGGTGGGGCCGCTGGAAGGCAAGAAAGGTGTGGTGAGCCCGGCGCGCTGGCGCGAGTTTCTCGATCAGGAAGTGACGACGCGGTTCCCGGACGGGTTCAGCGTGTTCGATGCGTATGGGCAGTGGAAGGACCACGACGCGAAAGTGCCCGAGCGGCTGGCGACCAAGGTGATTGTGATCCTGCACGAGAGCAGCGCGAAACGTGAGAGTGACATCGAGGCGATTCGTTTGGCTTACAAGCGGATTACCGGGGATTTGTCGGTGCTGCGGTTATCTCAGCCGGCGGCGGTGTCCTTCTGATCGCCTGCCCTCACCCTAGCCCTCTCCCGGGGGGAGAGGGAACCGGACGCGGGATGCTTCAGTACTACGCCGACCTGAACCTGCCCTTCTGAATCCATAATCGACTCGTTCTCTCAGGTCGATGTATCTCGCAAGTCACCTCGGTCGGCCCCCTCTCCCTCCGGGAGAGGGCTGGGCGGGCGGCGTTCCGATGAGGGCCTGGCGTCAGTCGCCCCACTACTGCCAAAAGCACAGCCCCCACCAGCAACACCCCAATCCCCAGAAAAGCGCCAAAACCAACCACCGTAACGCTGGAATACAACATGTAAACGCACAAGCCAAAAAACAGCAGCGGCAAAGCCGGATAAAACGGCACCCTGACCGGCCGGGGGATCTCAGGGAAACGCCGCCGCAGAATGATCAACGCCAGGCTGCTCAAGCTCAAAAACAACCAGTACACCGGTGTCAGGTACTCGACCATGGTGTTGAAACCGCTCTGGGTAAAACTGCCAAACAACACCAGCAACAACGCGACCGCCCCCTCCGCCAGCAACGCCTTGCGCGGTACACCGTCACGCTCGTCCCATTCACCGAAGCGGCGCAGTTGCGGCACATCGCGGGCGGCGGCGTAGGTGGTGCGGGCGCCGACCAGCAAGGTCGAGTTGATGGTGGCGATGGCCGCGATGCCGACCATCAGCAGGATCAGCAAAACACCGGGGGCACCGAAAGCGCGGTTCAACAGTTCCACCGCCGGCGCGTTGCTCGCCGCCAGGCCTTCGAATCCCAGCCCTTGGACGAACGCCCAGTTCAGCGCCAGATAGATCGCCATCAGCACCGCCAGCGCACCGAGCATGGCAATGAAAATGCCGCGTCGACCGTCGCGCACTTCGGCCGATAACGTCGCCGCATCACTCCAGCCGCCGAAGGCCAGGAACACAAAAATCATCGCCGCAGAAAACCCCGCCGCGCCGGTGTGCTCAGGCGTGGCCGGCGCACTCGGTGCAAGCGGCTCAACGCCCTGCCACACCAGCCACACACCGGCGCTGGCAATGCTCAAAAAGCCCACGGCAAGCAACCCGACCAACACCGTCTGGGTGATGAAACCAACGTGCTTGCCCGTCAGATTCAACAGCACCAACGCGGCAATGATCGCACCGGCAAACAGCCCCGACCCGTAATGTCCCAACGGCACGACCGCATTGAAGTAGTCGGCAAACATGAATGCCGACAACGCGATCCACCCGGTGTGCATCACCGAGAATCGCGACCAGGCAAACAGGAAACCCATGCGCTCGCCGTAAG
This sequence comes from Candidatus Pseudomonas auctus, assembly GCF_048654275.1. Lineage (NCBI taxonomy): Bacteria > Pseudomonadati > Pseudomonadota > Gammaproteobacteria > Pseudomonadales > Pseudomonadaceae > Pseudomonas > Candidatus Pseudomonas auctus. The sequence continues at coordinate 150,893 of NZ_JBJYZK010000001.1, read as the reverse complement.
CGGTGCGCAGGAAATGATAGTCACCGCCCGGATGCGGGAACGCGGTGGCCATCTCGGCAAAGCACAAGGCCCCGGCCATCGACGCCAATCCGCCGAGCACCCAGACCCAATAGAAATGTTCCGGCCCGACGTTCAAGGCAACGGTCGGTGCGGTTTTGAGAATATCGGTGGTGATGACCATGCCCAGCGTTATCAGCAATGCCTGGAACACCGGCAGGTGCCGCTTGGGGCCATTGGTTTGAGTCATGAAGGTTCCCGCTGATGATCCGCCATCCATGGCGGAAAAGACTCAGAAGCCGTAGGTGGCGGTGGCGTAGTAATAAGCGCCGTTGGTGCCGATCGGCGAGAGCACGTCGTACGGCAGGTTGCCGCCGTAGTTGATGGCCGAGCCCGAGCGTTCCGGGTAGTTGTCGGTCAGGTTGTTGCCGCCCAGAGCGATGCTGAATTTCGGGGTGAATTTATAGGTCACCTCGGCGTCCAGTTGCCATACCGCGCCGTAGGTTTGCTCAGGCTGCGAATCGCCGAAATCGAACACCCGAGTGGTCTCGCCCTGGCGGGTCAGACGCCCGAGCAGGCCCCAATGTTCGCTGGTCCAGTTGGCGGAAAACACGAAACGATCCTTGGGCGCGGCGTCGGTCAGGGTATTGCGTTCTTCGACCCCGACCAGCGCGTCGTTGCCGATCCCCAAGGCGGTCAGTTGCGACGGCGTGCCCTTGGTGCTGGTGACCTTGGTGTGGTTGTAGGTGTACGCGGTGGTCAGGCCGAGTTGCCCGTCGTAGAACGGCTGATGGTAGTTGAGCACCAGTTCGGCGCCGTCAGTGCGGGTGTCGGCGGCATTGGTGAAGAAGTTGACGTCGTGCACGCCCGGCACGCCGAAGTTGTCGTTGATGTAGCTTTCCAGCGCGTCGCTGCCGATTCGCTGCGACAGGGTGATCCGGTCCTTGACGTCGATACGGAACACGTCGAGCGACGCATCGAAGCGCTCGTTCAACTGGAACGTCAGGCCGAGGCTGAAGTTCTTCGAGGTTTCCGGATCGAGTTTTTCCGCGCCCAGGGCACGGGCAATCGGGTCGTTGACCGACAGCACGCGGATGTCGGTGAGCGTGCCGCCGTCGCCGAAGTTGCTGGTGGTGTTCTGGAAACCGCTCTGGGCCAGCGACGGCGCGCGGAAGTTGTTCGACACCGCACCGCGCAACGCCCATTGATCGGTCAGTTTGTAGCGACCGCTGAGCTTGCCGGTGAGTTTGCTGCCGGCGTCGTCGTAATGTTCCCAGCGCGTGGCGGCGTCGACGAAGAAGCGGTCGGTGAGATCACCGGACAATTCGGCGTAGGTGCCGAACACGTTGCGATCCAGATCCGACTCTTCACTCGGGCGCAAGCCGTTAGCGCCATCGGCCCCGGAGCCAATCCAGGAGGCATCGTCCCCGGCAAAGGTCAGGTAGTTTTCGTAGCGATATTCACCGCCCACCGCCAGCACGAACGAGCGGCCGCCGAGGCGCAATTCACGGCTGAAATCCAGGTTGGTGGTGGTCTGGCGCAACTCGTAATCGCCGGTGTCGAAGCGGGTCGGCGAGTCCGCGCCGAGGCTGACGTTGAGGGTGCGACGGGTCGCCGATTCGAAGCGGTTGCGCCCGTGGGTGACGCTGCTGTCGAAATCCCAGTCATCGCCGATCAGGCCTTTATAGCCGGCGGTGGCGGAGATGTCGGTGTTGTCGCCCAGCGATTGCGGCAGGTAGCCGTTGGGGTAGAACTGCGGCTGCTCGGACGGGTAGCGATAGAACTCGGCGCCGGTGGTGTGGCGTTCGTTGTAGGTGCCGAAGCTGTAAGCCTTGCCGCCGGCCAACGGCAATTCGCCGTTGAACCAGGCGTTGACGTCCCGCGCCACGCCGTCGCCCATCACGTAGTTGCGCTGGCCCGGAGTGTCGGCGAAACCGTCGTAGCCGGCGCGGTTGGTCGGGTTGCGATCCTTGTATTCGGTGCCGCCGCGAATGAAGCCGCCCTCCTCGCCCAGCCGCGTGCCGATCTTGGCGGTGGTCACGCTGTTCTGGCCGTCGGTGGTGGTTTTGCCGATGGCGTCCTGATGGGTGTGGTAAGCGCCGTAGCTGGTGGAGACTTCGCCGCCTTCGGGGGCGTCGTCGAGGATGATGTTGATCACCCCGGCAATCGCGTCCGAGCCATACTGCGCACCGGCGCCGTCGCGCAGCACTTCGATGCGTTTGATCGCGCTGATCGGGATCGAGTTGAAGTCCACCGGTGCCGTGCCGCGACCGATTTTCGACGAGTCGTTGACCACTGCCGAGGTGTGCCGGCGCTTGCCGTTGACCAGCACCAGCACCTGATCCGGGCTCATGCCACGCAGCTGCGCAGCGCGCACATGGTCGGCGCCGCCGGAGTTGGACTGGCGCGGAAAACTGAACGACGGCAACAGCGTCTGCAACGCCTGGCCCAGCTCGCCGCCACTGGCGCCAGCGGTCTTCAGGTCCTCGGCGGTCAGCACATCCACCGGCACCGGCGAATCCAGCACCGTGCGTGCGGTGCCCCGGGTGCCGGTGACCAGCACGGTGCCCAGCCGTGTGTCATCGTCGACGCGCGCGGAAGTCTCTTCGGCTTGCGCAGGAAGTTGCCAGATTGCACTGACAACAGCGATGGCGAGTAATGAACGCGAACGGTGAATCATGCGATAGCTCCTTGAATCGCAGTTAATAACCGGCCGCTGCCGAATCATGAAGTGTCGGCAATCAGTGCACGGCAATTTCTGCTGTAGTTTTGATATTCAGAAAGGCAGCCAAGTGTGTTGAGCAACTATCGGCTGTTAGAGCGCAAGAACCCCAAAGTTAGTAGAACCCCCTGTTTACCGATGCTAGACGAGCGGTCCTCTGCCGCAAAAGAACCAATAACGCTTAGGTTATGCCCGACGAATGGAGTGTTGCCTGAGCAACACTTGTGTTTGCGCAACAACATGAACACCCAACTAAGCAACAACTAATCACGCACAAAAACGCACTCCACGTTGTTGTAGAGAGCGTTATTAATCTGTGTTTTTTTCGGTGCGAAGTTAGATGCCGTCAGTCGAAGTCCTTTTCCCGCCAGGCATCTTCGGCAATGTCCAGCGCATCGCCGCTGAAACGCTGCTCAATGAACGGATCGGCGTGCAAGTGAAAACCGTTGCGCTCCCAGAAGCCTGGTTGTTCCTGATCGGTGAACTCGAGCCCGCGCAGCCATTTCGCACTTTTCCAGAAGTACCGCCCCGCCACCACCAGCCGCAGCGGCCAGCCATGCTGCGCGGTCAGCGGCTGACCGTCGTAATGGGTGGCCAGCAGGCTGTGCGGGTGCCGCAGGTCATCGAGACGAAGGTTGGTCTGGTAATCGTGATCGGCGTGAGCCATGACGAAGGACGATGTCGGCCGGATGTCCAGGGCCTGCAACAGGTCTTGCAGGTGCACGCCGCTCCAACGGGTGTCGAACTTCGACCAGCGTGTCACGCAATGAATGTCGCATTGCAACGAGCGTTGCGGCAGCGCTTGCAGATCGGCGTAGGTCAGCTCGACCGGGTTGGCCAAAGTGCCGAACAGTCGTAGCGACCACGTCGCCAGGTCATACGCCGGCACCTCGCCTTCGTGCAGGATCGGAAAACGCTCCGTCAGCACCTGCCCCGGCGGGAGGCGTTCGCCCAGCGCCACATCGGCTTTCGGCGAACGGCTCTTGCGCAGACGCGCAGCCTTGTCGTGCATGTCGGTTCCTCAGTTCGCCACGGGAATCCACGGTGCCCGCGCGACATTGGCGGTGTCACCGAAGGCCGGCAGTTTTTGCCCGAGGTCGCGCACGTTTTTCACGTCCAGATCCAGCAGTTGCTGACGGGTAATGAGAGTCGGCGGCACCAGCACCTTGTGCCCCGGATTTTCCCCGGCAATCAGCATCGCCAGACTGCGCACGCTGATCGCCCCGGCCACTTGCGGATTGACCGCAGCGGTGGCGGCCCAGGCGCTGTCCGGTTCTTTCATGATCTGGATGTCGGCGGTGGAAATATCGGCGCTGTAGATCTTCACCTTGCGGCTCAGACCCGCCTCATCGACGGCGATCTTCGCGCCTTTGGCAAACTCGTCGAACGGCGCAAAAATCACGCTGATCCCCGGATTGGCCCGCAACACGGCGCTGGCCTGATCCGCCACCGAGTTGGCAATCGGCGGATTGAGCGTGCCGAAGCGCGCCTTCTCGATGATCCCCGGATTGCTCGCCTTGACCTGGCTCCAGATCTCGTCGCGGCGCTCCATCGGCGTGAAGCCACTGATGTAGACATACCCGGCGTCGAAGCGGGTGCCGTTGTCCTTGAGCGCTTGATCGAGTGCCAGCCGCGCCAGTGCATGGTGATCCTGCTCGACCTGAGTCACTTGCGGCGTGTTCAGGTCGACGTCGAATGCGACGACCTTGATGCCTTTGGCCAGCGCCCGCTCAATCGGCCCTTTGAGGGTTTCCGCCAGCCCCAGTTGCACGATGATCCCGTCGACACCGAGGTCGGCGGCCTGATCGATCATCTCGCCCTGGCTCGCCGCCTGTTGCCGCGCGTCGAACACCCGCAGGTTGGCGCCCAGCGCTTCGGTCTGTTTCTCCACCCCGCGCAGATAGGCTTCAGGGAAATCCCCGGAGAACAGATAGCCCACCAGCGCGATCTGTACCTGACCTTTATCGAACGGCGCCGGCGCACCGGGCAAGGCCTTGGCCTGGGCATTGAAGGCCAGCGCCGAGAGCAGCGCCCCGGCGAGGCAATGACGTGCGAACTGTTTGATTGAACCGTGCATGGATCTTTCCTTGAAGCATCAATGAACCGGCTCAGCGCGCCCGATGCGCGAGGCCGAAGGTGAACATCAGGGCCAGCACCAGCACCAGTCCCTTGACGAAATCCTGCGCGTAGTAAGGCGCATTGAGCATGGTCAGGCCGTTGAGCAACGAGGCCACCAGCAGCGCGCCGACCAGCGTGCCGAACGCATTGGGCTTCTTCGCCCCGAGCACGGCAAAACCGATCAGCGCAGCGCCCAGCGCATCGAGCACCAGACCGTTGCCGGAGCTGACATCGCCGCGCCCCAATCGCGCCGCCAGCAGCAAGCCGCCCAGCGATGCGAGCAGCGCCGAAAGCACATAAGCCAGCAACTTGAAGCGCTGCACCGGCGCACCGGCCAGACGCGCCGCCTGCTCGTTGCCGCCAATCGCATAGAACAACCGGCCGATGCGCGTGCGTTCGAGAAACAGCCACACCGCCACCGCGACCACCGCCGTGATCAACACCGGAATCGGCACGATGTCCCACAGCCGTCCACGGCCCAGCGCCAGAAACAACGCACTGAACGATCCTTCGGCTTCGTCGCCATTGGGCAGGGTCATGCCCACCGCAATCGAGCGGCCGCCCGTGGGGATCAGTTGCACGCCGATCACCAGGAACATGCTGCCGAGCGTCGCGAGAATGTCCGGCACGCGCATCTTCACGATCAACCAGCCGTTGAGCAGCCCGACCAGTGCGCCACCCGCCAGGCTGATCAGCACCGCCGGCACCGCGCCCCAGCCGAGTACCACCATCACGTAACTGGCGATCATCAGGCTCATCGCCGCCACCGCGCCGATCGACAGATCCAGCCCGCCCACGGCCATGGTCAGCGTCACGCCCAGCGCCAGCAGCGCGACAATCGATACCGATTGCAAAATGCTGAACAGGTTGCCGACCCGCAGGAACGCCGGTTCCGCCACACTGAAAAACACCACGATCAACGCCAGCACCCACAGCAGGCCGTAGCGGATCAGCGCTTGCACGAATCGCTCGGACGGCGCCGGGGCGGATGACAACAGGGAACTCGAATCAGGCACTCGCTCTACTCCTTGGCGCGGCGTGAACAACAGAATTTTGCGGATCGCTGCCGGCCAGCCCTGCGACCAGAGTGGCGCGATCCAGCCCGGCACGCGGGTACTCGGCCACCACCGCGTGATCGCGCACCAGCAGAATCCGGTCGGCGATCTCCAGCGCTTCATCGACATCCGAGCAGATCACCAGCGTGGCGCGGCCAGCGGCGCTGTCGCGCAGCAACTGGCCGATCTCGCGCCGGGCACGCACATCGACGCCCTGAAACGGCTCGTCGAGGATCAGCACCCTGCCCTCGCCGAGCAGCCAGCGACCGAGCACGACTTTCTGCTGATTGCCGCCGGACAACGCGCTCATCGGCACATCGATGCCGGCGGTCTTGATTCCCAACGCCGAGACTTGCGCCTCCACCGCCGCCGCTTCGGCACGGTTGCGGATGAAACCGCCACGGGTGAAGCGTTCGAGGAACGGCAAGGTCAGGGTTCGGCGCAATGAAAAATCCGCCACCAGCGATTGGCTCGCGCGATCTTCGGCGGCGAAGAACACGCCATTCTGGATTGCCTGGCGTGGCGAGCCCGGTTGCCACTCGATGCCATCCAGTTGCAGAGAGCCGGACAACGGTTTGCGCAGCCCGAACAGCACTTCGGCGATTTCGCTTTTGCCGGCGCCGAGCAATCCGGTCAGCACCACCACTTCGTTTTCGTGCAGGGACAGATCAAAAGCCTGAGTGCGCGGCAGGATTTTCACGTCGCGCAGTTTCAGTACTTCGCGCCCCGCCGCTCGCGGTGTGTAGACGTGGGCTTCCAGCGCCTGACCAAGCATCGCTTCCAGTGCCTCGGGCAATTGCCGGGCACTGAACTCACCGGCCAGTTGCCCGTCACGCAACACCACGGCGCGGTCAGCCACTCGTTGCAGATCGGACAGCCGATGGGAGATGTACAGAATCGCCACGCCACGGCTGCGCAAGGTGTCGATCAGCCCGAACAGGCGCTGCGCTTCGGCATCCGACAGGGCCGCCGTGGGCTCGTCGAGAATCAGCAGGCGTGGTTGCAGGGCGAAGGCGCGGGCCAGCACCACCAATTGCCGCTCGGCCTGGCCGAGGTGTTCGATCGGCTGCTCCAGCGGCAGCACCAGCCCGAGGCCAGCGGCGATGCTCGCGGCGCGCTCCAGCAGGCGTCTGCGATTGAGCCAGAAGTCGGCGTCTGGGCGGCACAGTTCATCGAGCAGCAGGTTTTCCGCCACGCTCAAGCCGGGCGCGATGCCTTCATTGATCTGCTGATGAACCGCGACGATGCCAAAGCGGCGCGCCGACAGCGGCGAACTGAAATGCCGGGGCTGGCCATCGATCCAGATCTCGCCGCCATCGTGGGTCTGGCTGCCGGCGAGGATTTTCACCAGCGTCGATTTGCCCGCACCGTTGGCGCCGAGCAGCGCCACCACTTCGGCGGGAAAAATATCCAGGCTGACCCGGTCCAGCGCCCGGTTCGAGCCAAAGGTCTTGCTCAGTTCACGTACACGAATCAGTGGCTCGGAGACCACGGCGACAGGCGCACCCATAAAATTCCTTAACGTCGATGAGCCAGCGAACGCACCAGTCGATCGCCCAGGCTTTGCACGCCCTGGACGAGGATGACCAACACCACGACGGTGGCGACCATCACTTCATTGTTGAATCGTTGATAGCCGTAGCGGATCGCCAGATCGCCCAGTCCACCGCCCCCGATCACCCCGGCCATGGAAGAAAAACCGATCAGCATCACCAGCGTCAGGGTGACGCCCGCCAGCAAGGCCGGCAGCGCTTCGGGCAACAGCACTTTGAAAATCACGTGGCGGATGTCACCGCCCATGGCGAGGATCGCTTCGATCCGGCCCTTTTCGACTTCGTCCAAAGCGTTCTCGACGATCCGCGCAAAAAACGGAAAGGCGCCGATGGTGATCGGCACCACGGCGGCAGTGCTGCCCAACGTAGTGCCGACCACCAGCCGGGTCAGCGGGATCAGGGCAATCAGCATCACCACGAACGGCAGCGAACGACCGAGGTTGATCACCGCGCCCAAGGCCTGATTGAGCCTCGGCAACGGGTACAGACCCTGACGACGGCTGATGAACAGCAACACCCCCAGCGGCAAACCGATCAGCAACGTGAACAACCCGGCGAGCAGCACCATGTACAGGGTTTCGCCGGTAGCGTTGAGCACCAGTTGCAGGATTTCATTCCAGTCGATCACGCGGTTCATGAGTGGGCCGCCCGTACGCCGTATTGCCGCAGAAAACTCAAACCGGGCGCGTCATGCCCTAGCGGCAAGCCGCAACTGGGCCGCAGGGAAGCGCCGAGGGCGGACTGCGGATCGGCCAGCAATCGGGCCACCGGCCCCGCCTCCACCAGTTTTCCGTTGGCCATGGACGCGGCGTGATCGCAGATCGACTTGACCACGTCCAGCTCGTGGGTGATCAGGACGATGGTCAAACCGAGCTGGCGGTTGATGTCGCGCAACAGCTCCAGAATCGACGCGGTGGTTTCCGGGTCGAGGGCGCTGGTGGCTTCGTCCGACAGCAGGTACGCCGGCCGTGCCGCCAAGGCCCGCGCAATGCCCACCCGCTGCTTCTGCCCGCCGGACAGTTGCGATGGAAAGGCTTCGGCCTTGTCGCCCAGCCCCACCAGATCCAGCAGCTCGCGAACCCGTTCATGGCGCTGTGGCTTGGCGACTTTGGCGATTTCCAGCGGCACCGCGACGTTGTCGAACACGTTGCGCGAATGCAGCAGGTTGAAGCCCTGAAAGATCATGCCGATGCGCTGACGCTGGCGGCGCAACTCACGGTCGGACAGCACCGTGAGGTCTTCGCCGTCCAGCAGAATCCGCCCGGCATCCGGGCGTTCGAGCAGATTGAGGCAACGCAGCAGCGTCGATTTACCCGCGCCGCTGCGCCCGAGAATCCCGTAGATCGCGCCATCGGGAATGCTCAGCGACACCTGATCCAGCGCCGGAGCCGACGCTGATGGATAGGTCTTGCTCAACTGCTCGACGACGATCATGGCTTGGCATCCGCCACCGGGATCACCGAGCCCTTGAAGTTCTCGGCGATGTACTTGGCGACTTGCGGCGAGGTCAGGTCCTTGGCCAATTGCTGAATGCGCGGATCGTTTTCCAGTTTCGGCGTGGTCACCAGAATGTTGGCGTACGGGTTGTGCTCGGCCTTCTCCAGCCCCAGCGCATCCCTGGCCGGCACCAGCCCCGCTTCCAGCGCGTAGTTGCCGTTGATTACTGCCAGGTCCACGTCATCCAGCGCACGAGGCAATTGCGGCGATTCGATTTCGAGGATCTTCAGCTGTTTCGGGTTTTCGGCGATGTCCTTGGGCGTTGCCTGATCGGCCGCCGGGTCATTGAAACCAGGCTTGAGCTTGATCAGGCCGTTGTCCTGCAACAGGTACAGCGCGCGGCTCAGGTTGGTGACATTGTTCGGCACCGCGACCGTGCCTTTGTCCGGCACCTGGGCGAAGGTTTTGTGGCGATGGGAGTAAATCCCCAACGGCTCGATGTGCACCGTGGCGGCCACCGCGAGCTTTTCGCCGAGGGCCTTTTCCTGGGATTGCAGGTACGGCAGATGCTGGAAGTAGTTGGCGTCCACATCGCCGTGTACCAGCAGTTCGTTGGAGTTCACGCCCTGCGGGATTTCGATCACCTTGAGGTTGAGCTGCGGATCGAGTTTCTGGATGTACGCCAGAATCTGCGCGTGGGGCACCGGGTCGGCGGCAACCCGCAATGGCTCCAGCGCTTGAGCACTGAACGAAGTCACCAGCACGCCGAGGACGGCCAGGGTCAGGCCTGCTTTTTTCAACACTGCTGTTTTCAACATGGGAAAAATCCTTTTGCGAGTGATGGATCAGGCGTTGGCGGTCTTGCGCAACGGTGTCGGAGTATTCGCGACATCGGCGTAGAAGCGCTGCGCGACATCGGGATGGGAGCGCAGTCGGCCCTTCAGGTAATTCCAGCCGACATCACGGAACAACGGATTGAGCGGATCACTCGCCGGGCCGCGCGCCTCACGCAACAGCGCCGTCGGCAAGGGATAAAGCGGCACCACTGCATCCAGTTGCGCGCCGAGGAAAAACGCGATGGACAAGCGCTCGCTGCCCACCGGCGGCGACACCACCCGATGCACCGTGGCGCGCAGATAACCGTTGGTGGCCAGCTCCAGCAATTCGCCGATGTTCACCACCAAGGTGTTGTCCCGAGGCAGCGCATCGATCCAGCACCCCTCTTCGATTTCCACTTGCAGACCGGCCTGCTGGTCTTGCAGCAGGAAGCTGAGAAAACCCGAATCCTTGTGCGCGCCGACGCCCTGATTGCTCGCCGTCGAGGCTTGCCCCGGATAGCGCATCAGCTTGATGTGTTCGTTGGGTTTGTCGCCGTACAACCGGTCAAAAGCGTCTTCCGGCAAGGACAGCGCCTGAGCGAATGCGCGCAGCAGGCGCAGCGACATTTGGGTCATCGCCTGCTGCCAGTCGAGCAACAGCGGCTTGAGTTGCGGCAACGCCTCGGGCCATTGATTCGGCCCTTGCAGCCGCGCCCACAACGGACTGTCGGCGTTCAACGGCAAGACCTCACGCTCGGCGCCCAGATCGAATTGCTCACGCTGATCGGGCTGGCCACGGGTGATCTCGGAAGCGGCGCGGTTGTAGCCGCGAAAGTGCGGCGAATTGATCATGCCGACGGCGGTTTTCTCGCTGTCAGGCAAGGCGAAGAACTGGCGCGCGTGGTCCTGCACTTGATCGAGCAGGCCGGCGTCGATGCCATGGCCGGTCAGGTAGAAAAAACCCACATCGCGGGCGGCATGGCGCAAGTCATCAAGAAATGCCTGGCGTTGCGACGGCGTACCGTCGAGCTGGGACAGGTCGAGGATGGGTAATGCGGTGATGTCTGAGGTGTGCGGCATGATTCACTCCCGTGTGAATCAAACCTGAAGAGTCCGTGATCGATTCAGCGTGTGCCGTCATGGCAATCGGGGGTCTGTCGGTTTGATGCTTTTGGTTCGTCTATGAAACAAAACTAAACGATATTAAAAACACCGAACAAATATCTTTTTTGCATTAGCTTAGGTCTGTCTGACTACGGGACTCAGCTGACCACCACGCCTTTCGGGCCGCTGGCGATAAGCGCCGCCCCGCACGCAGTTTTCATCCCACCCAGCGCAATGGGCGTGCCATCGACGGTATAGGTGCTGCCGCCCCGGTGCGGAAATGAAGAAGTGAATATGAGCCGGGCGCTGGCCGTGTTTGCGCGAATCAGAATTGACGGCCCCCAACGAAAAAACCACCTGCGAACAGGTGGTTTGATCTGGCCGGCACACCCGATCACTCAGCGATCGGCATGCTGCTCCAGCATCGCATAGGCCTCGCCGGTGAAACGGTAGCTTTTGTCGGGCTGAAACACGATGACGCCCTCTTCGCACAAACGCTTGAGCACTTCCCTGACGCTGATGAACTGAATGCCGCTGACAAATGCCTGCAGATACCCATGCACCCCGCGCCCGCCAACGGCGCGTCCTTCCCGTGTGGCAACCAGCAAGGCATCGATCACCTTGATCCGGATCAGGCTGGTGCGCAGCCCGTAATAATGCAGCAGCTCACGGATATGCTCGTTGGTGCTGCGCTCGAAATCGAAGGCTCGCTGGACTTTCGGGATCGGCAATGGCGTACCAGAGGAAGTCGATGCCGGGCTGGTTAACATTCGAATACTCCTTTCCTTGAAGGCTCTATGATCAACCGCTGTGCGTAGCTCTATATAGAAGAAGGCGCACCCGACAGTGCGCCCCCGGATCAGAAGTCGACGGTCGCCGACAACTGCAACGTGCGTGGGAAGCCCGGGGAGAACGCGCCATAGGACGCCACACCCGACCAGTACTCGCGATCAAACACGTTCTGCACCGTGGCGCGGAATGTCGTTGGCCGACCCTCGATCTTGGTTGCGTAGCGAGCGCCGGCGTCGATGCGGGTCCAGGAAGGCAGTTCCTGGGTGTTGGCCTGATTGACATATTGGCTGTCGGTGTAGATCGCGCCGCCGGTCAGGGTGAAACCTTCGACCCACGGTGTGTCCCACTCGGCCCAGAGGTTGGCCTGGACATCCGGCACGCCCACCGGTTTGTTGCCACGGTTGGCGGCGGTGGCTGAATCCGTCAGTTCGCCATCGAGCAAGGTCACGCCGCCCATCAGGCGGGTGCCCGGCGCGACTTCACCGAACATGCTCAGCTCGACACCACGGTTACGTTGTTCGGCTTGCACCGAGAACACGTTGCCGGCGCCGATTTCGCCGCTCGGCTTCTCGATCTGGAACAGCGCCAGGGTGGTCATGAACGTGCCGTGTTCGTACTTCACGCCGATTTCGTGCTGCTTGGACTTGTAGGGTGCGAAGGTTTCGCCGGAGTTTGCTGCAGTGCCCGGAGCGATATCACCTTTGCTCAGGCCTTCGACGTAGTTGTAGTACAGCGAAACGTCTTCCCACGGTTTGACCACCACGCCTGCCAACGGCGTCGTCGCGTTGTCGTCGTAACGGGAGCTGACCGCACCCGAAGCGTTGTAGTTACGCGATTCGATGTCCTGACGGCGCACGCCGAGGGTCAACTGGATTCGGTCATCGAGAAAGCCCAGGGTGTCGGTCAACGCGATGCCGGACAGTTCCGATTCGGAAACGCGCAGCACTTTCGGCGAGTTGATGTACTGCTTCGGCACGTCCACCGGGTGGTAGATGTTCGAGCGGATCTCTGTGCCGTTGTTGATGCCACGGGACAACTCGTCCTGATAACGGGTCGCCATGATCGTGGTCATGTGGGTGACCGGGCCGGTGGCGAACAGCGCACGCATGCCCACGTCGGCCGTCGAACGGTCGACGTTGAATTTGTAGTAGCCGGGGATGTTGCTGGTGTCGCCGGCGTCGTTGAGGATTCGCGGCACCTGGTCGGACATGCGCTTGACGTCGGAGCGGCCACCGCCGGCGTGGGCGAATACCGTCAGATTATCGTTGAGGTCGTACTCGCCGCCGAGCAAGGCCGACTGCTCCTTGGTGTCCGACCAGCCCCAGTCCTGCGGCAGGTTGGTGCGGCCGTTGGGCGCCGATGGAATCTCGACGCCCGGTGCAATGGTGAACGGGCGCGACGCCGCCTCGAAGCTCTCTTTCTGGCTGATGAAATCCAGGTTCAGACGCAAGCGCTCGCCCTGGTAGTCGAGGGCGATGGCACCGATGTTGAGGTCCCTCTCCTGATCATCCACCGCAGTGTCGCCGCCCTGAAGGCTGCCATTGAAACGTACGCCGAACTGGTTTTCGTCACCGAAACGCCGACTGATGTCCAGGTGCCCGCCCACTTGCGAGTCCGACGCGTAACTGCCGGTGAAGCGGGTCAGGTCTTCGGCCAGCGGCCGTTTGGGTACGATGTTGATCACGCCGCCAACGCCACTGTTGGGCGAAATCCCGTACATCAGCGCGCCCGGACCCTTGAGCACTTCGACGCGCTCGGCGTATTCGGTGAACACGCGATAGTTGGGCGCAACGCCGTACACACCGTCATAGGCCAGCTCGCCGAGGTTGCCCTCGCCTATCGCAAATCCCCGGATGAAAAACGAATCGACGATCCCACCGGTCTGCCCGGTCGAGCGCACCGATGGGTCGCGCTCCAGTGCATCAGCCACGGTGACCGTTTGCAGATCCGCGAGGGTTTTGGCGGTGTAGCTGGTCACGCTGAACGGCGTGTCCATCACGTCTTTGTTGCCCATCATCCCCAGCCTTGCGCCTCGGGCGACCTGCCCGCCGGCGAGGACTTCGGGCAATGCGGTTGCGCCGTTGTAACGGGCGTTGACGTTGGTGGTGTCCAGCGTCAGCCCTTCGGTGGCGACGGCGTCCTGTTGCTCGGGTTGCTTGGGGTCTGCTGCCCAGGCAGTGGCGCTTCCTGCGGCCAGGATAGAACTCAGCATCGCGGTGCGAATGGCCAGTGTGAGGGCGCGTTCACTGCAGGGTCGGCGTGCAACAGACATGACGATTGGGTCCTTCTCGAGTGGCTGAAAATGGTAATGACTCCTATTTGCCAGTCGACAATCGAAAAAGTATCAGCGTGGCCGAATATTTTTTTGCGCGGATCGCCCGCAGGGGAAAACGCCGGAGGATGGGGCAGTGAAACCCACCCTCCGACGCCGGTCAGTCATACAGGCAGTGCAGCGGGATGGAGACCACCGGCAGCGCGGGGTCGAACGCGTGGCGGGTGGTCTTGTACGGAAACAATTCGCCACGCTCGATGGTGGTGAAAATCTGCGCCACTTCGAATGCTTGTCCGGTTTGCCAGTGGCGCACACAAACCCGTGGGTCGGCGTAGTCGAGCTGGATGCACGGCACGCGTTTCAACCCCAGTGCCCGCGCTGCGTTGAACCGGTGGTTGCCGTCCATCACGATGCCCCGGGAACGCTCGACGATGATCGGTTCCAGCCAATGCCCGGCCTGGATGATCGCCTCGCGCAGACGTTGCACGTTGAGCGGATCGACCTGCTCGGATTGCCGCACGTCGCACAGCGCACGCAAGGCAATCTGGTAACCATGTCCCATGCTTCACCCCCGGTTTCAGCAGGCATCCGCGTTGGCGAGCAACGCGTACTGGCTGGCCATGTCCCGCAGGCGCTGGGCCTGTTCGATGAGCGGCAGATCGACCATTTCGCCGTCGACCTGCACCGCGTGACTGCCCCCGGCCACCGCGCTCAGGACCCGATCCGCCCACGCCAGTTGGCGGGCGTTGGGCAGGAAGGCTTTCTGCACCTTGGTGATTTGCGAAGGATGGATACACAGCTTGGCGCCGAACCCCAGCGACCGGGCGTAACGCGAGTCGCGCTCGACCACCTCCATGTCGCTGATGGCCGGGGTCACGCCATCGATCGGCGCCGGTAACCCGGCCACCCGCGAAGCCAGCACGATGCGATTGCGGGCGAACAGAAACGCTTCGGGAATCTGGCTGCAATCGATGTCCAGGGAAAAATCCAGCGAACCGAATGCCAGCCGCGCCAACCCGGGAATCGCGGCAATCGCCTCGACCTGATGCAAGCCCTTGGCGGTCTCGATGATGGCGACGATCTGCAGCTCTGGGTTCCATTCCAGCAGGCGCCCGACGACATGGGACAGGCTCTCCGGGCATTCGGCCTTGGGCAGGAAAATCCCCGCGCAGCGCTCGGGGTAGCGCATATCGCCCAGCCACGTCATGTCCTGGCGAAACAGCGAACTGCCGACGCTGTTCAGCCGGATGTAACGCCGGCAGGCGGTTTCAGGCGTGCTCTGTTGCCAGGCCCAGATCGACGCCCGGGCCACGGCTTTGCTGTTCGGATGAACGGCATCTTCGAGGTCGAGAATGATCGCGTCCGGCCCGGCGTCGACCGCTTTGGAAAAACGCTCCGGGCGGTTGCCGGGAACGAACAGGTAGCTGATGGGAAGCGTAGCGTTGGTGCTGTGACGAACAGTCATCGGGACTCTCCTGAGCGTGCTTCAGTCGTGGGTTTAAAAAAAATTCGAACACCTGTTACAGGGGAAAAACCGGGTTGATTTCAGGCGCATTGAATCAATCGTCAACACCTTGAATAACAAGGCGTTAAGAGAATTTTTAATCAATACGCGAGCGCTTACTTGAGCATGCGAATAAGCGGCTTCGCACTCCCCTGTTGTGTGTGTTCATTCAAAAATATTTGAAAACCTTACTTGATAATCGTTCCCGTTCGCAATATTGTTCGAGCCGCTGACAGGGTCGAGACTCAAATCAAGACCTGCGATTTTGTTCACGGAAAGTTCGGCGCAATGATGTCATTTACATGTCAGGCAATGGCACTTCAAAAGCGACAAGGCCATATTTTATTGGCCTTCTCCTTGCCTGCCTGAGCCTTAAGGAGTGGGGTTCTCATGAAACAGATGTGTGAAGATTTTATGAAAGAACATGCCCCTTGCTTAATTCCAGAGCGGGTCTGTCATCCGCCTCCACCTCTTTAAACACTCGTACCTGACGAGCAGCTAGAACACGCGAAATACATATGGCGATTATTTACGCCAGAGGTTTTCTATGCCTGAATTAATTGCGCCGCCCATTAAAGAAACAACTGTAGCTCAGTACACAAAAGTGCTGAAACCGCTACTCGACCCTGTTATCGAAAACTTTCTTCAACACTCACCCCAAGCACTTGTTGAACTTGTTAAACAACACGGATCGCCGCTGAATCTGGTGTGGCCACATGCCTTTGAGGCCAACGTCCAGGCGCTGCAATCGGTGCTGAAGAAGCACAACATTGACCACGAAATTTTCTACGGTGCCAAAGCCAACAAGTCCCAGTGCCTGCTGGCTGCGGCTGCGTCGTCAGGCATCGGCACTGACGTATCGAGCCTGTTTGAACTGCAAGCTGCGCTGCGCGCCGGGACCGAAGCGGAACATCTGTGCGCAACCGGGCCGGCGAAGACGACCGCGTTTCATCAAGCGCTGGTGCAAGGCGGTTCGCTGATTTGTGTGGATTCACGGGAAGAGTTCAGCCAGCTCAAAGCACTGCTCGACACTACGCCGGCACCGGCCAAAGCCCGAGTTCTACTGCGTTACAGGCCGACAAGTTGCCCGGCGAGCCGCTTCGGAATGGGCGCCGATGAAGTGTTTCAGTGCCTGCAATGGCTGACGGAACATCGTGAGTCGTTGCACTTCGAAGGGTTCCATTTCCACCTCGGCGGATACGGCTACGAAACCCGGGTGCAGGCTTTCCGTGAAGTGACCGGTTTTTTCGATGCAGCCAGGGAAATGGGCCTCGACCCGGTCATGATCGACATCGGTGGTGGCCTGCCGATGCGCTATGTCGACCCGCAGGAGTACGACAGTTTTTTGCAGAACGACAACAACCCTGGTCATTATCAGAATCGTCGAGTACCCAACTCTTTTTATCCTTATGGCAGCAGTCTGACGGCTTGCCAGTGGTTGGAATTATTCTTGGCGTCGGAGCATTCCCCGAAAAAAACAATTGCCGGTTACTTGAAGAGTCAGAATATAAAACTGGCACTGGAGCCCGGCCGAAGTCTGGTGGATCAAGCAGCGGTTACCGTCTTTCGCGTAACGCGCACCAAACAATTGGCCGACAACAAAGTTGTGATATTCGCCGAAGGCAGCAGTTTCAGCGCTTGCGAAACCTGGTTTTCATCTGAATACCTTGTCGATCCAATCCTGATCACTTCGAAAGAATCGAGACACGTTCCGATGCAAGCCTACATCGCCGGGCATAGTTGCCTGGACGATGATGTGATTACTCATCGATTGATCAACTTCGAAACAACACCGCAAACCGGCGATTTATTGATCTACGCCAATACCGCCGGTTATCAGATGGACTTGCTGGAAAACGAATTTCATCGTCACCCGTTGCCACGGCGACTGATGGCGACTTGTTGTACGGAAGGTAACTACGCATTCACACCTGACTATTAAGGGAAGACGTCCAGATGATACTGAATAAAGTTTCGGATCTTATTGGCAATACACCAATGTTGGGCATTGATGTTCCGGATAGCAACGCTCGACTTTTGCTCAAGATAGAGAAGAACAACCCCGGCGGCAGCATTAAAGACCGTATGGCGCGCAACATGGTCTTGGCGGCGCTCAAGTCCGGAAAGTTGAAACCCGGTGGCGTGGTCGTGGAATCGTCCTCCGGCAATACCGGCATCGGCCTGGCGATGGCAGCCGTGGAGTTCGACCTGCATTTCATTGCGGTGGTCGATCACCATGCGGCGCAGGACAAGATCGCGGTGATGAAGGCCCTGGGCGCCGAAATCCGTTTTGTCGCCGGCACTTACCGCGAAGACGAAGTGGCCGTGGTCGAGCGTCAACGGCTGGCCGCCGAACTCGCCTCGCAGATCCCCGGCGCAGTGTTCATGAACCAGTCCGACAACGCCGCCAACGCCGGCGGCTACAGCGATTTTGTGCGTGAAACCATCGCCCAGGCCGGTGGCCACATCGGCGCGTACGTTGGCTGCGTCGGCACTGGCGGTTCGATGACCGGCATCGCCCGCGGTCTGAAACTGCACAACCCGGGCATCGTCACCGTCGGGGTCGAACCGGCCGGTTCCATCGTCTTCGGCCATCCCGGCTATCCCTATTACCAATCGGGAACCGGCACGCCTGCCGGCGACACCGTCGGTCTGGTGCTCGACTACAGCTGCATCGACCTGGGCTTGCAGGTCACCGATTCCCAGGCCTTCGAAACCGCCCGCTACATCGCGCGCAACCTGGCACTGCTGGTCGGCGGCTCCACCGGCGGAGCGATCTTCAAGGCGCTGGAGCTGATTCACAAAGGCACGTTGACCGGCAACGTTGTGGTGCCGATTGCCGACGGCGGCGAGAAGTACTTGCACACCGTGTTCGACGACAAATGGCTGCAAGAGCGGGATCTGCTGGACCCGGACGTCGCACCGCAACTGGATCGCTGGCTGGGCAAGACCCGCTGGCTGGAATCCGACGCTACTCCCTTGCAATTGAGCGTCGCCTGACGCGTCTCCCACACAGGAAAGTCTCTGTATGAAACCGCTGAAAGTCGCCATCTGCGGCGCAGGCCGGACCGGGCATCTGAATGCCATCCTGTTTAAACAGTTGCCCAATGTTCACGTTTCGATACTCACCAATAATCAAGAGGTGGTTGATCGTCACCTCGCCAATCTGCCGATGCTGGCGCTGATGCCGGACGGCTCGACGCTGAGCGCGCGACCGGACCAGGTCAGCAGCGATGCGAGTGTTGTAGTTGCCGACGCTGACATCGTGATCATTACGGTTCCGGCCCACGCACGACCGCAAACCCTGCAAGCCATCGCTCCGCATTTGAGTTCGAGCAAACCGGTGTACGTCGGCGCGATCCCGGGTTTCTGCGGCTTCGACTGGCTGGCCGAAGCTTCGCTGGGCGAACGTTCGAACGTGGTGATCTGGGGCATGAAGGATGTGCCGCACACCGCGTTCGATCTGAAGCCAGGGGTGTCGGTCAAGATGGGCGGCGGCAAGAGCCAGTTGTATGTCGCGTTGCACGACCGCGAATCAGCGCAATCACGGCAGCACCTGGAAAAAATCCTCACCACGCTTTATGGCCCCTGCGTGACGATGCTCGACCACTACCTGGAAATCACCCTGACACCGGGCAACCCGATCATGCACAGCTCGGTGATCTACGGTTTGATCGGTCCTTACGGCCAATGGCATCGCAAGATCTTCCCGCAACGAATGTGCTGGTGGACCGAATGCCCCGAGCTGGGCGCCTATTTTCTGGAGCGCATGGATCAGGAAAGTCAGGAACTGTGCAGCGTGATCAGCCAGCGCATGGGCATCGACCTGTCATCGGTCAAATCCCTCAAGCAGGAAATCGTCGAGGCCTATGGCGAGCAGATCCGCGATCAGAGCAGCATGCTGTCGATCCTGCGCACCAACCAGGCCTACAACGACATCCTCGCGCCAATGATTCCGGCCGACGACAACCGCGCCGGCTACGTGATCGAGCGCGAAAGCCGCGCCTTCAACGAAGACGTTGCCTACGGCCTCGTGCTGCTGGTGGAAATGGCCCGGCGCTTCGAACTGAAAGTCCCCTACATCGAAGAAGTCCTGCAATGGAGCGTTTCTTATATGCAGGGCCTGCGCGACTCGGCGCTCGACTACTTCCCCCGCCATTGGCCGCGCACCGCGTGAGCGGGTTCAACTTTTCATTAATTTCTCGACGAGCAGATAGCTGATATGGATGACTTCAAGACACTCATCGCCTACTCCCGCAAGAACGCCCTGCGACGGATGATCCGTTGCCTGTTTGCCGAAAACATTCTGGATCGCGCGGGCCTGCGCTTCTCTGAGGCCGGTAACGAGGCCACGTACGCGCTGAAAGACGGTCGTTCCCATGTGTTCTTTTCCAACATCGCCAAGGGCCCGGCCGATACCGTAGTCAATGACGGCGACGTGATCCTGATGACCGATGAAGGCGTACGCCAGGTGATCTACACCCATCATGACCTGCTGGATGTGCTGCGCGACAGCTTCGATTTCGAACCCACTGATGAAGGCATCGCCGGGCTCAAGTCGGACATGGAAAACAGCCTGATGAACGACGCCCACGCGCGTCAGCATCGCCAGCAATGGAACGCTCGACTGGCCGCCGCCGCCCGGGAACAGGGCCTCGACAGCCTGACCGATTACCTGCGCCAGCACGCCAGCACCAAGGACGCCGCGATCCTTCTCGACCAGTGGGGCTCGCTGGAAGGTCACCCCTACTATCCAACCTGGAAAGCCCGCCCGGGCCTCAGCGATGAGGAAGTCGAGCAACTGTCACCGGAGTTCAACGCCCAGGTGCCGCTGCGCATTGCCGCGCTGCGGGCCGACATGGCGAAAAGCGAAAGCATGCCTCACGTCAGCGATTACCACAGCTGGTTCGTCAGTAACTTCCCAACGCAATGGGCGCAATGGAAGGCGTCGCTCAACGACAAGGGCCTGGACGAATCCCAGTGGTTGCCGCTACCGATTCACTCATGGCATTTGCAGGCTTACGTGCTGAAAAACTTTGCGGCGGAAATTGCAGAAGGCATTCTCATCACCGACGGTCCGGACATCCAGACCCTGCCGACCATGTCCTACCGCACGATGATGCCGGTGCTCAATGAGAGCGCGCCGCTGATCAAGTTGCCGATTGCCGTGTGGATGACCAGCGAACTGCGCAGCCTGCAAGCCAAGTCGATTCACATGGGGCCACGCATCAGCACCGTCATCACGAAGATCCTCGAGGTCGAAAACGGTTTCGAGCAACGCCTGGAAATCTTCCCGGAGGAGATCGGCGTGCGTTACAAGCACGCGATCACTCAGGACGACCATCCCGGCCGGCATCTGTCGGTGGTGTTCCGTGCCAGCCAGCAAGCGTTTGAGCGTAACGACGATTGTCTGCCGATCACCGTGGCTTCTCTGTTCACTGGCTTGCCGGGCAACGGTCGACCACTGTTCACCGAGCTGATCGAGCGCGACGGCGTTCGGGCCAATGCCGCTCAGGTGGAAGACTGGTTCCGTCAGTACGCCAAAGTGGTCACTCATCCGGTGGTGGCGATCTACCTGATGTACGGGATCGGGCTTGAGGCGCATCAGCAGAACACGATGGTGCTGTTTTCCCCGGATGGCAAAGCACGTAGTCTGCTGATCCGCGATTTCGGCGACGGCAGGACCTACGCCCCATTGCTGGAGGGACGTGGCTACACCCTGCAACCGCACGTGCAGCCAGGCATTCTGCCGACAGTGTTCGAGGGCGATATCGAGCCGGTACGCATGTTCGTGCTCGACGCAGCGTTCCTCACGCACCTGCATGAAATGGCCCTGTGGCTGACCAAGGAGTACGCGCTGGACAACAACCGGATGTGGGACATTCTGCGTGAAGAGACCGAGCAGGCGTTTGCGGCGGTACGCGAGCGTGTCGCGCCGGATCTATGGGAAGTCGAACGCAAGGCCTTCCTCAATGATCCATGGCCGACCCGTTCGTTGCTGCGCATGCACATGATGCAGTATTCCAACTACCGGATTCAGCACACGCTGACCAACCCGCTCAATGTCGTTCAATAACCGAGGCTGACTCATGACCCAAGCAGGTGCCATCGCGGGTTCGCGCGTAAGAGTCCTGATTTATCTTCTGTTCGCGATCCAGCTCATTTCGATGGGCGCGATGGAAATGAGTGGGCCATTCTGGCCTGTCCACCTGCGCGGGCTGACCTCGTCAGACTCGCTTTTCAGCTTCGCCAGCATCGCCGTGTACGTCGGGCCGATGCTGGGCATTATTCTGACCAGCGCATTCTGGGGCCGTATCGGCGACCGCTACGGCCACAAGTTGATGATGATCCGCGCCCTCGCCGGCCTGTCATTGACCCAGCTTGGGCTGGCCCTGTGCAGTGACATCTGGGTGATCCTGATCCTGCGCTTCCTGCAAGGCGCCTTCGCCGGCTACATCGCCCCGGCCCAGGCGTACGGCGTGAGCATTGAAGCACCTTCGCGGCGGGCACGGCTGTTCGCGATCCTGCAGATCTCCACCAACGTCGGCTCGTTGCTCGGCGCAGTGGTCGGCGGACTGATCCTCGATTACGCGACATTCTTCTGGATCAACATGATCGCCGCTGTGTTATGCGCCATCTGCACCGTGGTCGCAGCCGTGACGTTGCCGGATGTACCGCCAGTGAAGAAAGCGCCGGTCGCTGATAAAGCGGCTCCTGCCAGCCATAACACCAGCGTCTGGCAAGGCACGCCCCTGCTGTCGCTGCTGGGCGTCATGGGCATCTTGCTGCTGGCGCGGATGCTGCCGCAGACGTCGTTCTCGCTGTACGTCAGCTCGGTGTTCGAGGTCAGCAACTCGGTAGTCGGGCTGTGTTATGGCTTGCTGGCGCTGGGTTTCATTCTGTCGGCAACCGCGTGGTCGCGTTACTTCGAGCACCGTACCCAGCAGGACACCCTGCAACGCATCACTTATGTCGTCCTCGGCTGTATTGCGCTGACGGCCCTTGCCGGCTACACGCGCAACCCGATCGTGTTCGTCGGTGTCTATTTCATCTGGGGCGTATTGCTGGGGGCCACCACGCCGGTGCTGATGGCCCTGGTTTCCAAAACCGCCGACAGCTCGCGCCAGGGCTACGTGCTGGGCATTGCCCAAAGCACCGCACAGTTCGCGTCCATTGCCGGGATCTCGGCCGGTGGTCTGCTCAGCCAGGTCTATGGTTTGCAGTACACCTACCTGTTTGTCTGCCTCGCCTACATCCTCGCGTTGATGCCCATCGTTGCCTTGCGCTACCGGCCGATGGTCATGCAACCGAGCCAGATGCCGCCGGGCGACTGACCAAGGAGTTTTCGTTGAACATTGAACAACTGCGCGCCGACACCCCTGGTGTCGAGCAACTGATTCACTTCAACAATGCGGGCGCGGCGCTGATGCCCAATCCAGTCATCGAAGCGGTGACCCGTCACTTGCAACTTGAAACCCGGATCGGCGGTTACGAAGCCGCCGGGCAACAGGCCCGGGAAGTGGAAGACGTTTACGACGCCATCGGCCAACTGATCAACGCGCGTCCCGAAGAAATCGCGGTGATTGAAAACGCGACCCGCGCCTGGGACATGGCCTTCTATTCATTGCCGCTGCGGCCTGGCGATGTGGTGCTGACATCGACCACCGAATACGCCGGCAACTACATTCCCTACCTGCAACTCAAGCAGCAGCGCGGCATCGAGATCAGGGTGATTCCCAACGACGAACAGGGTCAGGTGTCAGTGCCGGCGCTGCGGGGCATGCTCGGCGATGATCGGGTCGCCCTGGTGTCGCTGCCGGTGATCGCCACCAACGGCGGCCCGGTGCAGCCTATCGAACAGATCGGCGCCCTCGCCCGCGCGGCCGGGGTTCTGTTTCTGCTGGATGCCTGCCAGGGCGTCGGGCAGATGCCGATCGATGTGCAGAAAATCGGCTGTCATATGCTGGCGGCCACCAGCCGCAAATACCTTCGTGGCCCTCGGGGCATGGGGTTTCTCTACGTCGAAAAAACCTTGTGTGAAAACCTCGAACCGACGTTTCTCGACCTGCACGCGGCCTCATTGCTGACCCCGGATACCTTCAAGATCCGAGGCGATGCCCGACGATTTGAAAACTGGGAATGCAACGTTGCCGCGAAACTGGGCATGGGGGCGGCGGCCCGTTACGCCCTGGCGCAAGGCATCGAACCGATGTGGCAGCGCATTCAACGATTGTCGGCACACTTGCGCAATCGCCTGACCGACCTGCCCGGGGTGACACCGCAGGATCGAGGGGCGGTCAAGTCAGGCATCGTCACCTTCACCTGCCAGGGCACCAGCGCGGCGCAAGTCCAGACATGGCTGGCGCAGCAGGAAAAACGCGTCAATGTCACCACCTCGACTTTCCGCTCGACGCTGCTCGACATGCAGCAACGGGACCTGCTGGAAGTCAGCCGGGCATCACTGCACGCCTACAACACCGAGGCGGAAATCGATGCCATGGCGGACGCGTTGATGAGAATGCCACGCGCCTGAAAACGGATACGAATCGCGCTTGCGTCGCAGGCTCTTTGTAAACTAGCATTGGGAATACTTCTCAATTGCAAAACACTGCAGCCATGAGCGAAACCCTTCCCGCGAACAACGACAATCATCTGCGCGTGATCGAAGCGCTGTACAGCGGCCATCACGGCTGGCTGTACGCCACGCTGAAGAAAAAACTGGGTAACGCCATGGATGCGGCAGATCTGGCGCAGGATACTTTCACTCGGATCCTCGCTTCTCAGGTCACGACCATCGAGCAACCCCGGGCCTACCTGAGTTGCGTGGCGAAGGGCATCCTCATCAACTGGTATCAGCGCAAGGCTCTGGAACGCGCCTACCTTGATACCCTTGCGCATTTGCCCGCACCGGAAGTGCCCTCCCCCGAGTTGCGCTTCGTGGTGCTGGAAACCCTGCACGAAATCGACGCGATGCTCGACACCCTGCCGCCACTGGTCAAACGCGCGTTCCTGCTGTCGCAGATCGGCGGCTTGAAATACGCCGACATCGCCGAGCAGCTGGACGTCTCGCTGATCACCGTCAAGCGCTACATGAAACAGGCTTTCGTGCAGTGCCTGATGCTGGTGGAATGAATGCTTACGCGCCGCAGTGAACCGCCGCTCGATCCGAAAATACTCGAAGAAGCCGCCGAGTGGCTGATGCGTCTGAGCGAAAACGACCTCAGCGAAACCGAGCGTGCGGAGTGGGAGTACTGGAAAGTCAGCAGCCCCGAGCGCAACCGGGCGTGGGCCCGCGCGCAGTTGCTGCAAAGCAAGTTCGGCGGCCTGCCGCCGTCGCTGGCGATGTCGGCGCTGGATCGCCCGAGCAACCCGGAACGCCGCGCAGCCCTGGGCAAACTGGCCTTGCTGCTGGCGGCGATACCCGCCGGTTGGGGCAGCTGGAAACTGGCGCAGTCGCAGCAATGGTCCGCCGATTACCACACCGCCGTCGGGCAGCGCCGCGAACTGACCCTGGCCGACGGCTCGCAACTCACCCTGAACACCGACACGGCCATCGACGTTCTGTTCGACACCCGACAGCGGCTGATCCATTTACGCGAAGGCGAAATCCTGGTGCAGACTGCGCCGGACAACGCCGCGCAGCCTCGACCTTTTCTGGTCAGCACCCGTCAGGGCCGGATGCAGGCGCTGGGCACGCGCTTCACCGTTCGTGAATGGCAGCCGCACACCCAACTCGCAGTGCTCGAAGGCGCTGTGCAAGTCGAGCTGGCCGACAGCCCACAGAGCGCGCCGATCATCGTCAACGCCGGGCAACGTACCGACTTTTCATCACAGGCCTTTGGCTCGCTGAACCCGACCGACCGCAACGTTGGCGCCTGGACCGAGGGCATGCTGATGGCCGACAAGATGCGGCTGGCGGATTTCGTTGTCGAACTGGCGCGCTATCGCCGAGGCTTTGTGCGGTGCGATCCAGCCATTGCCGACCTGCGCATTTCCGGGGCCTTTCCCATCAGTGATACCCAACGCTCGCTGAACATGCTGGCGCAGACCTATCCCGTGCGCGTCTCCGGGCACTTGAGTGGTTACTGGGTGACGCTCTCACCCGCCTGAGCAAAAAAATCACCGCACGGGTGATACTTTTTTTGATCTCGGCTGGCTATGAAAGGAACAACCATTCCACCTCGTCCATAGGGTCATCCCTTCATGCTCGTTGCACGACCCTTGCTTGCGGATCGTCTGCTAAAGCCCGTTATGCGCGGCGTGTTGCTCAGCGTTGTGCTGGGCCTGGCCAGCAGCGCCCTCGCCGAGGCAGCCAGGCCGGAGCAGCTGGACGCGGTCACTGTGCGAGCCTACAACATCGGGCCCGGCCCGCTTGGCGTGACCCTCTCGAGCTTTGCCGTGGACGCCGGTATCGCCTTGTCGTTTCAGCCGTCGATCACCGAAGGCCTCGTCAGCCCTGGGTTGTCCGGCAGCTACTCGGTGCAGGAAGCGGTGTCTCGACTGCTCGAAGGCAGTGGCCTGGAGATGGTCGCTCGCAGCGACGGGACCTGGACGCTGGTAGTGCGCCGGGTCACGTTGGCGGACACCACGGTCGAAGGCATCGACACGCGCACCGACAGCTTGCCGCCGGTGCTTGCGGGCGGTCAGGTCGCCCGCGGCGGACGCCTTGGCATTCTGGGCAACCGCGATGCGATGGACGCTCCGTTCAGTGTCAGCAGCTACACCTCGACACTGATCAAGGACCAGCAGGCTGTCACCGTCGGCGACTTGCTGGAGCGCGACTCATCGGTGCGTTCCACAGGGCAGACAGGGGGGATTGTCGACTCGTTCTTCATCCGTGGTTTTCCGGTCGGCGAAGGCAACCTCGGTGAACTGGCGTTCGACGGCGTGTACGGCGTGGCCTCCAACTACCGGGTGTTCACCGAGTACGCCGAACGGATCGAACTGGTCAAAGGCCCCGGCGCCCTGCTCTACGGCATGTCGCCCAACAGCGGTGTCGGCGGCGTGATCAACGTGGTACCCAAGCGTTCACTGGACGAAGACCTGACTCGTTTCACCACCAGTTACGCCTTGAATACCCAGCTCGGCGGCCACCTCGATGTCAGCCGACGCTTCGGTGAAGAACGCCGCTTCGGCGTGCGGATCAATGGCAGCGTCCAGCAAGGCGATACGGCTATCGACAAGCAATCCAGAGAGGTCGGTATCGGCGCGATGTCCCTCGACTACCAGGGCGAACGCCTGCGCACCACCCTGGACCTGATCAATCAGAAAGAGAGTTTCGACGCCGCATCCCGCCCCTTCCTGATTGCCTCCGGCGTGGAGATTCCGTCCGCAGCCAACGGCCGCACCAGCGTCAGCCAGGAATGGGGCTGGTCGGAAACCCGCGACAAATCGGCGTTGCTCGGCGGCGAATACGACCTCAACGACAACCTGACAGTGTTCGCCCACGCCGGCGGTGGCCGATCGGATGTCGCGCGCATGTCCGACCAGACGCCGACCATCATCAACGAAGCGGGCGACACCTCGTCGATCCCCGGCTATTACAAATTCGAAGTCCAGCGCTACACCGTCGATGCCGGTGCGCGGCTGCGGTTCGACACCGGGCCGATCAGTCATAGCACGGCGCTACAAGTCACCCGCTACCGCGATAACTTGTCCCGGGGGATTATTTCCGGCCCGGCGATCCTGTCGAACATCTATCACCCGCTCGATCGCCCGAAACCCGCGATCGCCAAGCCGGATACCCCCAAGGTTTCCGAAAGCGAACTGTCGGGCGTGGCCCTTGCCGACACCCTGTCGGTGCTCGACGAACGCCTGCAAGTCACACTCGGCGTGCGCCAGCAGAACATCAAGTCGGATAACTACAACGCGGCCGGCTTCGTCACCACGTCCTACGACAAAAGCAAATCCACGCCGCTGTTCGGGATCGTCGCCAAGCCCTGGGACCATGTCTCGTTCTACTACAACTACGTCGAAGGCCTGAGCAAGGGTGACATCGCGCCGTCCGCCGCTGCCAACGCGGGCGAGATCTTTTCCCCTTATGTGTCGCGCCAGCAGGAAGTCGGGGTCAAGCTCGACTACGGCCGTTTCATGTCCACCATCGCCCTGTTCCAGCTTGAAAAGCCCAGCGGTGAACTGGCATCCGGGGTGTTCTCGGTCAATGGCGAACAGCGCAACCGGGGCGTCGAACTGAACATGGCGGGCGAGATTGCAACAGGCACACGCCTGATCGGGGGCGTGACGCTGCTCGACGGCGAACTGACCCGAACCGGTGTCGCTGCCAACCGTGGCAACAAACCGGTCGGGGTTCCCGAAGCGCAAGCCAACCTCTGGGCCGAATGGGACGTGCCGCAAGTCGAAGGCCTGACATTGACCAGCGGCGCGATCTACACCGGCAGCCAGTACGTCAATCAGGCCAACACCCAACAACTGGACGCCTGGACCCGCTTCGATGTCGGCGCGCGCTACGCCACTCGCATCGCCGAACGGCCGACCACTTTGCGGGCCACCGTGCAGAACGTGTTTGACCGTGAATACTGGTCGGGCGTCGCCTCCTACGGCGCGTTCTCCCAGGGCGCGCCTCGGACCTTATTGCTCTCGGCCACTGTCGATTTCTGAAACGTCCGGCCCGGAGCGGCGCCTGGCGTCGTGGTCCGATCCGGCTTTTGCAAAGGCATACACCATGGTTAATGTTTTTCGCCGCCGCCAGACCTTCGCCGCCCTGCTGTTCGCCGGGCTGCTGGGTTTGTCGATTTCTTCCTTGATGCCAAGCCGCGTACAGGCTGGCGAAGCGGATCCGGCACTGGGCACCGTGACTGACTTGCAGGGCCGCACGGTCAAGGTTCACCTGCCGGTGCGCCGGGTCATTCTGGGTGAAGGTCGCCAGCTGTATCTGGTGGCCGCACTGGATACGCAGAACCCTATCGAACGCATCGTCGGCTGGCGCAAGGATTTGATCCAGTCCGACCCGGATACCTATAACGCCTACCTGCGCAAATTCCCCGACATCGCGAAAATCCCGACCTTCGGCGGTTTCGAGAGCGGCACCTTCGACATCGAGCAGGCGATCTCGCAGAAGCCTGACGTGATCATCCTCAACATCGAAGCGCAGCACGCGACCGAGGATGCCCGCTACATCGAGAAACTCGATGCCCTGGGCATCCCGGTGGTGTACGTCGACTTTCGCAACAACCCCATGCAGAACACCGAGCCGACCATGCGTCTGTTCGGCAAGTTGTTCGGCAAGGAAGAGCGCGCCGAAGCGTTCATCGATTTTCGTAACCAGCAGATCCACCGCGTCACCGACGTGATCGAGAAAAACCATCCTGCCCGTCCCAACGTGTTCATCGAGCGCATCGGTGGCTATACCGATGATTGCTGCCTGAGTTTCGGCAACGAGAACTTTGGTCTGTTCGTCGACATGGCCGGTGGCAATAACATCGCCCGTCGGATCATTCCGAGCACCTTCGGGCAACTTAACCCTGAGCAAGTGATCGTCGCCAATCCCGACCATGTGGTGGTTACCAGCGCCGACTGGGAAGCCTTTGCGCCGGGGGGCCATTGGGTCGGCGTCGGCCCGGGCGCAGACCTGACCGAAGCCCGGCGCAAACTGGCCTGGTACACCCAGCGCCCGGCCTACGCCGGCATCAAGGCGCAGAACACTCAGGCGTTTCATGCGATCTGGCACCAGTTTTACAACAGCCCTTACCAATTCGTGGCCATTCAGCAATTGGCCAAATGGTTCCACCCGGAACTGTTCGCCGATCTTGATCCCGATGCGGAATTTCGCGAGATGCACGAGCGCTTCCTGCCGGTGCCGTATGAACCGGGCTATTTCGTCAGCCTGCAAAAAACCGAGGACAAGCCATGAGTTCGCTGGGCGAAGCACCGATTGTGCAGAGCGTCACCTACCGGCGGCTGGTGCTGCGTAAACGGCTGATTCTGCTAGGGCTGGCCGTGCTGCTGATCTTCAGCGTGTTGCTCGATCTGGCACTGGGCCCGGCCCGTTACAGCCTCAGCGAAGTGCTCGGTGCTTTGTTCTCGCCGGAAACCGCATCGGCACAAGTGCGGGTGGTCATGTGGGACATCCGCCTGCCGGTGGCGTTGATGGCGGTCGCTGTCGGCGCGGCGCTTTCGCTCGCCGGGGCGCAGATGCAGACCATCCTCAACAACCCGCTCGCCAGCCCGTTCACCCTCGGTATTTCGGCGGCGGCCGGTTTCGGCGCGGCGCTGGGGCTGGCCTTCGGCGTGGCGCTGTTTCCGCTGGCGGCGCAATACATGGTGCCGCTCAACGCGTTCATCATGGCAATGCTCTCGGCGCTGTTGATTCACTTCATGAGCATGCGTCGTGGCGTGACCGCCGAAACCATCGTGCTGCTCGGCATCGCCCTGGTGTTTACCTTCAATGCGTTACTGGCGCTGGTGCAGTTTTTCGCCACCGAACAAGCCGTGGCAGCCGTGGTGTTCTGGACCATGGGCAGCCTGACCAAGGCCACATGGCCGAAACTCGGGGTGATCTGCGTGGTGATCCTCATCACCCTGCCGATCTTCGCCAAACGTGCGTGGGCGATGACGGCCCTGCGCCTGGGCGACGACAAGGCTGCGAGTTTCGGCATCAACGTGCGCAGCCTGCGTTTCCAGACGCTGATCATGGTCAGCCTGCTCGCGTCGTTTCCGGTGGCGTTCGTTGGCACGATCGGCTTCATCGGGCTGGTTGGGCCGCACATCGCGCGGATGCTGATCGGCGAGGATCAGCGGTTTTTCCTGCCGGCCTCGTTGCTGACCGGTGCGCTGATCCTGTCCGCCAGTTCGGTGGTCAGCAAGACCCTGATCCCGGGAGCGATATTCCCCATCGGTGTGGTCACGTCACTGATTGGCGTGCCGTTCTTCATTTCTCTGATTCTCAACGGTAAGAAAAACTCATGGTGAAGATCCGGCTCGACAACCTCGGCGCCCGCTACGGTCAGCGCGAGATCATTTCCGGCGTCAGTACCGCAACGTTTACCGGCGGCCAGGTCGTGGCCGTCGTCGGTCCCAACGCGGCAGGCAAATCGACGCTGTTCAAGCGCATGGCCGGGCTGATCGACGGGCCGGGCGAAGTGATTCTGGAAGGCTCGAAAAAAGGCACTCAAGGCATCAGCTACATGCCCCAGGGCCTGAACGCCAGCGCCCGGCTCACGGTGTACGAATCGGTGTTGCTGGCGCGCAAGCAACTGACGCCCGACTGGGCGGTTCACGATGATGAACTGAAACTGGTGGACGAGATTCTCGAAGCGCTCGGGATCACCGAACTGTCGTTTCGCAACCTCGGTGAGCTGAGCGGCGGCCAGCAGCAATTGGTGTCAATCGCCCAGACGCTGGTGCGCGAACCGGAAATCCTGCTGATGGACGAACCCACCAGCGCACTCGACATGCACCGGCAGGTTCAGGTGTTGAACTTCATGAAAGCCCTCGCGCGCCGTCGCGAAGTGATCGTGTTCATCGCCATCCACGACCTGAATCAGGCGCTGCGTTTTGCCGATCAGGTGCTGGTCATCGCGGGTGGCACGGCCCATGGCAGCGGGCCCAGCCATGAAGTCATCACCGAACCGATGCTGCGCGCGGTCTACAAGGTCGAGGCGCGGATCGAACAATGCAGTCGCGGGCAGCACCATATTCTGATCGACGACATTGTTTGAGGGTTGCACCGTCAAACCGCAAGCGCAGGGATGCCGAGAGCTATTTCGTGACGGGTAGAAATTTCAGGCAGGCGAAACCGGTCTTGATACGCAATTGTTGGATGGGCTGGACACTTTCCTGATCGCCGACCTTTTTCACTACACCGATCCCGCAGTGATACTGGTCGTACTTGAACACCGGAATGATGCCGGGCTTGGTCTCGCTCCAGAAACCGGTCTTTATGGTGTAGACAGCGCCTTCCTGAGGCGTGAAGGAAAAAGGTATCTGGCACTGAGTACCGCCCACTACATCGCGGTAAGTCAGCACCAGTTCTTTACCGACGGCGACTTTGGACTCGATGAAGTCGCCGTTATAGGAAAGCGGCGTAAAGCCGGCATAACAACTTTTTTCGTTGAACGTCATCGCGTCCAGCGTTGTGCCACGATCATATTTAAGGCGAACGGTCGCAGAAGGCTCATCCGGGCGGGGAAACTCGTACTGTTTGCCCATGAACAGTGACGTGCAACCACTGAGCGCAAACGACCCGGCCAACAGTGCACACCAACCAAACTTGTATTTACCGAACATCAATCCTTCCTTAGAACGTTTGAATTAGGGGAACTGCTTGCCACGAAGGCTCAAATTTCCAGCTCTCGTGTCACCGCTTTATCGGGTGGCAACCCAATAAAATCACGCCATGCCATCAAGGCTTTTTCAAAGGATTCCAGACTGAGAAACTCACAATAATCTTCTTCCATCCGAAAATGGAGCTTCACGCAGTCCTTTGAAAAATCTGCAGCCCAATCTTCACGATCCCAGTGATCGAATTCGACCTTTGACTCCTTCACCGATTTGATCCGCGCCAAACCCACGTCTATCCACTCCAGCGAATGTATGAGCTGGCAGCCGCCATCATCGGTCAGGATGCAGGACAAAAGGCTCGTGCCATCCTCGTTCACGACGTCTGAACTACAGTGCGGAAACAAGTCGCCGAACGCTTCTTCCCAGGAAAATCGCAATTTCATTTATTGGTTCCATGCACCAGAGGAAACTGATCGATAGGGTTCGACACTCACACACCAGCGTCAGAGCAGACTCCACGACACCCCGACATACATCGCCATGCCCTCACCCGGTGTGGAACGTGCGGCGTCCAGTCCTTTATCGTCATAGCCCGGCGTAACTGTAGCGGCGTAGTGCTTGTCGGTCAGGTTGCGCATGTCCAGCCAGGTCTGCCAGTCGCCCTTGGGGGCGTTGTAACCGAGGGTCGCGCCGAAGGTGGCGTAAGGATCGGCGTAATAACTGTTGGCATAATCCACTGCGGTTTTCGAGACCAGTTGCGTGTTGACCGCTGCGAAGAAACCCTGCGGGAAGTCGTAGCGCAGTTCGCCCTGGTAGTAATGCATCGGCAGGCCCGGCAAGCGGTTGTCGCCGAAGCGGTCGTCGTCGCGGTAGTGGAAGTCGCTGAAGGTGTAGGCCTGACGCAGGCTCAACTTGCCGCCATCGTTCGCTGACCACAGGTTGCTGAGCAGACTGGCTTCCACGCCTTGGTGCACGGTCGGGCTGGCGTTGAGTTCGTATGGCGTGGTCGCATTGGCGTCCGGCAACACCGAAAGCAATTCGTGGCGCACCTGAGCGTAGTACCAGGCCAGACTCCACTCGCCGAGCGCGCTGTCGCCACGGCCGCCGAGTTCCAGGGTGGTGGCGGTCTGGTTCTGCAGTTTGACCGGATCGCGCTGCGTGCCGGTGGCGGCGCCGCTGCCGGTCGGGAAGCGTATGTTGGAGCTATAGATCAGCGACCACGGATGCGGCGCTTCGACCGAACGGCTGAGGTTGCCGAACAGTTGCAGGTCCGGCGTCACCTGATAGCGCAGGCCCAGACGTGGCGCGTAATCCCAGTCGCCGAGGCTGGTCTTGCCGCCACCTTCCGGGTAGGTCACGGCGCTTTCGCGACGGGTGTAGATCGCGGCGAGGCCGGTGGTCAGCCACAGGTCGTCGGCGATTTCCAGATCGTTGCCCACGTGCAGGACAGAATCCGAACCCTGATACGTAAAGTTGCGCATGTGAGTGCCCGGCGCATAGCCGGCGGTGTTGCCGGTAGGAATCCGCACCAGCTCGCTGGCCCCGTCGTTGGGCAGGTGTTTGGTCACCCGCAGGCCCACGGTGCTGTTGCTCTCCATCCCCCAGAGCGTGTCGCGGCGCTTGTAGTCGAACGTGCCGCTGACATCGGTGTAGGCGACCTTCAGGCGATTGGGGCCTTCGCGCAGGTCCATCGGGTAATCGTGATAGACCAGACCGGTCTGAATGCTCGAATCGTCGTCGATGTAGTACGTGGTCTTGTTGCCGATGAAGGTGCTGCCGGGCTGATCGCGGCTGTCGTTGCGCGTCACGTAGGCCGGGTTGGCTGCGCGCGGATCGTGCTCGATGGAATGTTTGGTCACCCGCCCGGCGAGGTCGTTGTCGGTCTCGCGGTGACGAATGTAGAAGCGGGTTTCCAGATTCGGATTGAAGCGATAACCGAAGTTGGCGATCACACCCTGGCTCTTGCTGGCGGTGTGATCCTGATAACCGTCGGAATGCGCGTCGGTCATCGACAGGTAGTAATCGAAATCGCCCAGCACCTGGCCGGAGCTGACTTGTCGCTGAGTGTAACCGTGGCTGCCCATGACGTAACGCACATTCAGCAGTGGCGCGTTATAGCCTGTGTGGCTGACGTAATCGACGGCGCCACCGAGGGCCAGCGCACCGCGATCAAAACCGTTGGCGCCGCGTAACACTTCCACATGATCCAGCCACAGCGGCTCCAGCAGTTCATAAGGCGTGCCGCCCGGGCCGGTCAGCGGCAAACCGTCGAGCATCGTGTACAGCCCCGAGGCGTGGGCGCCGGGAGCGCGATTGATGCCCGAGCCACGGATCGAGATTTTCGTCCCTTCGTTGCCCGCGGACTGGGCATAGACACCGGGCTGATACGCCAACACATCCTGATTGCTCGCGACCCGGCCCTGCAATGGCTGGCGCATATCGACCACGTTGCTGCCACCCGGCACCTGGGCCAGACGAGCCTTCGCCTCTTCCACCGACAGATCGTCACCGCTCTGATCCTCGGCCCCGATCAGCACTTGCCCCAGTTCCAGCCCCTGGGATTGCGCCTTGACCGGACAGACAAGGGCCAGCCCCAGCAAGGCAGCGGGCAGGGTTTTGAGCGAAGGCATCGGGTGAACTCCAGACAGGCGGGAACGGACAGTGACAACTGCGACGCAGGAAAGAACGAAGGAAACACATGGCGATTTGGTTTTTTGTCAGGTAAACAGGCGGCTGAAATGCCGGGCTGTGATTTGAACAAGGAGATGCAGGGATGGCCGAAGAAGTTCTGAAGTCGAAGATAGTCAACTTTCTGGTGACCGATGCTGAACTGAACTACGACGATGTGGGCGAATTCTACGAGGTCGTGGGGAGCGGCAATGTCGGCATACTGGCCGGGGTGCTCGAGGGATTCAGAAATCACTATGGCGGATTGTGGGTGGGCGGCAGAGTCACCGTCACCGAAAACGCCGTTTACTTGAATGCCAATGCCATGAACCGCATGGTTCAGGACGGGACACTGGATGTCGAGATACCAATGCCGGCGATCCGCAAGGTCACCGTCGAAGGCGGTTTCGTGACGAAGATCGTCCGTCTCGACACAGACGCCTACAGTGTCAAATTCCGTTGCTATGGTGCCAAGGACGTTGCCTCACTGATCGCCAGGCAGGCCCTTTCGCAGTCGTTGAAACGCGCACGTTAATAAGGCCTTGCCTGAATGCCCGGGTCGAACCCGGGCTCAGAGGGAGCCCGCGAAGTCAGCGTCCATCGCGGGCCGGTCGTAATCGAGAAGATACGTCTGATGCCGGTGATACAGCCTTGAAAGCAGCGCCTTATTGGGCCCGACCACGTCCATCCCTCGGTCGTCGTAAGGGAAAACCATCACTCCGGCCTTCAAGTTGAAGAGGTAGACCGCGCAGCGAGGATTCGGCGCGATTGCCCCAAAATCCGCAGCCAGTGCACACCAGAGCAATGCTTGAAGCAACCTTGCGGGCGTTTCGAATGCGAGATTGATCCAGTACTCGGGTTCACCTTCGCAAAACCAGTCATCCGGATCAGTGGGTTCACTCCAGATCGAGCGTTCTGAGGGTATCTCGACGCCTGCCGAGTGAAGGGACTGAAGCAACGGTCGATGGGCAAATCGTTGACCGACGGAGTGGAAACGCAGGCACGTCACCAGCGTCGACTCACCATTGAAAATGTCGGCGCAGATCTCGGTCGATTTTCGCAAGGCCAACAGGAACTGCTCGATCATTCCTCCCGTTTCGGAGAGTTCGAAGCGCAGTCCTCCCGGGCAGGAATAAAACAGAGGCCTTGCGAATGCCTGATCGGTAAAAATCCGCTCGATTTCAAGATGAAGATTCACTGAGGTCCTTTCCGGTCAATGTGGCGTGGGTGGCTATACCGCCCTGTTAATTCTTGCACTTGGCCAACACCACCTGACAGGTATTGGGGGTTCCGCCCGAGCGGCCGGCGTAGCGCATGCAGTTATTCATGGATTTTTTTTGCGCGATACCCAGGGTCGCTCCCCACGCAAGACCACCCTCCCCTGACGTCGGCACCGCTTTGGCATAGCAGCGATCACCGGTGGTCGCGTAGTGAGCCTTGCTCGAACAGGACGCCGTCAGCATCAGCAGGATCGCGCACAGGCCATACGAGCATCGGCGTACCCAGAATTCGCTCATCTCGTTTCACCTGCAGCAAGTGGGGCTGACCTGTTCAGTCTAGTCGCAATGACTCGCAAGCCGCTCATCACTCTGTCGCCTGCCGGTACTGACGCGGGGTAAACCCGGTTGACGCCTTGAACTGGCGGGTGAACGCGCTGTGATCGGTGTAGCCGCATTGCAGCGCCACCTCGGTGATCGGCAGTTCGGTATGCAACAAGCGATGGGCATGTTCCAGCCGCACTTTCTGGATCATCTGCCTCGGCGTCAGGTGAAAGACCCGTTTGCAGTAGCGCTCCAGCTGCGCCACCGAGATGCCGGCGATCCGGGTCAGCTCGCCCAGCGTCACCCGACGATTGAAATGCGCGCGGATGTGTTCGTCGACCGCCGCCAGGCGCTGAAACGCCGGGTGGGTTTCGCTCGCCGATTGCAGGTCTACCGAAATCCCCGCGAGGCCGATGATCTCGCCGTCGCGGTTGTACAGCGGACGCTTGTGCGTCAGGCACCAGCCCGGTTCGCGACTGCCGTACAGATGCAACTCCAGCTGATCCTCCAGCACCAATCCCTCTTCCAGCACCCGTCGATCCTGCTCGGTATAACCCGGCCCCAGTTGCGCCGGAAACACCTGCGCACTGGTTTTGCCGAGCAGCGGTTTCAGGTCTTTCAAGCCGCAGCGCTGCACCAGCGTGCGATTGGCCAGGACGTACCGCGCCTGCACATCCTTGATGAAAATCGCCGCGTTCGGAATCACGTCCAGCATCGGCAACAGCGGCGCCACCCCCGCCAGCAGCGCCTCGAGGGTGTAGGGACGATTGTGCGCATCGCCCTGGCTCAGGATCGCAAATGCGTTCTGCATGGTGACGGTTTTCCCCGGTGAGTGGATCGGGCTGAGGCGTTCGCGTGCAGATTGCAGCAACGTTCGAAGCGTGTCGAGCGCCGCTGGCTTTCTTCGCAACTGTGCCGAATTCGTCATCCGGAGCTGCGCAAAACATCAATCGCCCGACGCCTGATGAGTTCACTGTTTAGCCGTTCCAGTGACTCACACCTGCCTATCCAATAACTCACAAGAAGGCGATGCCATGTCAGGCCAAGGCAAGTTCAAAAAACAACTTTCATTGATCGACCTCACCTTTATCGGACTGGGAGCGATCTTCGGTTCCGGCTGGTTGTTCGCGGCCAGTCACGTGTCGGCGATTGCCGGGCCGGCGGGGATTTTTTCCTGGTTGCTGGGCGGGTTCGCCGTGTTGCTGCTGGGCATCGTCTACTGCGAACTGGGCGCGGCATTACCCCGCGCTGGCGGTGTGGTGCGCTACCCGGTTTACAGCCACGGGCCGCTGCTCGGTTACCTGATGGGTTTCATCACGTTGATCGCGTTTTCCAGTCTGGTGGCGATCGAAGTGGTTGCCTCGCGCCAATACGCGGCGGCCTGGTTTCCGAGCCTGACCAAGGCCGGCAGCGGTGATCCGACCCTGCTCGGCTGGCTGGTGCAGTTCGGCCTGCTGTGCGTGTTCTTCCTGCTCAACTACCGCAGCGTGAAGACCTTCGCCAAGGCCAACAATCTGGTCAGCGTGTTCAAGTTCATCGTGCCGCTGCTGGTGATCGGCGTGCTGTTCACCTTCTTCAAACCGGAAAACTTTCAGGTTCAGGGCTTCGTCCCATTCGGACTCTCGGGCATCGAGATGGCCGTCTCCGCCGGCGGTGTGATCTTCGCCTATCTGGGACTGACCCCGATCATTTCGGTGGCCAGCGAAGTGAAGAACCCGCAACGCACCATCCCGATTGCGCTGATCCTGTCGGTGCTGCTTTCCACCGCGATCTACGTATTGCTGCAAACGGCCTTCCTCGGCGGCATCCCGACCGAACTGCTCGCCAATGGCTGGGCCGGGGTTTCCAAGGAATTCGCCCTGCCGTATCGCGACATCGCCCTGGCGCTGGGCGTGGGCTGGCTGGCGTATCTGGTGGTGGCGGACGCGGTGATCTCCCCCAGCGGCTGCGGCAACATCTACATGAACGCCACGCCTCGGGTGATCTACGGCTGGGCGCAGACCGGCACCTTCTTCAAGGTCTTCACCCACATCGACGCGAAGTCCGGCATCCCGCGTCCGGCGTTGTGGCTGACCTTCGCCCTGTCGGTGTTCTGGACCCTGCCGTTCCCATCGTGGGAAGCACTGATCAACGTGGTGTCCGCCGCACTGGTGCTGAGTTACGCAGTGGCTCCGGTGACCGTCGCGGCGCTGCGGCGCAATGCGCCCGACATGCCACGCCCGTTCCGGGTCAAGTGCATGGGCGTGCTGGGGCCAGTGTCGTTCATCATCGCTGCGCTGATCGTTTACTGGTCGGGCTGGAACACCGTGTCCTGGCTGCTCGGCCTGCAAATCCTGATGTTCGTCGTCTACCTGCTCTGCGGCCGCTTCGTGCCGACCGCCCACCTCAGCCTGTCCCGCCAAGTGCGCTCGTCGGCGTGGCTGATCGCCTTCTACGCGGTGACCATCGTCCTGTCGAAACTCGGCACCTTTGGTGGTCTGGGCGTCCTCACCCATCCGTTCGACACCCTGGTCGTCGCGGCCTGTGCGATGGGCATCTATTACTGGGGCGCCGCCACCGGCGTACCGGCACACCTGCTGCGTCTGGAATCGGAAGAGGATGAGAGCGAAGTCGCTTCGCCGTCACCCGCCTCCGCCGCCAACCCGCGCACTGCCGGCGCTTACTGAAATCACTCAACGGGACCTGCCCATGAAACAAGTACACGTCATTGATTCCCACACCGGCGGCGAACCCACGCGTCTGGTGATGAAAGGTTTTCCCGATCTTCCCGGGCGCACCATGGCCGAGAAACGCGACGCCCTGCGCAATCAGCATGATCAATGGCGCCGCGCCTGCCTGCTGGAACCGCGTGGCAACGATGTGCTGGTGGGCGCGCTGTATTGCGAGCCGGTGTCGCCGGACGCCACCTGCGGGGTGATTTTCTTTAACAACGCCGGTTACCTCGGCATGTGCGGCCACGGCACCATCGGCCTGGTCGCATCGCTGCAGCACCTGGGGCTGATCGCGCCGGGGGTGCACAAGATCGACACACCGGTCGGCCCGGTCAGCGCCACGCTGCATGAAGACGGCGCCGTGACCCTGGGCAACGTGCCCGCCTATCGCTCACGCAAACAGGTGGCGGTGGAAGTGCCGGGATACGGCCGCTTCCTCGGTGACGTCGCCTACGGCGGCAACTGGTTTTTCCTGGTCTCCGAACACGGCCAGACCCTGACGATGGACAACGTCGACACCCTGACCGACCTCACCTGGAAAATGCTCAAGGCCCTCGAAGACCAGGGCATCCATGGCGAGGACGGCGCGCTCATCGACCACATCGAACTGTTCGCCGATGACGCCGAAGCCGACAGCCGCAACTTCGTCATGTGCCCCGGCAAAGCCTACGACCGCTCCCCTTGCGGCACCGGCACCAGCGCCAAACTGGCATGCCTGGCCGCCGACGAAAAACTCGCGCCCGGCGAGCGCTGGGTGCAGGCGAGCATCACCGGCAGCCAGTTCGAAGGCCGCTTTGAATGGGAAGGCGATCGCATCCGCCCCTACATCACCGGCCGCGCCCACATGACCGCCGACAGCACGCTGCTGATCGACGAAACCGATCCGTTCGCGTGGGGCATCTGAGCCGCTGCGCTGCACTTCAAACCCCTCTGAATGACCGTTCCAAGGAGAACAATAATGAGCGACAACATCTTCACAGGCTGCATGCCCGCCCTGATGACCCCGTGCACCGCCGCGCGCAAACCGGACTTCGACGCCTTGGTGGCCAAGGGTCGCGAGCTGATCGACATCGGCATGAGCGCGGTCGTGTACTGCGGCTCCATGGGCGACTGGCCGCTGCTCACCGAAGCCGAGCGTCAGGAAGGCGTGGCGCGGCTGGTGGCCGCCGGGATTCCGACCATCGTCGGCACCGGCGCGGTCAACACCCGTGAAGCAGTGTCCCACGCTGCACACGCGGCGAAAGTCGGCGCGCAGGGCTTGATGGTGATTCCTCGGGTGCTGTCCCGTGGCGCTTCGGCGGCGGCGCAAAAAGCCCACTTCGCGGCGATTCTGCAAGCCGCGCCGAACCTGCCGGCGGTGATCTACAACAGCCCTTACTACGGCTTCGCCACCCGCGCCGATCTGTTCTTCGAGCTGCGACGTGAATACCCGAACCTGATCGGTTTCAAGGAATTCGGCGGTGGCGCCGATCTGCGCTACGCCGCTGAAAATATCACCTCCAAGGATGATGACGTGACCTTGATGGTCGGTGTCGACACCCAGGTCGTGCACGGCTTCGTCAACTGCAACGCCACCGGCGCCATCACCGGCATCGGCAACGCCCTGCCCCGCGAAGTGCTGCAACTGGTGGCCCTGAGCAAGCAGGCCGCCAAGGGGGACGCCAAGGCCCGGCGTCAGGCGCGCGAGCTGGAATCAGCGCTGGCGGTGCTGTCCTCCTTCGACGAAGGCACGGATCTGGTGCTGTATTACAAACACCTGATGGTGCTCAACGGCGACAAGGAATACACCCTGCATTTCAACGAAACCGATGCCCTCAGCGACTCACAGCGTCGTTACGCAGAAGCCCAGTACGCGCTGTTCCGTCACTGGTACGAAAACTGGTCGGCGGAGCAAAACTTCGCCTGACCTGCCGCTGCGCTCAAGCCCGCCGCCACCCACGGCGGCGGGCCTTATTCGTGACCTGCTTTATTGATAAGGAATGCGCCATGACCCTGACGGGCCAACTGCTGATCGGTCAGCAAACCCTCACCGGCGACCGCGACGTCATCCACGGGATCAACCCCGCCACCAACGCGCCTTTGCAACCGGCCTACGCCGGCGGCTCTGCCGAGCATGTCGAGCAGGCCTGCGCACTGGCCTGGGCGGCGCTCGACCGTTATCGCGAGACATCGCTCGAGGCACGGGCCGAATTCATTGAAACCATCGCCTGCGAAATCGAAGCGCTCGGTGATGAACTGATCGACCGCGCCCTGGCCGAAACCGGCCTGCCGCGCCCGCGCCTTGTGGGTGAACGGGGCCGCACCTGCCAGCAACTGCGCTTGTTTGCCCGCACCGTACGGGCCGGTGAATGGCTGGATGTGCGAGTCGACAGCGCGCAACCGCAGCGCCAGCCGATGCCGCGTTCGGATCTGCGTCAGCGGCAGATTCCACTGGGCCCTGTGGCCGTGTTTGGCGCGAGCAACTTCCCACTGGCGTTCTCGGTAGCCGGTGGCGATACCGCTTCGGCACTGGCCGCCGGTTGCCCGGTGATCGTCAAGGCCCACGGCGCCCACCCCGGCACCAGCGAACTGGTTGGCCGCGCCGTTGCGCGGGCGGTCAAGGCCTGCGGCTTGCCGGAAGGTGTGTTCTCGTTGTTGTACGGCTCCGGTCGTGAAGTGGGGATTGCGCTGGTCAGCGATCCACGGATCAAAGCAGTCGGTTTCACCGGTTCGCGCAGTGGCGGCCTCGCGCTGATCAAAGCGGCCCAAGCCCGGCCCGAGCCGATTCCGGTGTACGCGGAAATGAGTTCGATCAACCCGGTGTTGCTGTTTCCGGCAGCGCTGCAGAATCGCGCCGAGGCGTTGGCCCAAGGGTTTGTGGCTTCGCTGACACTGGGCGCCGGTCAGTTCTGCACCAATCCCGGCTTGGTGATCGCCCGCAAGGGGCCGACGTTGGACGCCTTCATTGGCGCCACCAGCGAACTGATCCAGCGCAGCCCCGCGCAGACCATGCTGACGCCGGGGATCTTCAACGCCTACAAATCCAGCGTGAATGCCCTCGCGGAAAACCACCGAACGCGTATTGCCGCCGTCGGCCAGCGCGCGACGGATCCGAATCAGGGCCAGGCTCATGTGTTCGTCACCGACGCCGCTGACTTTCTCGCCGACCACACCTTGCAGGCCGAAGCGTTCGGCGCCGCGTCCTTGATCGTGCAATGCGCCAGCGACGCTGAAATCCGTCAGGTGCTCGAACAGTTGGAAGGCCAACTGACCGCCACGCTGCACTTGGATGACGAGGATCTGCAACAGGCCCGCGCCTTGCTGCCGACCCTGGAGCGTAAGGCCGGACGCCTGTTGGTCAACGGCTGGCCGACCGGCGTTGAAGTCTGCGACGCGATGGTGCATGGCGGGCCGTTCCCGGCAACTTCCGATTCGCGCACCACCTCGGTGGGCACAGCGGCGATCCTGCGTTTCCTGCGCCCGGTCTGCTATCAGGATTTTCCCGACAGCTTGCTGCCGACCGCGCTCAAACACGCCAATCCACTGTCGCTGCGTCGCTTGCTCGATGGCCAAAGGGAAACCGCGAAAAATGCCGAATAACCCGCACGACATCGCCGTGGTCGGCGCCGGTATCATCGGCGTCGCGAGCGCCCTGCGCCTGGCCCGTCAGGGTTTGCGGGTGGTGGTGATCGACCCGCAGGAACCGGGCCACGGCGCCTCGTTCGGCAACGCCGGGCACTTGGCGACCGAGCAAGTGTTCCCGATTGCCGACAGCTCGATCCTCAAACGCCTGCCCGCCATGCTCATGGACCCGATGGGCCCGCTGCGTCTGGACTGGAAATACCTGCCCCGCGCCCTGCCCTGGTTTACGCGGCTATTGCTGAACCTGCGCTCGGCGCCGTTCCAGCGCACCGTTGCCGGGTTGCGCGCACTGAATGAAAGCTCGCTCGACGCCTGGCACCGCTTGCTCAACGACATTCAGCGTCCCGAGCTGCTGAAGATGGAAGGTTCGCTGCTGGTGTTCGAACGACCCGACTCACGCCCGGCACTCGAAGCACTGCAGCGACGCATGCAACAGCAACAAGTGCCAGTCGATTGGTGGCAGGCCGGAGCGGTACGCGAGACCGCGCCGCAACTCAGCGAACAGATCCAGGGCGGACTGTTTTTCCCGAACACCGGGCATTTCATCGACCCCTACCGCGTCGTGCGTGAGTTGGTGGAAGCGGCGAAAGCCAGCTGCGTGCAATTTGTGAAGCAGGCGGTTCAGGGCGGGCAACTGCATGAGCATGGCGTCAATCTGATAACCGGAACCGGCGCCCTGTCCGCTCGCCAGGTACTGATCGCCTGTGGCGCCCACTCGGCAAAACTCACCGCTGCACTGACTGGCAAAAAAGTCCCGCTGGACACCGAACGCGGCTATCACCTGATGCTGCCTCACGAACACAACCGGCTGCCCTTCCCCGTCACCTCGCTGGAGCGCAAATTCATCATGACCCCGATGTCCGACGGGCTGCGCCTGGCCGGCACCGTCGAATTCGCCGGCCTCGAAACCCCACCCACCATGGCCCGCGCCTGGCAGTTGCATCGGTTGAGCAAGGGTTTGTTTCGTGATGAGTTGAGTGTCGAAGCAGCCACACCGTGGATGGGGTTTCGGCCGTCGCTGCCGGACTCGCTGCCGGTGATCGATCGGGTGTGTGACGGGAGGGTGTTGCTTGCGTTCGGGCATCAGCATCTGGGGCTGACGCAGGCGGCGGTGACGGCGGAGATGGTTGAAGATATGGTTTCACCATCGGCGCAGGACACGGCGAGCATTCTGCCGGTGCGCGAGCCCTATCGACTGGATCGCTTTTGAGTGGCCATCTATCGGGCGCCCTGCTGGTATTCACGGGGCGTACACCCGAACTCTCGGCGAAACACCGTGTGCAGGTACTGAGCGGATTTGAAACCGCACGTGCGGGCAACGTCCGCAATCGGCGTGTCGGTTTTTTCCAGCCCGCGGGTGGCCGCCGCCAGTTTGAAACGCAGAATCTCGTCATGCACGCTGCAACCACGCACCGCACGAAAATGCGACTCCAGCGAGGAGCGCGACACGCCGACATAAGCCGCCACTTGCGCGGTCTTGATGCCCTGGCAGGCATATTGGCGGATGAACAGCAGCGCCTGCATCACGTAGGGGTTGCCCAACGGTTGATGCAGGCTCGACACCTGGACGTTGATCGCTTCGGGCGGGATCAGGACATGCGCGCCCGTTGACGGTTTGCCGTGCAGCATCTGGTGCAGCAGTTGCGCGGCGGTGCGGCCCATGGTTTCGGTGCCCTGGATCACTGAACTCAGCGGGACCCGGGTCAGGCTGCGGGTCAGCGGGTCATTGTCGATGCCGATCAGCGCCACCTGCTCTGGCACGGCGATGCCGGCGGTCAGGCAGGCTTGCAGCAACTGCCGGGCGCGGGCGTCACTGACCGCGATGATGCCAATGGGTTTGGGCAGGCTTTGCAGCCAGGCGATCAACTGTTCGACGGCGCTGTCCCACAGTGGTGCGCTGGTGCCCATGCCGCGATAGACCTCGGCGTGCAAGCCGTCCCGTTGCATCAATCGTAGAAAGGCTTTTTCGCGCTCCTGAGCCCAACGATTGGCCTGCGCCTCAGGCAGGCTGAAGCAGGCGAA
Source organism: Candidatus Pseudomonas auctus (assembly GCF_048654275.1). NCBI lineage: Bacteria > Pseudomonadati > Pseudomonadota > Gammaproteobacteria > Pseudomonadales > Pseudomonadaceae > Pseudomonas > Candidatus Pseudomonas auctus. The sequence goes on along the minus strand of NZ_JBJYZK010000001.1, from coordinate 106,720 downwards.
CCGTTGCAGCCCGGCCTCGACCAAGTGTTCGTAAGCCAGTGTGATCAGTGCGTTGTTGTCGGTGGCGACGTACGGGATTCCTTTCGGATAAGCCCGCTCATCCTGATAAGAACCACCCACCGCCACCACGGGCAGCTTGATATCCGCCAGCGCCTCGCCGATCAGCGGGTCGTCGAAGTCGGCAATGATGCCGTCGCCCTGCCAGCGCTCGATGCCCTTCAAGCGGCAGAGAAAATCCTCTTCCAGAAACAGATCCCAGGACGCGCGCGTGCTGCTCAGGTAGTTGCCGATGCCGCTGATGATGCCGCGGTCATAGATCTTGCTCCCGTTGAACAACAGGGCGATACGGTGAACAGGCGGTACGGTTTTCATTGTTTTCAGGCTTGTTCCGGGCCCCTTGCCGTAGAGGCGGTCTGCACAGACTAGGCGCGCAGAGGGCGAATCTCAATACGCAAAATCGCACTGCGTGTTGGTGATTTTCGTAATCGGCAGGTACGGGGCCGTTGCTAGTATCGGGACACGCCCAAGAACAACATCCAAGAACAACAAGGACATTGCCAATGCCGTACTTCCCCGATGTCGACCGGATTCGCTACGAAGGTCCTGCCAGCGATTCTCCCCTTGCCTTCCGTCACTACGACGCCGACAAAATCATCCTCGGCAAGCCCATGCGCGAACACCTGCGCATGGCCGCCTGTTATTGGCACACCTTTGTCTGGCCGGGCTCCGACGTGTTCGGCGCAGGGACGTTCAAACGCCCGTGGCAACACGCCGGTGACCCGATGGAGCTGGCCATTGGCAAAGCGCAGGCCGCGTTCGAATTTTTCTCCAAGCTGGGTATCGACTACTACTGCTTTCACGACACGGATGTCGCCCCCGAAGGCCACTCGCTGAAGGAGTACCGCAACCACTTCGCCCAAATGGTCGATCACCTGGAACGCCATCAGGAAGAAAGCGGAATCAAGCTGCTGTGGGGCACCGCCAACTGCTTCAGCAATCCGCGCTTCGCCGCCGGCGCCGCCAGCAACCCGGATCCTGAAGTGTTCGCCTGCGCCGCGGCCCAGGTCTTCAGCGCCATGAACGCGACTCAACGCCTCAAGGGCTCCAACTATGTGTTGTGGGGCGGTCGCGAGGGCTACGAAACCCTGCTCAATACCGACTTGAAGCGCGAGCGCGAACAACTGGGTCGCTTCATGCGCATGGTGGTCGAGCACAAGTACAAGATCGGCTTCAAAGGTGACCTGCTGATCGAGCCCAAACCGCAGGAACCGACCAAGCACCAGTACGATTACGACAGCGCCACGGTGTTCGGTTTTCTCCAGCAGTTCGGTCTGGAAAAGGAAATCAAGGTCAACATCGAGGCCAACCACGCGACCCTGGCCGGTCATAGTTTTCATCACGAGGTGGCGACGGCCGTCTCGCTGGGGATTTTCGGCAGCATCGACGCCAACCGGGGCGATCCGCAAAACGGCTGGGACACCGATCAATTCCCCAACAGCGTCGAGGAAATGACCCTGGTCACCTATGAAATCCTCAAGGCCGGCGGGTTCGGCAATGGCGGGTTCAACTTTGACTCCAAGGTGCGCCGCCAGAGCCTCGACGAGGTCGATCTGTTTCACGGTCACGTCGGCGCCATGGACGTCCTCGCCCTGTCGCTCGAGCGGGCCGCCGCCATGGTCCAGAACGACCAGCTGCAACGGCTCAAGGACCAACGCTATGCCGGCTGGCAGCAGCCCTTCGGCCAGTCGGTGCTGGCGGGTGAGTTCAATCTTCAATCCCTGGCCGAGCACGCCTTCGCCAACGAACTGAACCCGCAGGCCGTCAGCGGCCGGCAGGAAATGCTCGAGAACGTCGTCAACCGGTTTATCTATCGCTGATCGCCAATGAGGACTGCGGACGCTGTGACATTTGCGCGACAAATCTGTAGTCCGTTTCGCCTGCTGATTCTCTACAGTTCCACCAGCCCGATATTCATCGTCAGGCCGTGTCTTTCAAACAAAAATAAAAGGACGCACCACCATGAAGAACGTAAAACGCAAGCTGCTGGCCAGCGCCCTGGCGCTGTTGTCGTTACCGGTTATGGCCGATGCTGCCCACCCGAAAATCGGCTTCTCCATCGATGACCTGCGGCTGGAACGCTGGTCCCGTGACCGGGATTACTTCGTCGCAGCGGCGGAAAAAATGGATGCCAAGGTCTTCGTGCAGTCGGCCGATGCCAACGAGCAGAAGCAGATTTCGCAAATCGAAAACCTGATTTCCCGTGGCGTCGATGTCATCGTCATCGTGCCGTTCAACGCCACCGTGCTGACCAATGCGGTGGCCGAGGCGAAGAAAGCCGGCATCAAGGTCGTGTCCTATGACCGTCTGATACTCAACGCCGATATCGACGCCTACATTTCCTTCGATAACGAAAAGGTCGGCGAGATGCAGGCCAGCGGCGTACTGCACGCAGCGCCCAAGGGCAATTACTTCCTGCTGGGTGGTGCGCCCACCGACAACAACGCGAAAGTCCTGCGCGAAGGTCAGATGAAGGTGCTGCAACCGGCCATCGACAAGGGTGATATCAAGATCGTCGGCCAGCAATGGGTGAAGGAATGGAACCCTACCGAGGCGCTGAGCATTGTTGAGAACGCCCTGACCCGCAACGACAACAAAATCGACGGCATTGTCGCCTCCAACGACGCCACGGCGGGCGGCGCCATTCAGGCCCTGGCCGCTCAGCAACTGGCCGGCAAGGTGCCGATCTCCGGACAGGACGCGGACCTGGCAGCGGTCAAGCGGGTCATCGCCGGCACGCAAACCATGACGGTGTACAAGCCGCTGAAACTGATTGCCTCCGAAGCCGCCAAACTCTCGGTGCAACTGGCGCGTAACGAGAAACCTGTCTACAGCTCGCAGTACGACAATGGCAGCAAAAAAGTCGACACCATCCTGCTCACCCCGACCCCGTTGACCAAGGACAACATCGACCTGCTGGAACAGGACGGCTTCTACACCAAGGCGCAGATCGCTGGTCAGTAACACTCTTTGAGTGATGCCCCCGCAGGCGTTCCGCTCCTGCGGGTTGAGCCCCGTATCTGCCGCTTATGAGTCTCTGCCATGTCCGACTACCTGCTGCAAATGAACGGCATCGTCAAAACCTTCGGCGGTGTCAAAGCGCTCAATGGCATCGACCTCAAGGTCCGGCCGGGTGAGTGCGTCGGGCTGTGCGGCGAGAATGGCGCCGGCAAGTCCACGCTGATGAAAATCCTGTCTGCGGTTTATCCCCATGGCACCTGGGACGGTGAAATCCTCTGGGACGGTCAACCGCTCAAGGCGCAATCGATCAGCGAAACGGAAGCCGCCGGCATCGTCATCATTCACCAGGAACTGACGCTGGTTCCCGACCTCTCGGTGGCCGAAAACATTTTCATGGGCCATGAGCTGACGCTGCCGGGTGGGCGGATGAATTACCCGGCGATGATCCACCGCGCCGAAGCTCTGATGCGTGAACTGAAAGTGCCGGACATGAACGTTTCGCTGCCGGTTTCGCAGTACGGTGGCGGTTATCAGCAACTGGTGGAAATCGCCAAGGCCCTGAACAAACAGGCGCGCCTGCTGATCCTCGATGAACCTTCGTCGGCCCTGACACGTTCGGAAATCGAGGTGTTGCTGGACATCATCCGCGACCTCAAGGCCAAGGGCGTCGCCTGCGTTTACATCTCGCACAAGCTCGATGAAGTGGCCGCCGTGTGTGACACCATTTCGGTGATCCGCGACGGTCAACACATCGCCACGACCGCCATGGAGAACATGGATATTCCACAGATCATCACCCAGATGGTCGGTCGGGAAATGAGCAACCTCTACCCCACCGAACCCCAAGACATCGGCGAGGTGATTTTCGAGGCGCGCCACATTACCTGCTACGACGTCGACAACCCCAAACGCAAACGGGTCGACGACGTTTCCTTCAGCCTCAAACGCGGGGAAATCCTCGGCATCGCCGGGCTGGTCGGTGCCGGCCGCACGGAGCTGGTGACCGCGCTGTTCGGCGCCTACCCCGGTCGCCACGAAGGCGAAGTCTGGCTGGACGGCCAACTCATCGACACCTGCACGCCGCTCAAATCAATCCGCGCCGGCGTGTGCCTGGTGCCCGAGGACCGCAAGCGTCAGGGGATCATTCCCGACCTGGGTGTCGGCCAGAACATCACCCTGGCCGTGCTGGACAGTTTCTCGAAACTGACCCGCATCGACGCCGAAGCCGAACTGGGCAGCATCGATCGGGAAATTTCCCGCCTGCACCTCAAAACCGCGAGCCCGTTCCTGCCGATCACCAGCCTGTCCGGGGGCAATCAACAAAAAGCCGTGTTGGCGAAGATGCTGCTGACCCGGCCCCGGGTGCTGATTCTCGACGAGCCGACCCGAGGGGTGGACGTCGGCGCCAAGTACGAGATCTACAAATTGATGGGGATGCTGGCCGCCGAAGGCGTGTCGATCATCATGGTGTCTTCGGAACTGGCCGAGGTGCTCGGCGTTTCCGACCGCGTCCTGGTCATCGGCGAAGGCCGGTTGCAGGGCGATTTCATCAACCATGAACTCACCCAGGAACAGGTGCTCGCCGCCGCACTCAGCCAGCCTGACAGCCATAACAATAAAGATCGGAAATCCGCGTAAATGAATCAGGTCAAACAACTCTTCACCCGCTACAAGATGCTCGCACTGGTGTTTGCCGTGGCGTTGATCTGGCTGTTCTTCAGCTGGCAGACCGAGGGCGGATTTCTGACGCCGCGCAACCTCTCCAACCTGCTGCGCCAGATGTCGATTACCGGGATCCTCGCCTGCGGCATGGTGCTGGTGATCATCAGCGGCGAGATCGATCTGTCCGTCGGCTCATTGCTGGGCCTGCTCGGAGGCGTGGCAGCCATTCTCGATGTTGTCTATCACATACCGCTGCTGGCGAATCTCAGCCTTGTGGTGGTGTGCGGACTGCTGATCGGCCTCGCCAACGGCTACATGGCGGCGTACCTGCGCATTCCGTCGTTCATCGTGGGGCTGGGGGGCATGCTGGCTTTTCGGGGGATTTTGCTGGGAATAACCGGCGGCACGACCATTGCGCCGGTGTCGCCGGAACTCGTCTACATCGGCCAGGGTTATCTGCCACATGCGGTTGGCGCAGGTCTGGGCGTCCTGCTGTTCGCACTGACGTTGTTCCTGACCTGGAAACAACGGCGCAATCGCGCCCTTCACGGTCTGGCAGCGCATTCATTGGTGCGTGACGTGGCACGCGTGTTGCTGATCGGCGCGGTGCTGGCCGGTTTCGTCCAGACCCTCAACAGCTATGACGGCATTCCCGTGCCGGTCCTGCTTTTGCTGATCCTGCTGGGCGGCTTCAGTTACGTGACCAGCCAGACCGTGTTTGGCCGACGCGTGTATTCGGTGGGCAGCAACATGGAAGCGACGCGCCTGTCCGGTATCAATGTGCAGGCCGTGAAGCTGTGGATCTTCGGGATCATGGGCGTGATGTGCGCCCTCGCCGGCGTGGTCAATACCGCACGTCTGGCCGCCGGCTCACCCTCGGCCGGCAGCATGGGCGAACTCGACGCCATCGCCGCCTGCTTCATCGGCGGCACCTCGATGCGCGGCGGTTCCGGCACAGTCTACGGCGCCCTCCTCGGTGCGCTGGTCATCACCAGCCTGGACAACGGCATGTCCATGCTCGACGTCGACAGCTACTGGCAGATGATCGTCAAGGGCAGCATTCTGGTGTTGGCTGTCTGGGTGGATGTGAGTACGCGGACTGGGCGGCGTTGACAGGCTGCTGCCGTCACAGGCCTTTATCCGGAGCGGGCCAAAGCCTAAATTGGCGTCCATGGCACCGGATCAAGTCGGTGCAATTTCATCGATAACCGAGGAAGTACAGATGGCACGCATTGTCAGGATTCATGAATACGGTGACGCGAGCGTCCTGAAACTGGAAAACGTCGACGTCCCGGCGCCCGCTGCGGACGAAGTGCAGATCGAGGTCAAAGCCTTTGGCCTGAATCGCGCCGAAGTGATGTTCCGCAACCACGCTTATCTGCAGGAAGCGGAGTTTCCCAGTCGACTCGGCTACGAGGCTGCCGGAGTGGTGGTGGCGGTTGGCGCCAACGTCAGTGAATTCAACATCGGTGATGCCGTCAGCCTGATTCCGCCGCTGGACATCGCACGCTGGGGTACTTACGGCGAACTGGCCAACGTGCCCGCCCACCTCACCGTCAAACACCCGCAAAACCTGTCGTTTGAACAAGCGGCGGCGTCCTGGATGCAATACGTCACCGCGTGGGGTGCGCTGGTCGAACAGGCCAAATTGCGAAAGGACGATTTCGTGATCGTCACCGCCGCCTCCAGCAGCGTCGGCCTGGCAGCCTTCCAGATCGCGAAAATGGTCGGCGCCACCTCGATTGCCGTCACCCGCACCCGCGCCAAGAAACAGGCTTTGCTCGACGCCGGCGCCGCGCACGTGATCGTCAGCGATGAAGAAGACATGGTTGCAGCCGTCATGGCGCTGACCGACGGCAAAGGCGCGCGGGTGGTGTTCGATCCGGTGGGCGGCCCGTCGTTCGAACCGCTGACCCAAAGCATGGCGCGCGGCGGCATTCTGCTGGAGTACGGCGCCCTGAGCCCTGAGCCGACACCGTTCCCGCTGTTCACCGTGTTGGGAAAATGCCTGACCCTCAAGGGTTACCTCTACTCGGAGGTCGTCTCCGATCCGGCCACCCTGGCACGCGCCAAGACTTTCATCGGCGACGGGCTGGCGTCAGGTGCGCTGCAACCGATCATTGCCAGGACATTCGCCCTGGATGACATTCAGGAAGCGCATCGCTTTCTTGAGGCCAATCAACAGGTCGGGAAGATTGTCGTCACGGTTTGAGGTGACGAGTCCCCTGCTCTTCTGTTTGCGGTAGAAACGACGAAAGCCTGCTTTTTTCAAAGCAGGCTTTCGTCTGTCCAACATCCGGTTATTTCTGATGCGCCGTCAGTGCGGCATAGCCGTTCATCAAGTTGCGGTAGTTCGGAATGCGCTGGGACAGCAGGTTGCCCAGGCCTTCGATGTCGTTGCGCCAGTCGCGGTGCAGTTCGCAGGCGACGGAGAACCAGTTCATCATCTGCGCGCCGGCCTGGGTCATGCGATTCCATGCGGCTTGTTGCACGGTGGTGTTGAAGGTGCCGGAGGCGTCGGTCACCACGAACACGTCAAACCCTTCCGCCAGCGCCGACAGGGTCGGGAACGCTACGCACACATCGGTCACGACACCGGCAATGATGATCTGCTTGCGGCCGGTGGCCTTGATCGCCTTGACGAAGTCTTCGTTGTCCCATGCGTTGATCTGGCCTGGACGGGCGATGTATGGCGCGTCCGGGAACATTTCCTTGAGTTCCGGCACCAGCGGGCCGTTCGGGCCTTGTTCAAAACTGGTGGTGAGGATGGTCGGCAATTCGAAGAATTTGGCCAGATCGGCCAGCGCCAGCACGTTGTTCTTGAACTCGTTTGGCGAGAAGTCCTGAACCAGAGAAATCAGGCCGGTCTGGTGGTCAACCAGCAGTACTACGGCGTCGTCTTTGTTCAGGCGGTTGTAGGTTGGAGTGCTCATGTGTGAATCCCTTTTTTGTTGTGGAAGTGCGTTTGCGTTCAAGATGGGCACAGATTACTGACTCGCCTGAACGCGATAAATCGTCTGAAAAGCGTTTCACCGTCAACTCAAAACGGACAATTCGTTCAAACTGCCGAGCAGATCACACAGCCAGCCCGACCTTCCCCCCGATCCTTGTCATACTGTTCACTCGCTCACAACGACAGCCAGGGAATGTTGATGCCCGGACGCAACACGCAAGCGCCCACCCCAGATGAAACACCGCGCGCGCCTCGCCAAGGCGTGAAGGCCGGCTCGACCTTTCGCCTGACCGTCAGTTTCATGCTGATGGTGGTCGTGGCTTTTTTGACCGTCGAGAGCTGGAGGACGTGGCGCGATTACCGTTCGGTGTTTGCTTCCGCACGCGATTCGGTGACCAACCTCGCCCGCGCCACGGCGCAACACGCCGAGGACACCATCCGCCAGGTCGATGTGCTGACCGCCGGGCTGGCCGAGCGGGTTGAAGGCGATGGGCTGCAGAACCTGGATGTGGCACGGATTCACAAGCTGCTCATCCAGCAGTCGAAAATCATGCCGCAGCTGCATGGCCTGTTCATCTACGGCCCGGACGGCCAGTGGATCGTGACCGACAAGGAGGTCACGCCCGAAACCGCCAACAACGCCGACCGCGATTATTTCCAGTACCACCGCACCCATGAAGACCGGCATGTGCGCATTGGTCAGGTGGTGGAAAGCCGTTCCACCCACGACCTGATCATTCCGATCTCGCGGCGTTTGAACAACCCCGACGGCTCGTTCGCCGGCGTGTTGCTGGGGACAGTCAAGGTCAGCTATTTCGTCGACTACTACGGTGACTTCCGCATCGATGACAAAGGCGCGCTGGTGCTGGCGATGCGCGACGGCACGATCCTCGTGCGCCGGCCGTTCATAGCTTCCGTAGTCGGCAAAAGCCTGGCGAACAGCGAGATCTTCAAGACCTACCTGCCCAACGCCAACCAGGGCATTGTCCAGATCAGGGCGGTGGTCGACGACACCGAGCGCCTTTATGGCTATCGCGCGCTGACCACCTACCCGCTGGTGGTCGAAGCCGGTTTGTCCCGTGACTCCATCATCGCGCCGTGGCGCCAGGACCTGCTGAAAAACGGCTTCGTGCTGGTGTTCCTGATTCTGGTGCTGGCCTGTTTCGGGCTTATCGTCCTGAGCCAGCTGCGTCAGCGGATGGCGATGGAACGGGAGATCCGTTCCGCGCACAAGACTATGCGCGACATGGCGCTGACCGACAGCCTCACAGGCCTCGGCAATCGCCGACGCCTGGACGCGGCGCTGACGGACGAGATTCGCCTGGCCCGGCGTCAGGGTTCGCCGCTGTCGTTGATCATGCTCGATGTCGACTACTTCAAGCGCTACAACGACCAGTACGGTCACGCTGCCGGCGACGACTGCCTGATCGCGGTCGGCGACGGTATCCGCAAAGCGCTCAAGCGGCCCTCAGACCTGGCCGTGCGCTACGGCGGCGAAGAGTTCACCGTGCTGTTGCCCAACACCGACAACGCCGGGGCGATTCAGGTGGCCGAAGACATTCTGCAGACCATTCGTTCACTGGAGCTTGAACATGCCGGGCATCCGCTGGGGTATGTCACCGCGAGTGCGGGGATCACCACGCGCTATCCGGTTGACGATGCGGTGACCCCGGCCACTTTGCTCAAGTCGGCGGACACTTGCCTCTATCAGGCCAAGCAACAGGGCCGGAACCGCTGGTGTTCGGCGCAGGCATCCCGGCAAATACAGCCGATTGCGGCCATGCCGCGTACCGATCGCTGAGAGCAACTACCACCCGCCAATTCCAGCGTCCTTCAAGTACATAAGCAGCGTCCTACATCAGCCGTCCCTCACGCCTGATTACGTGGGCGCCCTCGCCTTCGATACCGTCTGCTGCCTGCTCCGGACAGAACACAGACGATGCGAAGAAAAGGCGTCTTTCCACTGGACCACCCATAAGATCGACTCAAGCAACCAGGCACGAGAGGTGTCCATGAAACACAAGAAGCCAAAAGCTCAACCAGCGCTTGCTTCCAGACTTCGTGCCGAAGAGCCCGGTTTGCCCATCAGGGTTTCCGCTAGTCAGCGGCATTTTTTGAAAGTAGCCGCAACGTGTGGCAAAGAAATGGAGCCTGATGGTTGGCTCGCCGGTTGCGGGAAGACACCGTAACGATTTATTTACCGGCTCAACCTTGGAATCGGCCCACACTCCCTCATATCAAGGAACATCTGCGACCCATTCGAGAGGAAGGACATGCCATGACCACTCAAACCGAAACTGCGATTCTCGCCGGCGGCTGCTTCTGGGGCATGCAGGATCTGTTGCGCCGCTACCCCGGCGTGCTGCAGACGCGGGTCGGTTACACCGGCGGCGACGTGCCGAACGCCACTTACCGCAATCATGGCAACCACGCCGAAGCCATCGAAATCGTCTTCGACCCCGCCGTGATCAGCTATCGGCAGATCCTCGAGTTCTTCTTCCAGATCCACGACCCCAGCACACCCAACCGCCAGGGCAACGACCTCGGTCCGAGCTATCGTTCGGCGATCTACTACCTGAACGAGCAGCAACGCGATATCGCCGAAGACACTGCGGCCGATGTCGACGCGTCAGGCCTGTGGCCAGGTCGTGTGGTTACCGAAATTGAACCGGCGGGGCCGTTCTGGGAAGCGGAGCCGGAGCATCAGGATTACCTCGAGCGCATTCCGAATGGCTACACCTGCCACTTCATTCGTCCGAACTGGAAGCTGCCGAAACGCGGTTGAGGTGCAGCGGGGTCGGTGCGCAACGCGGTGTTCGTCGCGTTGTGCCTGATCCCTTTCTTCGCCAGACATGTAATACGTAGACAACCTCCCAGCTTGATCTAGCCTTGAAGGACATCACGCGGGAGTAGAACACCATGCCCCTCGTTCCCGGAAACCTGCTCGTCCTGCTGACTCTTGTCTGCATGGCAGCGCAGGCTCAAGGCGCAGATCCGCTTCAGCCGCCAGCCATCCTTCCCCTGCCATCCGAATCGGCGCCGCAAATCATCGCCTACCCGCCGCTCCCCGAGCCGCTCGCGCGCGGCGTTGTCATCATTCAGTACCGAACCGAACACGCCCGGATCATGCCGGTGTTTGGCAAAGTGGCAGCGGATGTGTCACCTCGTCTCGGTCACCTGCATGTCACGGTCGACGACTGGAAAGGCACGTGGGCGCACACCAGTGAAGATCCGATCATCCTGGTGGGGCTGACACCGGGCAAACACAAGGTTCTGCTTGAAGTGGCGGACCCGACTCACCGGATTCTCACCCGTGCGACAGTGGATTTTGTCGTTCCCGAGAAAACGCCCTGAAGAGGCCATACATCGAATAGCGCCCATGCCATCCACGCTCATCAGCCTCGTCACCTGGCTTGCCCTTGTAACGCCTGCCCAGGCTGACACCTGCCCCGCCGGCGAAAAACAAGTATGCCTCGACAGCTGCATTTGCCTGCCGGACCCGGGGCGTCTGTCTGAAGACCTCTTCCGGATCGCGGCTCCCGCTCTGGCGCTGGCGTTGACCCAGGCCCGCGCCGAAGCCGCCAACACCGACATCAAACCGATTCCCCCGCACATCCGGGAGCAACTGCTGCGCTGGTATGACCCAGGTGTCCTCGATGCCGTGCATTACAAGGTCACCAACGACGGCCAATACAACGCCGCCACGGCCATCCTGCAAAACCCGGATGTCGGTGCAGTGACGCTGATCGACATCATCCTGTTCCGCGACGCTGAAACCGCAGAACACAACGTCACGCTCTGGGCACACGAACTGAAGCACGTGCAGCAGTTTCAGGAATGGGGAGTCGACGGGTTTGCGCAGCGCTACACGCAGGATTTCAACGCGGTCGAGGCACCGGCCTACGCGATACAGGGCGAAGTCAGACGTTGGCTGCGAGCCGAAGCCCGGTGATCGGACATCCCCTGCGTCCATGCCGGGGGGCAGCCCCACCGTTCAAGCACCAGAAAAACCTAGGCCTTGCCCGCCGCAACCGCTGCCCTCGCCTGCCCGTGCTGGCGCGTGGTCACCAGACCGATAAAGGAAATTGCCAGCGCCAGGCCGATGGTCGACGTCACTTCCAGACGATGCTCGGGCGTGACCATCATCACCGCCAGCGCGGCGCAGATGAACGCGATCACCAGCCACGTCAGCCATGGAAACAGCCACATGCGAAACGTCAGCTCGACGTTCTGCCGACGCAACATCCGGCGCATGCGCAATTGCGAAACCGCGATCACCAGATACACCAGCAACGCAATCGCACCGGAACTCGCGAGCAGAAACTGGAACAATCCGGCCGGCATGAAATAGCTGAACAGCGTCACCCCGGCACCGATCACGGTGCTGGCAATCACCGCCGCTCTCGGCACACCCGCCGCGGAGGTCACTTTCAGCGGTTGCGGAGCATCGCCGCGTCGACCCAGCGAGAACAGCATCCGCGAGGAAATGTAGATCGAGGAATTCATGCAACTGGCCACCGCGATCAGCACCACTACATCGACCAGGAATTTGGCGTTGGGAACGTTCATCAACTCCAGCGCGCGCTGGTAAGAACCGACGGACGCCAGCAGCGGATCGTTCCAGGGCACCACGGAAATCACCACGAAAATCGACAGCAGATAAAACACGCCGATACGCCAGATCACCGAGCGCGTGGCCTTGGCGATGTTCTGCGCCGGGTTGCTCGATTCGGCTGCCGCGATGGTTACCGCCTCCGTCCCGATAAAACTGAACATGATGGTGATGAAGGCCCCGACCACCGCCGACAAGCCATTGGGCGCAAACCCGCCGTGCTCTTCCATCAAGCGGCTCAACCCGCTGGCCTCACGTTCGGGAATCCAGCCCATCAAGACCGCAAAACCCAGACCGATGAACCCGATGATCGCCACCACCTTGGCCATCGCGAACCAGAACTCGAACTCACCGTACTTGGACACGCTGAACAGGTTGGTCACCACCAGCAAAATGATCGACAACAACGCGAACAACCACGCATCGACCTGGGGAAACCACTGATTCAACACATGCCCGGCGGCCAGCGCTTCGATCGGAATCACCAGCACCCAGAACCACCAATACAACCAACCAATGGTGAACCCCGCCCAACGGCCGATGGCCTGATCGGCATAGGTGGAAAACGATCCCGTGTCTGGATGGGCCACGGCCATTTCACCGAGCATGCGCATGACCAGCACGACCAGCAGACCGGAGAAAAGATAAGCGAGCAAGACGGCCGGGCCGGCGGCGGCAATGGCGTGGCCGGAGCCGACAAACAGCCCCGCACCGATGATGCCGGCAATGGAAAGCATGGTGACGTGACGCGGCTTGAAGCCCTGCGCCAACTGACCGTTCGAGTCCTTCGAGTTCAGGCTATTCATTGTTTTTGTTGTTCTCTGGTGATCGACGTTTGGGCGTACTGACGACGTGTCAGGCGATCATCATTTCTTCCTCTTGCCCTGCTCCAGAGCGGCGCACCTCAAGCGCTGCAGCGTTACAAATCGGTCGGACGACGACGCAGGGCGATGAAATGATGCGTCACCTTACGTGCCCGGCGTTGATCGCAAATAGCCTGGGAGCGGCATGGACGGGTCTGATTTCGACATGAGTCGACCTCGCGCAAAAAACAAAGGCAGCACCCGCTTTCGCGAGGTGCCACCTTCATCAATTGCCGCTCATCAGGCCTTGTTGCCTGCTTCTTCCAAAGCCTTTTCAGCATTGAACCCGTCGAAGTTCTCGAACACGCCCATAAAGCCCGGCACGGTCACTGCTCGCGCCCAGTCGCGCTGCAGTTCGCAGTACATCTGCACGCGGCTGATGAGCCTTGCGCCCGCCTGCTCCATTCTGCGCAACGCCGCCTCGTGTGCGGCGAGCGATGTGCCGCCAACCGCATCGACCGGCACATACACTTCATAACCTTCCTGAATGGCGTCGAGCACCGGGAAAGTCAGACAGGCTTCGGTCCAGAGTGCAGTCATGATGAGTTTCTTGCGTCCAAGCGCCTTGACCGCCTGTTTGAATTCCGTGTCCTCCCAACTGTTGATCGAGGTGCGGTCATAGGTCGGCAGGTGACCGAGCACCTGTTGCAGCTCCTGAATCGGCGGTTTGTTGCGGCCGGTCGCGACATTGACAGTCGAGTGGATGATCGGAAGGTCGTAGTTGACCGCCGCCCTGGCGACGCTGGTGATGTTGAAGACGAGTTCGTCACGCGGCATCGAGCGGATCGAGGAAACCTGAACAGGCTGATAATCGATGATGATCAACGCCGAGTTTTCCGGGGTCAGCAACTGATCGGTCTGGGCGTTGCGGAGCGTTTCGCTTGCCATGGGCAAATCCTTTTTATGGGTGACGCACGTTGGTGAAAGGGCCGAAGCCCGTGCGGAAAATCAATTCCAGGAAAGGCGAAAAGCCTGAGGTGCCTGGAAAATCCATTGTGCTGTTCCCATGTTCGAGGCAGTAGTAGCATCACGCGATGTGCTGTGTCGCACAACGGGGAACGCAAGCATGGATATCGAAGAACTACAGACCTTCGTGGAAGTGGCTGACGCCGAGGGCATTTCGCAGGCTGCACTGCGTCTTGGCGTATCGAAGTCGATCGTCAGTCGCCGCCTGGCCCGCCTTGAAACCGAACTGGGTGTGCAGCTGCTGGCACGCTCGACGCGCGGATCGGCACTCACGGAGGCCGGTGTGATATTCCGGGACTATGCCGCCAGGGTCTGCACCGAGATCAACGTCGCCAAGGAAACCATCCTGCCCGCCGGCGCGCTCCGCGGCCGACTGCGCGTGGCCGTCCCGCTGTCGTTCGGCCCGACTCACTTCGCGCCGGTGCTGGCGGAAATGGCGCGCCGTCACCCTCAGTTGCATATGCAGACTTGCTACAGTGATCGCTTCGTTGACCTCATCACCGAGGGCTACGATTGCGCCATTCGAGTGGGTTATCTGAAGGACTCCAATCTGATCGCAAGGCGTATTGGCCCGGTCTTCACCAAGCTCGTCGCGAGCGCGGACTACATCAAGGCCCACGGCGCCCCTGAGAAACCGGACGACCTGGTCAACCATGAGGCGCTCATGCAGGGCACCGAAGCCTGGCAATTCATGGACGGCGACAAAACCGTCACGGTTCGTCCGCAAGGACGCTTCAAGGCCGACAACGGCACCGCCCTCGTCGCCGCTGCCATCGCAGGCCTCGGCGTCGCCTACCTGCCCGACTGCCTCACCCACGAGCACTTGGCATCGGGCGCACTGATGCAGATCATGACAAACCATCCCCCACCCCAGGCCGGCGCCTACATTCTCCGCCCGCCGGGTCCGCATCCCGCCCGGAAAATACGCGTGCTCACCGAGCTGCTGATCGAGTTCTTCGGTGAATCTCCGCACCTGGCGGTGCAGCCGCTGTCACATCAGGAGGATGCGCTGACGCCTACCTGAACCCACACAGGAGATGTGATTTGCTGCAACGCCCGCAACAGTCAATGCGTCGAACTGCGTTTCTCGCAGACACAACGGCGCTGATCCTGTTCTTCACAACCACCGGCATCATCAATGAACGATTCATTGCCGGCATGACGTGGGATCAGGTTCTTCATGCGCGCCTTGTGGGCGCCGTATTGATGGTGCCAGTCGCAAGGCCTTACGGCCTGTGGCGGGACTGGGTGATGAAGCGAGCCAGTCCGCGTCGGGTTTCCAGGTTGCTGTGGGACAGCTTCGCCCTCGTCAGTTTCCAGGTCCCCCTCTATGCAGCGATCATTGCCTCCAGTGGGGCATCGGGAGGTGAGTTGATTCGCGGAACGCTCGGTGCGGCATTGATGATGCTGGCGCTGGGGCGACCCTACGGCGCATTTCTCAACAGGGTGCGCAAGGTATTCGGCTTGCCTCCGGGTGGCGACAAGCCGATGTCGCTGAACAGTTGAGCGACCGCCGGCTTCAGCCCTTGGTCAGATCAACCAACGGTGCCTGTCGCACCTCGGTCTCCCGCCCGCCCTGAATGTCGCTCACCTGCTTCAAGGCCTTGTCCACGGCCGCCTTATCCGCCAACAAGCTGTAGCTGATGCGGAAGTTTTTGTGTTCCTTCGGCCCGATTGTCGGTACCAGGTTCAGTGGCCGCTGATAACGGCGGTTGTAGGAAAAACTCGTCCCCGGCTCCAGCCCGGTGACATAACCCTGGCCTTGGGTATCGGTGTTCTTCCACAGGGAAAACACCGGCAATGTCTGCGTATTGAAGCCAACCGAAACGCCCAGGCTGCCGGCCTTGTTATGCAACACGGTCAACGTATCGCCCTTGGCATCGGCATACGGCACCACGTTGTAAACCGTTTCGTCGTAGTCCTTGGTCGGTGCGCGGTAGGTTTGCCACTCAGCCAAATCGCCCTTGGCCTTGTCGTTGAACGGCGACACTTGTTTCACCGGCGCGGCGAAACGAGCGCCTTGCTCCAGGAACGGGGTGCTGAAATTGCTGTGGTACAGCGCCTGGTACTCCTTCGGATAGTCACCGTTGTTGGTCAGGGTGTCGTTAAGGGCGAACACGACGCTGCCGGGTTCGGTGACCAGTTCGGTGGCGACGGAGAAGTCGACTTTCTTGAACGCCTGCTCTTTCAGTTCACCGCGCAGAGTGATGGCGTACGGTGGCGTTTCATCGATGTGCAAGGTGACTTTGTTCGCCGGAATGTTGGCGGCCCGACCATGCAGGGTCAGCAGTTCGCCGTTGTCGACGCCGGGGTGGCCGACCCATTCGTATCCGCAGCGGGTCACCAACTCATTGAAACCCTCCAGCCAGCCCAGACCACCGCGGCCATTGAGTTCGATGAAGGACGGATTGACCACCTCCTTGACCGGCGAATCCCAACCCATGCGCACATCGCCGACCGAGGCCTGCAAGACGTTCATTCCCCGCGTCGGCACCACTGAGAGTTTCATCGTGCCGTTATCGATGTCGACAATGCTGACGCCCTCCTGCCGACCACCATGCAAGGTGCGCAGGCTGACGCTGAAGGGTTTGTCGGTTTTCACGCCGAGTTGCTGGCTGGTGATCTGCCAGTTCTGAGCGGCTTTGTCGGTGTCGAGCAGAACGTAATCCCAGGCCATGGCGTGGGAGGCAGCGGACAGTGCGCTGAGGGCAACAACGAGTTTGAGCGGGGTCATGGAAACAGCCTTTTCTTGGAGTTGTGCGGTTTTTATAAACCTGCTGAAACGTTTCATCAAGCTTAAAAAGCGACGCGTGTTGGTAGATGCCGAGAAAGAATGGGTACGGACAGGAAAATTGAAATCGATGGGATCGCGTTGTCCCGCCGAGCGACATGGCGAGGGACTTGTTTAAGCGTTTTTCGAATGATGTTTAGAAACGCCCGGCATTACTTCCCCACGGCTACAGCGTCTTGCGTCATTGCCTACGACTACGCCAGAATCCGCCGGCTTGTGCGTCTGGGGTGCGGGTTTTATCGTTTCCGGGTCACTGAAAAACAGTGATCGGGTTTGGTAGCCCGGATTACCTGTCGCATCGCAACACCAGATTGCAGGGACTCTTTCGTCCTCTGTTTTATGGTGGCCATGCGTAGGGCGTCTTCGGACGCGCCGGGTATCCAGGTGACCGGTCTACCAACCTCCGTATGGCCACCACCCTCGTTTGGTAGCGAGGCTGATGGCTCCACTTTCTCACCCTGGAGTTACATCTATGTTCAAGCCAACACCGAACCCACCAGAAACCGATCCGGTTTCCCCCTACAAATTCCCCGACTCCCGAGCCCTGAACGAAGCCGCCGAACGCGCCCTCGATCACTATCTCACCCCGCAGCAACGGATCATGGGCAGCCACCACAAACACGACCCCATGTACATGGCCAACCCGGCCTACAACACCGAATCACTCCTGGCCAACGCCAGCGAATCATTGGGCTCGGCCAGCGAAATGCTCAACAACTTTGCGGCCACGCTGGAGCCTGCCCATCGCAAGACTGCGATCGGGATTGCGCAGTTGGTGATGTTGAGTGAGTTGGCGGTGAATCAGGCGTTGGACCATGTTGAGGTGAAGACCTAAACCCCTGCCCTCTAAAGCGCCCGGATAGTAAGCAGCGATAGAGGGAATGAGCGTTGCCTGTAGCTGCCATGGTAAATGGCAGCTATCGGCCAAAAGCGGACGTCGGGTGTCTACGAAACCTGAGGCGATTCAGCAATCGGTTAACGGACGTTCAGCATCATTAGTCTTATGGTCTGTCCTCGATAGTCATGTAGTCTTGATGAACGCCCTTTTTGACAGGGGTGATCCGTAGTTAAGCGCCCCAAAATTCGAATATCATGCTCAAATCCATCGAAACTGCTGATGTTAATTTGATGGGATGAATGCTCACCGAATAGGAGAAATTTATGAGCATCGCTGGTATCCGTTCCAATCGAGGTGACATTTACCAGACGTTGGTGGCATTTGATTGGGCATTGACAGTACTATCCGATCAAGACTTTCAATGGCTCGAAATAGATTCGATCAGCTACTCCGTAGATGACGTGGTAGTAGGCAAAACTGACGGAACACTGATTGCGTGTCAGTGCAAAAAAAATCAAACCGATTTCAAATCTTGGTCGATAAGCGATCTCGCAGATGAGTTGGGTAAAGCCTCCTGCTTGCTGGAAGATAATCCGAACGTAAATATTCGTTTCTATTCAAGAAACAACTTTGGCCCTCTTGCAAAATTAAGAGAACACAGTTCTACCCAGCATGATGAAGCGAGCTACCTAGCAAGTCTAGGCCAAGAGCACCAAGCAGTAGATAAAAATTTTTCGGCGCTACTTGCTAAATTCTCCCCCGATCTTTCCACCTATAAATTCCTGTGCCGAACGAACTTTGTCACCAGTGATGACCTAGATCGTATGGAGGAACTGCTCCGCGAACGTTTACGCAACCTGGTGAGCAATACTGACGCGGCATTCGCGGCACTTTGGGCTAGCCTCGACCAACTCGGCGCGCGCACAGGGGGCGATAGCACAACTACAGCGTCGCAGCACCGATTAACTAAAAGCGACCTCAAGACTATTCTTCAAAAGGCGGGAGCAACACTAGTTCCGCCAATGAATCTTACTGAGGTACGTCTTTCTTTTTCCAGTACCTCTGCCATTGGCAGATCGTGGCGAAGGGATATTGCGGGCCATCGTATTTCAAACCCAACCCTGGATGAGCTACTTGTATCCATTGATGATAAAAAAAGATCCATCCTGCTGACGGGCCTTCCGGGATCGGGTAAAACGTGCGTGATGCTTGCGCTACAAGAAACATTGGAGAAGCGGGCCGAAAGAAATTCTGACATCGTGCCACTCTTTATCCAGTCCCGCGAATTCGCCGACTTGGCTACATCGGAAGATCGTCGAGCCCAAGGCCTGTCTGAGCAATGGGTCGAAAAAGCTGCTCGATTGGCTGAAAATGCTCAAGTAATTGTAGTAGTTGACTCTTTGGATGTGCTGTCCATCGCCCGCGATCATCGCGTTCTTCAATATTTTCTTGCGCAGATAGACCGCCTGCTACTGATTCCTAATATTACTGTCGTTACTGCCTGCCGTGACTTCGACAAGCAGTACGACCGGCGAATTGCCGAACGACAATGGGATTGCGAATTTAAGTGCCAACCGATGGACTGGGAGTCCGACATTGCACCCTTACTTGATACGCTAGGAATTGCGACTGCAACCATTGATGGCGCTACTCGCGTGCTGATAAGAAATCCACGCGAACTAGCATTGTTTGTTGAACTGGCCCAACGAGGCGGTAGCTTCAACGTTGTGACTAGCCAAGCACTAGCACAACGCTATCTCGATACGATCGTGCGAGCCGACAACGCTTTGGGAGATGCGGCAATACAAGCAATTGAATCAATTGCCTCGGAAATGCTGAAATTAAGAAGCTTGGCGGTGCCGCATCAGCGTTTTTCAGCCTCTCAAGACATTCAGCGGAAACTGTGTAGCTTAAATGTGCTGCGAGAAACCCAGGATGGAAAGCTGACATTCGGCCATCAAACCCTATTGGATGTATTGGTGGTAAGCGGAGCCGTGCGAGCTGGCGTTACTTTGAATAAGTTCATACACGGCTTACCGCCAGTACCCTTTGTGCGCCCCAGCATCCGCAGTTTTGTCGCACAGTTGGCACTAGGTGAGCGTCGTGAATTTAGAAAACAAATTAGAGCCGTCTTGACTGGTAGCGCGGCCTTCCACATCAGGCGCCTAGTAGCGGAGTCATTTGCCGAGCAGATGCCCCAGGAAGAAGACTGGCCATTGCTACGTGATTTGCGGGAAAAACACCGTGATATTTTTCAGGTGATCTATGCCTTAGCTAGTGCGATCGAGTGGCATCGTTTCTGGCTCAAACATCTAGTTCCAACTCTGAAGTCTGCACAGGATACCGACGGATTTATGGGGCATGCTTATCGCATTGCTCAATGGAGTAATGAAGATTGTGCGGGAGTGTTGTCATTCTGGATGGATGCGCTTTCACTAGGCTGGCTTGATAGAAATGAAATTGCTGACCGACTCGGAATCCACCTGTCTGAAATCAAATTAGAAAACATGGCACTGGTTGCTCCATTACTAGAGCGGCTGATCAATATGCCGCTAACTGAGCACAGCGTTCTTGGCCGGGTCATCGCTAAATGTGTGGAGGCAGGTGTAGTGGAAGATGCCCTGCTCTGGCGGTATATCGCAGGCGACATTAACGAGGAGGATTTACTTAAATTCAGACTCAGTAACAAGTTGCGTTGCCAAAAACATGAATTCGGGGGGCGGGATGAAAATTTTATAGGTAAACGCATGTTGCAATCCGTTGCGCTGCTGGATTTAGCAATAGAGTCAATCGAGCGCTGGAGCAATGTTCGCGCCTTACGCTATGGTAATACTCGCATAGGCTACAGAAATGGTTTTTTGAACGAGAGTTCATACGAAGATTTGCATAGCCAAAGAGATACAGTTCATTTGAGCAGCATGAACGTTCTACTTGATGCGGTTGAAGCGGCCATACTGCAGCAAGCAAAAAATAACTCAGGCTGGTGGCAAAAAAACAAAGAGCGCCTTTGTTTTAATCATGAAGGGGCGTTGCTATATTTCGCCATACTCGCCTGCACTGCCTCGCCTGCAGCGAATATTGAAATAATAGCCCGCATGTTGTGTGACACAAGGATGTTGGAGTTTGAATTATCTTACGAGCTGGGTTCGCTAATACAGTCTGCATTTAATCTTTTGGCCGTGCCAATGCAAGATGCAGTGACGACGAGCATTTTAACTATTTGGAACGAAGAAGTTACCGAGGAATCCAGACTTTGGGTATTGAGAACGCAAGCGGAGCTGATTTTGCCGATTCCTTGCTACCTGCGCTCCCCCGAAGTGCAAGCGGTGGTGGATTCATATGAGGAAAAAGCAGGAGTACTGGTTCGTCAGCCGAAAATACGTTCTGCTGGCGGAATGGTAAGCGCACCATTCTCATTTGAAATATTTTTAGGTGCGAGCGATAGCGGGGTGTTGAAATTATTAGCGCATTACAACGGATACTCGAGATGGGATAGGCCTGACTTTCTTATCGGCGGCGAGCGGGAGGTTGGCTGGCAGTTGCGAGAAGCCTCATCTCGGAACCCCTCCCGTTTCTTGGGCTTTTTGTCTATTCACTGGTTAGTAATTCCAGAAAGTTTTCGTGATGACATTATGGATGGGGTAGCTACATATCTAGCATATCGTTATGGAAATTTACGCCCCCACGATGCATGGCAATCGGTCGAAGAGCCTCAGGCCTCCCTCTTGGTATGCCGAATATTTGATGAGCTAGAGCTTCATTCAGCCGAATGGCTACACAAACGCTCCACGGCCAAAGCGCTTGAAGCCTGTGCAAACGTCATACAGGATGCTCGCGAGGCATCGCGGCTCATATCTTTGGCCGAAGACTTTGTGGGACTTCAAGAGGCTGATCCAATCGAGGGGGAAGGTGTAGATTTAATTGATCTAGGAATCAATATGGCAAAGGGAGACGTTTCTGATGCCTTGATGATCTTGGCTAATAATTTCCTACAGAGCGGGATTGAATTTCCTGAATTGCTAGCGCCTATGTTGCGCCGCTTTGCGAGTGACGAACACCCTGCTATCCGTGCCATGATCTTACGTCGCTTACCGTATTTGCAAAGCACTTATTTCGATTTAGGATGGGAGCTGTTCGACCTAGCCATAAAAGATGGAGGTGGACTTTGGCAAGTCGCCGAACCGTGTCTTTATTATTCTTACCACAATCATTTTGAAGTAGTAAGACCTCTGCTAGCGTGTCTTCGCAACAAGGGGAGCGGCAAAGACCTAGAAACATGGGGACGTATTTCAGCTTTAGCTACCTTAACCCAGCACATCAACTTTTTGGAATTCCTAGGAGACTTGAACGCTCTGGATAACATAGACGCTTGGCGTGGTGCTGCAACCGTGTGGACAAACCATGGAAATATTCGGCAGAATCGAGAACAGTGTCTTGCTGGTATAAAGTCAGGTTTAAACACAGGCGGAACTTGTGCCCTAAGCGTTGCCGAGCAGATGACCCAAATATTCAACGATGAAGCTGATGCGATTTCGGTTCCAGTAGAACTAATTGATTGCTGTTTTTCAGTATTTGAAAATGATGACGATAGCGAAAATAGACATCATCGTCTCTTCGGATTTCATGAATGGCTTAACGCGATTGTACAAAATGATCCAGAAAAAGCTTTGTACGCAACCGAACGCTATCTGGCTTATGTCCGTCATGAAAAACGACATTTATTTGATCATAAAAATAGTCTTACCCAGCTTATGACCCGGCTCTTTGCGGAATCAGAAGAACGAGAAGAATTTGACTGTGGAGCGATGCTGGAACGCGTTGTGGGAATACAAGACACTCTACTTTCACTTGGAGTCAATGGCGTAGTCGATTGGCTGAAGGCTGCCGAACGACCGTGATGGTTGCATGCAGTCGACTCTGATCTTTACATTCCATATCGTACAGGACAGAGATGCATACCTGGGTGGGGGGCATGGCCCAGCAGATCTACTCGTTTCGCTCGCCCCTCAACTTCCAATCTAGGCTTGGATTTCCACCCAGAAAAAAATGGCCAGCAAAATAGGACAGATTAATTTTTCATAATGAGCAGCTGCCTTTTGCCAGTGGCAGTCCTTGAGCGAACGTCCGCTCATGGCCGAGAGCAGCCGCTCGCGAACGGCGGTTCTCGACCATAGGTGAACAAGTCAACTGCTCACTATGAGCCATTGGATAGTTTCAACAACTGAGTAAATCGGGAAATAGCGATGTTTATATCCACCATGGTTTCCCCATCCCACTCCTCGATGGTTTTCAACTCAATCCTCAATGCGGCTATTCGGTCTTCGATCTCTGCTATCTCTGCAGGTCCGCAGTGAGCGGCAATCGCCTCCCATTTTTCTTGAGGAATCCCCTGCTGGATGCATAACCCTTCACGCGCCTGCGTGATCAAAGTGGACAATATGCTCATGTGATTCTCTACCTGGAGATGTCGATCCGAGGAAAGAACTGTGTTCTTCAGAAAATACACAGCCCTCCATGCGCCTACTTTGAAACTCTGATTACGCCCTCCCCATCTCCTCATACGAAACATCAACAACCGAAACGCCCTCCCCCCAGGCAGCTTCAATAAACGCCCGAACAATCTCCGCCAGCATCTCGACCTCCCCACCCTCGACGATGACACACGCAATACGCCCGACAGACCAATCCATGACCCTGCATTGCGGATACTTCGCAAGCAGCGCGGCAAAAACCTTCTGAGGCGCCAATTCGCCCGTGTACATGAAGTCGAAGTACGGCTCGCTCGAATCCTGCAGCGGATACACCAGAACCCAGCCATTCGATGCACCGTCAAACCACATCGAAACATAACGACTCGCCCACTCCGGTCCGCCATGTTTGATGAGGCGAAGTACCTCGATGATCGAATGACAATCGGGTATCCGGGTCATGCAATCAGGGTCAAACACGCGAGGGGGTTCGGCGGCGGCGCTGGCCAGAAGGGCAGCCATTAATTCTTTTCTCTTCAATGCCTTCCTTTTCATCACGTAACCTTGAAGATCTGTTGGGTAAAGACGAAATTTTCTGCACCGACCCGCTCAATCAACGCTCTCGGAATCGCCTGACGCCTCCGACAAAATCGCCTGATATTCACCCTCTTCAGGAACAAATGAAACGAACTGATTACTCGCGCCCCTTTGCACCCAAAGACGCCCACAGTTCGTGCATTCATAAACATCTGACGTCCGGTGGATGTGGAGGCTGGATATACGACTTTCCAATTCGCTCGTCGCGTTGACCCAAGGTGCAAACTCACCGAACGCCTCGGCGATCAAAGCCTTGTCTCCCGACTCGGCAGCAGCCACCAGAGGCTTGAGTTCGTGATTCACCTCTTCCCAGAATGCATTCTCAACCTCGTCGCGAAGCAGGCTCGCTTTATAGGGCAGGCTGTCAGTCTGATCGACGATCACATGTCCACATCTGCAACCCAATTTGCTCATTTGCGGTTCGATACCTTTAGGTTGGGCCAAGTCGTTAAAAAGCGGACTAGGCTTTCATTTCCGTGCGGCGTCAAACAACACTCTCACGCTGCAAACTGCTCACATGCCCGACACCCGCAGCCTTCAATCGGACCACCAGGTCATCGCGCGCTGCTCGCCCGCCAGCACGTATGTACTCGAGCTCCGCCGCGGTGATCAGTACCACCGGAACCAATCTCACAGGGGATAACGGCATGTCATCCAGTCGGGTCGGGAAGTCCGGTTCCGGGGCGCCCAGCAGGACGCCGGTCGAGTCATCTTCGGTCACGAAGTGTTTGGGGAATTGATCACACATGTGGTTCGAGAGGCTGAACCCGGGAATTTCAATGGACATCGCACCGTATTTGTCGAGTCCGCGAGTGTAGCCTCCAGCGTCCGCAACCGTTTTGGCAACGTGCTCCACCAGCTCGAATGCCCAGCTGCGCTGAAAAGGATCGACGTCACCCACCGGGCCACGGGCGTGTTCGGGTATATCGGCGGTTTCTACGAACAACTCCATCTCGAATCCATTGCCCGTTTCTTCCGCGTCATCGAACGGGTCTGACAGACCTTCCGTGGCGATGATGATTGTGTCGTTACGGCGAACTACCCGGTAGGCCTGACGGGTCGATGGCCAGTAAGGGCCACCCGAAAAGCTCGGACTGATCATGTAGGCAAGGACATCGCGTTCGACTGTGCCGACTGATGCCCAATGACGATCCAGGCACGCTGCGCTGGCCTCTCGGGCAGCCAGATTTGCCGCTTCAGCCTCTGTAATGCTGTCGTAGATATCCGGCTCCTGGACTTCAAGGGGTTGTGGTGTTGGCTCGACGTCTTCGGTTTTAGGACGTTTCAATGAAACGAGAAGCTTCTTGAAGAAATTCATGTGCGTTCCTTGCGGGGTTTCGGTTCGCTCTCCATGAAAGGGGCGAATCTGTTTTCGTGAAATGGATCTGTTTTTGAATGTTGGCACTATGCCTCAAACCGCCCCACCGAAAACAACGAAAGATCCAGCTCACTCTCCCCCCGCAAACACCACTGCGCAAACGCCTCCCCCAGCGCCGCCGAGTGTTTGAACCCGTGCCCGGAGCACGCCGAAACCACCAACGTGTGCTGCAACCGTGGATGCTCATCAATGATGAAATGCCGATCCGGCGTAACGGTGTAGGCGCAAACCGCTGACTTCACCACCCGATCCGTCAGCCCGGCGATCCGCCCCTGCACCTGCTGTTCGTACATCTCGCGTTCTTCCTCGGCCGAGACTGTGCGATCCAGAGTCTCGGGCGTGGATGCGCTGTGATACTGCGCCGTCGCCACCTTCAAACTGCCCTCCCCCGGCAACGCGGGAAAGCCATAGAAATCGTCGTCCTGGCCGTGAGTGAAGATGAACGTGGGTGAGTGGCCGACCAGTTCCGCGTCGGGCTCGGTCTCGAACCAGAACAGTTTTTGCCGATAGACGCTGAGCAATCTGTCGAACGGTGCGCCGAGCAAGCCGCCCGCCCAGTTGCCGGCGGTGACCACCAGTTTGTCCGCCCGCAAGGTGCGCTGGTCGGTGGTGACGGTGACGCCCTGTTCGTCCGAGCTGATGTGGGTCACGGTCTCGCCCTTGTACAGCGTGGCGCCGTGTTGTTCGGCCAGTCTGAGCTGCACGTCGATGCAGCGTTCGGGCCGTACAAAACCGCCCTCGGGCTCGAAGTAGCCAATGGCGTCGTCGCGCACCTGGGCAAACTGAGGAAAGCGCTGGCGGATCTGGGCAGCGTCGAGGACTTCGTGTTCGATGCCGTAGGTCTGTGCCAGGGCGATGGTGCGCAGGGTGAAGTCGGTTTCGTCGGCGGGATCGAAGTCGGGGCTGGAGGTCAGCACCAGCAGGCCGGACTGTTCGAACAGCGACTCGCCTGACAGCGCTTCCAGTTCGCGCCAGATGCGGTGGGAGTTGCGCACGATCGGCACGTATTGCGCGCCCTCGCCCACGGACAGTCGGGTGATGCGGGTGTCGCCATGGCTGGAGCCGAACGTGTGCGGCGGATGGTGGCGGTCGATGCCGACCACGTTGACCCCGGCTTTCGCCAGTTGATACACCGTGGCCGCGCCCATGGCGCCGAGGCCGATGACCAGTGCTTCGCATCGTTCCATGATTGATTTCCGCTCAGACAAAAGAGCCACAGTGAAGCGGATCAGGCGATGGAAAACAATCCGTTGAACGCCGCGCCCAGGCAAAAATGCGGGAGCCGGGCTAATTCAATCAGGTTGTCTGTCGGTACTAACTGTAATCAAGCGAAATTTGAGGTTGGGAACCCGGGGAATGTCCTTTTGACCAGCCACTGATTGTCCTTTCGTTCATGCATCGGCAGCCCCTCTAAAGGGGGCTGCACGACGTTAACGAAGCAGGAAAATCGTGGCTGTAGGACGCGTCTTTAAAGACGTGGGGATTGTTCGACGTGAACGGATTGCATCTCGGCAACGACCGCCTCGATCACACACAGAGCCGTCGGCGACAGGCTTCTACCCTGCAAACTCACCACGCCAATTTCCGAATGAAACCCCGGCCTGTCGACAACATGAAGCTCGATCAAACGCCCCACCCGAATATCTCCAGCCACGGCGCCATGGATGACGCCGAGGATGGTGTCGGTTGAGCCGGCCACGGTCTTGAGCAACGCCACGTCATCACACTCCAGCACGATGGGCAGTGCCTGGCGGGTGGAGATGCCGAGGGTTCGGGCGGTCTCGCGTTTCACCACTTCCGGCAGGCGCGTTGTGGCGATGCCGTAGCCTTCCAGTTCGCCCATCGCCACTTTGCGCCCGGCCAGCGGGTGCTCCGGACGTACGAAGAAGCCTGCCGAGACCTGGCCCAGCGAACGGATCAGCAGATCGGATTCCGCCGTGAAGTTACGGATATCGGCAACAAAGAATTCGATCGCTTCAGCGCGCAGTCGCGCTTCGAGAATCTGCCAGTTGTTCACTTCCACGCGCAGGGTGACCGCCGGGTGATCCAGGCGCAGTCGCGGCACCACCTGATGCATCAACATCGCGGCCGGGAACGGGCCGACGCCGAAGGCGAGGCTGCCCAGTTGGCGATCGCTGTAGAGCGCCATGTCTCGCTCCAGCGAACGGGCATCGAACAGCAACCGTCGCGCCCGCTCGATCAGAAACTCCCCCGCCGGCGTCGGGCGGACGTCGCCGGTGTCGCGATCGAACAGGCGCTGTCCGGTTTCGCTCTCCAGCGCCTGAATGCTGCGGCTCAGGGCCGGCTGGCTGAGGTGCACGCGCTCGGCCGCGCGGCCGAAATGGCGTTCATCGGCCAGCGCGAGAAGGTGTGACAGTCGTTTGAGGTCCATTCCCGCGATGCTAGCGACGCATTATCCGGATGTAAACAATGCATTGGATACATCGCCGCCCTGCCCATAGGCTGGAGCGCATTCGACCCTCGGAGAACAACAAGAATGAAACCGACCCTTTACACGATCCTCGCTCTGACGCTGGTGTCCCTCGCCGGCTGCGACAACAAGCCCAGCGTGGCAGCCGGCGACGCCACGCCCGCCACGGCAGCGCTGATCCAGGCGTCGATCAAGGGCCTGGACCTCAGCGACAACCGCGACATGGAAGATGCCCAGCGCGGTTTCATCGCCCGGCCCACCGGCAAGATCCTCGGCGCTGACGGCAATGTCCTGATCGATTTCGATGCGTACCGCTTCGTCGAAGGCCAGGCGCCGGACACCGTCAACCCGAGCCTGTGGCGGCACGCGATGCTCAACGCACAGATCGGTCTGTTCAAGGTTCGCGACGGGATTTACCAGTTGCGCGGTTTCGACATCGCCAACATGACACTGATCGACGGGCAGACCGGCTGGATCGTGGTCGACCCGCTGACCTCCCGGGAATCTGCCGCCGCAGCGCTGGCCTTCGCCCGCGAGCATCTGGGCAACAAGCCCGTCACCGCGATCATTTTCACCCACGACCATGCCGACCATTTCGGCGGTGTACTGGGCATCACCTCGAGCGGCGAAGTGGCCCAGCGCAACATTCCCATCGTCGCGCCCGCCGGGTTCATGGAGGAAGCCACCAGCGAAAACATCCTGGCCGGCCCGGCGATGGCGCGGCGTTCGATGTATCAGTTCGGCAAGAACCTGACGCCGGGCGCCACCGGCATCGTCGACACCGGGCTGGGCAAGAACGTCGCCTACGGCAGCATGGGCATCCTGCCGCCGACGCAGATCATCGACCAGCCGATCCAGCCGCTGGTGCTCGACGGCGTCAGCTTCGTGTTCCACAACATGCCCGGCGCGGAGGCCCCGGCCGAGCTGACCTTTTCGATCCCCGCGCTCAAGGCATACGGCGGTGCGGAGCTGCTGACGCAGACCATGCACAACCTGCTGCCGATCCGTGGCGCCAAGGTCCGCGATGCGCTGCGCTGGTCCGAATACATGCAAATCGCCCTCGACGAGCTGGGCGACACCGAGGTCTATTTCGGTCAGCACAACTGGCCGATCTGGGGCAACGAGCGGATCCGCGAATTCATCACCAAACACCGCGACGTCTACAAATACCTGCACGACCAGACCGTGCGCCTGATGAACGCCGGCTACACCCCCAACGAGATCGCCGACAAGATCCAGCTGCCGGATTCGCTGGCGTCGTACTTCGGCACTCGCGGCTATTACGGCGACCTGCGCCACAACGTCAAGGCGATCTACCAGCTGTACCTGGGCGCCTACGACGGCAACCCCGCGCACTTGAATCCGCTGGTGCCCAAGGAGTCGGCAAAGCGCTACGTCGAATTGATGGGAGGCAATGCCAAGGTGGTCGAAGCCGCGCGCGTGGCCTATGACAAGGGCGAATACCGCTGGGTCGCCGAGCTGCTGGATCAGGCCGTGCTGGCCAAACCCGACGACACCGCCGCCAAGGAACTGCTGGCCCGCGCGTACGAACAGATGGGCTATCAGGCGGAATCCGCAACCTGGCGCAACAGTTACCTGACCGCTGCCATGGAGCTGCGCAACGGCCCGCCGGCCAAGGGCGTCAAACGCTCCGACCTGATCGAACTGATGAAACAGACGCCCACCGAACGCTTCCTCGAAGCCATGGCCGCGAGCCTCGACGGGCCGGCGGCGGATGGCAAGCACTGGACGTTCAATCTGGTGCTGACCGATACCCACGAATCGTTCGTGCTGTGGATCGAGAACGCCGTGCTGCACTACCGAAAAGGCCCGACGGCGGCGAACGCCAACGCAACGCTGACCGTCACCAAGGACCTGTTCGTCCAGCTGCTGGGCGGCACCGCCGGGCTGAAGGAAACGCTCACTTCCGATGATCTGAAGGTGGATGGCAGCAAGGTCGATCTAGTGAGGTTTCTGGGGCTGCTGGAAAAGGCGCCGGGGAATTTTGCGATAGTCGCCCGGGCAGGAAACTGACCCACCGAGGCCATCGATTGATCAAACTCCCGGTCGATGGCCTCTGGACGCTTACCCAAGCAAAATCCAATGAAAACCGGAGGCTCGGGCAAAGCTTTCCATTGGATTGTTCAGCATCCTGCGCAACCCGATCGCCGCGAAGCCATCCAGCGTATGGACGTAGAACCTGCACCCGAGCGAAACCCCGAATCCATCGTTTTCATCATTGATGATGACGCTCCTCTACGTGAGGCGCTTGGCAGCCTGCTGCGCTCCATCGGCCTGCGCGTCGAGCTGTTCGGATCGGTCGCCGACTTCATGCAATACCAGCGACCTGACCTGCCCAGTTGCCTGGTGCTGGATGTGCGATTGCAAGGCACCAGCGGGCTGGTCTTTCAGCAGGCGCTCGCCGACGCCAACATCCATCTGCCGATCATTTTCATGACCGGGTACGGCGACATCGCCATGACCGTTCGCGCCATGAAAGCCGGTGCCATCGATTTCCTGGAAAAACCGTTTCGCGAGCAGGCCATGATCGACGCCGTCGCCGCCGCGCATACGCGGGACAGGTCGCGCCGCGAGTGCGAACGCCGCCAAAATGAATTGCGCACACGCCATGGGACACTCACGGCCAGAGAGCAAGCGGTGATGGCGCTGGCCGTCTCGGGTCTGATAAACAAGCAGATCGCCAGTGCCATCGGCCTGAGCGAGATCACCGTGAAAATCCATCGCAGCCAGGCCATGCGCAAGATGCGCGCGCGGTCGTTTGCCGATCTGGTTCGAATGGCCGAAAGTCTGGGCATTAACCATTAGATGTATCGCCCTTATGCGGCGCGCATAGAGTTGCTTATATACGTTGGTATGACTTCTCCATACGCTGGCAGGATAAAACCAAACTTATGCAACATGGTTGATCCCTACCGCCAACAGTAAAATCCCTTTATCAAATGCGACGGCCGGCAAAGTTATTGACTTCGCGGTTTCCTCGCGCGCCGACACTTGTCGATCCATTCATTGACTCAGGGATGACTGATCAACATGTATGACTTTTTTGAAGACTCGTACCGCGTGCTGAAGTTGTCCCACGTGTTGCTGGTCGGTGGCCTGGGCATGTTGATGGTGGGGATTTTCCTGGCTTATGTGTTTGACGCTCACTTGAACTTGCCCACGCTGGTCGGCGCGCACGGGATGACGATCCTCGGGCCGACCGCGATCAAGCTGGGCTACGTCATGCGCTTGATTGCGTACAACCGTATTCGCCTGGCAGCACAGGAACATGGAGTTTCCCATTAGAAGTATTCGATTGAATTCAAACCTGTCTGGTTGCAACCGGAAGTTCATTAACGAAATCCCACTACGACTCAGGATGATCACGATGAAAACTATTGGATTGGTATTACCCGTCGCCATTGTTTCAGCCACCTGGATAGTTGCCACTCATGCATTCGGCGCAAGTTGCCTGCCCGATATGCCGGTGGCCAACAGACAGGAAACCAGTGCTCCGGATTCAGAAACTTCATCAGTGCAACAGCACCGAGCCAGAAAGGCGCCGACCCAGATTGCCGAAGGGGGTTCGGATCGGCTGATGGAGCGTCGTGTTGCCGAGGGCGGTTCGGATCGCCTGATCGAACGCCGGGTAGCCGAAGGCGGCTCTGATCGCCTGCTCGAACGCCGCGTGGCCGAAGGCGGCTCTGATCGCCTGCTCGAACGCCGTGTTGCCGAAGGCGGCTCCGATCGCCTGATCGAACGCCGTGTTGC
Source organism: Candidatus Pseudomonas auctus (assembly GCF_048654275.1). Classification (NCBI taxonomy): domain Bacteria; kingdom Pseudomonadati; phylum Pseudomonadota; class Gammaproteobacteria; order Pseudomonadales; family Pseudomonadaceae; genus Pseudomonas; species Candidatus Pseudomonas auctus. Next base: position 75,372 of record NZ_JBJYZK010000001.1, on the reverse strand, counting down.
CGAAGGCGGCTCTGATCGCCTGATCGAACGCCGGGTAGCCAGCAATCAGTACGATGCCGCGATGAACATGCAAATGCATTTTTCGATGGATTGATTGGCCGGCTGAGCCCTTACTCCGGCAACCCCGCCAACCGCAAACCTTCGGCAAACCGGGCAACGTCTTCAGGCCGTTGAATGGGCAGCCACGCGCTCAGGCTGGACACCCGCAATGTCGGGTCCAGCCGGCGCACCCGTTCCATGGCCTGCCCGGCTTTGTCGGCTCGTCCATTGAGCGCGTGGCTAGCGGCGATCAGGGCCGCCGCTACCAGCAGACTGGGCAGATTTCCCTGCGCTTTCTCGGCCCAGGAAACCGAACATTCGAAGCGACCGGCGAAGAAGTGCGCCAGCGCCATCCCGACCTGCATGCGGAACATTTCCGGATCCAGCGGGCTCAGTCGCACGGCATGTTCAAGGTTGGCAATGGCGGCTTCGGTTTCGCCACCCAAGGCGCGCAGGATGCCACCCAGATACCAGGCCGGCGCCAGATTGGGGTTGAGCAATCGAGCTCGATCAAGCAGGGCGATGCCGCAGTCGACATCCCCGGTCAGATGGGCCAGGGCATGACCGCAACGGGTCAGCGCCACGGCGTCATCGCGTCCCAACTCCACGCCCATGCGCGCCAGCCGCGCACCTTCGGCGATTTCCCGGGGCCGGTCGGTCATCCAGCCGTTGAGCTTGCGCCAAAAATGGCACCACGCGGCCATGCCGTACGCCGAGGCAAATTCCGGATCCAGTTCAATCGCCCGGTAGAACAACGCCAGTGCCTGCTCGATCGCCTCACGGGTGCCGATGTGCAATTTGGCCGTGCCCCGCAGGTAGTAATCGTAGGCATCGAGGCTGTCGGTGGGCTTGCGCTTGGCCCGCTCGATTTCCGCGCGTTCAAGCTGCGGCGCAATGGCGCCCACAACGCTCTCGGCCACTTGATCCTGGAGTTCGAAAATATCGTCGAGCAGGCCTTCGAAGCGCTCGGCCCACAGATGCGTGCTGCTGCACGCATCAATCAACTGGCCGGTGATGCGGATCTTGTTGCCGCTCTTGCGCACGCTGCCTTCCAGCACGTAACGCACGCCCAGTTCCAGCCCGACGCCCCGCGCGTCGACCGCCCTGCCCTTGTAGGTGAAGCTGGAGTTGCGGGCGATGACGAACAGCCAACGCAGGCGCGACAGCGCGGTGATGATGTCTTCGACGATGCCGTCGGCGAAGTAGTCCTGCGCGGGGTCGCCGCTGAGATTCTGGAACGGCAGGACGGTGATCGACGGCTTTTCCGGCAGGACAAGTGTCGTGGCCACTTCGGGTATCGCAGGCGCTTCGGGCGCATTGACGGGGCTGTCGCTCAAGGTGATTTCGCCGACGAAGCGATAGCCCTTGCGCGGCACCGTACGCACCAGGCGCTGCTGCTCACCGGTGTCGCCGATGGCCTTGCGCACGGCGTTGATGTGGCTGGTGATGGTCGACTCGGAAACGATCCGGCCACTCCACACGGCGCTCAACAATTCGTCCTTGCTCACCACTCGCTCGCGGTTGCTGACCAGCAGCAACAGCAGATCGAAGACCTGCGGCCCGACCGTCACGACTTGCCCGCGCCAGGTCAGTTCCCGGCGCTGCTGGTCGAGCAGGTAGTCTTCAAACACAAATTGCACGGTGGCTGTTCTCTGGTCTGGCGCCCCCGACTCCGTGTCCGAGCGGGCGATTGTCGTGCGCCCAATGATACGGCAGACCCTGGGCCGTCGCACCGGTCTGGGCATTGGTCTACGCATCTGCCGACGGATTGGCCTGTCTGGACAAAAAACCAAGGCAAATCCAAGGTCACCACAAGGATTTGCCCGAGCGCCGCAAGCATGCTCATCCCACATCGACAGCAACGGTTGCGGTCGGCAAGTGGAGAGATGTCATGAAGATAGTCGTTATCGGAGGCACCGGCCTCATCGGATCGAAACTTGTGAACAATCTGCGCGAACGCGGCCACGATGCCCGCGCCGCCTCGCCTAACACCGGCGTCAACAGCATCACCCGCGAAGGCCTGGCCGAAGCAATGGACGGTGCCCAGGTGGTGGTCGACGTGTCCAACGCGCCGTCGTGGGAAGACCAGGCCGTACTCGACTTCTTCGAAACCTCCACCCGCAACCTGCTTGCCGCCGAAGCCGCCGCCGGGGTTCGCCATCACGTGGCGCTGTCGATTGTCGGCAGTGAGCGCCTGCCCGCCAACGGTTACTTCCGCGCCAAGGTCGCGCAGGAGAATCTGATCAAGGCGTCCGGCATTCCGTACAGCCTGTTACGGGCCACGCAGTTCTTCGAATTTGTCGGCGGCATTGCCCAGTCCGCCACCGTCGGCGAGGAAGTGCGCCTGTCGCCGGCGCTGATCCAGCCCATGGCTTCTGACGACGTCGCTGCTGCGCTGACGGATGTGGCACTGGCAGCGCCGATCAACGGCACACAGGAAATTGCCGGCCCCGAAGCCATGCCGCTCGACGAGTTGGTCCGGCGTTTTTTCCGCGCCACCCACGACACCCGCAAAGTGATCCCGGACGTCCACGCCCGCTACTTCGGCGACGTGCTCGACGACCAGTCGCTCACCCCCGGTAGCAGCAACCCGCGCCTGGGCTCGACGCGCTTTGAAGACTGGCTGGCGCAATCGATCCAGCGCTAACCCCCCATCCGCTTAGAAGGAGTCTCGCCATGTTCAGCCGAATTCTGCTGGCCGCCACGTTTGCGGCCCTTTCAATCTCATCCGTCTCGGCCGCCGAGCCGCAGGCAGGCAAGGTCACCGTGGTGTTCGACCGCGCCCTGCCGAACGTTCCGGGTAAATCCATGAAGGGCGTGCTGGTGGAATACGCACCCGGTGGTTCTTCGCCGGCGCACTTTCATCCGAAGTCCGCGTTCATCTACGCCACGGTGCTTGAGGGCGCCGTACGCAGCAAGGTCGGCGACGGGCCGGAGAAGGTTTACAAGGCGGGGGAAAACTTCGTCGAACAACCGGGCGACTTCCACGCGGTGAGCGCCAATGCCAGCACCACCGAACCGTCACGTCTGCTGGCGGTGTTCGTGCTCGACAGCAGCGAGACCGACCTGGTCAAACCGGTCAAGCCGTAACCGATCCATTCGCCAATCCACCTCCGGCAGCGTGGCTGCCGGAGAGCACCGCTAAGGGGCGCGTTCAAGGTCGGCGTTGCAAAACATGCCCGATCAAAACATTGATCTTTCGCCCCACACCCAGTAAAAAACCGTCTTCCCTTTCCGCCCTTGCAAGGAGCAGCGGATGCTCGAACTCGCCACGCAACGCCTCGACCTGCGCACGATGGTCGAATCCGACTGGCCGCTGTTCCTCAGGCTGCATTCCGAGCCGCAAACCATGCAGTACGTGTTCGGTGAAATTGCCGAAGAACAGGTACGCAAAGGCTTCGAGCATCGGCTTCCGGCCTGGGGGCCGCAGTCGGATCACTGGTTGTGTCTGGTGGTGACCGACAGGGCCAGCGGGCAGGAGCTGGGCGTGACCGGTTTTCGTATCCTGTCGCCGGGGCATGCCGAGGTGGGTTGCCTGCTGTTGCCCGAGCATCAGGGCAAAGGCTTTGGCACCGAGTCGCGCCAGGCGATCATCGACTATGCCGCCGCCATCGGCCTGGACTCGTTGGAGTCGACCGTGACCGACGGTAATATCGCGTCCTGCAAGGTGTTGGAGAAATGCGGTTTTGTATTCGAGCGCCGCGTGCCGCAGGCCTATCAGATTGGAGATCGGTGGTTTGACGACCTGATCTACCGCTATCAAATCAGTTGACCCCGTTTTATCAGCGACCGCCAAGGAGGCCCTCGTCGTGAATCCTTATCAATGCCTGCCACCCCGCGCTTTCTGGCGCACCGCCGTGGCTGACAAGCCCGCGCTGAACATCGATCAACTGTGGACGCCACAATTCGAGATCGGCAACAAGGACGCCATCGTCACCGCTGGCTCCTGTTTCGCCCAGCACATCGGCCGGGCGCTGGGCGAACGCGGCATGAACTGGCTGGATGCGGAACCGGCCCCGGCCGAACTGCCCGCAGCCGACTGGAAGGCCCACAACTATGGGGTGTTCTCGTTCCGCACCGGCAATCTGTACACCCCGGCGATGCTGTGCCAATGGCTCGAATGGGCCTTGGGCGTGAGCCTGCCCCCCGACGAAACCTGGGCCCACGACGGGCGATTCTTCGACCCATTCCGCCCCGCCGTGGAGCCCGACGGTTTTGCCAGCGAGGACGCGCTGTTCGCATCGCGCGAAGCCACCCTCGACGCCATTCGCACCGCCCTGCGCCGCGCCAAAGTGTTCGTGTTTACCCTCGGCCTGACCGAAGCCTGGCAGAACCGCCAGACCGGGCTGGTGTATCCCGTGTGCCCCGGCACCGTGCGCGGCACTTTCGATCCGCAGCTGCACCGTTTCTGCAATTTCGGCTTCATGGACACCTATGGCGACATGGTGCGGGCGCTGGAATTGATGCGTTCGATCAACCCGCAGCTGCGCCTGCTGCTCACCGTGTCACCGGTGCCCCTGACGGCGACCGCCACGGGCGAGCATGTGCTGAGCGCCACCACCTATTCCAAATCGGTCCTGCGCGCCGTCGCCGGGCAGCTGTGCGAAGACCTGCACGACGTCGACTATTTCCCCTCTTACGAAATCATCACCGGCACACCGTTCAAGGGCGCCTTCTACCAGCCCAACCAGCGGGAAGTCACACCTGAAGGCGTGGCGTTCGTCATGCAGCAGTTTTTCGCCGGGCTCGATGCGGTTCAATCGGTGCAGAAGCCGGCCAGCGTTCCTTCCACCTGCGTGTCCAGCGAGGAGCTTGTCTGTGAAGACGCCGTGCTCGATTACTACGCCTAGGTTTCTGCTGCTGGGCGACTCCCATGCCGGGGTCATCGGCAAGGCGGCGCAGGCCCGCGGGTTGCCGTTCAGCGGCGGCCCGCTGGGCACCGGCCGGGATTTCGCGGTCGACTTTTTCAGCCTGACCCGCCATGACGTGGTGTTTCGGGAAGCCGAGATGGAGCGCCTGTATCGCCAGGCACTTGAGCCGTTCGAGGTGCCGCAACTGGCGAAGGTCGGCGTGCCGCTGGTGAGTACCATTGGCCTGAGCCTGCACTACCTCGCCACCGCGCCGAACTGGACGTGCTACCAGACCCTGGACGGCGAATTCGACGAAGGTTTTCTCGCAGGTCCCCTGTTCGAATCCATCGTCGACACCCTGTCCCGACCTGCTCTCGCGTTCTATGAACAGGCCCGGGCGATGAACCTCAAGGTGTTCGCCGTGCTGCCGCCGCAACGGGTGCCAGAGTTGTCCGATCCGCGTGTGTTCATGGCCGCGCAGGCGCTGCTGATCGAGCGCCTGCAAGGGCTCGGCATCGAGCTGATCGATGTGCGCGCGGCAGCGAATGATGAGCTGGGTTTTCAGCTTCCGGCGTACTGCGAAGTGGATGACCCGTTGCACGGGAATCTGGCGTTTGGCGAGTTGATCGTCGAGCAGTTGCTCAAACAAGGTCTGTAAATGAGCGGTGGGAACGGCCCCCGCTCCCACCGTTTTTTAGACTCAAGCCTTGGGCTGCGTCCCAAGAATCGTCACCCGCTCGCCATACCGCGAGTGCGGGAAATAATCCCAGACCGCATGGTGCTGGGTGCAGCGGTTATCCCAGAACACCAGGCTGTTCGGCGCCCAACGCACGCGACAGCTGAGGACCGGCTCACGGGCCACCAGATCAAACAACATGTTCAACAGCACCTGACTTTCACCGCCGGACAACTGGACGATGTGCGAGGTGAACCCGGAATTGACGAACAGTGTTTTACGCCCGGTTTCCGGGTGGCGAACCACCACCGGGTGCTCGGTTTTCGGCAGATTGGCCGGCGCCTCATAGCCCTTCCACGGAATCGCGCCGTCGTGGATCGCGGTCAATTCGCCGAGAAACTGCTGCATCGTCGGCGAGAGCATTTCCAGCGCCAGGTGCATGTTGGCGAACAACGTATCGCCGCCGGTGCCGATGGCCGGGGTTTCCTTGACGTACAGCATCGAGCCCATGGACGGCGCCAGATCGGCGGTGCCGTCGGTGTGCCAGGTTTCGCCGGCCACGTAGCGCGATTGCGCATTGGCGCGGATCACCACCAGCTCCGGGTCATCGCCGTCGATGTCCTCCACCGGCAGCGCCCGCAGCTCACCGAACAGCCGGCCAAACGCCTTGTGTTCGTCCACCGTCAGGTGCTGATCGCGGAACACCACCACGTGATTCTCCAGAAAGGCCCGGCGGATTTCCGCGAGCTGCTCGTCGCTCAGCGGCTGCGAAAGATCGACGCCGCCGATCTCGGCACCGATGATCGGCGTGATCCGCTCGACCGTGATGTGCTGATACGGCGCACGCCGTTCGGCGGCGATGCGCTCGATTGCCTTGAGTGCCAACTGATCCATGTTCCCTTACCTTTTTTTATTGGAACGACACCGATGACTGCTCACGCAGCGAGCGCGGGCGCATGTCGATCCAGTGTTCGTTGATGTAATCCAGACAGATTTGGCGTTCGCCGCGCATCCCCGCCTCGCTCCAGCCGCTGGCCATCGGCTTGCCCGCCGGCCACAGGGAATACTGGCCCTGAGCGTTGATCACCACATCGAATTGCAGGTGTGCGTCATTCATGTCGTTCTCCTGTTGAACGGGATTGCAGCGTGGCCAGGCTTCGCTCGAGCCCGGCGGCGAGATGGTTGAGTGCGGCATGTCGCTGTTCGTCGCTCGAAGCACAGGCCCCGACGTAAACCCGCACGGACGCCCCGCAGACCTGAGCGCAGGTGTCTGCATCGTCGTCCGCGAAAGCCCGGGCCGACACCTCGGCATTGGCGCTGGCATGAGCCTGGGCAAACGCGGTGGCGGCGGCCTCGGTATTGAGTTGCGCGTAGTACTCGGCGAACGCCTCGGCATCGCCGAAGTGCTCGACAATCATGGCGCTGTTGGCCGGTGCGAGGCCGTAGGTCATCGCACTGGCGTGGGCCTTGGCGTACGCCGCGTCGTAGGCGTAGGCCTTGCGATACAGCGCCAGCAACACCGGTTTGAGCGCGGCCCGCCATTCGCCCTGACGCCCGAGCACGCCGAGTGCCGCCCGCTGATGCAGGCTTTGCAACGCGAGCAGCGCCTGTCGATGTTCCGGCAAGGCTTCGCCGAGCATCGGCAGAATCACGTCGGCCTGCCAGAGATGAAACAGCCGCAACGGCACGGGACCCTCGCCATTGTCTATCCGCTTGCGCAGGTCGTCGGCCTGTCCGGTTTCGCACAGCACTTGCACTAAATTCAGCAGCCATCGCGGCATCGAGATCGGTTCATTCATGGCGCCGGCTCATCCGTACCGATCACCTCGGCCAGCAACCGCGCCCAGCGGCCCGCCACAATGCCGTAGTGATCGGTGTCCAGGGTTTGCCAGCTGCGCAACTGCGGCAGCAAGGCCTGCCAGTTGCGTTGCAGGTCATCCGGATTCCAGGCATTGCCCAGCCCGTAAGGATTGGCGTGCCCGGCGATGAACAACCGCACCGCTGTGGTCGCCAATGCTGGCGGCTGGAAGTCGATCATGCTGGTCATGTTGTTGCGGCAGCACACCGTCAGCCGCTGCAGATACGCTTGGCGTTCTTCGCCCATGCCCTGCCCTTCGACCGCCGGCCAGCGCTGGGCAAACTCGCGCTGGAACACCTGCTCGATGGTCTGCTCGTCGATGCCGGCCAGTTGCGCACCGGCATCCGGCGCGGGCGGGTCGATCAGGTACAACAACGGCTGCCTGAAGCCGTCGACCTGGGCCTGATGACACAGCGCCTGCGCCACCCATGCGCCGAACGACCAGCCGGCCAGACGCCAAGTGCAGCCGTACGGAAGATGGACCTTGATCGCCTCCAGATACCCACTTGCACGTTCTTCCACGCTGACGTTCGGCAACTGCGGTACACGCAGCGCCGGGTCGGCGATCACGCACACGCCCAGTTCCGCCGGCAATGCCGACACCAGGTCCCGGTAGGCCTGAACATCGCCGCCCACCGGGTGGATCAGGTACAGCCAGTCACGCCCGGCTCCGGCATGCCATTGATCGATCCGCACCGCGTCGTGCCAGCCCTGCTGTATTACACCGGGCGCCTCTTCAACCGTGGCGGTCGAGACCAGCCCCAGCACCTCGCTCAGGCTGACCTTGTGGCTGAATTGCGACAGCTGGAATACCTCGCCAGTGACCGCTTGCAGCTCGTCGATCAGGTCGAGCAGCGTCAGCGAGTCCGCGCCCAGGTCGTACAGCGAATCGTCATCTTCCAGCTCGGCCACACCGAGCCACTTGCACAGGCACTCACGCAGGCGCGCCGACAGATCCACGCCCTTCGGCGCTTCGACCGCTGCGGCCACGGCACCATGGCGAACCGGATAAAACCGCCGCGCCGTGTCGATGCCGGTGGTGGAGATCAGCAGCTGCGGCAACTGCGTCGCCATCGCCAGATCGAACACCCGACAGCCCTCTTCCGACGACAGGCCAACCGTCAGATGCTCCAGGTGCGCGGCGTCCCCACCGTTGCTGGTGGTGGCCATGCCGATGTCGCGCCAGATGTCCCAGTTGATCCCCAGTCGCAAGCAAGTGTCGGCGGGGTTCGGGCGATAGTGGGTGAAGCCGTCGAGTACCCCGCTGGCCGCCGCGTAATCCAGATGCCCCGCGCCGCCGAACAGTGCCGACATCGACGAGCAGTACAGGACAAAACCCGGTGTCAGGTGCTCGATCAACGCCTCGACCGCCAGCATGCCGCGAGTCTTGGCGGCCATGGTCTCGGCCATTTGCCGAGGATCACGGTGGCGAATCAGACTGCCTGCACCGACGCCTGCCGCATGAATCACCCCGCTCAGACGACCGTAACGAACGGCCAGTTGATCGAGTACCTGCGGCCAGCGCGGCAGGTCGGCGATGTCCGCTTTGATGCAGTCGATCCGCGAAGCGTAAGCCGCCAGAGACGCCGGCAGTTGCCCCTGACGCGAGAGCAGCACCATCCGGCGTGCAGGCGCCTGCAGCAGGTGTTCGCACAAGGTCCGGCCGATGCCGCCGCTGCCGCCCAGCACCAGGAACGTACCGTCTTCCGGCAGAAGCCCTGATGTCGTTGCTGGGCCGGTCAATGGCTGAGGCATCAAGCGTGGCTGCCACAGGTAACCATCGCGCACCGCCATTCGCCGAGGCAGTGAAGACGGATCGCCAAGCAGCGCTGCCAACTCGCCGGCGTGCGTTTCAAGTGGTGACGACGGCAAATCCAGCCAGTGGCAACGCACCGGGTATTCCTGCGGCACCACTTCGGTGATGCCGGCCAGCGCTGCCAGTTCGGGGCGCTGAACCTCGCCGTCTACCGGGCATGCCTGCCATGACATCAACCACAAGCGCAGACGGGTCGTGCGCGGTGTTTGCCCCCAGGCCTGCATCAGCGCACTGACCGTGTCCAGACAGGCCCACTGCGCCAGGTCCAGCGATTGCTCGTTGACCGCGCCCGACACCGCCAGCGGCAAGGCATGCAGCCAGTCGAGTTCGCCGAGTTCAGGTTCTGCGACCTCGGCGAGCAAGCGGTTCAGGGCTTCGATGTCCAGCGGATCAAGCTCGAAACGGTCCGCGCTCAAGCGCTTGAAGCCATTGCCGGTGCGCACGTGAATGACGCGTCGGTACACAGTGTTCAGGCTCGCCAGCAACGTCGATTCCGGCGCTTCATGGCTGCACAGAATCAGCACCTCACGGGATTCCGCCGTCGCTGTTGCGCTCAATCGCCGGGTGCGCACCCACTGGCGCTGGTGGAACCAGTCCGCCAGCGGTTGCCGCGCAAGGGTTGGCGCTTCAGGTTCAGCAGCTACAGGCGTCTGGAAACGATACGGCTGAAGATCGAACGACGACGGCGGCAAATCCCAAGGCGGCGGTGCCGAGCGCTGCGGCCACTGGATATTCGCGCCTTCGTACCAGGCGTCCAGCAGCTCCTGCGCCGATTGATCACGGGCGATCACCTGCGCGCTTGAGAGCGTGACTTCCTTGATCGCTGTCGGCTGCAATGGAATGGCCTCACCCGTCCCACAAACCATTGCGAAGCGCCAGCGCAGTTGCCGGCGACCTGACTGCAAGTGCCGCAGCAACGCAGTCTGCTGTTCCGGGTTCGCGTGCAGGTATTCGCGAATCGCCGCGATATCGCGCAGCAACTCCGCCCGGCTATGGGCCGAGATCATCAGCAGCGGCAATGTTTCCTCGACCCCTTCCTGCGAAACTGGCGCAGCACCGACGATGACATGCGCATTGGTCCCGCCAATCCCGAAACTGCTGACACCGGCCAGTCGCCGCCGCCCCTCCGGCCATGGCCGGGACGTGGTCGGCACGTAGAACGGTGAATGTTCCAGATCGATCTGCGGGTTGATCCGGCCAAAACCGAGGTTCGGCGGCAACACGCCATGGAACACCGCGAGGCTGGCGCGAATCAGCCCGACTACCCCCGCCGCCGCGCCCAGATGACCGATCTGGCTTTTTACCGAAGCCAGCGCGCATTGGCCGGCCGGCGCATCGCCGAAAGCCTTGGTCAACGCCGCGACTTCGATCGGATCGCCCAGCAAGGTGCCGGTGCCGTGGGCCTCGATGTAGCCGATGTCGGCACCGGTCAATCCGGCCCGGTTCAAGGCATCGCGGATGACCGCGCTCTGCCCCGCCACCGACGGCGCGGTGTAACTCATCTTGGCCCGGCCATCGTTGTTCAACGCCGAGCCCTCGACCAACGCATAGATCCGGTCACCATCGGCCCGCGCCTTGGCCAGCGGCTTGAGCACCACCACGCCGTAGCCACTGGCGCCGAGGGTGCCGCTGGCGTCATCGCTGAATGGACGACACAGACCATCGGCGGAAAAGATGTGCTGCGAGCGATGCCGATAGCCCTCGGTCAGGGTCGGGTCGATCAGCACCCCGGCCGCGAGCATCACGTCGCTGTCGCCCTGACGCAGCATCGAACTGGCCAGGTGCACGGCGATCAGCGAACTGCCGCAAGCGGCCTGCACGCTCAGGGCCGGGCCGTTGAGGTCCAGGTGATACGCGGCTTTGGTCGCCAGAAAATCCTTGTCGTGGTGCAGCGCCAGCTGGAAGCCGTCCGGCAAATCGTCGTCGGCGGTTTCGCGCAGCATTTGCTGGAAGTACGTGGTTTCGCCGCAACTGGCGATCAGACCGATGCGCGGACCGTCCGCCGAAGGGACGATGGCCGCGTGTTGCAGGGCCTGTACGCAGGCCATCAGCAGATGCCGCTGTTGCGGGTCCATCAGGCGCGCTTCCTGGCGGCTGATGCCGAAGTACTCGGGATCGAAATCGAGCATGCCCGCCAGTTGGCTGCGGGCACCGACCAAGCCTTCTTCGGCAGCAAAGTGTTCGATGCCCAGCTCATTGCCTTGCACCATGGCCCAGAACTCGGACAGGTTCTGTGCCCCGGCCACATTGACCGCCATGCCGATGATCGCCATCGGCTGATGACCAGCATCGGTTTGCCGTACCTGCTGCACCGCTGCCACTGGCGCGGTCGACAGATGCGCCGCCAGACGCCGCACCGTGACGTGTTCGAACAGATCGGCCATCGTCACCTTGTGCGGCAACTCTTTGGCGTAACGGCCGTGCAAACGCATCAGGCCGAGGCTTGTGGCGCCGGCCTCGAAGAAGGTCTGCTCCGGCTCGATGTCCCGACCGATCACGGCCTGGAACAACTCGCTCAGTTGCCGCTCCAGCGCACTCAATTGAACAACCGGTTGTGGCGTGCTGCGCCGCTCCAGCGCCTCGCCCAGATTCGGCAAGGCCTTGCGGTCGATCTTGCCGCTGGGGGTGCGTGGCCAGAGGTCGATCCGCCGGTATTCATCAATCCGCACATGGGCCGGCAGCAGCTGCGCGACCTGACGATCCAGCGCTTGCGACGTCGGAGGTTCGCCTTCGAGTTGCAGCCAGGCGATCAATCGGGGCGGATCGGCCTGCACCGCCACCACCGCGTTGACCACTTCCGGCACCTGCATCAGCGCCGCCTCGATCTGCCCCAGTTCCAGACGATGGCCGCTGAGTTTGATCTGCTGATCGTCACGCCCCAGGTAATGCAGGCAGCCTTGGGCATCGGCCCACGCCAGATCGCCGGTGCGGTAGTACAAACAGTCGTCTGCCACCTCGACAAACCGCGCGGCGTTCAGGGCAGGATCGGCCAGATAACAGCGGGCAACCATCGGCCCGGCCACCAGCAGATAGCCGCGACTGCCGATCGGCACCGGGCGGTCGTGCTCATCGACCAGCAGCAACCGCGCATTGCCGACGGCATGGCCGATCGGCGCGCGCAACGGCCAGTCCCGCGCCACGGGCGGCAGGCGCAAGGCGCTGACCACGTGGGTTTCGGTCGGGCCATAGTGGTTGAACAGCGACGCGTGCGGCATGCCGCCGAACCAGTTGCGCAGCGCATCGGTGCAGAGCAATTGCTCGCCGGCCGTGATCACCTCGCGCAACGCCGACGGGTAAATGCCCCGGGCCACCGCGGTTTGCGCCAGATGCTGCAAGGCCACGTACGGCAGGAACAGGCGCTCGATCCGCGCCTCGACCATGTAATCCAGCAACGCCTCGGCATCCTGACGCCAGCGCGGCGTGATCAGGTGATAACAACCGCCGCCGCACAGGGTGCTGAAAATCTCCTGGAACGACACATCGAACGACAGCATCGAGAACTGCAGGGTCACCGCTTTCGCCGGTAACTGCCCTTCGGTGCGCTGCCATTGCAGCAGGTTGCACAGGGTGCGTTCCGACACTTGCACCCCTTTGGGCGTGCCCGTCGATCCGGAAGTGAACAGCGTGTACAACGGCCGTTCGCCAGCGTGGCGTGGACGCTCGAACGTTCCGGCATCGGCGCGCAGATCAACCCGATGGGTGGCGAATCGTCCGGCGTTCAGGTCATCCAGTGCAGCCTTGGTCGCGTCGCTGAACAGCACACAAAGCGGCTGCGCCTGCTCCAGCACCTGACGCTGGATGGCCACCGGGTAGGCGGGATCCAGCGGCACGGCGGTCAGGTTGAGTTTGGCCAGGGCCAGCAAGGCGACAATGTGCTCCACCGAGGCATCGAGGAACAGCACGACATGCAACGGCGCGTTCCCGGCCGGCAACGGATGGCGCTCGATCAGGTTTGCCGCCAGAGCATCGGCCAGCGCATTCAGCTCGCTGTAGCTGAGGCGCTGCTGGCCTTGAACCAGCGCGACCGCCTCCGGTGTGCAGTGCACTTGATGCTCGAACCCGTCCGCCAGTGTGTTGAACGGCAGCGCAATCTGCGGACCTTCGCTGGCGGGTGGCAGGCTGCGTCGATACGGACCGAGCAAATCTTCGAGGTTGGCCGCCGGGCTTTCCAGCAACAGGTCCAGCCCTCGGCGGAACAACGCGTTCACCGCCCGCATCTGTTCGGCATCAAAATAGCTGCACTGATATTCCCACCAGCATTCCAGCTGCGACCCGCTCCCAACCATCAACAACGTCAACGGGCACTTGGCATGTAACTGCTCGTTGAATGCCAGCGTGGCGCGCAGGTTTGAGTCGGCCAGTGCGGCGTAGTCAGTGTTTTCCAGCACGAACATGAAGTCGAACAACGAGGGGCTCGACGACAGCCGCAGGTCTTCCACCAGATCCGCCAGCGCCACGTCCTGCAACGCCAGTACCTCGCGCACGGTGGCGGTCTGTTTGCGTAACTGCACGCTCAGGGTCAATGGGTTTTCAACGGCAGTGGGGATCAGCACGGTGTTGGCAAACATGCCGACGGTGTCTTCGAACTCCGCCAGCGGCCGGTTGGCCACCGGGCTGGCGATCCGTGGCCGCTCGCACCCGGTCAGGGCGTACAGGCTCCAGGCGAAGACGCTGAACAGCACTTCGAAACGGGTCAGCCGTTGTTGGGTGCAAAAGCGCTCAAGAGCCGCACTGCGCAGGGTGCCCAAGGGTTCGCGGTGCAACCGGGCGTCGGGGCTGATTTCGCGCATTGGCATCAATGCAGGCGACGGCTCTTCCTGACGGCGATGCAACTCGGCGAGGGCGCGGCGCTGGTCGCGATAATGCGGATCGACGCTCCACTGACGCTGCCACTGGCCAAACTCCAGCGTCGTCAATCGGGCGGCCGGTTGCAGGCTGTCGCGGCCTTGCAGGGCATCGGCGTAAAGCTGCGTCAGGTCATCGAACAACAGGTTCACCGACCAGCCATCGACGATGATGTGATGCAGGTTCAGCAACAGCCGGCAGCTGCCATCGGCGAACGGCAACAGCCAGGCCTGAAACAGGTTGGGTGTGGTCAGGTCGAACGGCGCGGCGAACACCAGCTCGGCGAAGGCCTGCCAGTTGTTCTCGGTGAAATGCCCGACCGCGAAGGTGCGACAGGTCGAACCCTGCTCGGCGATTACCTGATCCAGTCCATCGGCACCCGCCACGAATGCCGTGCGCAACCCCGGATGACGCTGCACCAGACGCCCCAAAGCCTCGGCCAGTGCCGCAACTTCGACACCTGCCGCCAGATGCAGAATCAGCGGCACGCTGTAGGCGGTCGAGGTCGGCGAGCGTTGTTGCAACAGCCACAGCCGGCGCTGTTCGGCGGTCGCCGGCAGGCGTTTGGCGCTGCTGATCGGAGGCGCGGGTGGGTAAATCGACTCGCGGTTCGTCTCACCGCTCAGTTGTGCGGCCAATGACGAGAAAGGCTCGTTGAGCAACGTATCGATGGCGATCTCTCGCTGCCAGTGGACACGGATCGCCGAACGCAGGCGCAGCGCCTTGAGCGAATCGCCGCCACTGCCCAGCCAGTCGTCCTGCGCGCTCAGGGCCGGTTGGCCGAGCAGCGAGCGGGCCTGACTCAGCAACCAGTCCAGCGCCGGTGAAGCGTTTTCGTTATCCGTAGCCGCCAGGACTGGATGCCACGGACTCAACCCTTGGGCCAGCAAGCCATCACGATCAATCTTGCCATTGGCCGTCAGCGGCAGGCGCTCCAGCAGAAACAACTGGTGCGGCCGCATATACGGCGCCAGTTGTGCCCGCAGATGGTTTTCGAATTCCTGATAGTCCAGATCCCCGCGAGGCACGATGAACGCCAGCAACTGATGGTCTTCTGCCGCCTGCCGCCGGGTGCAGACGTACACCTGCGCCACGCCCGGATACTCCAGCATCCGTTGCTCCACCTCCCCCGGCTCGATCCGGAAGCCACGAATCTTCACCTGCCGGTCGACCCGCCCCAGGTACTCGATCAAGCCTTCGGCATTGCGTCGCACCAGATCACCGGTGCGGTAATGCACCTGCGCGCCACCGTCGAGGAAGAGCAAACGGACGAACTGGCGAGCAGTTTCTTCGCGCCGGTTGCGGTAGCCACGGGCGACACCGCTGCCACTCAAATACAGCTCGCCGACCTCGCCCGCCGGCACCGGGCGTTGCTGCTCATCCAGCACCTGCACGCCGGTATCCGGCAACGGTCGGCCAATGGGCGCCGAGTCACCGGCAAAATCGCGGCTGATCGGCCAGCACAGGGCAAACGTGGTGCATTCGGTGGGGCCGTAGGCGTTGAAGATCCGGCAGCGGCTCTCAGGATTGGCCCGATACCAGCCGCGCACGGCGGCAGCGCTGATCTGCTCACCGCCAATCAGCACCTGACGCACGCTGGAAAAGCACGACGGCCACTCGGCAATCAACGTGTTGAACAGCGACACCGTCATGAACAGGTTGTCGACCTGCGTGCGCTCCAGCACCTCGGCCATTCGACGCGCATCCAGCACGTCCTCGTCGGCGATCATCACGCAGCAGCCGCCGTTGAGCAGCGGCGCCCACAGTTCGAAACTGCACGCATCGAACGCAGGGTTGGACAGGCAGGCAAACCGGTCCGTCGGGCGAATCTCGATATAGCCGTCGGTGTGCGCCAGACGCAGCAGGCCGCGCTCGCCCACCTCGACTGCTTTTGGCGTGCCGGTGGTGCCCGAGGTGTAGAACAGGAACATCACCTCGGCGAAGTCTTCGGCCAGTGTTTGCGGCGGAGCGTCCGGCTGATCGAGCAAGGCCTCGACACTGGTTTGCCACAGTGACGGCGACCACAGCGGCTCTTCATCCAGGGTAATCAGGCCGACACACGCCGCATCCGCCAGCATCAACTCCCGACGTTTGCGTGGGCTGGCGCGATCCAGCGGCACCACCACCGCGCCGACTTTCAGGGCGCCGATAATCGCTGCCAGCCACTGCCAGCAGCGCGGCATGCACAACGCCAGCGACTGACCAGGCTCGACGCCGCGCGCCAGCAACCCTCGGGCGATGCGTTCGCTGGCGCTGGCCAGTTCGGCGTAAGTCAGCGTGACCGATTGATCGATCACCGCCGGGGCTTGCGGATTACCCGCCACTTGCTCGGCAAAACGCGCGAGCAATGGCCTGTCATTGGACGCACTCATCATTTCGCCTCCTGCGCGTCGAAGCGTTGCAGCTCCCGACGGATGATTTGCGAGACCCGGTGGATTTCCGCGCTTTCAAGCATGTCCCAGTGCCCGCCGCTGACCAGTTTCGCCAGATAGCCGCTGCCCGCGCGGCGACGCCAGAAGCCACGCAGTTCATGCAACTGATGGCGACTGAAATCTTCCCGCGCCTGGATCAGCACCACGCGGCCAGCGCGCGGCGCGCATTCATAGGCAGCCATGGCCAGACGGTTGTGGTTGTAGATGTTGAAGTAGCGTTCGACCTGGGCGTCTTCGATGCCGGGGTACATGCCGTTGAAACGCACCAGCTTGTCGCGAAACTCGGCCATGTCCACGGTGCCGATCTGCTCGCGGAAACCGGGGTCGTCACTGCCTTGGGTGTCGAGCAGCACCACCGTTACCTGACGATGTCCCGCCGCCGTCAACCGCCGCGCCATTTCATAGGCCACCAGGCCGCCGAACGACAGTCCGGTGAGGATCAGCGGTTGCTCCGTCAGCGGTTCGATCTGGCGCAAGTAAGCCTCGGCCATCGCCTCGACCGTCGGCTCGGTGCTCTCCCCCGGATTCAGCCCCGGCGATTGCACCCCATAGACGCCGGTTTCATCCGGCAGGACCTTGGCCAGCGACAGGTAACAGAACGCCGTGCCGCCCGCCGGGTGAATGCACACCACGTTGTGCTGGCCGCTGCCGCGACGGAATTCGATCAGGTTGCTCTGGGCCAGCGCCGGATTCGCCCCGACCCGCAGCCAGCCGCCCAGCGCCTCGATGGTCGGGTAGCTGAGCACCACGCGCACCGGCACTTCGACCGCGAACTGCTGGCTGATTTCATGAGCCATCTTGATCGCGGCGATCGAGGTGCCGCCGACGTTGAAGAAGTTGTCACGAATGCCGATCTGCGGCGCCAGCAACAGGCTTTTCCAGATCTGGTACAGCGCCAGTTCGATGTGATCGCGCGGGCTGCTCAGGTTGACCTGGCGGTTGGTCATCTCTTCATCCGCCAATGCTGTCAGCGCGGCACGGTCGACTTTGCCGTTGGCGGTCAGCGGCAAGGCGTCGAGCCACAGGTAGCTGCCGGGGATTACGGCTCTGGGCAGGGTTGTCGCCAAATGGGCGTGCACTGCGGCTTCGTCCACGGTCTCGGCTACTACGCAACAGGCCACCAGCCGCTGGTCCTGCGCTACTTCGCCGACCATTAACACCACGGCGCTGCGGATACCGGGAAACGCTTCGAGCCGGGCCTCGATCTCGCCCAGTTCCAGGCGCACACCGCGCAACTTGACCTGAAAGTCGTTGCGACCCAGAAATTCCAGCTGACCGTCCGGGCGATAACGCGCCAGATCGCCGCTGCGATAGAGCCGATCACCTGACACGAACGGGTTGTCGATAAAGCGCTCGGCACTGAGCTGCGCCAATCCCAGATAACCCCGAGCGACGCCGACGCCGCCAATATGCAGATGCCCGGTCACGCCCACCGGCACCGGCTGGTCGCGGTCATCGAGCACGTAAAAACGGTTGTTGGCAATCGGCCGACCGATCGGCAGTTGCCGGGTCGGCACCTCGGCGCCAGGCTCCAGGGTCCAGATGCTGTTGATCACCGTGGTTTCGGTCGGACCGTAGACGTTGTGCAGCCGCGCATGGGGCAGTCGCTCCTGAAAGCGCCGGGCCAGGGCTGGCGGCAGCTCACCGCCGCCGCTGAACACATGGGTCAGCGACGCACACTGACTGACCTCGTCGACTTCCAGAAACAGCTGCAACATCGCCGGCACGAACACCAGCGCCGTGACCTTCCGTTCGCGCACCTCGCGGGCCAGATACGCCGGTTCGTAATGCCCGCCGGGTCGCGCAATAACCAATCGCCCGCCGGTTGCCAACGGCCAGAAGGTCTCCCAGGCCGAAGCATCGAAACCGAACGGGATCTTGTGCAGCATCGCCCCTGCTTCGCCGCAGACCTGCAAACACCACAGCAGCAGATTGCTCAAGCCACGGTGGGCGACCATCGCGCCCTTGGGCAACCCGGTGGTGCCGGAGGTGTAGATCACGTAGGCGAGATGGTCCGGGGTGACGCCGACATGGCGCGGATCAAGATTGTCCGCCGCCAACGACGCCCAGCTCGCGGCATCTTGTTCGAGGTCGAGGATCGGCGCTTCCCAGGTCGAGCCTTGCACGGCTTGGCGCAAAATCCCGTGCGCCGAGCCGAGGGTCAGCAGCACCGCCGGCGTGCTGTCGCCGAGCATATGACTCAGGCGCCCCAGCGGATAATCCGGATCCAGCGGCACGTAAGCGCCGCCGGCCTTGAGCACCGCCAGCAGCGCCACCGGCAACTCCAGCGAGCGCTCGATGCACACCGCCACGCGCACGTCCGGGCCAACGCCCAAGGTGCGCAAGTGCCGCGCCAGCCGATTGGCCTGGGCATTGAGCTCGGCGTAGCTCAGGGATTCGCCCTCGAAGACCACTGCGCAGGCCTGAGGGTTGCTCGCGGCCTGCGCTTCAACCAGTTGATGCACGCAGGGCGCCGTTTGCGTCAGCGGCGCGGTGCGGTTGAAATCGACCAGCACCTGCTGACGCTCAGCCTCGTTCATCAATGGCAAGGCATTGATCGGTTGCTTGGCGTCGGCGGCGATCTGTTCGAGCAAGTGACGGTAGTGCCCGCTCAGGCGCTCGATGGTTGCGATGTCGTAGAGGTCGGTGTTGTATTCCACCAGCAGGTCCAGCCGCCCATCCCGCTCGACCCATTCGAATGCCAGATCGAACTTGGCCGTGGCACTGCTGGTGCCGTACGGCGCCAGTTCCAGGCCAGGCATCTGCACTGCGTTGCCCGGGGTGTTCTGCAGCACCAGCATCACCTGGAACAACGGCGAATGACCGGGATCGCGCGGCGGGTTGACTGCCTCGACCACGCGGTCGAACGGCACATCCTGATGAGCGTGGACGTCGAGCATTTGCCCACGCACGTCGCGCAGCAGCTCGGCGAAGGTCTGCTGTGGACTCAGGCGCTGACGCAGCACCAGGGTGTTGACGAAATGGCCGATCAGCGGCTCGACTTCCGGGCGATTGCGGTTGGCGAACGGCGTGCCGATGCACAGATCCTGCTGACCGCTGTGGCGCCACAGCAGCACCGCCAAAGCACCGAGCAGCACGTTAAACAGCGTGCCCTGAGTTTGCCGGCCCAACGCCGTGAGTTCGCGCAAGGTGCCGCCATCGACCGAGGAACTGAACGTGGCCCCGACATAGCGCTGCACCAACGGTCGCGGCCGGTCGGCGGGTAAGGTCGACAACAGCGGCGCGTCGTCCAGTTTACGGCGCCAGTAATCGAGCTGAGCGTCCAGCGCCGCACCGCCGATGCGCTGTTGCTGCCAACAGGCGTAGTCAGCGTATTGCACCGGCAACGGCGCAAGCGTCGGGGTTTCGCCACGCAGATAATCGCCGTACAGCGTGGCGACTTCGTGCAGGATCACGCCCATCGACCAGCCGTCGGCGATGATGTGATGCACGCTGTAAAGCCACAGGTATTCATCGTCGGCCACGCGCAGCAACGACGCCCGCAGCAGCGGCCCGCTGGCAAGATCGAATGGCGCCCGGGCATCCTGCTCGACGGCGAATCGCACTTGCTGCTCGCGCTCGTCGGCAGGCAATTGGCGCAGATCCGTCACCGACAACGACAGCGGCATCGACGGGTGCACCACCTGACGCGGTTCGCCGTCGACGCTGCGAAACGTCGTGCGCAGGATTTCGTGGCGGGCCACCAGTTGGTTCATCGCCCGCTCCAGTTGCGCGACATCCAATCGGCCCTTCAGCGTCACAGCGGTGGGCACGTTGTAGAACGGGTTGCCGGGTTCCAGTTGATCGAGAAACCACAGTTGCCGTTGCGAGAACGACAATGGCCATGACGCGTGCGCGCCGGCGCGGGGCGGAATCACCGCGTCATCGTGCCCGCCGAGCAAGGCGATCAGTTCCTGTTTGTGACGTTTGAGCGCCAGGGTCAGTTCTTCGGTGAGAAACCCGCGCGGCGCCTTGCAGCGCAGCCTGTCACCGTCCACCTCGAGCACCACGCCATGGCGAGCGAACAACGCCAGCAATTGATCGGCATTCATACTTCGAACTCCTCCATGTCTTCATCGTCCAGGCTGGCGGTCGCAGGCTCGCTGGCAAACACCTCGACTGGCGCGCGGTGTTGTTCATCGGCCGTGCGCAGACCGCCGATCATCGAGTAGATCAATTCATGGCTCGGCCCGAGATCGAACAGCGTCGTCAGTTGCTGCTCCTCGACCGAGCCGATACCGCAAAGGCCCAGACCGTGCTCGACGGCAGTCATGCTCAGCAACTGGGCCATGGCGCCGCTTTCGATGTGGCAGAAGTCGCGGCTGCGCTCGCCATACAGCGGGCGAATCGCCGCCATGTCGGCGATGAAAAACAGCGAGAACGCGGCGTTCTCGTACACCGGACGGTTGACGAAATAGTCGTAGGTGTCCGGGTCGAGCAATCCGCTCTGGAGCGCCAGCAAACGATGCTGGCGGGGATCGTAGTAATACGCGCCGCCGGGGACGCCGAGCACGCGATCCGGCTTGATGTAAAGGTACGCCTGAATCGGGTACAGGCCGCCCGCCGACGGGAACTGGTATTTCACTTCGCCGTCGAGTTGCCCCTGGGCCAGCGCTGCCAGTACGTGCGCGAAGGCCTGGATGGCGATCGGTTGCCGATCGTATTGACGCACCGAGCGGTAATCGCTCAAACGCCGGGCGAAGGCCGGGTCTTGCGGCAGGTCCAGCGCCAGCGCCGGCAGGGTCTGAGCGAAGTCGCGGCGTCCGCGCTGTTCAGCCTTGAACTGCGCCCGCTGCTGGGGATCTTCGATGATGTCCTGCACGGGCTCCGGGGCCTGCTGCACGTTGCCGAGCAGATCCTGCCGCGCTCGGTTCTGGCGGTACATGCCAAGCAGATGCAGCAGCGTCGGTTGGGCCAGCAATTGCGCCACGTGCGGGCGGAACTGCAAGGCGCCGGACAAGGCGTTGCTGATCCGCACGATATCGATCGAAGTCGCGCCAAGGTTCAGCAGGTTGGCATTGGCGGCAATGGATTCGCGCTTGAGCACGTCCTGCACGATCTCCACCAGCCGCTGTTCCTGCGGCCCGTCGACTTCCAGCGCCGGTCCTTGCTCCTCGATTTGCTCCGGCTCCGGCAGGCGTTTCTTGTCGACCTTGCCGTTGGACGACAACGGCCACGCTTCAACAAAGGTGAACGACGGCGGAATCATGTAGGCCGGCAGTTTGTCGCTCAGGTACGCGCTGAAATCGCTGGCCTGCAACGCCGGGTCGGCCTTCAGCACATAACCCGCCAGACGCTTCTCACCCAGCGTGCTGCCCAGAATCCGCACCACCGCGCTCTGCACGCCGGGATGGCGATTGAGCGCGGCTTCGATCTCGCCCAGCTCGATGCGATAGCCCTGGACCTTGACCTGATTGTCTTCGCGACCGAGGAATTCGATGTTGCCGTCCGGCAGCAAGCGTCCCAGGTCGCCCGTGCGATACAGCCGCTCGCCGGTCAGTGGATGATCGAAGAAACTGCCGGCGCTGAGTTTTTCATCGCGCCAGTAACCTTTCGCCAGGCCGATACCGCCGATGTACAGCTGCCCCGCGACCCAGGTCGGGCGCACTTGCAGCGCTTCATCCAGCACGTAGAAACGCTGATGATCGAGGGCCTTGCCGTAGGGAATGCTGCGCCAGGTCGGGTCGACGTGCTGTACCGGGTAACAGATCGACCAGATCGACGCTTCGGTGGCACCGCCCAGGCTGATCAGTTGCAAATCCGGCTGCAAGGCCCAGACCCGCTCGGGCAGAGTCAATGGAATCCAGTCACCGGACAGCATCGCCACCCGCAGGCTGGCGGGCAACGTGCCGCCCTCGCCCTCTACGTACTCGACCAGCATGCCGAGCAGCGCCGGCACCGAGTTCCACAGGCTGACCCGATGACGTTCGATCAACGCCAGCCAGTGCGCCGGATCGAGTGACAGTTGCGGTTCGAGGATGACCACCGCCGCGCCCACGGCGAGGGTGCCGAAGAAGTCATAGACCGACAGGTCGAAGCTCAGCGACGAGATCGCCAATACCCGGTCAGTCGGGCCTACGGCAAAGCGCCGATTGATGTCGAGCAAAGTGTTGACCGCGCCGCGATGGTCGATCACCACGCCTTTCGGCTGGCCGGTGGAGCCCGAGGTGTAGATCACGTAAGCAAGGTCGCTTTCGCTCACCTGCACCGGTTGCAGGAGTCCATCGTTTGAAACTTCATCGGTTACGGCAATGGCCGTCACCTGCGCCGGCCATTCGATCTTGTCGAGCAGCGCCGGTTGGGTCAGGGCCAGGCTTGTCTCGGCCCGTTCCAGAATATGCCGCAATCGCTCCGCTGGCTGGGTCGGTTCGATTGGCAGGTAAGCGCCGCCGGCATACAGGATCGCCAGGGTAGCGACCACTTGTTCCCAACCGCGCTCCATCACCACGGCGACCAACCGGTTCGGCAGCACACCCTGCGCTTGCAGTCGGGCGCCGAGTCGGCGAGCCTCATTGCGCAACTGGGCGTACGTCAGTTGCCGCGTACCGATCACCGCCAGGGCATCCGGTGTGGCGAGGGCCTGACGTTCGAACAATTCGTGCATCAATGGCAGCGTTTGCTGATTGTCGACCGGTGCCGGCAAGCGTGCCTGCGGCAGCTGTTGCGGCGTGTTTGCACCCCAGGCTGCCGGTTCGCAGAGGCTGTCGAGCAGGGTGTTATAGGCGACGAACATCTGCTCGATCATGCCTTGCGGGAACAGTTCGTCGATGCTGTCCCAGTTGAACAGCAGGCGCCCTTCCAGCTCCAGCAAGGTGTGGTCGAGCCACACTTGCGGGGTCTGGGTGATGCTGTGCATGTGCCGGGCGTTCAACGCGTCGGCGAGGTTGAATTCGGCCAGTTCCGGCGCCGCTTCCGAGAGCGTGCTGTTGAACACGATCGGCATCGCCGTCTGCTGCACGCCCCGGGCCTGGGACAATTCGCGCAGTACCCGCACACCGCTGACCACCGAATGGTCGATGTCGCGCCACAGTTGCGCCTGCACCGCGCGAGCCTTGTCGGTGAAGCTCTGCGAACCGTCGATACCGACTTCCAGCAGCACCAGCGAGGTGAAGTCGCCGATGATTTCATCGACATCCGGGTGCAACGGCATGCGGTTAAACAGCGGCAGGCTCAGGGTGAAACGTGGGGTGCGACTCCACAGCGCCAGCACTTCGCTGAACGCGGTCAGCAGCATCACCGATGGCGTCACGGCAAACTGTTTGGCCACGGCTTTGAGCTGTGTCCACTGCGCCGCCGACATGTCGCGGTCGCGGCGGGTGAAGTGTGGGTTGGCGATGCTTTCGGGCTGGCGTACCAGCGGCAGGTCCGGCGCGGGGGCCAGCGTGGTCACCCGCTCACGCCAGTAGCCCAGCGCCTGCTCGTAGCGGCGGCCATTACGCAGTTGCTGTTCAGCCAGCACATAGTCGCGGAAGGTCAGGCCCGGTTCCGCCAGCTCCAGGTTCGGATCGACGTAGAACGCCATCAGTTCGCGGGCGAGAATCTGCGTGCTCGCGGCGTCGACGATCAGCGCATCGAGGCTGATGTGCAGATGAGTGATGCCGTCATCGAGTAGCGACAGGCTGAACTCGAACAGCGGCCAGCGACTGGCGTCCAGCACCTGATGGGACTGACGTTCGCGGGTCGCTTCCAGCGTGCGCTGCGCCACATCGGCAGGCAACCCGCGCAGGTCGCTGCGCGGCAAATGGTAGGTCGGCACCTGCGCCAGCACTTGCTGGGTGCCGTCGCTGAGGAACACCACGCGCAGCATGTCGTGGCGCTGGATCATGCGATTCAAAGCCTGTTCGAAACGTTCGGCGTCGAACTCGGGAATGCGCAGTTCTTCGTAACCGTGGGCACTGACGCCGCCGAGGCTGACCGTGGCCTCGCGACCGAACCAGTAGGCTTGCTGGATATCGGTCAGGGGGAATGGTTCATGTCGATTAGCGCGATCCGGTTCGATCTGAATGAACGCCGGTTCAACGCTTTGCTCTTCACGCGACACCTGCGTCGCCAGATCCAGCAACACCGGAGTCTGGAACAGACTGCTCAGGGACAGTTGCGCGCCCATGCGCTGGTTGATCGCATAGATCATCCGCGTCGCCAGCAGCGAGTGGCCGCCGAGGTCGAAGAAGTTGTCGTGAATACCAACCCGTTCGCACTTGAGCACTTCGGCCCAGATCTCGGCCATTTGCCGTTCGGTGTCATTGCGCGGCGCCTCGTAGGTCGCCCCGGCGCTGCGTTCCGGTGCCGGCAACGCCTGGCGGTCGAGCTTGCCGTTGCGGGTCAGCGGCAATTGCGACAGGCGAACCCAGGCACTCGGGATCATGTGTTCGGGCAACTGGCGTTGCAATTCGGCTCGCAGGAATTCGCTGGTCGCGGTGCCGACCACGTAGGCCACCAGACGCTTGTCCCCGGCCACGTCTTCGCGCAGCAACACGGCGGCTTCCTGCACGCCGGGTTGTTGGTGCAACAGGCTGTCGATCTCACCGAGTTCGATGCGGAAGCCGCGCAATTTCACCTGTTGGTCGATGCGTCCCAGGTACTGCACGTTGCCGTCGGCCAGGAATGTCGCGAGGTCGCCGCTGCGGTACATCCGCGCGCCCGGCTCGGCGCTGAACGGGTCCGGCAGGAAGCGTTCGGCGGTCAGGTCCGGGCGGTTCAGGTAGCCCCGGGCCAGGCAGGCGCCGGCGATGTACAACTCACCCGCCACGCCGACCGGCACCGGATTCAGATATTCGTCCAACACGTACAGCCGCGCGTTGGCGATGGGACGGCCGATGGGCGGCGCGTCCGGCCAGGATTCGGCCTCGTTGCAATCGAGGCTGAACTGGCTGACCACATGGGTTTCGGTCGGCCCGTACTGATTGTGCAGTTGCGCGCCACCGAGCCCACGGACAAAACCGCGCAGCTCGTCATTGATTTGCAGGGCTTCACCGGCGGTGATGATCTCGCAACCACCGGCCGGCATCGGTGCATCGGCCTCGGTCAGGCCGGCGAGTTGCTGCAACACGGCGAACGGCAGGAATGCCCGCTGCACGCCTTCGGCCACCAGGGTCGGGCGCAGCGCGGCGAGGTCCTTACGGCTGTCTTCAGTCATCAGCAACAGGCTGCCGCCCTGGCAGAGCGTGCTGCAGATTTCCTGGAACGAGACGTCGAAGTTCAGCGAGGCGAATTGCAAGACGCGCTGCGGTGCGATGCCCTGTTCGAGTTGCCAGGCGATCAGGTTGTCCAACGCGCGACGGTTGTGGGCCACGCCTTTCGGGCGTCCGGTGGAGCCGGAGGTGTAGAGCACGTAGCCGAGGTTTTCCGGGCTCACCTTGATTTGCGGATCATCCGTCGGGTGTTGTGCCCATTGCGCTGCGTCGGTGTCCAGGCAGCAGATTTTCGCCTCGTTGGCCGGCAGCCCGGTCATCAGGCTCGACTGGGTCAGCAGCATGCTTGGCGCGGCATCGCTGAACATGAACGCCAGACGCTCGCTCGGGTAGGCCGGATCGAACGGCACGTACGCCGCGCCAGCCTTGAGGATCGCCAGCAGGCCGATGACCATGTGCGGCGAGCGTTCCAGGCACAGGCCGACGCGATGTTCGGGGCCGACACCTTGTTCGATCAGGTAATGCGCTAGGCGGTTGGCCACGCGATTCAGTTCGCCGTAACTCATTTGCTCACGGTCGGCGAGCAGCGCCACGGCGTGGGGCGTTTGCCGGGCAAGGGTTTCAAAACGCGCCACGCAACCGGGCAACGACACGGTATCCCGCGCGGTGCGGTTCCAGTCATGAACGATTTGCTGGTGCTGCTCGGCGTTCAGCAGCTTGATCGCGGCCAGCGACTGCTCGCTGTCCTCGACCATCTGCGTCAGCACCCGGCGCAGGTACTCGCCGAACTGCTCGACGGTGCCGCGTTCGAACAGCCCCGAGGCATATTCCAGGCCACCGACGATCTGCCCGTCACGCTCACTGAGCGCCAGTTGCAGATCGAACTTGGCCACGTGGTGGCTGCTCTCGACCGGCGTAACGTCGAGCCCGGACAGCAGCAGGTCGGAATCCTGATCCTGCTCCCAGGCAAACAGCACCTGGAACAATGGACTGTGGGCCAGGCTGCGCGGCGGGTTGAGCAATTCCACCACTTGCTCGAACGGCAGGTCCTGATGTTCCTGAGCCTCCAGCGCCACTCGCTGCGCCTGTTGCAGCCATTGCGCCACCGACGGCGTACCCGATTGGGTCATGCGCAGCGCGAGGGTGTTGACGAAGAAACCGATCAGCCCTTCCAGTTCCTGCTGCGGGCGGTTGGCCGATGGCACGCCGATCACCACGTCGCTTTGCCCGGAAAGACGCGACAGCAGCAGTGAAAAACCGGCCAGCAGAGTCATGAACAGCGTGGTGCCTTGCTGCATGCCCAGGGCTTTCAGGCGTGCGGTCAGGGCGGCGTCGAAGACCAGCGGGACGAAGCCGCCGAGGTAATTCTGCACGGGCGGGCGCTTGTGATCGGTCGGCAACTCCAGCAGCACCGGCGCGCCGCTGAGGGTTTCGCGCCAGTAACGGCTTTGCTGCTCAAGCACGTCGCCGGACAGCCATTGCTTTTGCCACACCGCGTAATCCACGTACTGCACCGGCAAGGGCGGCAGCGGATCGTCGCGATCCTGCAACGCCGCTGCGTACAGCTGACCGAGCTCGCGGGTGAGCACGCCCATCGACCAGCCGTCAGAGATGATGTGATGCTGGGTCAGCAGCAAGACATGGTCATCCGCCGCCAGCCGCAGCAGGCTGACCCGCATCAGCGGACCCCGGCTCAGGTCGAAGGGTCTGGCGCCTTCCTCGTCGATCAAGCGGCTCAGGCGTTCTTGCGCATCGAGCCCCTGCACGTCAGTCACCGTCAGCCGGACACTGTGCGCAGGCGGCGAAACCAACTGCCGCCCTTCCCCTTCAACGGCGATGAACGTCGTGCGTAACGCCGCATGGCGCGCCACCAGTTGATTGAAGCTGCGTTCCAGTGCCGGCACGTCCAGCGAACCGCGCAAACGCAGGTTCAACGGCATGTGATAGGCAGCGTTGCCACCCTCCATTTGTGCCAGAAACCATAGGCGCTGCTGAGCAGACGACAACGTTTGCGCGCCCGAGCGTTCAAGGGCCGTGATGGCCGGGCGAGCCGCCGCCTGACTGGCTTGCAGCCGTTCGGCGAACGCCGCCAGAACCGGTGCGGCAAACAGCGCCGAGGGCGCCACTTCCAGCCCCAGCGCATGACGAACCTGCGCCAGCACGCGCATCACCAGCAGCGAGTGACCGCCGAGGGCGAAGAACTGATCCTCACGCCCGACCCGCTCCAAGCCGAGCACGTCGGCCCAGATCGCGGCGAGTGCGGTTTCCAGCGAGCCTTGGGGTGGCTGGTATTCCTGCTGATCGAACGCCTCGACGTACGGCGCTGGCAGATTTGGGCGATCGACCTTGCCGTTGGCGGTCAGCGGCAGTGCATCGAGACGCACGAAAGCGGTCGGCACCATGTAGTCCGGCAGGCTGATTTGCAGTTGTTCGCGCAGTGAGCGCGGGCTCAGCGTTGAGTCTGGTTTTTCGCAGTAGTAAGCGACCAATCGCGGTTCACCGGGACTGTCCTGGCGCAGCAACACCACGCTTTCGCGCACACCCGGGATGTCCGCCAACCGGGTTTCGATTTCCCCCAGCTCCAGACGCAGGCCGCGCAATTTGGCCTGAGAATCGTTGCGGCCAAGGAATTCCAGTTGGCCGTCGGCCCGGTAACGCGCCAGATCGCCGGTGCGATACAGACGCTCGCCCGCCACGAACGGGCTGTCGATGAAACGCTCGGCGGTCAGTTGCGGCAGGTTCAAATAACCGCGCGCCACGCCGACGCCACCGATGTACAACTCGCCCGCGACACCCTCGGCAACCGGTGCGCCGTCAACGTCGAGCAGGTAAATCCGGGTGTTGGGCAGTGCCCGGCCAATGGGCAGCACTGGGTCGATCTGGCTGTTTTCGGTGAGCTCGAAACAGGTGCTGTCGATGCTCGCTTCGGTCACGCCGTAGGCCTGGACAATCTGCACGCGATCACCGCAAAGCCTGCGCAATTGCCGCGCGCTGTGGGCGGTCCAGATGTCGGAGCCGCAGACCACGGTGCGCAGGAACGACAGGTCGTGGCCGGTCTCTTCGACCCACGCCAACAGTGGATTGAGCAGCGCCGGGACGAAGTCGGCAAAGCCGATGCGCGCGTCATGCATCAGGCGATACAGGGCCGGCGGGTCCATCAGGGTGTCCCGTGGGCAGAGCACCAGCGTGCCGCCAAAACCCAGTGCACGGATCAGGTCGGCGCTGAACACGTCGAAGGAAAAACCGGCCATTTGCAGGTGGCTGATCGGCTCGCCCAACTCATAGAGTTGCGCCCAGTCAGCGCTCACGGCGACCAGCCCGCGATGCTCGACCATCACGCCTTTCGGGATGCCGGTGGAGCCGGAGGTGTAGATCACGTAAGCCAGGTGACGGGGTGTCAGGCCAATCGCCTGAGGGTCGGGGTTGTCAGCCGGGAGCGAAGCCCAATCACTGGCGTCGGCCAGATCCAGCAGCGTCGGGGTGGTCGCCGACTGTTGGAGCGCCGCCCGCAAAACACCGCGCGCCTGGCCGTGGGTCAGTACCACCGGCGGTGCGCTGTCGGCCAGCATGTGCGCCAGCCGAGCCTGCGGGTATGCCGGGTCCAGCGGCACATAGGCGCCGCCGGCCTTGAGCACCGCGAGTACGCCGACCAGCATTTCCAGCGAACGCTCCAGACACAGCCCGACCCGCACGTCTGGCCCGACCCCGAGTTTGCGCAGCTGATGGGCCAACCGATTGGCGCGGGTGTTCAGTTCACGATAACTGAGCGCCTCCTGATGCCAGCGTGCGGCGATGGCCTCGGGGTTGCGCAGCACCTGCGCCTCAAACAGGCCGTGCACGCACAGGTCTGCATCGAACGGTTTCAAGGAGCAAACGTCGGGCTGCGCGGAATTCGTCCCACGCAAGGAAGTGTTATCGAGCATCGGAGGCTACCGTCCATGACTACTTTATTTTTGTGATCAGGCCGGGACAGAAATGCCCCGCCAGTCAGGCCCCGGCATCAGATGCCGGCACGGTCATTCGAATTCAGGAGGATGGCGCGGCGCGCGCGTGCAGACTCGCGTTGAACGCGGGCATACGCAGAAATTCGGGGGGAGACAGGCTGGAGAAAAACGCCGCCGCGCGGTCGGCGCAGGCAACTGGAAAGTGGGCCGGATCATTGGCGACAGACGTCGCCCCGTTCATTGCATCGACGATTGCAAACCGCGTGACCAATTGAAACCTCGACTTCCATTTGAGGGTCAACGACGAGGAACAACCTGCGCGGGGATGACAGCGCCAGGGTGGTCCCGATCGGCTGCGACTGCCGGGTCTGTAGACACACGGCAATCTTCTGGCGCCGGGTTTGTGACCCGAAGCGCCGGCGGATAATAACCACGTTTTTTGTTAGGGAGGCAAACAAAATGTAGGAAATTTGCTAAATAAATATCGGACGTTTCCTACATGGTTGTGACGATGGCAAAGGGACAGGGATGTCAAAAATGCTCGTACACCGTACCGCCGTTTCCTGCAGGCCACGGGCATCGAAAACCGCTGCAGCGTCTTGAGTGGCCAGCGAAAAAGTCACCGCGCGACCTACCTCGATAGCCGGGCGCTAACAAGCGCTAACAACGCATAACTGGCAGTCATTCGGCTGTGAAGGCAGGCTTGAACCTCACCGCTGAACGCCGGCCCACCTGCAAATCTTTTCAGCAGCCGCGCTCAGTCGAACGATGGTTTTGCGAGGGATTCGACCATGGCTGAAGGTTATCGCCACACTTGCCTGTGCGAGTCAGACCGGCTCGGCAACGACGAATTGTATGCCTTGGTCGCGGGCGCCGTCCGGCATGGCCGGGGTGAGGCGCAACAGCTGTTCGCGACGGTGACACCGTTGCTTATCGCCTTCTACGAAGGTCAGGTGCAGGCCGGGCGGATCCGTCGCGAAGACACCGGCAGCCTCGTTCAGCAAGCCTTCAGGGCGCTCTATCAGGAACAGGCCGCCCATGACCCGAGCTTTCCGTTTCGCGCCTGGCTGATCGAAATCGCCCGCTCGACCCTGCTCGACAATCTTGGCCATCGCGGCGCTGATGCCGTGGCCACGGCCGACGCGCTGGCGGGTGCATCTGCACGGGAATGTCATGAACCCACGCGGGCCACATGAACCGCCCTCCACGCTGTGAAATGCTTTTCAGGGAATGCCCATGATCGATATCGAAAAAACCCTCTACTCCGCGCATACCTGCACCACAGGCGGCCGCGAGGGCACAGGACGCAGTGACGATGGCCGACTGGATCTCAAGCTGTCGCCACCGGGTGCGCCCGGCTCCGGAACCAACCCCGAGCAATTGTTCGCCGTGTGCTGGTCAGCCTGTTTCCTCGGCTCACTGCGCCACGCCTGCAATGCGCGCAAGATCGTTTTTCCGGCCATGGCCGGGGTGGATGCTCAAATCGACCTGGTCCACGGCGAGCACGGGTTCTTCCTGCAAGCGAAACTGGCGGTGTCACTGCCGGAGATCGAACCGCAAGTGGCGCAACAACTGATCGACGCGGCACACCAGAACTGCCCCTACTCCAAGGCCACGCGCAACAACATCAAGGTCAGCATCACCCTCGCCTGATCTGTCCCCCGCCGACACCAGAACGCACCGTCTTCCAACCACACCTTCGTACTATCCGGCGACACCATGGTGCAATAGATCGCGCCCGGGGCTTTTGATGTGATGGCGGGAAACCGACAAAAGCCAGGAGTTGCGCATGAACAAGCTGACGACTGCCGCGGGCGCGCCCGTGGTTGATAACAACAACGTACAGACCGCCGGCCCCAGAGGCCCGATGCTGTTGCAGGACGTATGGTTGCTGGAAAAACTGGCGCACTTCGATCGGGAAGTCATCCCCGAGCGGCGCATGCACGCCAAGGGTTCCGGTGCGTTTGGCACCTTCACCGTCACCCACGACATCAGCCGCTTCACCAAGGCCAGACTGTTTTCCAGCGTGGGCAAGACCACCGATGTGTTCGTCCGTTTCTCGACCGTGGCCGGTGAACGTGGCGCGGCGGATGCCGAGCGCGATATCCGTGGATTCGCCATCAAGTTCTACACCGAACAAGGCAACTGGGATCTGGTGGGCAACAACACGCCGGTGTTCTTTCTGCGCGATCCGTTGAAATTCCCCGACCTCAACCATGCGGTCAAACGCGACCCGCGCACCAACATGCGCAGCGCGCGCAACAACTGGGATTTCTGGACCTTACTGCCGGAAGCACTGCATCAGGTCACGATTGTCATGAGCGATCGCGGCCTGCCGCGCACCTACCGCCACATGCACGGTTTCGGCAGCCACACCTTCAGTTTCATCAGCCCGGCGAACGAACGTTTCTGGGTGAAGTTCACCTGGAAAACCCAACAAGGCATCGAGAACCTGACCGATCAACAAGCCGCAACACTGATCGGCGATGACCGCGAAAGCGCCCAGCGCGACCTGTACAACGCCATCGAAGAAGGCCACTTCCCGCAATGGAAGCTCTACGTACAAGTGATGCCGGAGCTGGACGCCGAGACCTACCCGATCAATCCGTTCGACCTGACCAAAGTCTGGCCTCACGCGGATTACCCGCTGATCGAAGTCGGCGTGCTCGAACTCAACCGCAACCCGGACAACTACTTCGCCGACGTCGAACAGGCGGCCTTCAACCCGGCCAACGTGGTGCCCGGCATCAGCTTCTCACCGGACAAAATGCTCCAGGCCCGGCTGTTCTCCTATGGCGATGCCCAGCGCTATCGTGTCGGCGTCAACCATCATCAGATCCCGGTGAACGCGCCGCGCTGCCCGGTCAACAGCTATCACCGTGACGGCCAGATGCGCACCGATGCGAACGCGGGCAGCACAATCGGCTACGAGCCCAACAGCTATGGCCAGTGGGCCGAGCAACCGGATTTCAGCGAACCGCCGCTGGCTCTGAAAGGCAGCGCCGGGCACTGGAACCACCGCGAGGACGACGACTACTTCTCGCAACCAGGCGCGCTGTTCCGGGCCATGTCGCCCGCTCAGCAACAGGTTTTGTTCGAGAACACCGCGCGCTCGATCCATGGCGCCAGCGCCCAGACCCGGCAACGCCACATCGATAACTGCACCCAGGCCGATCCGGCGTACGGTGCAGGCGTTGCACAGGCCATCGAAGCGCTGGGCTGATCCGCAATGGCATAAACAAGGCAAGCAGGACAAGCAGGAGTGATCCTGTTTGCCCTGCTGCCGTTGTCAGTCCTCGACGATGCTTTTCGCCTCAAGAAACGCTTCCAGCCCGGACACGCCAAATTCCCTGCCTACCCCCGACTGCTTGACCCCGCCAAACGGTGCCAGCAACTCCGGCGCGATCCGGTTGATCAACACCGAACCGGCCTCCAGACGCGCAGCGATGCGTCGGCCACGGTCCACCTCGCGGGTGAACACATACGCCTGCAAACCGTAGACGCTGGCATTGGCAATGCGGACCGCGTCCTCTTCATCGTCATAGGCAATGATCGACAGCACCGGGCCGAAAATCTCTTCCCGGGCGATGTCCATGTCGTTGCTGACGTCGGCAAACACCGTGGGCCTCACGAAATAGCCCTGGCTCAGCCCGGCAGGCCGGCCCTCCCCGCCGACGATCAATCGCGCGCCCTGCTCCAGCCCGCGCCGGATAAAACCCTGCACGCGATCAAACTGCGCCTGGTTGACCAACGGGCCGATGGCCGTCGCCGGATCATGGGGATTACCGACCACTATGGCGTCGACCAAGGCTCTTACCCGCTCGATCACCTGCGGCAGGAACGCGCGCGGCACCAACAGCCGTGTGCCGGCAACGCAGGCCTGACCGTTGTTCATGAAGGCGGCATTCAGCGCCATGGAGATGGCCGCTTCGAGATCTGCATCGTCGAGCACGATGGACGCCGACTTGCCGGTGAGCGACAGGCTCACCCGCTTCATGGTCTCGATACCCGCGCGGGCAATGAGTTTTCCGGTGGCGGTGGAACCGGTGAACGAAATCTTCGCGATGTGCGGGCTGGTGCTGATCTCGTCGCCCACTTCGCCGCCACGGCCCGAGACAATATTGATCACCCCGTTGGGCAGTTCCGCACGATGCAAGGCGAGCGCGAGCACCTGGGTCTGCAACGGGCTGAGTTCGCTCGGCTTGATGACCGAGGCGCAGCCGCCGGCAATCGCCGCCGCCAGTTTGCTGCACACCGTACCGGCGGTGCTGTTCCAGGGCGCGAACAATGCCGATACCCCAACCGGTTCCATCACGACGCTTGCACGGCCCACAGGCCGCACCAGCTCGTAGTTTTCGAGAATCTGCGCCGCGTTGACGAAGGATTGCGAGGCGTACTGGCTGACCCATTGCGCACGGGCCAACGGTGCGCCGTATTCCTCGATGGCGGTGTCGCGTATCTCCTCGGTGCTCTCCAGCACCGCCGCCTGCAGGCGCCTGAGCATGTCGATGCGCTCGGCTTTCGAGGTGCGGCCCATCGTGACTTGCGCACGCTGGGCGGCGGCGATGGCTTGCCTGGCATCGTCGCGATTGGCCAGGGTGACCGTTCCGATGACGGACTCCGTCGCCGGGTTGATGCATTCGATCGTTTCGCGGCCCTGAACGGGCACGAACGCACCATCGATGTAGCTGTGCTTGATAGTCCACATGGCGATTTTCCCAAGGGTTGAAACAGCAACGCCCGGAACATCCGGGCGTTGATCAGGGCGACGGTTCAGTCGGGTAATGACTCGCGGCTGAAGGCCTGCACCTCCTGCACCAGACCACGAGCGGCCATTTCCACCAGTTGCCGGCCTTTTTCCGGCGAAGCCTGGGCCGGGTCCGAGCCCATGCGGCCGTCCGGGTGACGGGCACGGAAGTCCGCCGCTTCCCGGATCGGCCCCCAATTGGCGATCTGCGGCGAGTAGTCGGCCGACTTGATGGAATCGGGGTAGGCCCATTGGGTCACGGCGATTTCCGAAGGGGTCGCGTGAATGCCGTGGCCGGTCGGGAACTGCTCGCGCGCCAGCTCGTTGACCCCTTCCAGGTCCCACCAGTTGCACAGCTTCAGGGCGAACCCGGCTTTGCGTCGGGCAAAACTCGCTTCGGCGTACAGCTCCGAAAACGCCGCTTCGATTGACGCGATGTTGCCGCCGTGGCCATTGAGGAAAAAGATCTTTTCAAAGCCATGGGCGGCCAGCGAACGGGTCCAGTCGGCGATGGCGGCGATGAACGTCGAGGGCCTGAGCGAGATGGTGCCGGGGAAGCCGAGGTGATGTTGCGCCATGCCGATGTTGAAGGTCGGGGCAATCAGGATATCGGCGTTTTTCTGCGCTTCATGGGCGATGATTTCCGGGCACATCCAGTCGGTGCCCAGCAGGCCGGTCGGCCCGTGCTGTTCGTTGGAACCGATCGGGATGACGATGGTGCGGCTGCGTTCGAGGAATTGGGCGATTTCGGACCAGGTCGATAGGTATAAAAGCATCAGGATTTCTCACTCTTCGAAGGTTCCTCGCGGAACGAGGCTGGGTGTTCAGTGCACCTGCAACAGCAGTGTCATTGATACCACCCGCCTCCCTTCGACGACAGAATACGAAG
Source organism: Candidatus Pseudomonas auctus (assembly GCF_048654275.1). Classification (NCBI taxonomy): domain Bacteria; kingdom Pseudomonadati; phylum Pseudomonadota; class Gammaproteobacteria; order Pseudomonadales; family Pseudomonadaceae; genus Pseudomonas; species Candidatus Pseudomonas auctus. Next base: position 40,145 of record NZ_JBJYZK010000001.1, on the reverse strand, counting down.
GTATCGGAATCGCCGAAACGCGCTAATCGCGAACGAGAAATTCACGGGGCGATTCACCCATCACCCGTCTGAACATGGCACTGAAGGCACTCTGGCTGGCGTAGCCCAGATCCCGGGCAATCACCCCGACGGATTGCCCCTTGTCGAGCCGGTCGATGGCGGTCGCCAGCCGCACCTGCTGCAGCCAGTGGCGGAAATTCAGCCCGGTTTCATTGACAAACAGGCGTATCAGCGTGCGCGAACTGGCACCGACCCGGTCTGCCCAATAGCCGATCGAATGGTCTTGACCAGGGTCTTGCAGAATCGCCTCGCACACCGTGACCAGTCGCCGATCCACCGGCCACGGCACTTCGATCGGCAACGTCCGCGCCGCCTGCAACTCACTGAGTATCAACGCCACGATGTGCGCGTTGCGGCCTTCCTGCGGGTATTCGATCGGTTGCTCGGCCAGGGCCAGAATCAACTCGCGCAGCAGTCCGGGGATCTCCAGTACTTTGCAGTGATCGCCCAGCTCTGCGCAGGCTTGCGGCTCGATGTAGATCGAGCGCATCTTGACCGCGCTGAGCATCAACTGGTCGTGGATCATTCCGGGCGGAATCCACAGCGCGCGCTTCGGCGGCAGGATCCACAAGCCGCGCTCGGTAGCCACCCGCATCACGCCGTTCGAGGCATACAGCAACTGCCCGTGCCGATGCACGTGCGGTTCGTTGTATTCGCCGGTGGCCTGATCGCGCACCAGCACGGTCATCACTCGCGGCACGTCCTGATAATCGGGATAACGTTCGCTGCGCGGCGCGGAATCACGCTGGGCGATGATCTTGCGCACCTCCTGTTTCATCGCTGGAGTCTCCTGAAAACAGACCTTGATCGTGTTAAAGCGGCGATTGTCACTTTGGCGACAAACCCTGGCATTTGCCATGGCCGGCCCATTGTTAGCCTTGCGCTCATTGTTCATCAATGAGGCCTTTCCCATGGCAATCACCCGCAATCTCTCCGGCCACCAGCAGAGCGTCACGGCGGTGATCGGCCTGCTGATCCTGTCCATCGCCCTGCGTCCGCCGATCATTTCGGTGGGGCCGATTCTGTTGCTGATCCAGCAGCACTTTCAGTTGAGCTACACCCAGGCCGCGCTGCTGACTTCGATTCCCGACGTGTGCATGGGTGTGTTCGCGCTGGTGGTTCCGAGCCTGGCCAGGCGCTTCGGGATCGATCGCAGTGTGGTGGTCGCCCTGACGTTGTTGGGCGCCTCGACCTTGTTGCGGGCGATCTCGCCGAATGCATTCTTCCTGCTCGGCAGTACGTTCTTTGCCAGCATCGGCATTGCGGTTGCCGGCGCGATGACCGGCGCGTGGATCAAGACTCACTTTGCGCAACGCCCGGCGCTGTTCATGGGCATCTATGCCGGCGGCTTGAGTCTGGGCGCGACCCTCGCGGCGGTGTTCAGTGCGCCGATTGCCGAGCTGGCGCAGGACTGGCGGGTCAGTGCCGGGTTCTGGAGCGTGCTGTGTCTCACCGCCATCGCCAGTTGGGTGTGGATGTCACGCCGTTTTGCGACACCGGCGCCCACCGTGAAATCGCCATCGAGCCCGAGCAAACGCCTGCCCTGGCGCAATCCGCAGGCCTGGCTGATCGCGTTGAATTTCGGGGCCGGGCAATTCGTGGTCTACGCCCTCTTCGCCTGGATGGCGCCCGCCTCGGTGGAAGCGGCCACGTCGAGTGTTTCCCCGGGCGTCCTGCTGGGCATTTTTACTGCAGTGTTCGCCGTGGCCAGCGTGGGGGCGGGCCTGATTCCGGGCAAGGCCCACGACCGGCGCGGTTTGCTTGGGCTGTCGGCGTTGCTGGCCCTGCTCGGGGTGGGCGGCATGGCGTTCCTGCCGGCGTACTGGCCGATGCTGTATGTGGTGCTCGCGGCCATCGGGCTGGGCATGGGCTTTACCGTGGCCATGACCTTGCCGCTGGATCACGCCTGCACCAGCGAACAGGCCGGATTGTGGACGGTGTTCATGTTGTTCATCGGTTACCTGATCGCCGCGCTCGGGCCGTTGCTGTTCGGTGCCCTGCGCGAATACGCCGGACACTATGGCCCGGCGTACACCTTGCTGTTCGCGGTACTGCTGTTGATGCTCGGCATCACCCCCCTGCTCAGACTGGCACCGGCAACTTCGCCGCAGGTGTCCGTTGCCTGAGCGGGGGGTGACAGACCTGCGACGCGCCTCGGCACGTCGCAGGGTTTCAGTTGGCCGCCGCGGCTTTTTCAATCAGCCGGGCCACCGGTGCCGGATTCGACACCATCACCACGTGCGAGGCGCCCCTCACCACCTCAACGGCCTTGGCATCTGCACGCTTGGCCATGAACGCCATCGCCTGGGGCGGGATGTTCTTGTCCTTGTCGCCGTAGATGTACCACGACGGAATGTGCTTCCAGGCCGGCGTTCCGGCCTGCTCGTTCAGCGCCGCTTCGGTGACCGGGCGCTGGGTCGCGGCCATCAGCGCCGCTTGTGCAGCCGGGACATCGGCGGCGAACTGGTCGTGGAACTTGCTCTGCTGGATGTACAGGTCCTTGCCGCCGTCGGCCAGCGCAACGGGTGGTGCCAGCGTTGGTCCGAGGGTGCTGCCGGGAAACTTGCCGGCCAGCCCGGCAACGGTTTCACCGGCTTCGGGGGCAAAGGCGCTGACGTAGACCAGCGCTTTGACATTGGCATGATCGTTGGCCGCATCACTGATGACGTTGCCGCCATAGGAGTGACCGACCAGCACCACCGGCGACTGGATGCTGCTGAGCAACGCCGATACCGCTGCGCCATCGCTCTTGACGCCGCGCAGCGGATTGGCGGCGGCGATCACCGTGTAGCCATCCTTCTCGAGAATCTTCGCCACGCCGTTCCAGCTCGACGCGTCGGCAAATGCGCCGTGCACCAGCACCACCGTGGGTTTGGCGGTTTGGGCGAAGGCATTGGCGCCCAGGCACAGGCCCGCAGCGATGCTCAGTGCAATCAGTGTTTTTTTCATCGGGATGTTCCTCGTATGACGGATTCAGGGAGCGTATCGAGTGAAGACAAAATCGTGGTTCTGCACCCGCGCCTGATGGCAGGCAAAGCAGGTCTGGTGCTGGGCTTCGTCGGCGGGTTTGCCGTTAATGAAACGGCCGAATCCCCAGCCACCGGTCGAGGCGTATTTGCGCGAGTCCTTGACCATCACCTGAACGGTGGTGGCCGCCCCCGGAATCGAGGCCGGCTCGAACTCCGGCGACTGCACGTGTTTCCACGCCAGCTTCACCAGCACGGTGCCGTCGGGAAACGGCAGCGTCTTGCTCTGATAAGCCTTGATCGCCCGGTCGTTGCCCAGCACTGCGCGCAGTTCATCCAGCGGCGCGGCTTCCTTGGCCGGGGCAATCAGCGCCCACTGCCGATAGTTTTTCGGCAGCTTCACGCCGTAGACCGGCGAGGCATCGCCGTCATCGGCCTCGCCCAACGCGACACCGGTGGCCGCCAATGCCGCGAGCGCAATGGCCGCTGGCAACACGGCCCAATGGTTGAATTTCATGGTCGGATCCCCTTCGGCCGGCAATCAGAGATGATCGGCATCGATCACCGCCTGGGCGAACGCTTGCGGCGCTTCCTGCGGCAGGTTGTGGCCGATGCCGCCGCTGATCAGCCGGTACTCGTACTTGCCGGTAAAGCGTTTGGCGTAGGCCTCGGCCGGTGGGTGCGGCGCACCATTGGCGTCGCCCTCCAGGGTGATGGTCGGCACGCTGATCGAGGGGAATGCCGCGAGTTTTTTCTCCAGCGAATCGTATTGCGCTTCCCCTTTGATCAGTCCCAGGCGCCAGCGGTAGTTGAAGATCGACACCGCGACGTGATCCGGATTCTGCAACGCGGCGGCGCTGCGCTCGTAAGTCGCGTCGTCGAAGGTCCACTTCGGCGAGGCCAGCTGCCAGATCAGTTTGGCGAAGTCGTGGGTGTTCTTTTCGTAACCCAGACGGCCGCGCTCGGTCGCGAAGTAGAACTGATACCACCACTGCAACTCCGCCGCCGGCGGCAGCGGCGTCTTGCCCGCCTCCTGGCTGCCGATCAGGTAACCGCTCACCGCCACCAGCGCTTTCACCCGCTCGGGCCAGAGCGCGGCGACGATGTCGGCAGTACGCGCGCCCCAGTCATAGCCGCCAAGCACGGCCTGCTTGATCTTCAGGGCGTCCATGAAGTCGATCAGATCTTTGGCCAGCGCCGCCGGCTGGCCGTTGCGCACGGTTTTGGCAGACAGGAAACGCGTGTCGCCATAGCCGCGCGCGTAGGGGATCAGCACCCGATAGCCCTTCTGCGCCAGCGCCGGGGCGACATCGGTGTAGCTGTGAATATCGTAGGGCCAGCCGTGCAGCAGGATGACCACCGGGCCGTCGGCCGGACCGACTTCGGCGTAGGACACGTCCAGCAGTCCGGCCTTGACGTGTTTCAGCGCGCCGAACGAAACGTGGGTGCCGGCGGTAATGGCGTCGATCTTGCCGGCGGGCACTTCGGCGGCGCTGGCGTATGCCGAGGCGATGCCCAGCGCAAGCGCCAGGATCGAACCGGCGAGTACGCGCCGGGATGGGGTTACAGCGTTAGAGTCAGTCATGCCGGGTCTCCCTCGTGAACCGCCGGGCGGCGGTTCCGGGCTTTTTGGTCAAGGGCTTAGGGTTAAAGTGCTTGCGGATTGCAGGGCTAGCGGGCTGCCTGCGCAGCGGTTTTCTGCGCAGCCGCGCGCAGTGGCCGGAAGGCTTCGCGCAGTTCTTCGCTGAACAATTGCGGTTGCTCCCAAGCCGCGAAGTGACCGCCCTTGCTGACTTCGCTGAAGTAGGCCAGCGATGGATAGGCGCGCTGCGACCAGACTTTCGGCGCCCGGTAGATTTCGTGGGGGAACACGGTGATCGCCACCGGCACCTTGATGTCGGCAGTCTTCTGCGCGGCGGCGCTGAAGTTATTGTTGTTGTTCTCCCAGTAGAAACGGGAGGACGACGCCCCGCTGTCGGTCAGCCAGTACAGGCTGATGTCATCGAGCATTTCATCGCGGCTCAGAACCTTTTCGGGCTGACCGTCGCTGTCGGTCCACGCGGCGAATTTTTCATACATCCACGCTGCCGTGCCGGCAGGCGAATCGGCCAGCAGATAACCGATGGTCTGCGGCCGGGTCACCATCATTGCGCCATAAGCGGCGTTGCGACCGAAGAACTGGCTGAGCGAATTGAAGGCCGTCACCTCCGGTGCGGTCAGCCCTGCCGGTGCCGGGTCGCCGCTGTTGATCGGCTTGACCAGTTCCGGCGGCACGGTGGCCGGCATGTTCAGGTGGATGCCCAGCAAACCGGGCGGCGCCAGGCGACCCAGTGCGTCGGAAATCACCGAGCCGTGATCGCCGCCCTGGGACACGTAATGGCTGTAGCCCAGACGTTTCATCAACACATCCCAGGCCTTCGCCACCCGGTCAGGGCCCCAGCCGAGCTCGGTCGGCTTGCCGGAAAAACCATGGCCGGGAATCGACGGGATCACCACATCGAACGAGTCCTCGACCTTGCCGCCATAGGCCACGGGATCGGTCAGCGGGCCGATGGTCTTGAGGAATTCGAACTGCGAACCCGGCCAGCCGTGGGTGAGGATCAGCGGCATCGCATTGGGGTTGCGCGAACGCACGTGGATGAACTGGATGTCGACGCCGTCGATGGTGGTCACGAACTCCGGCAAGGCGTTGAGCCTGGCTTCGGCCTTGCGCCAGTCATAGCCGTCGCCCCAATACTTCACCAACGCCTGGACCTGTGCCAGTTGCACTCCCTGGGACACGTCGCCGACCGTTTCCTTGTCCGGCCAGCGAGTGTCGGCGATGCGTTTGCGCAGATCGGTCAACTTCGCTTCGTCCACATGAATGGTGTACGGGCGAATGGATTGCGCCGGATCCGCTGCCGGGGTCGCGGCCCAGGCGCCGCTGCTGCCAGCGAGTACGGCAACGCCGAGCGCGCCACCTCTGATGGATGACGCCAGGCAATGGCGCCAGGTAAGACCGGACGAAACCGCAACCATGATGGATCTCCTTGTAGTCATTATTCGAAAGGCATCGCCAATCGGATCAGACCACTGCGCTGGCACCGGGGCGATTACACGATGGTGTCGGTCGATACCTTGGTATGACGCGCTGGCCCGGCGTGCAAAATCGCGCTCGAATTCAGCAGCGGTTAACGGGCAGAATGCGGCGGGGAAAGGACCCATTTGAATCACAGAGCGGAACAAGGATCGCGGATGCGTGGGGAAACAGCGCTCGAACGCCTGAGCGGCACGCCATCGACCACTTCGCCGTGGTGGGTGATCGGGCTGTGCATGCTGTTCAACGTGATCGACGGGCTGGACGTGATGGCCATGGCCTTCACCGCCAGCCGGGTTGCGGCGGAGTGGGCATTGAACGGCGCGCAACTGGGCCTGTTGTTGAGCGCAAGCCTGGTCGGGATGGCGCTCGGTTCGCTGCTGGCCGCGCCCAGGGCCGACCGCTTCGGGCGCAGACCTTTATTGCTCGCCGGCCTGCTGCTCAGCGGCCTGAGCATGTTGCTGTCGTTCTGGAGCCCGGATCATCACGTGTTGATGCTTTTGCGACTGCTGACCGGTATCGGCACGGGGGCGGTGCTGGTGGGGGCGAACGTGCTGACGTTCGAACACGCCGGCCCGCAGCGGCGCAATCTGGCTATCGCGTTGCAATCCCTCGCCTTCGCCATGGGCGCCAGCCTCGGCGGGGTGCTGGCTCATTTACTGAATGATTTGATGGGCTGGCGGTATGTCTTTCTGGCCGGGGGTTGCATCACGCTGGCGGCGGCATTGGTCGGTGTCTTCTGGCTGCGAGAATCGCCGTCATTTCTGGCACTTGAACAGCGCGCGCCTGTTCCTCCACTGTCGCCTGACGACGTCAGCCGGCCGTTTTCGCCCGGTCAATGGCAACAGACTCTATCGCTGGCACTGGCACTCTTTCTGTTGATGTTCTGCTTTTACTTCGTGATGAGCTGGACGCCGGCCCTGTTGGTCGACAATGGCTTTACCGACCAACAAGGCGCCCGGATCGGGATGCTGTTGGCGCTGGGTGGCATGCTCGGCGCCCTGCTTCTGGGTCTGGCGGCCAATCGTTACGGCTGCCGACGTTTGTTGTCGGGCTTTCTGCTGCTCAACGCCGCCCTGCTGCCATTGATGGTGCCGGCCTCTCACGTACCCGGTCTGGCCGCGCTCGTGGCGGTCACGCTGGGGCTGATGCTCAATGGTGCAGTCGCGGCTCTGTATGTGCTGGCCCCTCAAGCGTTCTGCACGTCGGTCCGCACGACCGGCGTCGGCGTGGTGCTGGCGACGGGGCGTCTGGGGGCGATCATTTCGCCGGTGGTCGCCGGGTTTCTGCTGGATGCCGGATGGACCGCACAACACCTGTTCACGTTTTTCGCCGGTAGCCAGGTGTTGGCGGCCCTGCTGATCTGGCGTGGCGTCAAGGGACGATGATCAGCTTGCCCGTCGTGTTGCGCGACTCGATATCGCGATGGGCCTGTTGCGCATCATCCAGCGAATAACGCTTGCCGATCACGGCTTTCAGTTTGCCGGCACTGACCCACGCGAACAGTTGCCGGGATTTTTCCAGCAGCACCTCGCGGTTGCGCACGTAGTGCATGACCGAGGGATACGTCAGCTTGATGCTGCGCGGCATGCTGAAGATATCGATCGGCGGGGTCGGGTTCATGAACGGTCCGTACAAGGCCAGGGTGCCGAAGTAATCCAGCAGCTCCAGCGAGTCGGCAAACCCCTCCGCGCCCGTGCCGTCGTACACCACATTCACCCGCTGCCCGTCGGTCAGGCGCATGACCTGGGCGGCAATGTTTTGCGCTCGCCCGATCACCACATAGTCCGCCCCCGCCGCGAGCACCGCCTCGACCTTGTCGGCATGAGAAACCCGGCCTATGACCTTACCGCCCAGCAGCTTGATCAACTGGGTCAGCATCAGCCCCACGCCCCCGGCCGCCGCATGCACCAAGGCTACGTCGCCCGGCTGGATCGCGTGCACCTTGTCCACCAGATTGCTGGCGGTCAGGCCCTGCATCATCAGGCTGGCGGCGGTGGCGAAGTCGATATCGTCCGGCAGCGGCACCAACTGGCTGACCGGGGCGATCAGCTGTTCGGCGTAGCTGCCCGGCACGTAATGCCAGGCCACGCGGTCACCGACCGCGAATTCCGTCACCTGCGGGCCGCTGGCCAGGACGACGCCGGCGCCTTCTGCACCCAGCGTCAGCGGTAGCTCCCAGGCAGCGCCGAGCCCGCGTCGGGCACCGGTGTCCATGAAATTGATACCCGCCGCCATGACCTTGACCAGGACTTGTCCGGGCCCCGGTTCTGCCAGTTGAATGTCCTGCACCGTCAACACTTCGGGCCCGCCAAAGGCCTGGATAACCACTGCTTTCATAATGTTCTGCCCTGTCATCGGGACGACCGGTCCTGCTGCCTTTCGGGTGGCAGGAGCGCGGACGTCACGTTGCTTTCACTCAACGTCGAAGGACGTTGAAACCAGGGCCAAGGCTGCGCGGCGGATGTATCCCGGCGGTTTCGCCAACCCGGCGCTGTGCATGCTTGTATGGCTAGAGTGGGCGTAGATACAGTGGCTTACAAAAGCGCCACTGTGATGCCCATCGCAGTGTGCAATGTCGGCCGATATTCGCCACGGGCGACACCAAAGTATGATGGGCGAGTGCCATCCGAAGGCGCATCTTTGTTCAACGGTGACTGCACACAATGAGAATCGGTATGACGAACGAGCAGGAGCGCGTCATCAAGGACGGTCCAGGCCGCGCGGGTGACGCGGTCATGCCGGCGCCGGGGATCGACTCGATCATCGACAGCATCCCGGCCATGGTCGCCTTCATGACGCCGTCCGGTGAGCTGGAACAGGTGAACCGGCAAATCATGGAGTACATCGGCGCCCCGCTGCATGAACTGAAAAACTGGCAGGCCAGCGAGACCGTGCACCCGGACGACCTGCCCTCGGTCATCGCTGCCTGGATGCACTCGGTCAGTACCGGCACGCCCTATGAGAACGAGCACCGGATTCGCCGCGCCGACGGTGTCTATCGCTGGTTCCATGTGCGCGGCCTGCCGATCAGAGACAGCGAAGGCACCATCACCCGCTGGTGCGTGCTGCAGGTCGATATCGATGAGCGCCGCCGGGACAAGGCCTTGATCGCCAGTGCCCTGGCCGAAGTCAGCGCGTCGGAAGAACGTCTGCGCGGGATCATCGACGCCGTTCCCGGTTTTGTCTGGAGCGCCTCGCCGGAAGGCAACGTCGGCTTCGTCAATCAGCGCTGGTGCGACTACACCGGCATGTCCGTCGAACAAGCTTGCGGTGACGGCTGGACGGCGTCCATCCACCCCGACGACGCGCCGGGCCTGGCGGTTTATTGGCAAGGGATTCTGCAATCGGGCAGCGCTGGCGAGTACGAGGCCCGACTGAAGCGCTTCGATGGCGTTTACCGCTGGTTCCTGATCCGCGCCGTGCCCCAGCGTGATGACATGGGGCGGATCGTGCGCTGGTATGGCGAAAACACCGACATCGAAGACCGCAAACGGGCGGAAGTCTTTTTGGCCAAGGCCCAACGCCTGAGCGCCACCGGTACGTTTTCCTGGCGGGTGAGCACCGACGAGATCACCTGGTCGGACGAGGTCTACCGCATCCTCGAACTGGACCCGGACACGCCGCCCGGCTTCGAGGCGATCTATCGCCGCGTGCATCCGGACGACATCTCCAGCCATCGGGAAATGATCAAGCGCCAACGCCGCAAGGGGCGTGACTTCGAACACGAACATCGACTGCTGATGCCCGACGGCACGGTGAAATACGTGCGGCTGGTGGCGCACTCGATCGCCCATGCGCCGGACGGCTTCGAATACATCGCCGCCCTGCAGGACATCACCCAGCGCCGGCTCGCCGAAGAGGTTTTGAGCAAGGCGCGCTCGGAACTGACGCACCTGGCCAGGGTCGCCAGCCTTGGCGCGGTCACGGCGTCGATTGCCCACGAGGTCAATCAACCGCTGGCCGGCATCATCACCAACGCCAGCACCTGCCTGCGCATGCTCGGTGCGGATCCGCCGAATGTCGACGGCGCCAGGGAAACCGCGCGCCGCACCATTCGCGACGGCAACCGCGCGGCCGATGTGATCAATCGACTGCGGGCGTTGTTCTCGAAAAAAAGCATCACCCTTGAAAACGTCAATCTGAATGACGCGGCACGGGAAGTCATCGCCATGCTGCTGGGCGAACTGCAACGCAACGGCGTGGTGCTGCATCCACAATTTGCCGAAGCCCTGCCGCTGGTCAGGGGCGACCGGGTCCAACTGCAGCAGGTGATCCTCAACCTGATCATGAATGCCGCCGAGGCCATGAGTGCAATCCATGGCCGGCCCCGGCAATTGATCGTAAGCACCGGTCTGGGCTCGGACGAGAGCGTTTACCTGGCGGTGAAAGACAGCGGCAACGGCGTCGATCCGCAGGACATCGAGCGCATTTTCAATGCGTTCTACACCACCAAAAGCTCGGGCATGGGGGTCGGTCTGTCCATCAGTCGCTCGATCATCGAGCGCCACGATGGGAAGCTGTGGGCCAGCGCCAATGACGGCCCGGGTACGACGTTTACTTTTGCCATCCCACATTCGACGGACTTGCCGCAAACCGATAACCGCGACCTCGCCGATCGCACCGTGGAGAATGATTGATGGGTACGCATTTGCTCGTATCGGTGGTCGATGACGACGAATCGGTTCGTGAATCACTGCCTGACCTGATCAAGGAGTTCGGCTTCGCCGTCCAGGCGTTTGCCTCGGCCCAGGCGTTTCTGGCATCGCCCTATCTGGATCTGACCCATTGCCTGATTCTCGACGTGGCCATGCCCGGCATGTCGGGACCTGATCTGCAACGCGAGCTGCTGCGCCGTGACTATCGCATTCCGGTGATTTTCATCACCGCGCACGGCGACGCCAGCGAACAGGCGAAGCTGCTGAACAGTGGCGCCGTGGAGTGCCTGTTCAAACCGTTCAGCGAAGCCCAATTGCTCAAGGCCCTGAGCGCCGCCCTGCCCCTCGACTGAGCGTGAAGCCGAACAGAACAAGGAATCGACATGTTGAACGCGAACAACGCAATCGCCCCTTCCCGTGGAGCATTACCGATGAGTGATGTCACGCCCGTCGTATTCGTTGTCGATGACGACATCTCCGTGCGCGAGTCGCTGGAGCTGATGATCCGCTTCGCCGGTTGGCAGCCACGGCTGTTCGAGTCCGCGCAGGATTTTCTCGACGCGCCCCGGGCGCTGGTGCCCAGTTGTCTGGTGCTGGACATCAACCTGCCCGACCTGAACGGCCTGGATCTGCAGACCGCGCTGGCCGATGAGCGCCACAACATGCCGATCATCTTCATCACCGGCTACGGCGATATTCCGCGCACGGTGCGGGCCCTGAAGGCCGGTGCGGTGGAGTTTCTGACCAAGCCGTTCAATGACGAGGTGATCCTCAGCGCCATGGCCGATGCGCTGCAGAGCAGTCGCGTGGCGCTTGAGGGGGAAAAGAATCTGCGCGCACTGCTCGAGGCCTACAAGACCCTGACGCCGCGCGAGCAGGAGATCATGGCTTCTGTGGTCAGCGGGCGGCTGAACAAACTGATTGCCGCCGACCTCAACATCAGCGAAATCACCGTCAAGGCCCATCGCGGCAAGGTGATGCGCAAGATGAAGGCCCGCTCGCTGGCGGATCTGGTGAAAATGGCCGCGCTCATTACGCCGGAGTAGCGGGCAGGCTCTGCCAGAAGCTTTCCAGCCGACGCAGATCAAGACTGTCGAAGCCTTCCGACGCCCGCTCGCGGCAGGCACCGAGCAACGCCCGGGCCTGATCCGGTTGACCCTGCTCAAGCCAGAACCGCGCCAGATCCATCGACGACCTCAACTCCCACGCCCAGGCACCCTGCTCGCGACTCAGCGCAATGGAATCCTCAAGAACCGCCAGCATGGCCTGAACATCATCGGCCTGGATGACCTTGAGAATACCGGCCTTGATGCGCAGCAACTCCGGCAATGCGAAGGCATCACCGCTTCGGCGGCAGTGATCGATAGTGCCGTTGACCAGGGTCATTGCCTTTGAATGTTGGCCCACCAGCATCAGGCCTTCGGCCAGTGCGATTTCGAATGAGGTCGTCAGCAGTTCGTAACGCATGCCACGCAACCGCGCCAGACTTTCCTCCAGCATGGCAACTGCATCCCCCGGCGCCTCGGCGCGGATGGCGATCGCCGCGCGCAACCCGTGGCAAGCGGCAATGTAGGGGCCCAGTGCGTTGGTTTCGGCGACAGCACTGAACCGTTCGAGGCTCGCGGTAGCCTTCGCCAGATCACCGGTCCAAATATAGATGCACAAGATCCAGACCATGGCGATGCAGTAAGTGACCGGATGCTGCAGCGCGAATGCTTCGGCCTCGATCTGCTCGGCCAAGCGCCGGGCCTGGTCGGGATAGCCCTGCAGCCAGAGTGACCGCGCCAGCGCCAGCCCCGTGCGATTGCGGTGATCGAAGCCGTAGTAAATCGTGTTGCTGGGATGGGACGGCAAACTGTTGCGCAACGAACTTTCCAGTTCCTGGCGGGCCAGACGCTGATTGCCGAGCAGATGATGGGAGATGCCGGTCAGCGATGCGGCAATCGCGATGGCGGCGGGCTCGTTGAGGATGTTGCCGACCACCGCGGCCTGCTCCGCCCAGGCCAGCGACGACGGGAAATCACCGATGCGTTCGTAGAAAATCTGCAAGCGGCCCAGCAACCTCAGCTGAGATCCGTAGTCGTTCAGCGCGACGGCGATGTCCTGCGCCCGGAGCAAGGCTTTTTCGGCGGCTTCGCTGTTGCCTCGGGTGAACATCAGCACCAGACCGAGCGCGGCTTGCAGTTCCATTTCGGTGGGCGTGCCGTAGTACCCCAGTTCCAGCAGCTCCACCGCCCGGGAGCACCAGGTGCGGCACTCGACCAGCAAGGAAAAATGCAGGAACAACGGCGCACTCGCGGCCGCCAGCGGCAACGCCAGTCCCGGATCGCCCTGGGGCCCGAAGCTCCATTCCAGCGCACCGCGAACGTTGCCCAACTGGCTGGCCAGACGCGCCGAGTGGCGGAAAATTTCGTCGGGCGCAGTCCCCAGATGGCCGAGCAAATCCATGTAAAACGCCGCGTGCCGGAACGCCAGCGCATTGACCTCGGCCTCTCCCCGCGCCGCCAGTTTTTCCCGGGCGTAGGCACGGGTCATCTCCAGCAAGCGATACGAATCCGTCGAGTCGCTGTGATCGACCGTGACCAGCCCCTTGCACACCAGATCATCGAGAATCGCAGCCGCCGCTGCGCTCTCGTGTTGCGATTCGGCCACCACCTGAGCGGCGGCTTCCTGGGAGAACGGCCCGACGAAGACCGAAAACCGCTCCAGCGCCAGGCGCTCCTGCGGCGACAGCAGGTCATAGCTCCAGTCGAGCATGGCGCGCAGGGTCTGATGCCGTGGCACGGCAGTTCTGCGCCCCGACCAGCCCAGCGAGAAGCGCTCGCCGAGCAGCGCGTGGGTGGCCTTCAATCCGTGGCTCGCGACCCGCATCGCCGCCAGTTCGATCGGCAGCGCCATGCCCTCCAGCCGCTGGCAAATGTCCGCAATCATTTGCCCTCCGCCCGCTTCCAGCAACAGCGCGGCATTGCTCGACGACGCGCGTTCGACAAACAGCTTGATGGCCGGGAATGCCAGCAGTTCCTGAACGGAAAGGTGTTGCGGCTCACGGGGAAACTCCAGCGGATTGAGCCAGTGCACGTATTCGCCACGCACCCGCAGCGGCTCGCGACTGGTGGCCAGAACCCCGACCTCCGGCGCGGTGTCGCTGATCTGCTCCAGGAGCGTCGACACCGCGTCGATCAGGTGTTCGCAGTTGTCGATCACCAGCATCAGCCGCTGCTCACGCAAATGCGCGAGCAGTACAAACATCGGGTCTTCCGCCTGCACCGGGATGTCCAGCGATCGGGCCAGCGCCGACGGCACCAGCGCGCAGTCTTCCACTTGCGCCAAATCGACGAAGCTGACGCGCTCATAGCCCTGGGCGGCGATGCGGTGCGCCACTTCGATGGCCAGGCTGGTCTTGCCGACGCCGCCGGGGCCGACGATGGTGAACAGCCTCGGTTGCTGCATGTGGTCGATGACCAGTTGCAGGTCGGTCTCGCGGCCGATCAGTTTCGCCCGGGGCGGCAGACTGCAAACGCCATCAGTGGCTCGGGTCGCGATGGACGCCGGTTGCACAACGGTCTGTTTTCTTTCCAGCGGCGCGACGAAGGCATAACCCACGCCGACCTGGGTCGCGATGTAACGCGCCTGCTCCTCGCCATCCCCGAGAATCCGCCGCAGGCCGGTCATGTGAAAACGCAGGCTGCCTTCGGCCACCACGCTGTCGGGCCACACCTTGTCGATCAGGTCGTACTTGGACAGCACCCGTCCCGGTTGCTCGAGCAAGGCGATCAACAGATCCAGTGCCCGCCCGCCGATCTCGACCGCCACACCGTTGCGGGTCAGCAGCCGTTTGCCTGGAACGACACAGAAAGGACCGAAAATGAATTGGGTCGTGAGGGATTCGTGCAATGCGTCCGGGAAAGACTCCACGAGGATCGATCTCTCTAAAAACGTAGGGGGCGGCGCCGGTTACAAGCCACCGACGCAGGCCCTTTGCATGATAGGAGTTTTGCCCGACCGTTCAAGCACGGCACCGGCAGAGTGAGAACCTCACCCCTTTATTTCCCCTTTGCGAATGGCAATCTTGATGGCCTGGGCGGTGGTTGCCACGCCCAGATGCCGACGGGCCGAACGCAGGTGATTTTCCACTGTACGGCCGGACAAGCCGAGCGTGGCGGCAATGTCGGCCTGCCGCCGACCGGCGGCGACCCACGCCAGCACTTCGCGCTCACGGTTCGACAGTTTGCCGGACGCCTCGTCCAGCGGTGCCTCAAGCAATCGCCGGGCGGAGTAAAACGCCACCGAGGCGAGCATGCCCAGTGCCAGACGAACCCGCGCCGAGGCATCGATCTGTTCGCCGCCAAGACTCATGGCGCCTTCAAGCCCTTGCGGGCCGAAGACCGGAATCTGCAAGCCATGCACACCAGGGCCACTGGGCACGCGAACCAGCCGATAAAGTTCGCCGCTCTCCTCCTGCACCTTGCTCCAGAAGAAGGATTCGCGGGCGTCCAACAGGTGGCGAGTCACGGGGCAGCGCTGAACGTAGGTCTCGGCGTCGACGCCAGTACCCTCACCAAACCAGTCGCCTTCCACCCAGTAAATGCGCTCGACCACGTCCTCCGACGCCGAGGTGGCGGAGAACAGGACGAACCGATCGTAACCATAGGCCCCGGCGAAACCGCGAACGGCCTTCTGGATCGCCACTAGCGTGGGCGCCGCCTCGATGTCGAGGGCGGCGCGCAAGAGTGCCTCGGCAGGTCCGGAGCTCACCCCGACGTCACCTCTTTGAGGAGCGCGGCCGCCGCCAGTTTGCCCAGTGCGTTGCCCGCCAGCGGACTGTCACCGGTCAGCAGTTTGCGATCCTGGAGAGTGGCCCCGGAAATGTCCTGGTTAGTGATTTCCACACCGAGTGCCTGCAACTGCTCGCCGAACTTCCAGGTCAGGTGGCCGGGCATGTAACCGATGTCGGGGGTTGTCGCGTCCAGGGCATCGGGAAACGCGCAGATCCGGTAACCGTTGAAAATGCACGACTCTTTTGTTTCACCGAGGCCGGCCGCCAGCAGCGCCGCCGGGCCGTGGCACAGAGTGATGACGAATTTGTCCTTGGCGACGGCCCATTGCAGGATCTTTTTCACGTCCTCGCTTTCCGGCAGGCCGATCAGCGCGCCGTGCCCGCCGGGAATGAACACGCCGATGTAGTCCGAGTCCTCGCCCAGCGCTTCTTCGATCACGTGGGACAGCTTGAGTGGACGCTTGAACTGATCGCGGTATTGCTCGTAGAAGCCCTTCACTTCGGCGTCTTCGGAGGGCATGGCCCAGAATTCGAACTTGACCGGATTGCCCGACAGCGTCGCGACGTCGAAGCCGAAACCGGCCTTGTCCAGGTGATACATCGGCAGCAGGGTTTCAACCGGGTGATTGCCCGTGGAAAACATGGTGCCGTTGTCGGTCAACAGATAGCGCTCGTCCGCACCGATCATCAGAACCTTCCAGCGCCCGCCCTTGTAACGGTTCGGGTACTCGGCATCACTGAGATCGGATTTGGGCGAAGTGAACTGGCTGAGGGAGTACGGCGAGGGGAAAAACGCGTTGTCCTCGGCCGGATCGGGGGTTGGGCGCTTGTCGTCAGTCTGCGTGGTAGCCATGGTGCTCTCCATCGAGTGGGTCAACGTCGGAGTTCATGCTAGTAAGGCGTCAGCGTTACAACAATGAGGGTTTTCCCTCAAAAGATCATGCACTGAACCTGCAGCCCCTCAATGTGATCGATAAGTGGCAGAATCCCGCAACTGATGAATTCGGAGACCCCCAATGCTTCGCCTGTTTGAACAACGGCTCGACCCCTTCCCGCCCGACGAAGCGCCGCCACCGCCGGTCGGTCTGGCGCGGTTCCTGTGGGCCTGCACCCGCGGCGCTCGCGGTTATATCCTCGCGCTGGCGCTGCTCAGTGCCGGTGTGTCGATCTACGAAGCCTGGTTGTTTTCCTTTCTGGGTCAGGTCGTGGATCTGCTCTCGACCTGGCAGGCCGGCGGTGATGCAAATGGCCAGGAGAGCCGCGTGCTCTGGGGCATCGGCCTCGTGCTGCTGACCAGTGTCGGGCTGGTGGCGCTGCGCACCATGGTTCAGCATCAGGTCTTGGCGATCAATTTGCCGTTGCGTCTGCGCTGGGATTTTCATCGGCTGATGCTGCGGCAGAGCCTTTCATTCTTTTCCGACGAGTTTTCCGGCCGGGTCACGACCAAGGTGATGCAGACCGCACTGGCCGTGCGCGAAGTGCTGTTCACCGTCATCGAGATCGCACCGGGCATTGGCGTCTATTTCATTGCGATCATCGCCCTGGCCGGCGGTTTCGCCCTGAAACTCATGCTGCCGTTCATTGCCTGGGTCGCGCTGTTCGGGCTGGCGATGCTGTATTTCGTACCGCGCCTGGGCCAGGTCGGACAAGAGCAGGCCCATGCGCGGTCGTCGATGACGGGCCGGGTTTCGGACGCCTACACCAACATCACCACCGTCAAACTGTTCTCCCACTCCAAACGTGAAGCGCACTTTGCGCGCGCGGCGATGGAGGATTTCAAGCAGACCGGTTTCCGCCAGATGCGTCTGGTCAGCCAGTTCGAGATCGTCAATCAGGCGCTGGTGGTCGGGCTGATCATGGGCGCCGGCGGCTACGCCTTGTGGCTGTGGCATCAGGGCGAAGTCGGCACCGGCGCCGTGGCGGCGATCACGGCCATGGCGTTGCGCATCAACGGTATGTCGCACTGGATCATGTGGCAGATGACGTCGCTGTTCGAAAACATCGGCACGGTGCAGGACGGCATGGGCACCCTGACCCGTGGCCCCAAGGTGCAGGATGCGCCGGACGCCGGCGTATTGGTGCCTTCCGGCGGCGCCGTGGAATTCGACAACGTGAGCTTCAATTACAACGGCGAACGCCAGGTGCTCGACGGCTTGAGCCTGAGCATCCGACCGGGGGAAAAAATCGGTCTGGTGGGCCGCTCCGGCGCCGGCAAATCCACACTTATCAACCTGCTGCTGCGCTTCTATGACGTGGATCGCGGCGAGATTCGCATCGACGGCCAGAACATCGCGCAAGTAACCCAGGACAGTCTGCGCAGCGCGATCGGCATGGTCACTCAGGACACCTCCCTGCTGCACCGCTCCATTCGCGACAACATTGCCTACGGCCGACCGGACGCCACCGACGAACAGATCCAGCGTGCGGCGGCCAATGCCCAAGCCGACGGCTTCATCAACCAGCTCAGCGACCGTCAGGGCCACACCGGCTATGACACGCTGGTGGGCGAACGCGGCATCAAGCTTTCCGGTGGCCAGCGCCAACGCATTGCCATTGCCCGGGTGATGCTCAAAAACGCGCCGATCCTTCTACTGGACGAAGCGACAAGCGCCCTGGATTCCGAAGTCGAAGTCGCCATTCAGGAAAGCCTCGATGAAATGATGCAGGGCAAGACCGTGATCGCGATTGCGCATCGACTGTCGACGATTGCGGCGATGGATCGACTGATTGTCATGGATGAAGGGCGCATCATCGAGCAAGGCACCCACACCGAACTGCTGGCCAAGAACGGCACCTATGCGCGGCTTTGGCAGCATCAGAGTGGCGGGTTTCTGGGTGAGGATCAGGGGCTGACCGAGGCGATGGATCAGGCGTAAACGGTGCTGCCCCGGTACTGCCGGGGCAGAAGACGAAGGCTCAGGTGCTCGGGTGGGTGTGGTAGATCTTGCTGACGATCGTCCACTTGCCGTCTACCTTCAGCAGGTTGAAGAAGTCGGTGAAACGGAACCCCGACACGTTGTCGGTATCGACCCGGGCACTCGCGGCCGTGCCGACGATGTCGATGCGAACGATGGCGGCTTCGGCTTCGGGGGATGGACGAAACGCGCTGTCGATGACGTCATACAGATTCTGGATCGCGCCGCCGACGAGCTTGCCGTCGTCAACCCCGAACATGGTCGCCTGCGCATTGAACGCGGGCTTCATCAAGGCGCTGTCAGCCTTTGCTCCACCTTCGTTGTACTGGCTGAGCACTTCGACGATTGCGTTGTATTCCTGCACGTAAGTTGGATGACTCATGATGAACTCCTGTTTGCTGTGAATGTTTTTTCAATCAATCCGCCCTGCGCCGATCCGGTTCAGGGCGCACAAATCAATGGTCAGCCGTTGGCCAGTCGGTGTAGCCCTTGGCGCCGCCGCCGTAGTAGCTCTCGCGTGGCGCGATGGTCAGTTCGGTGCCCCGACGCAGGCGCTCCACGAGGTCGGGGTTGGAAATGAACAGGCGCCCGAACGCCACCGCGTCAATCCGGCCCTGCGCCCGGCGCTTCAATGCCATCTCGAGGTCGTAGTTGTTATTGCCGATGAAGGGGCCTTCGAACTGCGCGCTCAATGCATCCAGATCAACGCCATCAGGAACCGTACGCGAGGTCGCGGTGGCGCCTTCGACGAAGTGCAGATAGGCCAGATTGAGTCGGTTGAGCTGCTGAATCAGATATCCGTAAGTCGCCATGACATTGCTGTCGGGAGGCGTGTTTCCGGCATCGGGCGTGACCGGCGAAAGGCGAATGCCGACGCGGTCACTGCCCCAGATCGAAATCACCGCTTCAGTGACTTCAAGCGTCAGTCGGGCGCGGTTCTCAATGGTGCCGCCGTACCGGTCAGTACGCTGATTGGTCGAGTCACGCAGAAACTGGTCGAGCAGATAGCTGTTCGCCGAATGAACCTCCACGCCATCGAAACCGGCACGCTTGGCATTTTCAGCGGCGCGCTTGTATTGCTCAATGATGCCGGGAATCTCCGACATCTCCAGCGCCCGGGGCGTCGACACTTCGACAAAGCCGTTCTCGGTGTAGGTGCTGCCTTCTGCCTTGATCGCCGAGGGCGCAACGGGAGCGGCACCGTCGGGCTGTAACTCGACGCTGGAAAAACGCCCCACGTGCCACAACTGGCTGACAATCCTGCCACCTGCGGCATGGACGGCGTCCGTGACTTTTCTCCAGCCCGCCACCTGCGCGTCCGACCAGATCCCCGGCGTCATGGCGTAGCCGCGCCCCTGCGCCGAAATGTTTGTAGCTTCGGCAATGATCAAGCCGGCAGTCGCGCGCTGTGCGTAGTAAGTAGCGTGCAGTTCGTTCGGAACACCGTCTTCAGCCATCCGGCTGCGAGTCACGGGCGCCATGACAATCCGGTTGGCCAATTGCAGGGCGCCCATTTGCATGGGAGAAAAAAGATCCGTGTTGCGACTGTTATCAATCATGTTGCATACCTTCAATATCAGACCGGTCGTCTAGTAACTTGATGAAAAAAATCGCCTGTACATCAGCAGGCGTTTACTCGTGCAGCGCCGTCAGTGCTCCTTGTGATCGTCAGGCCTTTTGTACGTCCGGGCGGGTACGCGAAGACTCAAGAGTCACCCTCTCCCACTTGGCGATCACCAGGGGCGCAATCGCATTGCCCAACACATTCAGGGTGGTGGTGCCGCTGTCGATAATCCTGAAGATACCGGCGATCAGTGCCACGCCCTCCAGCGGGAGACCGGCAGACGCCAACGTGGCCGACAGGATGACGATGGCGAATCCAGGCACCCCGGCAGCACCTTTAGAGGTCAGCACCATGGTCACCACCAGCAGAATTTCCTGAGAAAGCGACAGATCGATTCCATAAAGCTGGGCGATGAAAATTGTCGCCACGCCGAGGAAGATCGACGCGCCATCGAGGTTGAACGCGTACCCCACTGGCACCACAAAACTGACAATACGCCGTGGCACCCCGTAGTTCTCCAGCTTGCTCATCAACTGCGGCATGACCGCTGCAGAGGCAGCACTGGAGAACGCAAGAATCAACTCGTCGCGGAAATACCTGATCAACTTGAAGATGTTCTCGCCGATCAGGTAACTGATTCCTCCGAGCACTACCAATGCGAAGACGATCAGCGCCAGATAAACCACACCAATCAACTTGAGCAGGGGCAACAACGAGGCAAAACCGAAGGTCGCGACGGTCGCACCGATCATGCCGAACACCCCTATCGGGGCATAGGCCATGACGATCGAGACGATCCTGAACATCGCATCCGAAATGCCTTGGACCAGCGCAACCACAGGTGCACTTTTTTCCTTGGGCAATGCGTTCAGCGCGACACCGAACAACACCGCGAAGAACAGGACCGAAAGAAGCTTCGCCTCGGACATCGCCACCAGAACGTTATCCGGAACGATGTTTTGCATAATCACGAGCGCGCCCTTCGAAGGCTCCATCGTGATGGCGGCAGTACCGTGTGCGATGCCCGAAATATCGGTGCCCGTACCGGGTTCGAAGAGGTTCGCGAAACACAGGCCGATCACGATGGCCAGGCCGGTGATCGCAAAGAAATAGCCAAGCGACTTGATGCCCATCCGGCCGAACGACTTGTTGTCTCCGCCTCCGGCGATACCCAGGATCATGCAACAGAACACGATAGGCACGACCACCATCTTCATCATCTTGATGAAGATATCGCCAAGCGGTTTCAGGATCTCCGCACTGACCCACGACTGATACTGCGGATGGGTGTTGAAGTACCAACCAACGAGCACGCCAAGCAACAGCCCGGCAACGATTTGCCACACCAGGGGAATACGTTTCATGTCTAGCCTTCTTGTTGGAATGAAAGGACTGCATCAATTCGGCAGTTGCTAGAGTCATGAGCTTCCAGCTCACTTGAGATCAAATGGCACAACGCCGTTGTGCCATTGCGTTTCTTACTTGGCGAAGAGCTGGCGCATATCCTTGAAGGCCTTGAATTCGAGGGCATTGCCGCAAGGGTCGAACAGGAACATGGTGGCTTGCTCGCCAACCTGTCCTTTGAATCGAATGTAAGGTTTGATCACAAATTCGGTACCGAAAGACTTGAGGCGCTCTGCCAGCGCTTCCCACTCTTCCCATCCCAGGATGATGCCGAAGTGAGGAACAGGAACGTCGTGCCCGTCGACCGGGTTGCTGTGAACGCTTTCCTGAGACGCGGTTTTCGGGTGCTCGTGAATCACCAGTTGGTGCCCGTAAAAGTTGAAGTCGACCCACTGGTTGCTGGAACGCCCCTCTTCCAGGCCGAAGACTTCACCGTAAAAAGTGCGGGCTGCGGCCAGGTTGTAAACGGGGATGGCGAGGTGAAAGGGTGAAAGGCTCATCAGGACTCCGATACGTTTTTTGTGGTTGATGAGCACATCGTAGGGCGACACTGACAGCAAAAAAATCAATATATATTTCTCAGAAACACAACTAATATTTGTGAATGATCAAAGAACTCAAGACCCTCATTGCCGTCGCCCGGGAAGGCACTTTCGCTGCGGCCGGCAACCGGATCGGCCTCACCCAGGCAGCGGTGAGCGCCCAGATTCAACGTCTGGAAGCCGAGCTTGGCTTTGAAATATTCGACAGAAAAGGACGCTCGGCCCACCTCAACAGGATGGGCCAGCAAGTCCTGCTTCAGGCGCAGGAGCTGCTTCGTCTTTACGACAACCTGGGATCGACCACCGTCGGTCTTTCCACCAGCATTCTGGTCAACGTCGGCGCAATCGCCTCAGTCCAGCGATCGTTTCTCCCGGACGCACTCGCCAGGTTTCACCAGCAGTGCCCGGAATGCCGAACGCGTGTCGTGCCCGGTCTTTCCATGGAGCTGGTGAACCTGGTGGATACTGGCGAAATCGACATGGCGGCGATCATTCGGCCGCCCTTCTCGCTTCAAAGCGATCTGCGCTGGACCACACTGGCGCTTGAACCCTACCGTCTGATCGTGCCCAAGGACGTACCGGGAGAAGACTGGATCGAACTGCTCTCAAGCCTGCCGTTCATTCGCTATGACCGCTCTTCATTCGGCGGCAGGCAGGTCGATCGTTTCCTGCGACAGATGCATTTCACTTTGCGTGAAGTCTCTGAGCTGGATGAGCTGGAGGCCATCATCAGGCTGGTGGAGAATGGCGTAGGGGTCGCGCTCGTGCCGCAGACGGCCACCCATCAGCAATGGCCGTCAGGGGTGCGGGCGCTCGATCTGGGCCAGCATACTTTCCATCGTGATATCGGACTGGTGCACAGGCCTCGGCGAAGTTTCACCGAACCTGTACGGACTTTGGCTGAACTTATTCTCGAGCAATTCAAGGTGGCGGCTGAGTGAGGGTCGATGGCTCACCCCTCAACAAGCCGCCCCGCAACCCACGCACGACTATACCCGAGCACCCTCCCCGCCAACCCCAGCGGAAAATGAATCACACCATGTGCGGTTTCCGGCAACAGGTGCACCTCCACTTCCGCCGCTCTGCCCCAACGTTCAGCCAACTCAAGCGTGTCATCCCTGAGCGGATCCAGTTCCGCAGCGAACATCAACGCTGGCGGAAAACCGGTGAAGTCACCGTACAGCGGTGACAACGGCGCCTGCCGGCGTTCTTCCTCGTTCAATCCCGGAGTGAGCATTTGCAGCGCTTCAACCATCCCCGGCCCGTCCAGCAGCAAGGTATCGGGCCCGGCGCTGCGTACGCTGGGGGTTCCGGTAAGGTCGTAGACGCCGTAATACAGCAGCGCCCCGCTCACCCGTTCGAGCAGGTCCGGCCACTGTTTGAGTTGCAGCAGGGTCGCGGCGGCGAGGTGGCCGCCTGCCGACTCGCCCACGACGATGACGGGCAGGTTCGCAAACTCGCGGCAGTCATCGCTCAGCAGCCAGCGGGCCGCCGTGAGGCAGTCCTGCATGGTGCCCTCGATCGGAGTCGAGACCACAAGCCGATAGTCGACCGAAATCACTGCTACGTCGCAGGCTTTCACCATGGCAACGTTGAGGGGGTCGTTCATCTGCGCGTTGCCGATGACCCAGCCGCCACCATGAAAATCCAGCACCACGCCTTTGGCCTTTGTCTTTGGCCGAATAATCCGCACCGGCACTGATGCGCCGTCGACACCCACCACTTTTCGCTCGGCCTCGAGCCCGTGCTTGAGCAACTTTCTTGCGCCGCCCAATTGGCTTAGTCGCAACAGCAACTGAATCGCCCGTGGCGTGATGCGATTGCGGATACGAAAGCGCGGCAGCCGGGCAAGCTTGCGGTTGAACGCGCGCAATTGCGCCAACTCGTTATCGTCTGCGGGCCAACGGGTTGATGTCTTCATTTCGTCCTGGCTCATCGGCGGTTGTTGCGCAGGATATCAGCGGTTGCGGTCTGTTCCAGCCTGGATGCCTGGAGCTACGCAAAAAGTTCATCGGCCGTCATCTCGCCCCGTTGATAGGAATAGGCAATGATCAAAGACAAACCGACATAGGTGAGTGTTTCTTCGATGGATACCATGAGCTGAAACCGCATTCACTGGAGCCCGTCATGACCACCACCAAAACCCTCTTCATCACCGGCGTCAGCAGCGGCTTCGGCCACGCGCTGGCCAAGGAAGCGCTGGCTGCCGGCCACCGCGTCATCGGTACCGTCCGCAACGAAGCCGACCTGCAAGCCTTTCAGGCGCTGTCCAGCGGCAACGCGTACGGCGTGCTGCTGGATGTCACGGACTTCGACCGCATCGAAGGCGTCGTGGCGACCGTCGAAGCGACCCACGGTCCGGTCGATGTGCTGGTCAACAACGCCGGCTACGGCCACGAAGGCATTTTCGAAGAATCGCCACTGGAGGACATGCGCCGCCAGTTCGACGTGAATGTGTTCGGCGCGGTCGCGGTGACCAAGGCGTTTGTGCCGTTCTTTCGCCAGCGGCGGGCGGGTCATATTCTCAATATCACGTCGATGGGCGGCACAATCACCATGCCGGGTATCGCGTACTACTGCGGCAGCAAGTTTGCGCTCGAAGGCATCTCCGATACCCTGAGCAAGGAACTGGCGCCGTTCAATATCTTCGTGACCGCCGTCGCACCGGGTTCATTTCGAACCGACTGGGCCGGTCGTTCGATGCAGCGCACGCCGCGCAGCATCGCCGACTATGACGCCAGTTTCGATCCGGTGCGCAAGGCCCGCGAAGACAAAAGCGGCAAGCAACTCGGTGATCCGCGCAAAGCGGCGCTGGCGATGTTGCAGATCATCGCCAGCCCTGCTCCGCCAGCGCATCTGTTGCTGGGCAGCGATGCATTGAACCTGGTGCGCGACAAGTTGAAACGCGCCGCCAGCGAGATCGATCAATGGGAAACGCTGAGCCGCTCCACCGACCATTGAACGGCCCACAGAGAGAACCCGATGAAACAGGCCGACCCAGGCACGTCGCGCATGGTGCAGCTCATGGAGACGCTGGCACCGGTCGAGGGCTATAACCTCAGTGCGTTGGAGGGCGTGCGCTTCCTGCGCTCGAACCGACCACTGACCCGCACGCCGGTGCTGTACGACCCCGGCATCGTGATTCTCTGTCAGGGACAGAAACGCGGGTATCTGGGCGATGACGTTTACGTCTATGACGCCCAGCATTACCTGGTGGTGTCGGTTCCGATCCCCTTCACCATGGAGACCGACGCCTCTGAAGACGAGCCAATGCTCGCGATCTATATGCAACTCGATTTCCAGGTGGCCAGCGAGTTGATGCAGCAAGTGGATGAGGTTCACGGCCCGAGCGATGCTCAACCAAAAGGCATGTTCGCCTCGCCGATGGACGACCGCCTGCGCGCATCGACACTGCGCTTTCTCGAAGCCATGAGTATTGCGGGTGAGGCGCAGATATTGGGGCCGTCGCTGTTGCGGGAAATCTACTACCGCATCCTGACCGGCGAACAAGGCGGCTCGATGCGCGCCGCACTCAATCGGCAAGGGCACTTCGGCAAGGTGACGCGGGCGATCCGCAAGATCCACAGCAGCTATCAGGAGCGCCTGGACGTCGAGCAACTGGCCCGCGAAGCGAGCATGAGCGTGCCCAGTTTTCACCTGCATTTTCGCAGCGTGACGGACGCCTCGCCCATGCAATACCTGAAGTCGACACGTCTGCATCAGGCGCGTCTGCTGATGTTGCGCCACGCCATGACTGCGTCAGCGGCGGCGTTCAGTGTCGGCTATGAAAGCGCTTCGCAGTTCAGCCGCGAGTTCAAACGTTTTTTCGGCCGAACGCCGCAAGCGGAGATTGAGTGGATGAAGGCAACGTACGCGTTGCCTGCCCCGACGTCGGCCTCGGATTATGTCTCGTCGCATTAGCCGATCAGGCCTCTACAGGTGACTGCGGGGTGTCGGGGTCCAGTTGCCGACGGCGGAACTGTCCAGGTGGCTGGCCGTGGATCTGGCGAAAACGTCGGGAGAAATAAGCTTCATCTGCAAAGCCGCACAGCCTCGCCACCTCGCCCACTGGCCGGGTTCCATTGAGCAGGTAATTGCGCGCCGCGTGCATTCTGCGCTCCAGCACCAGCTCGGTGAAGGTCTTGCCGATTTCCTTGCGCAGCCAGTGCGTGAGATAGGTTGGTGACAGATAGGTCGCCGCCGCCACCTTGATCAGATTGAGATCGGGGTCGGCAATGTTCTTGCGCAAATATTCGAACATCCGGCTCAGTGCATCCCGCCGACTGGCTTGTGCGGCATTCTCTTCTGCCAGGCGCTTGAGCGGTTCGGCATACAGGACGCACACCTTGCCTACCAGTTGCAGCAGCAATCCCTTGAGCACTTCGCGTGTACCGAACTGACGATTCTCGTCCAGGCCGCGCATCTGTTCGATCAAGCCACAGACCTCGTTGAAGTCCTCATCCCCCAGTATGAAATCCAGATGCTCTTGAAAGCGAAACGGCGACAGTTCGGGCGCCAGGAGAATCGATACCTCCTCCAGATCCATCGGGTCGCACTGCAAATGCGGCAACAGAAAGGTCTGGGAAAAGTTGATCACCATGAAATTGCTGTCCGCCGGATGCGGGATCACGTGCACACGGTGCGGCAGGATGAATGCCAGTGCGTTACGCGGAAACGGACGAACCGCGTTGCCAATGTGCTGCACCGTGTCGCCGCCGAGGTTGATCTGGATCTGGAAGTATTCGTGTCGATGCGGGCTGGTCTCGGCGCGGCGACCTTTTTTGTCACGAATGTAGAAATCCATCATCTCGCTGCGTTGCTGCATGACGTAGGTGGGCACACGGCATTGTGACGTCATTTGTTGAGCATCCTCGACAGGTACTTGGGCAGGTTTTCCTGGCGTTACCGAGTAATCGGCGTGGTTCATCTTGAAGGTTCGGCGCCGGCCCTTCAAGCAGTCATACGATGACACCGAACTCAGTGTTTTTTATACACCGCCGCTGCCAATGATCACTGTCCAAAAAACGCGACCGCAAAGTCAGCGTTTTTTTCGTTTAAAAACAGTCGGATAAAAAACAAACCAGAGAGCATCTGGAAAATTCACTGTGTGGACTTTTTTGGACAGGTTTATCCGACGCGCCCTTCTCCGGAAAAAATGATCTAACACCTTGATTGATTTCAAGAGGTTGTACGACCACTGTATTTCCCACGCCCAACCTCTTTCAAAAACAACAGAAGGTGCGCACGTCATGAATCCGCTATTGCTCCCCGCCGCCCCTCCCCATCCTTTACCGACGATGCCAGCCGGAAGACGTCCCTGAACGTCTGACCCTGGCCGTTTGTGCCAATCGTTTCAACTTCGATTGCCTTGCCTGCGGACAGCGGGCAACGGCGTCGGCTGTCCGCAAACAACTCGACACTTCTAACAATAACGAGGTCCACTCATGTCGAATTCGCACACCTCTCAAACCACCGCGCCCCCCTTGATTGCCGCCGACAGGGACGCCGTGTCATCCCGGCGACTGCCGACGCGGCGACGCTGGTTCATGCTCTCGCTGCTGCTGATTGCGACGATCATCAATTACATCGACCGGGTGAACATCTCGATCGCCGCCCCGTTCATGGCCAAGGACCTGGGCCTGGACAAGATTGAAATGGGGCTGATCTTCTCTGCCTTTGCCTGGACCTACGCACTCGCTCTGGTGCCGGCCGGATTTATCGCCGACCGCTTCGGCTCACGCTTCACCTACGGGGTTTCACTGATCAGTTGGTCGACCGTCACGGTGTTTCAAGGCTTCGCCACGGGATTCGCTTCGCTGTTCGGTCTGCGCCTGGCCGTCGGGGCGATGGAAGCGCCGGCATTTCCGGCCAACAGCCGTGCGGTGACTGTGTGGTTCCCGGCGCGGGAACGGGGCCTTGCCAGCAGCATTTACGTCTGCGGGCAGTACCTGGGCACGGCACTGTTTACCGGCGCCCTGCTGTGGCTGGCCACAACCTTTGACTGGCGCCATGTCTTCTACAGCACCGGCGCGCTCGGCATCGTCTTCGGTGTGCTGTGGCTGTATCTGTATCGCGATCCGCTGAACTGCAAGAAAGTCAGCAAGGAAGAGTTGAAATACATCGAGGCCGGCGGCGGGCTGGTCAAGAGCAGCCAGGAACGCACTCGTTTCAACTGGCGGCAGATCGCCGAGTTGTTCAGCTATCGCCAGGTCTGGGCCATTTGCATCGGCAAGTTCGCCAGCACCTCGGCGCTGTACTTCTTCCTCACCTGGTTCCCGACCTATCTGATTGAGGAACGCCATCTGACCACGATCAAGGCCGGGATCTTCGCCGTGATGCCCTTCGTGGGCGCAACGGTCGGCATCCTGCTCGCCGGCATCGTGTCCGACCTGTTGATCCGTCGTGGCTATTCAATGTCCTTCGCTCGGAAACTGCCGCTGGTAGTCGGGTCGATGCTGGGCATGTCGATCGTGCTGGTGAACTTCACCGACTCGAACGTCATCTGCATCGCCGTGCTGACCATTGCCTTTTTCGCTCAGGGCATCGCGTCGTCCTCGTGGGCGGCGGTGTCGGAGGTGGCGCCCAAGGAACTGATCGGACTCACCGGCGGGATTACCAGCCTGGCCGCCAACATTGGCGGCATTGTGACCCCGATCGTGATCGGCGCCATCGTCCACGCCACCGGCTCGTTCGCCTGGGCGTTCTGGTTCATCGGTGCCGTGGCGCTGATCGGCACCCTCTCCTACTCATTGTTGCTCGGTCGCCTGTACCGCATCGAGTTGAAAACACGCTGAAGCCAGAACAACTGTTTTCTCCAATTGGAGGCGGCTTTCGTCCAACTTCGCCAGCGATTGCCGCCGTACGCTGCACTCTCACACAGGACTTCCAGCAGGATGAACATGACCGAATACGTCTTTACCCCGGATCTGCCAGTGACCTTGCCGATTGTCGGCAGCGAGCAACGCTTTCCCGTCGGACGCGTGTTCTGCGTCGGCCGCAACTACCCGTGGCCGGACACCCTGGGCCAGCCGCGCCAGCCACCGGTGTTCTTCATGAAACCGGCAAGCAGCGTGGTGGACGCTGCCGGCGAAGTGATCTTCCCGTCACTGACCGAAGAGTTTGCCCATGAAATCGAGCTGGTCGTGGCCATCGGCGAAGGCGGCGCGCAGATCCCAGAGAGCCAGGCGCTGGCCTATGTCTGGGGCTACGCCGCCGGCCTGGATCTGACCCGTCGTGACGTACAGCGCCTGGCCAAGCGCGACGGCTTGCCATGGGAAGGTGCCAAGGTGTTTGACGGCGCCGCACCGATGACCGCCATTGTGCCGGTCACCCGGACCGGTCGGCTCGAAGGGGAATTATGGTTGAGCGTGAACGGTGAAGAACGCCAGCGCGATCGTCTCGACAGCCAGATCTGGTCGGTGAGTGAAGTCATCAGCCGTATCTCGCAATCCGTAACACTCAAGGCCGGCGACCTGATCATGACCGGCAGCCCCGCCGGCGTCGATGTCTTGCAACCCGGCGACGTCATCAGCGCCGGGATCGACGGCATTGGCCAACTTGAAATGCGCGTCGGCCCCCGGCCTTGAGGCTGTCCTTAAGTGATTGGAAAAAAGGAGAACAACAAGATGTCTGACACTCAATCCTTGAAAGTTGCCCTGGTGACCGGCGCCGGCAGCGGGATCGGCCGTTCCGTAGCCCTGGGCCTGCTGGCCGACGGTTACACCCTGGTGCTGGCCGGGCGCCGGCCCGAACCCTTGCAGGCGTTGGTCGATCTGGCGGCCAGCGAAGGCCGCGAAGCGCTGGCGGTGCCTACCGATGTACGCGACACCGCCAGTGTCGATCAGCTGTTTGCAACCATTGCCGAAGTCTACGGACGCCTGGACGTGGTCTTCAACAACGCCGGGGTCAATGCCCCCGCCGTGCCGCTGGACGAACTGACGTTCGAGCAGTGGCGAAACGTGATCGACACCAACCTCAATGGCGTTTTCCTCTGTGCCCGTGGCGCGTTCGGGCTCATGCGCCGGCAACAGCCACAGGGTGGCCGCATCATCAATAACGGTTCGATTTCGGCCCACACCCCCCGTCCTTTCAGCAGCGCATACACCGCCAGCAAACACGCGGTGCTGGGGCTGACCAAGTCACTGGCGCTGGATGGTCGGGAATTCAATATCGCCTGCAGCCAGATCGACATCGGCAATGCCTTGACCGAAATGTCGGTGCGCATGACCAAAGGCGTGCGCCAGGCCAACGGCAGCATCGCCGTGGAGCCGATGGTCGACGTCAAACATGTCGCCGACGCCGTGCGCTACATCGCCGGTCTGCCCCTGTCGGCCAACGTCCTGAACATGACCGTCATGGCCACCGCCATGCCGTTTGCCGGCCGCGGTTGAGCCGGCTTTTTTATTGCGTAAGTGAGGTTTACATGAAGCCAGAAGTCTTGCAGTTGAGCCCGATCCTGATTCCGGAAATCAATGCCCGTCTCGGCGAGCTGTTCACGATCAGGCGTTATTTCGAGCAGGCCGACAAAGCGGCATATTTGCAGGAACACGGCGCCAACATTCGCGGCGTGATCACCGGTGGTCACACGGGCATCAGTCAGGCGCTGATGGCGCAACTGCCCAAACTGGAAGTGGTGGCGGTCAACGGTGTCGGCACCGATGCGGTCGACCTGGCCTACGCCCGGGATCGCGGGATCCGCGTGACGGCGACCATCGGCGCACTGACCGAAGACGTGGCCGACCTGGCCATCGGTTTGCTGATCGCCGTGTGTCGTGGGCTGTGTACCAGTGACCGTTACGTGCGCTCGGGCCAGTGGCCGCAAAGCCCGACCCCATTGGCACCGCTGCCTTTGGCGCGGCAAGTGTCCGGCATGCGTATCGGCATCGTCGGCATGGGCCGGGTCGGCCGAGCGGTCGCCACCCGGGCAGCCGCGTTTAGCTGTCCGATCAGCTACACCGATCTGCAACCGATGAGCGATGTCAGCCACACCTTCATCGCCGACCTCAAGCAACTGGCCCGCGACAGTGATGCCCTGATTCTCGCGGCAGCCGCCGACAAGGCCGAGGCCATCATCGATGCCTCCGTGCTGCAGGCTCTGGGCAAGGGCGGCTACCTGATCAACGTCGCCCGAGGAAAACTGGTCAACGAAACCGATCTGGTGGCGGCCCTGACGGCTGGCGAGATCGCGGGTGCGGCACTGGATGTTTTCGTCGACGAGCCTAACGTGCCTGAAGCCTTGTTTGCCCAGGAACAAGTGGTGCTGCAACCACATCGCGCCAGCGCGACCCTGCAGACCCGCACCCGCATGGGCGAGATGGTTGTGGCGAGCCTGGTGGACAGTTTTGCCGGAAAGACTCCGCAAGGATGTGTGACCGGCTGAGCCTCACAGTCATCGGGGGCCGCTGCCCCCGATGATGGATTTCAGACCCGATCGGACTACAACGTGTAGGAAATGCCGACCTGCACCGTTCTCGGTGCCCCTGGATAGGCGTAGACGTTACCGAATGCGCCCTCGTCGTAGTCCCGGTCAAACAGGTTCTTCAGGTCGAGATTGAGACGTAACTTGTCATTGACCTTGTAGTAGCTGAGCAGGTCGACAACGGTGTAGCTCCCCATCGAAAATGCAGTGTTGGCCGTTTGACCCGCGCGCTCATCGACATATTTGACGCCTGTCCCCAGACCCAGACCACTGAGGGCACCGTCCTGGAACTCATAGACGTTGAGCAGGCTGAAGCTGTTTTTCGGGATGTTCATCAGTCGCGTGCCGGAGCGGATCACGTTGTCCTTGGTCACCTCGGCATCGACGTAGGCGTACCCCCCGATGACACCCCACTCGGGGGTCAGGTTGCCGGCAACATTGAGGTCAAATCCTCGGCTGCGCACTTCCCCGGCAGCCACGCTGAAAGTCGAGTCCACCGGGTCAGTGGTCAGGACATTGCGCTTTTCAATCTGATAGATCGCCGCGTCGACGCTCAACTGATGATCCAGCGCTTCCCATTTGACGCCCATCTCCCAAGACTTGCCTTTCTCCGGTTCGAAGCCGCCGCCCTGGCGACTTGCGCCGGTGTTGGGCTTGAAGGAACGCGCAGTGTCCGCGTAGACCGCGAGGGTATCAGTCAGGTCGTAGGACACACCGACGCGGGGCGTGACGGCATTGTCACTGGCCTGCCAGTTCTTGCCGCCGGGCACGTAGGTTTCGTAGTCGTGTTCGAAGCGTTCGAAACGTGCGCCGGCCAGGACTTTCAGCCGATCGGTCAGGGCCACCTGGTCCTGTACGAACGCGGCGTAGGTCTTGAGATTTTCCTTGTCGTGGGTCGGGGTGCGCGTCAGTGCCGGACGGGGCTGCCCATACACCGGATTGAAGATATTGATCGGATAGGCACTCACCGCGCCGCTGGAGCGCTGGATGATCGACTGGTAGTCGTAATCTTCGTATTCGATACCGGTCAGCAATGTGTGCTGCAGGCCGCCGGTGGAGAAGTGACCGGTCAGGTTGAGTTGGGTGTCCTTGTCCGTCCACTCCAGCTTGCGGTAGTTGAAATTTCGTCCCAGGGTCCGGCCGTCGGCGGCAATGCCGTTGGCTTCAATGGCATTGCCCTGCAAGGTACCGTCGAGCCACTGGAAGCCACCGCAAAGCGTCCAGTCTTCATTGAGCACATGCTCGAAGCGCAATTGCGCCATGTTGTTGTCGTTGTGCAACTTGCCAGCGTCCGGTTCACCGAAGAAGGTGTCGCGGGAAGCGGTGCCGATCTGCCGTGGATAACGCGTCGCGCCCCGGTCCAGCGGATGGTTGTTGCGCATGAAGTCGCCCTCGAAGATCACTCGGGTGTCATCGCTGGCTTGCCAGGTCAGCACGGGGGTCACGCCGTAGCGTTCGGTTTCGACGTGATCGCGGAAGGTATCGCCGCCCTCGCCCACCACGTTCAGGCGATAGGCCAGACGTCCCTCTTCATCAAGCGGGCCGGAAGCATCCAGCGTACCCCGCCGCATGCCTTGGTCATTCAACTGGCTGCCGAGTGTGACCGTACGCTCGGGCAACGGTTGTTTGGAAACGACATTGAAGGTGCCGCCCGGATCTCCACGGCCGTAGAGCATGGTCGCCGGCCCGCGCAAGACTTCCAGACGCTCGATGGTGTTGGCATCCGGCATGTTCGGATAACCGCGGTTGATCGGGAAACCATTACGGTAGAACTCGCCGGTGGTAAATCCGCGCACGGTGAACGTGGTCAGTCCCTGGCCGCCGAAATTGTTGGCTCGCCCTACTCCGCCCGCGTAATCCAGTGCGTCCTGCAGCCGGGTAGCACCGATGTCTTCGACCGCGTCTTTAGTGACGATACTGATCGACTGCGGGGTTTCATGGATCGAGGTGTCGGTCCGCGTGGCACTGGCCGAACGGGTCGCGCGATATCCATGTACCGGACCGTCCGCTCTTTCGTAATCCGCGGTACCGACCACATCGGTTGCCTCCAGCTCCAGCGCTGACACCGTTGAATCGGATGGCTCGGCCCACGCAAAGGGAGACAACGTTTGCAACACACAGATAGACAGCAGAGTTCGACGCATGAGGGGAAAACCTTACGGATAGGCCAGAACGAAGGGGATAACTGCCAGCAAAACGCGGCGGATGGTATACCACCCGCCGCGCAATTGATAGGCATTCCCATTCGTTTGTGCGACTGACTCTCGACCGCTTGCGTCTACTGCTTTCTCACACGCTCAGAAGGCGCTTCGTGGTCGCCATAGACGTACTCAACGATTGCCCCGTGCGTTGCAGTTTGTTCAGCAGACTGGCCCCCAGCCACAGCTGATACAGGGTTTCAGCCAGTTGCCGAGCATCGCCCTCAGGCAAGCTTTTTTCGATCTGGCCCTGTTCGATGCACTCGGTGATGCGCGCCACCACTCGCTCGGCACCATCACGCAAGGTCAGGCGCATGGTTTCGGAAAGGTCGGCCACCTCGGCACTGAGTTTCACCACCAGGCATTCGTCGCCATGGCCTTCCAGGGTGCAGCGATCCTGCCAGCCTTGCCAATAATCCATCAGCCGTTCGTGGGCGCTCAGGCCGGGCAGCGTCAGGCGTCGCTCCATGTCGGCCAGATAGTCGACGAAGTAATCCTCGAGCAAGGCCTGGCCGTACAGTTCCTTGGATTTGAAGTAGTGATAGAACGAGCCCTTGGGCACGCCGGCGGTCTGCAGGATCTCGTTCAGGCCAACACTGGTGAAGCCTTTCTCGGCCATCATCCGGTGGCCGGTGTCGAGCAAATGTTGGCGGGTGTCGTCGTAGGTCGGTTTCATGGGGCACGAATTACCAGGCAATAGACCAGTCGTTTATCTCAAAGGAACGCGAGTTTGCCACACCTGTCCATGAAAAACCTTCGAAGAAAAAATTACTAGACGACTGGTCTAATTGGAAACTATGCTGCGCCCCTACAAACTTTTCCCGGTGTCGATCCTGTGCGAATCCCTTGCTCATGAACGCTGCCAGACCAACCCAGGGTGCTCTATGAAAATCTTGATGGTTTTGACTTCCCACGATCAACTCGGCAACACCGGCAAGAAAACCGGCTTCTGGCTCGAAGAGTTCGCCGCCCCCTACTACGCCTTCAAGGACGCCGGCGCCGACGTCACCCTGGTTTCGCCCGCCGGCGGTCAGCCACCGCTGGATCCGAAGAGCGACGAGCCCGATGCTCAGACGGCTGAAACCGACCGTTTCCGCCAGGACCCCACCGCGCAGCAGGCACTGGCGAACACCGGCCGCCTGGCCGACGTCCGCGCCGAAGATTTCGATGCGGTGTTTTATCCAGGTGGCCATGGCCCGCTCTGGGACCTGGCCGAAGACAAGCATTCGATTGCCCTGATCGAAGCCTTCGCGCGCAGCAACAAGCCCCATGGCTTCGTCTGCCATGCGCCGGGGGTGCTGCGTCATGTCGTCGACGCAGACGGTAAACCGCTGATCCAGCACCGCGAAGTGACCGGTTTCACCAATTCCGAAGAAGCAGCCGTCGGTTTGACGGACGTAGTGCCGTTCCTGATCGAAGACGAGTTCCAGCGTCTTGGCGGTCGCTATTCCAAAGTTGCGGATTGGCAGGTTCATGTCGTGACGGATGGAAAACTGGTTACCGGCCAGAATCCTGCCAGCTCGGCGGCTGTCGCCGAACAACTGTTGAAACTGCTCGGCTGAGGCGTCACTCCGCTCCTTCAACTTGATCCGAACACCGTGTGCGTGTTGCACGGTGTTCTTTTTTTCGCCCACCAAATAGTCGACTGGTCTAATAAACCCGTGGACAGGATGCATCCATGAACAACAGCCGTTTCTTCACCCCGGCCACCCTTGGTCACCACACTCTGAAAAACCGCATAGTCCTGCCGCCCCTCACCCGCCAGCGCAGCACCCAACCGGGCAATGTCGCCAATGAATTGATGGCCGAGTATTACCAGCAACGTGCCGGTGCCGGTTTGCTGGTGACTGAAGGCACCCAGATCGAACCCCGTGGCCAGGGATACGCCTGGACTCCAGGCATTCATACACCTGAGCAAATTGCCGGTTGGCGCAAGGTCACCGAGGCCGTTCACGCCAAAGAGGGGGTGATCTTCGCCCAGCTCTGGCACGTGGGACGCGTATCGCACAGCGCTTTGCAACCCGATGGTGCCGCGCCAGTGGCGCCCTCCGCTGTCGCCACCGATCGGGTCAGCGTTTTCATCGAGACCGGGCCGGGCATGGGGTCTCTGGTGCCGCCATCCTCACCGCGCGCACTGACCACCGAGGAAGTCCAGGAACTGGTTCAGCTGTACATCCAGGCGGCGCGCAATGCCATGGACGCCGGTTTCGACGGTATCGAACTGCATTGTGCCAATGGTTATCTGGTGAACCAGTTCATCTCCGCCCACAGCAATCTGCGCACCGATCAATACGGCGGTTCGCTGCATAACCGTCTGCGCTTTCTGCGCGAAGTGGTGGGCGGCGTCGCCGAATGCATCGGCAAGGAAAAGGTCGGCGTGCGCTTCGCGCCTCTGTTCACCACCACCGATGAAGCCCGGACTTATCTGGGTATGGTCGAGGAAGACCCTCACACCACCTACATCGAAGCGATCAAGGTGCTGCAAGACGTCGGCATCGCCTACCTGTCCATCGCCGAAGCCGACTGGGACGACGCGCCAGTAATGCCGGAAACCTTCCGTCGAGCAGTACGCGACACCTTCAGCGGCGCGATCATCTACGCGGGCCGCTACAACGCCGAAAGCGGTGCGCGGTTGCTTGAATCCGGACTGGCGGACCTCGTGGCTTTCGGTCGCCCGTTCATGGCCAACCCGGACCTGCCCGCGCGCATCGCCAATGGCTGGCCGCTGAATTCGCTGAACCCGGCCACGGTGTATGGCGGCCATGCCGAAGGCTATGTGGATTACCCGGTGTACGGAGAGTAGCTCTCGCTGGCGACACTTTTGGCGAGCTGATTGCGGCCCGCCCCTTTGGCTTGATACAGCGCCTGATCTGCCGCAGCGATCAGGCCTTGTATCGTGTCCAGTTGCGATCCGGTGGCGGCCGCGATGCCGATACTCACACTCACTCGGCCGAATGGACTGGTCCGGTGAGCGATAGGCTCTTGCGCCAAGCGTTTCAGGATCATTTGCGCCACGACCGCTGCGCCGTCACTGTCGGTATCGGGCATGATCACCGCCATTTCTTCCCCCCCGTAACGCGCCACCAGGTCCGATGGTCTGCGCACGCAGGTCTCAAGCACCTTGGCCACCTGCTGCAGGCAGGCATCGCCGGCAATGTGCCCTTCGGCGTCGTTGAACAGTTTGAAATAGTCGAGATCAATCATCAGCAACGCCAACGAAGTTGCGTCACGCTTCGCCCGGCGCGCTTCCATCGCCAGGGTCTGATCGAAACATCGCCGATTGGCCAGGCCTGTCAGCGCATCCTTCATTGCCAACAGCTCAAGTTGCCGGTTCGTGCCGAGCAGCTGTTGTTGAGTATCGCGCAACTCACCTTCCACCTGCGTCCGGCGACGAATATCCAGAATCAAAAACCAGCCGATAACACCGGTGAGACCCAGCAATGTGGTAACCACACCGATCGACAACAGCGCTTCAAATCGCCACGCCGCCAGGGCTTCGCGCTTACCGAGCGCAACCGTAGTGATCAGCGGCAGCGTTTCACTCTTGCGAAAGGCATAGAGCCGTTCCACGCCGTCGAGACTGGACGTGAAGGATGCAGTGCCAACCGATTTGTCCACCAGGTACTTCGCATAGATCGGCGAATTGGAGAAGTTGCGCCCCATGTCCTGTTCACGGAAAGGGTAACGGACCAGCAGTGTGCCATCGGTGTAGGACAAGCCAATGGCGCCCTCCTGCCCTATATCGAGCTGGCCGAACAGACGCAGAAAGTTTTCCACCCCCAGGGTGACCGACACCACACCGGCAAACTCTCCGCGATCGTCATTGAAACGCCGGCTGATCGTGATCACCCACTCCTGATTCGAACGACTGCGGATGGGCGGGCCGATGAAGGGCTCGCGAGATGGATCGTCACGGTGATGAATGAAATAGGCACGGTCACTGCTGTTGGCACCGACAGGAATCGGCCGGTTGGATGACATCAACCAGTGGCCTTTGTTGTCGTAGATAGTGATGCCACTGAGCTGCGGCATCAGCGGTCGCTGCCGGTTGATCAAAGTCTTGAGTCGTTCGATTTGCGCTGGGCCACTGCCTTCAGTTTCCAGACGTTCGACGAGTCCGAGCAGAAGCAGCGAGCTCTGCCGGACAATGCCTTCGGAATACGTCGCAAGTGCCTGCGTCAGGTTCAACCCGTGGACATTGACTTCATCCAGTGCTCGATCCCGAGAGCCCAGTATCTTCCAGATGGTCAGCGATGCCAGGGAACAGCCGATTACCAACAGCAAGAGCATTACAAGGTGAGTATCACGCTTCACTTCAGTACCTATGGAAAGTCCGGTTTCCGTCACCGCTATTATTTGATCGGGGCATTACATCGACCGCGCGTCCTTGTCAGCACGTCAGCCGCGGTGCTGTCGCTCTGGTTTTGCGCAAGAATCCGAAATGCCCCGGACGACGGCAGGCAACGCGAGGGTGTCTTGCCGTCCCTCGTCTCGACTAGACGATTTTCAAAGCCTTGAGAATCACCAGCGTACTCTCGGCAAACGCTTGAGCCTGCGCGGTCAATTCGGCAAGGTTTTCTTCCGCGGTGGTCAGGGCCTTGCCGTCCTTGAGGAGACCTTCGCCCTGGCCGCCGATGATGCCCCATGCCAACTGCGCCCATTCAGCCGGGTGCTTTTTGCCCTGCTTGATCGATATCAGGAACAACTGCTGGAAGCGACTGACCGTCACCCCACCTCCGGTCACCGGACTCGCCAGGGTCTGAATCTTGTGGCCATACAACGAACGCTTGCACAGCTGCAGGTTGAGGGTATTGCAGCGGGCCTGCACCAGTTTTTCGGCTGCTTCGCTCTGACACGGCGCCACGGCCCCCATGCCGATCAACACGTTGAGAGCCTGTTCCACATCGCCATAGGCCAGCGAGGGCAAAAGATCCAGCAAATGCCGCAAGGTCTTCGGCACATAGGCGTCATCCGCCAGTGCTGCGAGTACCGGGCCATAAATCTCTGCCTGCAGCGTCGCTGCGCCTGCCGGACCGGTGACGTTGGCCGGCACGCTGTCGGCTGCCTGCAAAAGGACGAAGCGCGTGCTGAGCATACGCTCGCGGTGCTCGGTAGCAGATAGTCTGTTGGCGCCGCGCACATAAAGGTCCCGGCGGAAACTCTGGTTCACAAAATAGTCGCGCGCCTGCTCACGCATGACGGGGTGCTCAATGCCTTCCAGAAAGTCCATGCCTTCGGCGGTCAGGTTGAGCGGATCGACGGAGTCCAGCGGCACGGCTGTCGTGGCGTAGTCGAGTTTGGCGGGCGCCAGGGCATCCACCACGTCGGTGAAATACATGCAGTTCCAATCGCGGTTGAAGTACTCATGGGCAACGTACTGGCGATCCTGGCCTTTGATGCTCTGCAGCTTGGCGTCCAACCCTGGCGCCGAGTTGGCATATTTAGGATTTGCAGCCAGCAGCGCTTCGGAAAACTGCAGCGCAGCGTCGATACGTTGATCAGGACGTGCAGAGGCCTGGCTGGCGAAACGGTCGTGCAGGCTGAACAGTTGGCGCAAGGGTGCCTGGGGCGACCAGCCCGGGAAGCAGTTGTAGCTGACGTACAGCAGGCCACCAGGCTTGAGATGACGACGGGCGAATTCGACGATCAACTTGTGGTTATCGCGGCTGACCCAGGTCCAGATGCCATGCAGGCTGATACTGTCGAACTGAGGCAAATCATGACGGGCCAGCAACTGCTCGAAGCTGTCGTCATACAGTCGCGCATCACTGCCCCAGTCGCTGGCCAGAGCAATGGCATGGGACGCCTGACCTGGGTGAAAGTCGGTGCCGACATAAGAGCCCGGATTACCCGCCGCATGGATGTTGATCGAAACACCCTGACCAAAACCCAGCTCACAGTGGTAGCCGTCGCTACTCTCCAGCGTGGCGAAGCCGCGCAACAGCAGACAATAACGCTGGAAAACCGGATTGATTTCCCGGCTATAACTGTAGGTATAGCCTTCGTCCGTGAAATATCCCTCGTTCCAGGCATTGCTCATGCGTGCATCCTTTTTCTTATATCGGAAGTGAAAGTCGCTCTTATACGGTGTAGCCATGGCGTATCACAAGAGGAAAGTGATCAGGCAAACGCCTCCTGGATAAACGCCTGCAGCATCGCTTCCTCAAGAATCTAAATCGAGAAATGGCCGAGCCTTTTCCTGCGGGCAAAACAAAACCCCAACTGCTTTCGCAATTGGGGTTTCGGAATTTAATCTTGACGATGACCTACTCTCACATGGGGAAACCCCACACTACCATCGGCGATGCATCGTTTCACTTCTGAGTTCGGGATGGGATCAGGTGGTTCCAACGCTCTATGGTCGTCAAGAAATTCGGGTACTGACTCGTGACCAGATGGCCTCGCTTCAGCAAATTGGGTATGTGACAGCTAGGTGTTTTGTGAGCATCGAACTTTCGGTTCATTGCGTCTTCACACACCGCAATCTGGTCTCTTTCGAGTCTACAGATTGCTTGGGTGTTATATGGTCAAGCCTCACGGGCAATTAGTATTGGTTAGCTCAACGCC